>NZ_CP127221.1:724166-1448333 GCF_030284385.1 Altererythrobacter rubellus
CGCAAGCCTGTCTGACGATTGATCTATCAAAAGAGGTCGCCAAGCGCCTTTCTAACATTGCCTAGTGGATTGTCGCGAAATTTGCGTTCTTCGCGGCCCATATAGGCAAAGACGCCGTCGAACGCCTCATCGGTCACGCTGGCTTGAGTCAACGCTCAGCCTTTGCGGTCCAACCACTCTAGAAGCGCGGCCATGCATTCACGTCCCAGAAGTTTGCAGCGTTCGGGGCTCCAGCCTTGTTCGGGTTCAGGCGCGTCAGCCAGATCCTTGTATGGCATTTCCAGCGTCATCGCGGTGGCTTTGAACCGGTGCGCGACTTGTGTTGTGCACATCGACAAATTGGCTTTGCCGGGTGCAGCCTTGGGATAGCCCAACTTGGTCTGGAAATCGGGCGTGCGCCGATCGAGGATCGCTTGATAGCTGTTGTATCCCTCCAGATGATCCTCGGTCAGATTGGGAATGCCTTCGTAACCAGCCAGGAAGACCGCGGGAATGGCTTCATCGCCATGCACATCGATCGCGAAATCGACACCGGTTTCGTCCATATGATTGCGGATTGCGAGGACTTCAGGCGAGCTTTGCGCAGTCGGCTCGTGCCATTCGCGGTTGAGATTTACGCCCAGCGCGTTTGTGCGCAAATGACCGCGGCGTGATCCGTCGGGATTGCAATTCGGTACAATATGGAAGCGGCAGCGTTTTCGTAGTGCAAGCGCCACCGGATCGGTCGGATCGGTCAGACATTCCAGCGCCCCTTCCATCCACCATTCGGCTTGCGTTTCGCCGGGATGCTGGCGCGCGGTCAACCAAACTTCGGCTTGCCCTTCACCCATCGTCAGGCAATCAATTGGCTGGCCATCAAGTGTCGCACCCAGACGGAGGTATTCTACGCCTTCGCACGCAGCTGCTTCCGCTACCAGATCATGGTGCCGCTCCATCGAGTAGGGCGCGAAATAGGCAAACCACGCTAGATTGCTGGCAGGTGTATAGCTGATTGTTAGCGTGCCGTTGTCTTCGTCCTTGTCGAAATTGCTCGAGGCCCGCGCCCAATATTCGCGGTCTTCCGATACACATGCGTCGTAATCCGGCCAGCCACCGGTGTAGGCAGAATTGTTGAGATTGGTGATCTTGAGCGTCAGAGCTTCACCTGCTGCGCCTGCTATGCGGAAGTGAAACCACTGTGCGAATTCACTCATATTATCCGGCCGGATCGCAAGCTTCGCGCATGCGCCATCAATCGAAAGGACTTCTATATTCCCGCTGTCGAATGCGGCGTCGATAGATATGTTGGTCACTCAGAAGCCTTTACTTTTACGGTTTCACCATTGTTGCCGGGGAATTCGCTGAAGAGCGCTTCAGCGAGGACCGTCGCGCTTTGCGCGGGGCTGACGAATTCAGACTTGGGCGAGGCTGTGAATTCCGCACGGCCTTCCCAGATGGTTTGATTGGTTTCTTTGTTACGGATCATGACGCGCATTTCGTGGCCAATGCGTTCGCGCGAACCTCCACCGCCGAGGTTGATGCCGATGCCCAGGCCAACGCCCGAACCATAGGATCCGGTCGAGCCGCCCAAACCAACACTGACCGGACCACGCTTGCCGCCATCTTCGCCAATCCGAAAGCTGTCCGCACTGATCTGGGCAACAAACATTGCCTGATCGGCGCTTGCTTCACTGTAGCCCAGCCGAGACAGCTCTTGCGCCACGGCAGATTTGAATGGCGACAGCTCCAGCGCATTTTCCTCTGCGCCCGGCGCACTCGCGATGAAGACCGTTCCAGTTTCCGCAGCAGGTAGCGCTGCTGCATCATGGAAGCGAGTGACCTCTGCCGGACTGGGGGCCGGGATCGACGCACACGCAGCCAATCCTGCAAGGGACAGAACGACAAAAGAATTGCGAACCATTTGAGCCATAATGCTCTCCTTTGTTGCAGCTTGTAGCCGCCTCGCTGATCTCATGCCAGCCTTGGGTGTTGCGCCTAGCGTGCGAATCTGAGCGAGGTGTTAATTTGCTGGTGCTTCCGGTGATGGAGTTGCTAACGGCTATGGAATGACAGTCCCACGCAAAGTCCCCGTATTAGTGACCGGCGGTGCCGGATACATTGGCAGCCATGCTGTGCTCGCTTTGCTCGATGCCGGCTGGAACGTGGCCGTCCTTGATGATCTGTCAACCGGATTTCGCTTCGCAATCCCGGGCGGTGTGCCGCTGTACGAAGGCGATATAGCAGACGCCGAATTGCTCGCACACATTGTCGCAGAGCAAGGTTCCAAGGCGATCATGCATTTTGCTGGTTCGATCATCGTTCCTGAATCAGTCGCAAACCCGCTTAAATATTACGACAACAACACTGCGAAGAGCCGCACTCTGATCGAGAATGCGTTGCAGCAGGGGGTTGACCATATCCTGTTTAGTTCGACCGCGACCGTCTATGGCGAGCCCGAGGTCAAACCGCTGACAGAGGATGACCCGCTAATGCCGGTCAATCCATATGGCATGAGTAAATTGATGACTGAGCGCATCCTCAACGATGTCAGCAAGGCCCATCCGATAAACCATTGCGTTTTACGCTATTTTAATGTTTGCGGAGCCGATCCGCAGGGGCGCAGTGGCCAGTCAACCGAAGGCGCCACCCACTTGATTAAAGTTGCGGTCGAAGCAGTGCTGGGCAAGCGCGACCATGTGGCTGTTTTTGGCGATGACTATCCGACCCCGGATGGAACCGGCTTGAGGGATTACATCCACGTCAGCGATCTGGCGTCGGCACATGTCCTGGCTTTGGAGGCATTGATTGCAGAACCTGACCGCTCTTTGACTATGAATGTCGGATACGGTCGCGGCTTTTCAGTCCTCGAAGTTCTTGATGCTGTCGACCGGGTTGCACAGACCAAAATCGAACGCCGGCAATTGCCGCGCCGGGTAGGAGATGTCCCTGCGCTCGTTTCCGACCCCGCGCGCGTACGAGCGACCATTCCCTGGACGCCCAAGTATGACAATCTGGATACTATCATCGAACATGCTTTGGCGTGGGAACGAAAGCTTTCGCAATTGGGGGGTTAAGCTTGACCCGAATCTGTTCGCACGCTAACGGGCGCCCAACGAACAGGCCGCGTCGGGGGCATCTCCGGCGCGTTTACTTTTGGAATTTTGAACCATGAAGATCCGTAACAGCCTCAAGTCGCTGAAAAGCCGTCACCGCGATTGCCGTGTTATTCGCCGCCGCGGACGGACTTATGTCATCAACAAGACCAATCGTCGCTTCAAGGCTCGTCAGGGCTAGTTTGCGATAGCTGGCCGGTTGCCTAACGGTGATCGAGCAACATCATCGGCCCGCCTCCAAACCGGAGTGCGGGCCGTTGCTGTTTGGGGAGCAATGAATTGAGAAAACAGGTGGAAGCGGTCGTCTTCGATGTAGGTCGGGTGATTGTGCAATGGGATCTGCGGCACCTGTTCGGGCAGTTGATTAACGATCAGCAAGAGCTGGACTGGTTCTGCGAGAATGTTGTGACCGAAGATTGGCACTTCGAGCATGACGCAGGGCGTCCGTTGGCAGAGATGGTGCCAGAGCGTAAGGCGCAATTTCCCCACCATGCCCATTTGATCGATGCCTATGCCAACCGGTTTCTCGACACGATTCCGGGACCTGTGCCTGGGACGGCAGATTTGATTCGGCGGTTGGCAGCGCGCGATGTGCCGCTATTCGCGATCACCAATTTCGGCGCAGAGTTTTGGCAGCAATTCCGCCCGACTGAGCCGGTGCTTGATCATTTCCGCGACATCGTTGTGTCCGGCGAAGAGAGGTTGGTGAAACCTGATGCAGCGATCTTCCATTTGGCCGAGCAACGCTTTGGGACAGATGCAGGCGCAATGCTGTTCATTGATGACAATCCCGCCAATATCGCGTCAGCGAATGCGCTTGGCTGGCAAACGCATCATTTTGCTGATGCAGCCCTGCTTGAGGAAGATTTGGCTAGCCGCGGGCTGATCTAGCAGGCAAAAAGAAACCCCCGGCCTTGGGGGAGGCCGGGGGTTTGGAGAATGCCGGTTCTTGGAGAGGGTCCGGCAGGGGATGGGGGGCTGCTTATTCGCCGTTGCAGCGAGCCAGCTTGTCTTCGGCCAGGGTCTCGCCCTTGGCGGTAAAGCTCACTACTTCGCCGAACTCGCGCTGCAAGCCACGGCAAATCCGCAGCGGGCTTGAATTGCCTTTGGCAGCGCGGCACGTGGTGCCCTCGCAGAACCAGGCAACGCCACCAGCCACAGTGCGGCTTTCACTGGCCGGGGCAGCCAGTTCAGCTACATAATATGGGCCGTCATTGGCCGCCAAGGCCGGAGCCGGTGAAGTGAGCGCGCCAAATGTTACGCCTGTATAGGCCAGAGCAAGGGCGAGAATACCGAGACGATTTGAACGATTGAGAGAGAGGGTCATCGTCGCTTCCTTTATTTGTGTTCAATTTTCTGCGATCAGGTTTCGAATCAAAACCAGTAGCGAATCACTACTTATGTTATTAGGTTTCAGGTTGCAACTAAAAACTTATATCTTTTTGCGGCATCGGCAAAACCGCGCTAGATAGGTTTCGGGAAGAGGACTGATCTATGGGCGAATTGAGAGAACCACTAAGCGAGCTGCTGAAATGTGGTCTGTCACAAGCGCTTGAAGTAATGGGGGAACGTTGGTCCTTCATGATCCTGCGTGCGAGCTTTAACGGCCTTCATCATTTCGAAGAATTCCTGAGCGAGCTTGGGATCGCCCGCAACATTCTTTCGAGCCGACTCGCCAAGCTGGTTGAACACGGGATTCTGAAGCGCGAACCTTGCGCGGATGATCGCCGCAAGATCGAATATCGTCTGACAGAAAAAGGTTTCGACTTGCTGCCGGCAATGCTTGCCCTGCGACAATGGGGCCAGAAATACGGCGCCGAGTTTGAAGAGAACCCGGTTCTGGTCGATGAACGGGACCGGTTGCCTATAGGCCCGGTTTCGATTCTGGCGCATGATGGGCGTACCTTAACGTATGAGGACTTATGGTTCACAGTGCGGCAGAATGTCGGCAAGCGTCCGGACCATCCAGACTTCATTGCGCTGGAGCGTATGACCTCTGGCTCTGTGACTAATTTGCAAGAGACCCGTAAGCGCGCGGCCAGCTAGTCGCACTATCACCACTGCGCTGACCCAACGGGCTTCGGATCCTTGGGAGGCAGGACAAATAAGGCCGGTTTCTGCCTCGCTTGCGTGCAACGCGGCGAACAGCACACCGGGTGAGGCCACCACGCGCCCATCCAATGCCAACTCGCCGACGGCAATCCAGTCCACCAATTGCTCTGCATCGGTCACGCCCATCGCCGCGAGTAACGCAAGCGCAATGGGCAAATCATAATGTGATCCGTCCTTGGGAAGGTCTGCGGGCGAGAGATTTATGGTGATTCGCTTTGGCGGCAGCGCAAGCCCCATGGGGGAAAGCGCGGACTAAACCCTTTCGCGGCTTTCGCTCACTGCCTTGTCCGGCAGGCCCATAATCATGAAGCGGGGGAGGCCGGGCGTAACTTGAGATTGCACTTCTACATTACGTGCTTCGAGGCCCAAATAGGCAACGGTATTTACAAGAGCGAACAATTACATGCCCCCAATACTTTAATTCGATTAAGTAATGGATGGATTTTATATTGTTGTCGAGGGTTGTGGGCCGGACGCGCGATGCATACCGCTATGCAGCATATATCTTGACTCATCGCAGACCATCGCCTAACCGCGCGCCATGTTTCCGGTCGCCCCGATCAGGCGGCCCTTTTTATTGGTGCTCGGAACGGGCAGCAGATTTTTGAATTCGAGGACGATATGAAGCGGACTTTTCAGCCCAGCAATCTCGTACGTGCCCGCCGTCACGGCTTCTTCGCACGTAAAGCAACCACCGGTGGCCGCAAGGTCCTGCGCGCGCGTCGCAAGCGTGGTCGCAAGAACCTTTGTGCGTAAGCGCATCGACTGACACTCAGAAAATCGCGGTGATGCGTCGCCGCGCCGATTTTCTTTCTGCGAACCGGGGCCTGCGCGTAGCACGCCCCGGTTTCGTGCTTTTGGCTCAGCCCAATGGCGGCAAGGGCAAGCGTTACGGCATTACAGTCACAAAGAAGGTCGGCAATGCCGTGGTACGCAACCGGATCAAGCGGCGCTTTCGCGAATTGCTTTGGGCGGCTCTTCCCGACAAAGGCCTGCCCGATCACGACCATGTGCTGATCGCGCGCGATGGCGCGATTGAGCGGGACTTCACCCAATTGACCGAAGAGCTGAACGATGCGCTGGAACGGGCAAGGGCCGGTAAAGGCGATCCACCGCGGCGTCGCGCACGCAGGGCCAATCGCAAGGATCAGCGCAAATGAAGCATGTTTTCATATTTATCGCACGGGCCTGGCAATGGGGCCCAAGCTGGATATTGCCGCCGACTTGCCGCTACGCTCCATCATGCAGCGAGTACACTATTCAAGCGCTTAGCAAATATGGTGCGATCAAGGGTGGATGGTTGGCAACAAAGCGGCTAATGCGCTGCCATCCTTGGGGCGGGCATGGGTATGATCCAGTACCCTAGAACGCGCCACTGTGATACCTATATAAGACGCCATTGATTTTCAGACGCATGGACATTCATTTTGGACAATCAGCGTAATCTATTGCTCGCGGTAGCACTTTCCGGCCTGCTCATCCTCGGTTGGGACCTGGGCATGCGATATTTCTATCCGCAAGCCTCGCTTTCGGGACAGACCGAAGTGGTCGCGACCGGGAACGAAGCGCCAGCCACTGTTACCGCTCCGGGCAGCATTGAAACAGGCACTGCGGCGTCCGTTGCACCTGTGGATTTGGCCACCGCGCTTGCTGCGCCCGAACGTGTCCGCATTGCCGCACCGCGCGTCGAAGGATCGATCAATCTGGTCGGTGCGCGGATCGACGATATCGAGCTGAAAGATCACCGTGCGATTGTCGATGAAGACAGCGGCCCGGTTCAGCTATTCGCGCCGCAAGGCACGCCGGAACAGTATTTCGCCCAGTTCGGCTGGGTCGGGCAGGGCGTAACGCTGCCAACCGCCAACACTGTCTGGCAGGCTTCAGGAGAAGCTCTGACGGCTGATAACCCGGTCACGCTGACGCATGACAATGGTGAAGGGCAGACTTTCACCATCACGCTGTCAATCGATGACAACTACATGATCACTGCACAGCAGGCGGTGTCCAACAACGGTGCTGGTCCGATTGTGGTTCGCCCGTTTGGTTTGATCAACCGTACTTCGGCGACCGCCAGTGCGAGCACTTTTATTGCGCATGCTGGCCCGATGGGTGGGTTTGGTGACACGATCGAATATGGTCCTGACTATGACGATCTGATCGAAGATGGCACGCACACACCTGAAGGCGGTGCGCCAGATTGGCTGGGCTTTTCCGATATCTATTGGCTCGGTGCGCTGATCCCTGGCGAGGGCGGCGATGCCACAGCCGGGTTCCGTTCGCTCGGCAACAACATCTTCCGTGCAGACCTGATTTACGCGCCGATGACGGTGCCTGCGGGTAGCAGCGTGACCAGTTCGTCAAAGCTCTTCGCAGGTGCCAAAGAAAGCGCGCTGCTCGATAGTTATCGCGACAATCTGGGGATCCAGAATTTCGGCAAAGCGGTCGATTGGGGCTGGTTCGAATGGTTCGTGAAACCGATGCTGTGGTTACTGCGTACGCTGTACGAATTCCTCGGTAACTTCGGTGTCGCGATTATCGCGTTGACGGTCATTATTCGCGGTCTCCTGTTCCCGATTGCGCAAAAACAATTCGCCAGCATGGCCGCGATGAAAGCTGTTCAGCCGAAGATGAAGGCGATCCAGGATCGCTACAAGGACGACAAGCAGAAGCAGCAGCAAGAGGTGATGAAGCTGTACAAGGATGAGGGGGTCAACCCGCTCGCCGGCTGTTTGCCGCTGCTGATCCAGATCCCGATCTTCTTCGCGCTTTACAAGGCACTGATCCTTGCGATCGAAATGCGCCACAAGCCTTTTATCTTTTGGATCGAAGATTTGTCTGCGCCCGATCCGGCAAAGATCCTGAACCTGTTTGGCTTGTTGCCGTTTGACCCACCGGGTTTCCTTGGAATTGGCGTTCTGGCCGTGTTGCTGGGCATTACCATGTGGGCAACGTTCAAGTTGAACCCGACTGCGATGGACCCGGTTCAGCAGCAGATCTTCAACTTCATGCCGTGGATCCTGATGTTCGTGATGGCACCTTTCGCGGCTGGACTGCTGCTATACTGGGTAACGTCCAACTTGCTCACACTCGCGCAGCAGAAATATCTCTATTCCAAGCATCCGCAATTGCGGGCGCAGGCAGAGAAGGACAAGGCCGAGCAAGAGCGAACCAAAGCGCGCGAAGGCAAATAGGCAGTGAGCCCGGAGGAGCAGAAAGCGCAGGAATACCGCGAACGGGCTGCGTCCAAGCTGTTTTCCGGGCGTGTGGACTTCCTGCTGTCTGCCCCCCAGCTCAAGTTCCTGCCTGAACCGACTGTGCCGGAGATCGCCTTTTGCGGGCGTTCCAATGTTGGCAAGAGCTCGCTTCTGAATGCGCTGACCGGGCGCAAGGCGATTGCGCGCGCTTCGGTGACGCCGGGCCGCACGCAAGAACTCAATTTCTTTGAAGTTGGCGAACCCACATTGTTCCGTCTGGTTGACATGCCCGGCTATGGTTTCGCCAAGGCTCCACCCAAAGTGGTCGAGAAATGGAAGCGGCTCGTTCGCGACTATTTGCGCGGGCGCCAGGTGCTGCAACGCAATCTTGTGCTTGTCGATAGCCGCCACGGGCTGAAAGACGTCGATCGCGAGATGATAAAGATGCTCGATGAAAGCGCCGTCGGCTATCGCATCGTCCTGACCAAGGCGGACAAGATCAAGAAGTCAGAGCTCGACAAGACGGTTGCTGCCGTGTCGGCAGAAGCGAAGAAACACATCGCGGCTTTCCCGCGAGTGCACGTGACCAGCAGTGAGAAGGGCATGGGGATTGCTGAATTACGCGCTGCAGTGATTGAGGATGCGCTGGGCGCTGATTGGGCCGACAGCTAGGTCGCAAACCGGCTATTTTGCGAATAACTGGGCATCGTCCGCGAAGGCTTTGAACTCCAATGCATTGCCTGCTGGATCGCGAAAGAACATCGTTGCCTGTTCGCCCGGCTGGCCTTTGAAGCGCACAGTTGGCTCGATCACGAACTCGGTTCCTGCGGTGCGCAAACGATCCGCCAGCGCCTGCCAATCCTCCATCGTCAGTACGATGCCGAAATGCGGCACAGGCACACCGAGCCCATCAACGTGATTGCTGGCACGGTCTCCTGCTTGCCCCGGTGCGAGATGCGTGACGATCTGGTGTCCGTAAAAATCGAAGTCGATCCATTCGTCTGAACTGCGCCCCTCCGCACACCCCATCACACTGCCATAAAAATCGCGCGCTGCGGCAAGATCGTCGACCGGAAATGCCAAGTGAAATGGGCGCAATGACATCTGACAAATGCTCCTTTTTGCGCATCCCAGCCTGTTCAGGCTCGACAGCGAATAAATGAACACTTAGGGCAAGCGAGCATTCAAGCGCAAGGTGGAGCATTCATGAAACTGATTATCGGCAACAAGAATTATTCGAGCTGGTCCTTGCGCGGTTGGCTGGCGGCCAAACAATCAGGGCTCCATTTCGAAGAGATCATCGTCCCGATGTTCGGTGAGGAATGGCAGCAGAAGAAACAAAGCGAAGATGGCGGGATGATGCCCTCGCATGGCAAGGTTCCGATCCTGTGGGATGGAGACACTGTTGTGTGGGACAGTCTCGCGATCATGGAATATCTCAGCGACAAGGTTGGCCGCGACCGCTTCTGGCCCAAGGACGAAAGCGCTCGGGGAATGGCGCGGGCTATTGTGGCAGAGATGCACAGCTCGTTCGCTTCGCTTCGCCGCGAATTGCCGATGAACGTACGCCGCCGGTTCGAATTGCAGTCGGTCAACGATGAAACCAAGCAAGACGTTGTGCGGATATTATCACTGTGGGCAGAGGCCCGATCTCGCCATGGCAGCGGCGGACCCTTCCTTTTCGGCACATATGGCGCGACTGACATCTTCTATGCTCCGATCGTTTCTCGCTTCATAACCTATGGCATTGGCGTTCCCGGCTTCGCGCAAGCCTATATGGAAGCCATTTGGGAGCATGAGTGGACGCAGGAATGGATTTCTGCTTCCGAGAATGAAGAATGGGTGATCGAACAATACGAGACAGTCGGCGAATGATGCAGCGCGCCATCGGTAGCTTGGTAGCGGCGCTGGCGTTACTTGTAGCTCCTGTGCAGGCCGGAGCCTGGGGTTTTTATGCGCATGGTGTGACGGCAGACATCGCCTACGCCAATGTCAGCCCGCAAACTCGCGCCAAGATCAACGAACTCTTGCGACAAGAGGCTATGCTGGGCACGCCTGAATGCCGGATACGCACGATCGCGGAGGCTTCGGTTTGGCCCGATTGTGTGCGCAACACCTTGTGGCGCTGGGGTTATACCGCAGCCTGGCACTATCGCACGACACCGATTTGCGAAGCATACAATCCGCGCGCCAATTGTTCGGGCGGGAACTGTGTGACGGCGCAGATCGAACGCAGCCATCGCATTCTGGCGGATGAAAGGCTGCCCGCGCATATTCGCCTCGAAGCACTTGCCTTCATGGTGCATTTCGCAGGCGATATTCACATGCCGCTCCATTCGGGCGACAAGGATGACCGCGGCGGCAATGACCGCGTGACCGATTATGGAATTGTGCCGGACCGCAATCTGCATTCGATCTGGGATGGCCCACTGGCAGAACGCGCCATCACTACCGGGCCGGACAAGGTGTTGCGGCGTTATTCGGCTGAGGAACGCAAAGAACTGGGCGGAGGAACCCCGGCGGACTGGGGCCGCGAAAGCTGGCAGATTTCGCGTCATATAGTCTACCCCAATGCCTTCGATGTGGATGATCCCTGCGCGAGCGATTTGCCCAGTGAAACCGCACTGACGCAGGATGACATTGTCGAAGCAGGGCCGGTAGCGCGCCGCCGGGTGCAGCAAGCGGGCATTCGTATCGCGGAACTGCTGGAGAGCGCCTTTGCGCCCGGCCCCCTGCCAGTCGAGGATCGCCGATGAGCGCTGCTCTCGACTATGCGCAGCGGCTGATCGGCGCTCAGAGCGTAACGCCAGCAAGGGGCGAAGTGTTCGATGTGTTGGAGCAGATGCTGACGCCGCTTGGTTTTGCCGTGGACCGTTTCACGCGCGGCGATGGCGAGGAAGGATTAGACGAGGCACCGGTCGAAAACCTGTTCGCCATCCGGCACGGACCGGAAGGCGCGAAGCATTTCGCCTTCGCAGGGCACGTTGATGTTGTACCGCCGGGTGAAGGTTGGGCGAGCGCGCCGTTTGAGCCTGAAATTCGCGGCGATCTGCTCTACGGACGCGGCGCGGTGGACATGAAAGGCGCGATCGCAGCGATGGTTGCGGCGGTCGCCGATGTCCCGCCAGAGTCCGGAACGATCAGTTTCATCATCACCGGTGATGAAGAAGGCCCCGCGCTGCATGGGACACGCGCCTTGATCGATTACATGCACGAGCAAGGCATTCAGCCTGACCTGTGCCTGGTGGGCGAGCCGACCAGCGTGAATCAGTTGGGCGATATGATGAAAATCGGACGACGCGGCTCGGTCAATATCTGGCTCGAGGTCGACGGCACACAAGGGCATGTCGCCTATCCGCATCTGGCCGACAATCCGTTGCCGCGCATGGTCACAATCTTGTCCGAGCTTAACAAGCTGCATCTTGATGACGGCACGGACTGGTTTCAGCCAAGCAATCTCGAAATCACCGAAGTCGATGTGCCCAATCGCGCGCACAACGTCATTCCGGCCAAGGCCAAGGCACGCATTTCAATCCGCTTCAATGATCAGCATTCGGGCGCATCGCTTTCGAAGCGCGTGGTTGAGATTGCAACGAAGCACGGCGGTACCGCGCGGCCGGTTATTTCCGGCGAACCCTTCCTGACCCCGCCGGGAGTTTTCTCCCACATCATTTCACAAGCGGTTGAGGCCGAAACGGGTCTGAAGCCCGAAGCCTCGACTACGGGCGGCACATCCGATGCGCGGTTCCTGCGCGCTGTATGCCCGGTGATCGAGTTCGGGCTTTGCAACGCCACCATGCACAAGCGCGACGAAGCGGTTGCAGTGGCTGACCTCGACACGCTAAGCCGTATTTACGCACGCATTGCGCAAGCCGCGCTGGCATAAAACACAACGAGAGGGGCGCTCATGAAAGCCTGGTTTGCAATTCCACTTTGGCAGCGCGTGATTGGCGCGTTGATCCTGGGCATCCTGACTGGCTGGTTCTGGGGGCCGGGCGCGGAAAGTATCAAGATCATTGGCGATATCTTTATCGCTTTCATCAAGATGCTGGTCGTCCCGCTGATCTTTTTCAGTCTGGTCGCGGGCGTGGCCAGCATTGGCGATCTGCGCAAGCTCGGCAGCGTCGGCTGGCGCGCCTTATTGCTGTTCGTTGTGACAGGCCAGATGGCTGTATGGCTCGGCCTTGGCCTTGGCACCTTTATGCAGCCAGGGGCGGGCGTTGATACTTCCTCTATCGATATGGGAGCCGTTCCCCCACCGAACGATACGAGCTGGCGCGAGATGTTGCTGGGCATCGTCCCCCAGAGCCCCGTTCAGACAATGGCGGACGTCAACGTACTTCCGTTGATCGTGTTTTCTCTGCTGCTCGGCATTGGTATCCTGATGGCGAAGGAAGAAGGCGAACCGGTTCAGCGGATCTTCGATTCCGGTGCGGTCATCATGCAGAAAGTCACGATGATTGTGATGGAGCTAACGCCGTTCGGTGTCTTTGCGCTGATGGCTTGGGTGGCCGGCACGCTTGGCCTGGACGCGCTTGGCGCACTCGGCAAGCTGGTGTTCCTGAACTACCTCGGCTGTTTGCTCATCATTGGTCTGATCTATTCCTCGATGATCAAATTCATCGCCAAACTGCCTGTGATCGATTTCTTCCGCGGGATCGTGGATGCGATCGCTGTCAGCTATTCGACTGCTAGCTCCAACGCCACGCTGCCGGTGACGCTGCGCTGCGCGGAGCGCAATCTGGGGATCAGCAATTCAGTTGCCAGTTTCGTGATTTCATTGGGTGCGACGATCAACATGAACGGCACCGCGATGTATCTTGGGCTCGCAACACTATTCGGGGCGCAGATCTTCGGTGTGGATCTAAGCTGGGGCGATTATTTCCTCATTTCGATCCTTGCGACACTTGGCGCAATCGGCGCAGCCGGCATTCCGGGCGCTGGCCTGATCATGATGGCTCTCGTGTTTGGCGCTGTGGGTGTGCCGCTCGAAACGATCGCTTTCGTGGCGGGCGTTGACCGGATCATGGACATGATGCGCACCACCACCAATGTCAGTGGTGACGCGGCAGTGGCAACGACTGTTGCCAGCCTGACGAACGAGATTGACCGTGCCGAAATGATCAGCGCGGATGATGTCTAGGGCCTAGTCGGGTTCGGCAGCTTCGGCTTCAGGCCGGGCTGTTTCATCGGCTTTGCCTGGCTCTTCGGTAGGCAGCTCCTCTTCGGGGCCAACCGCATCTAACTGTGCTTCTTCAGGAGCCGCGGGCTCGTCTCCCGGGCAATTCAGCTTGCACCGCGCAGAAGCCGAATTACGTAGCCGCCCACTGACCCGGATCGTGGCGCCGTTGATACTGCCGCGAACTGCGTTGCCTAGCCCGCTTGACGCCCGCCCGGTGCCAACGCCACAGCTCCTTCAGCTGCGGCCTGCGCATGAGCTGAACTGGCAGTGGCGCTCGCAACAGTGACGGAAACCGCGGCGAGAATAATGCGGCCAATCATGGGCAATCCTCCCTTCGTCCAGGGGGATGATTGTGGACCTTGCGCGCAGACTTGGCAAATGGCGCGCCAGATCAACGCCCCTTCGGTTTCTCCAGCACTTTCTTGCGGAAGCTGCAAAGATCAACCAATTGGCATCGCCAGCATTCGGGCGTGCGCGCTTTGCAGGTGTAGCGGCCGTGCAGGATCAGCCAGTGATGTGCGTGTAGGCGAAACGGTTGCGGTACACGCTTTTCTAGCTTCTCTTCCACTTTCTCTGGCGTCTTGCCTTTGGCCAATCCCGTGCGATTGCCAACCCGCAGGATATGCGTATCGACCGCGAAGGTCTCCTGCTTGAACCAGCAATTGAGCACGACATTGGCGGTCTTGCGACCCACACCGGGCAGCCGCACCAGATCTTCGCGCGTGTCCGGCACTTCACCGCCATAATCGTCAATCAACAGTTGGCTGAGTGCGATCACGTTCTTTGCCTTGGAATTGAACAGCCCAATGGTCTTGATGTGCTCGATCAATCCGTCGAGCCCGAGGTCGAGCATTTGCTGCGGCGTTTTCACCTTCTGAAACAGCGCGCGCGTTGCCTTGTTCACCCCGACATCGGTGGCTTGCGCGGATAGCGCTACGGCCACGACCAGCTGATAGGCATTGCCATATTCCAGCTCTGTCTCTGGTTCGGGATTGTCTTCGGCCAAGCGGCGGAAGAACTCAAAAATCTGGTCGTTCGTCATGGTGGTTCGATTAGAGCCCCAGCACTTGCGCCATGGTGTAACGGCCCGGCGTTTTGCCGATCAGCCATTCCGCACCGCGCACTGCACCGCGGGCAAAGATCATCCGGTCCTCTGCGGTGTGCGACAGCGTAATGCGCTCTTCATTGCCGGCAAAGATAACGCTGTGCTCCCCAGCCACGGTCCCACCGCGCAGGGTTGCAAAACCAATCGCACCCTCGCGCCGTGCGCCGGTTTGCCCATGTCGCCCGCTGTCCATGGCATCGGACACGGAAACCCCGCGTGCTTCGGCTGCCGCTTCGCCCAACAGCTTGGCCGTACCCGATGGTGCGTCAACCTTGGCCCGGTGATGCATCTCCAGAATCTCGATATCCCAGCCCTGGCCCAGCTTCGCCGAAGCTTCGCGCACGAGATGCGCGAGCAGCGTTACGCCCAGCGAGGTATTGCCCGTCTGCAGCACAGGGATGGTATCGGCAGCCTCTGCCAGCATTACGCAATGGTCTTGTTGTAGCCCTGTTGTCCCGACCAGGATCGGGATACGCGCGGTCTTGGCTGCGTCGAGATTTTCCTGCAGCGCTTCGGGTGCGGAAAAGTCGACAAGCACATCGCATTGCGTCGCTAACGGTACCGGATTGCCGCCGGCATCCACACCAATCTGCATAGTATGGCCGGCCTCTGCGATCACAGCTGCCAAAGCGCGGCCCATCCGTCCCTTGTACCCGATCACGCCGAACCGCTTTGCAGAATCTGTCATTGCCTTGCCTCCGTTTCGCGTGCTTCATGCGGCAGATGAATGACATTCGCAATATCGTGATCCTGACCGGAGCCGGCATATCGGCTGAAAGCGGGATCGATACGTTCCGCGATGCCGGCGGATTGTGGGAGCAGCACCGGGTGGAAGACGTCGCCACGCCAGAGGGTTTTGCGCGCGATCCCGACCTCGTGCTGGGTTTCTACGACATACGGCGCGAAGCGCTGAGCCAGGTGAAGCCAAACGCGGCGCATCAAGCTCTCGCCCGGCTGGATGCTGAATGGTCTGGCGAATTGTTGATCGTCACGCAGAATGTCGATGACCTGCATGAAAGGGGCGGCGCAAAGCGCGTGCTCCATATGCATGGCGAACTCAAGAGTGCGCTGTGCCTTTCATGCGAGATGCGCAGCCCGTGGGATGCGCCAATGTCTAATCGCCCTCCATGCCCGGTTTGTCAGGCTCCGTCGCTACGGCCCGATGTCGTGTGGTTTGGCGAGATGCCTTATCAGATGGAGATGATATACGCGGCGATCCGAGAGGCTGACTTGTTCGTCAGCATTGGCACCAGCGGCGCGGTTTATCCTGCAGCGGGCTTTGTGCGCGACGCAAGGGAGCTGGGTGCGCAAACGCTGGAGCTTAATCTGGAGCGGAGCGAGGGCTCACATTGGTTCGACGAATCGCGCCAGGGGCTGGCAGGCGAACTAGTGCCTGCATGGGTGGAAGAGACGCTGCGATGAAGCGCGGACCGGGACAAAGCGAACGGTACTTTTAAAGCGTGGCGGCTATCGACATTAAACTAAGCTAGCTCAGCGCCCGTTTTTGGGGTGGAAAGCGGAAGGTGAACAGAAGATCCAAGCTTGTACCCGCTCTCGATCCATTATGTTCCATGCAAGTTTGCCCAGCATCGCGCGATCGACTAGCTAAGACGTGAGAGGAGTTGGGGCATGAAATACTGGTTCTTAGCCGTACTGCTAGTGTGTGTTGGGAGCGTCAGTCCGGTTCATTCGGAGAGCGGGCCGATCGGCTCAACCTACGACAACGTAGTCGTTTACGAGGCTGATAAAATCATCACGATGGAGCCCGGCTATCCCGAAGCCAAGTATGTCGCTGTTTCCGATGGCATCGTACTCGCTGTTGCGGAGAATCTGGAAGAACTCGCGGCGTGGACCGATGGACGGCGTGTAACGGTCGACCGCCAATTTGCATCGCAAGTCCTCATGCCCGGCTTTGTCGAGCCTCATATTCATCCGATGCAGACGATCATGATGCTGCCGCTTCCGTTTATCAGTCCAGAGGCTTGGGACTTACCGGGGCGCCATTATCCTCGCGTAACAGGCGAGGAAGAGTATGAGGCACGGCTGCGCGAAGCGCTTGCAGAGAGCGAAGAGAAATTATTCATCACCTGGGGGCATCACCGACTTTTTCATGGGGAAATGACCAGGCAGAAGCTCGATGCAATCGCGTCCGAACGCGCCGTGGTTATTTGGCAGCGTAGCTTCCACGAGATCATCGCCAATACCAAGGCGCTCGAAATGCTCGAAATCGGAACGCGCGATGCTTTTGAAGCCGAGTTCAATCGGCCCGGCATTGATCCGTCCCATGCCGACTTTGAAACCGGGGTGATCCATGAGACCGCCTTGTTCAATGGCGTCGAGAAGTTGCGCCCTTACCTTTTCTCTCCGGAGAAAGTGAAACAAGGTCTGGCCGAAATGCGCCAGATGATGCTGGAGAACGGCGTCACAACAAGCGCCGATCTCGCTTTTGGTGGTTTTGGTGGAATCGATGCAGAGGCGCCGCTGTTCAAAAGCCTTTATGATCGGGACGACACACCTTCTCGTATCCTCGCAATACCGGTTGCCCCGGTTGTTGAAGGTGACCCGAATGCGTGGCTAGCAGCAACAAGCGCGAAATATGGTAGCGACAAATTCTTTTTCTCCGACCGTGTAAAACTGTTTGCTGACGGAGCATTCTTTGCGCAGTTCATGCAGATGAAGCCGCCCGGCTACAGCGATGGACACGAAGGCAAATGGATTACCGAACCGGATGTTCTTGAAGAACAGGCAGAGCGTTTTTGGGAGGAGGGATGGAGCCTGCACACCCATGTGAACGGTGACAAAGGCGTTGATGTCGTGCTTGGCATTCTTGAGCGCCTCTCGACACGCGAGGCACAGGACCGCGTGCTCGAACATCTGGGCTATTCAACCGAAGCGCAAAATCGGCGAATTGGCGAGATGCAATTGATGGTTTCCGCGCAGCCGAATTACATCCGCATTCTAGGTGATGCCTACGCCCGATACGGCCTCGGCCCTGATCGAGCAGCTCAGATGAACCGCCTGGGCTCACTCGAACGCAAAAAAGTGCCAATCGGCCTTCACAGCGATTTCAACATGGCCCCGATTGACCCTCTCTATCTGGCATGGGTCGCAAGCACTCGGATTACGCTCGAAGGAAATGAAAAGGCTCCAGAGGAGCGGCTTAGTCTGCACAAGGCCTTGCGTGCGATAACGATTGAGGCGGCGCAGGTCATCGGGCTTGACGATCAAGTCGGGAGCATCGCGTCAGGCAAAAAAGCGGACTTCGTAGTGCTAGATCGTGACCCCTTTGCGAGCGGAGCAAGAGCGTTGAACGACGTGCAGGTTCGCGGCGTCATTTTTGAAGGCAGATGGTTCGCTGCACAATGAAAATCAGCCACTCCAGTTGAATGCCAGTTCGGCTAATCGAAGCGATGCATTCAGTTGGTAATGTGAGCGTGTTAGATTATCCGCAAATGGGTCGTTACCAGACGGTCCGCTATTGTTAGATTGCATGACAAGGCAGCCGGAGCCATCGTTACAAAACGTTCAAATGAGCGATAATCTCCTCCTCGGAGACAACGTCGGCATATTTGGCCTGCATATCGAAAAGGTTTGCTTCGTGCGGCTCTGAATGGCGATCGCCGCATGCGTCACGCACAACCGTCGTGATGAATCCATGCGACATGGAATCGACGCAGGATGCGCGAACGCATCCGCTGGTGGTCAGGCCTGTCAGGATCACATTATCGACGCCCATCGCGGTCAGAGTTGAGGCGAGCGATGTGCTGAAGAATGCGCTGGGATACTGCTTTGAAATAACCAGCTCGTTTTCAGTTGGCGTCAATCCCCTGGGCCAGTCACCCATCGGGTTGCCCCGGAGGAAATTGCGCAGCGGGCGTACTTTTTCGAAGAAGCGGCCACCATCAAGCCCGCCGTCCTGATACACGACATTGGTCAGGATCACGGGTATGCCCACTTTGTGTGCGGCCTCGCGCACGCGCAAGGCAGACTGCAGTGCGTCATCGACATCGGCGAAGAGATCACAATCGGGATCGAAATAGGCCTCGACAAAATCGATCATCAGCAAAGCCGGTGAGGTGCCGAAGCCGGCCTTGCCGCCATAAGCCTTGGCGTAATTGGCATCGAGAGAATCGGACATTATTCAGTCTCGCTATTGGTCTTGCACCACAGCCTGGTGTCGGAAAGGCTAGATGTCAGATGACACCAGCATCCGCCATAGTATCGATCATCTGCGTGTCATAGCCAAGCAGTTCGGACAAAACCTCATGGTTCTGTTGGCCCGGCTTTGATGGTGCGGGGCGGCGCACTCCCGATGGAGTTTGCGACAGTTTGGGAAACGCGTTCTGCATTTTCAGCTTGCCGCGAGTTTCGGTCTCAACCTCGATGATCGCCTGGCGCGCCTGAAAATGCGGGTCAGCGATCATGTCTGGCGCGCGATATACGCGCCCAGCCGGGATCGAATGGTCAATCATCGACTGTTCGACTTCATCAACAGTCAGCGTGCCGGTCCAGGCATTCACCAGCTCATCCAGTTCGATCTGGTTTTTCCCGCGCGCGATATGCGTGGCGTATCTCGGATCGCTTGCCAATTCGGGTTGACCCATCGCCTGCGCCAGCCGGGCAAAGATTTCGTCCTTGTTCGCGCCGATCATGAAATGCCCGTCCTTGCACCTGTAGACATTTGACGGGGCAATACCGGGCAAGATCGAGCCGGAACGTTCGCGGATAAAGCCATTGCGGTCATATTCGGGCACCAGGCCTTCCATCACTTGCAATACGGCCTCGTAGAGCGCGGTATCCACCACCTGGCCCTGGCCTGTCTTCTCGCGGTGATGCAACGCGGCGAGCACGCCCATGCAGCCATAGGTGGCGCACAGCGTGTCGCCGATAGAGATGCCCATGCGCGCGGGCGGCCGGTCAGGGTCGCCGACTATATAGCGCCACCCGCCCATCGCCTCGCCAATTCCGCCAAAGCCGGCGCGGTTCGAATAGGGGCCATCCTGCCCGTAACCAGACATGCGCGCGATGATCAGTCCGGGGTTTTCAGCCAGAAGGCTTTCCGGCGAAAGCCCCCATTTCTCCATCGTTCCGGGCTTGAAATTCTCGACCAGTACATCTGCCTTCGCGATCAGCTTGCGGGCCAGCTCCTGACCTTCGGGAATACGCAGATTGCAAGTGACAGAGCGCTTGTTGCGGGCAATGACTTCCCATTGCACCTTCTCTTCGCCCTGGCCCCACAGGCGCATCGGATCGCCCGCACCAGGTGGCTCGATCTTGATAACGTCAGCGCCCATGTCGCCCAGCAATTGGCCGCAGAATGGTCCGGCCAGAAGCTGGCCCATCTCGACCACGCGAATATCATCAAGCGCACCCACTATTCGGCTGCCTCGCGTATCTGAGTGTGGCTCCAGACCGGCTGAATCGGTGCGGGCAGGCCGGTTTCCTCTTCGCATCGCGCGCGCAGATCATCGATTGCCGGACCGTAGTCGAACAGCGGCAGCTCGCCGCGTTTGGCCTTGATCTCAGCGCGCAGAGCTTCTGTTGCGGCGCTGTCGATCACGCCGTTCTCGTCCGCGACTACGCCATAGTGCTTGGCGCCTTCGGGCGTGACGAGACCTTGGCGAATTTCCAGCCCGACCAGCTCTGGATCGCGATCCAGCGGGTCGCCCCAGCCACCACCACCCCAGGTGATGTAATGCAAGAGATCGCCCTCTTTCACCGGCACATCTTCCACTTTGTTGCCCACGATTTCAGTCGTGCCATCCGCGCGTTCGAGCACTTTTCTGGCGCGCATGCCCGGATGCCCGCCATTGACGCCCCAAGGGGGCACGAACCAACGGTCATCATGCACAGCGATCTCGCCATCGGCCAAAAAGCGGTAGGTCATGTGAATACCATTGCCGCCGCGGTGCAGGCCTGCGCCCCCGCTGTCGGGTTCGGTTGAATATCGCTCGATCCGCAGCGGGAAGTACTTCTCCAGGAATTCGTTAGGGACATTGGTAAAGCCCGGCCACAGCGAATGCCCGTCCGGCCCATCGCCCAGCGGTCTGCCCGGGATGCCTCCAAAGCCGATCTGGAACAGCTGGAACCATTCACCTTCGCTGGCTGGCCGGTTGTCCCAGCCGGAGTAGAACAGATGCGGCGATGAGCTGAAGCCTGCAGCGTTGAGGAATTCCGGCGTGCCTTGGCCCAGCAGTCCGCCCAGAATGTCAAAAATCCGGCCCAGCGCATGGGTGCGGCCAGACAATGCAGCCGGGAATTGCGGCTTCAGCAGGGATCCTTCGGGAATGCGAACCTCGATCAGATCGTAGAAGCCATCGTTGAACAGGATCTGCGGATCGAAGACCATGATCATGTAGATGCCGAAGAACATCTTGAACATGTTCTCGTTGAGCAGGAAGTTGATCGAGGCGGCGGATTGCGGATCTGTGCCGTCGAAGTCGAGAATGACCTTGTCGCCTTCGCGCCACATGGTGCATTTGATCTTGTACGGGCCAAATCCCTTGCCGTCGTCGCAGATATAGTCTTCGAAACTGACCGGCTTTTCCGCGACAGCTTGCGACAACAAGGCCTTCATCGCGCGGTGGTTGCGCGCCAGCAATTCCTGCGTTGCCGAGACATAGACATCATCGCCAAACCGCTCCGCCATTTCGACCACGCGTTTGGCGGCCACCCGGCAGCTGGCGATCAGCGCGTTGAGATCTGCCTGACACCAGTCGGGCTTGCGCGTCTGGTGCATGACGAGTTTCATCAGGTCTTCATTATATTCGCCCTTCTTCCAGATCTTGACCGGTGGAATACGCACGCCTTCCTCGAAAATCGAGCTTGCACCGATTGGCATAGAGCCGGGTACCGATCCGCCGATATCCGACTGGTGACCGAACATAGCTGTAAAGGCGATCAGCCGCCCGTCCTTGAACACCGGCAACAGCACCAGCCAGTCATTCGAGTGGCTGACCGCACCGTCACATGAATAAGGGTCTGACAGGAAGATCATGTCACCATCTTCCAGCGTGCCGTCGAAACCCTTTAGGAAGCCATCGATGAAGCTGCCGAACTGGCCGACGATCATCTTGCCCGATGGGTCAGCGATCAGGGGGAAGGCATCACCCTGTTCGCGAATACCGGGGCTCATCGCGGTGCGTACCAGCGTGGCGTCCATCTCGATCCGCGCATTGCGCAAGGCGTTCTCGATAATGTCGAGCGTAACCGGGTCTATTTCGATCTTCTCGAACGGGATGTCATTGGTTTCAATGATCTGTGCTGGCATCGGTTCAGCCCTCCTGCACGGGATTGATAAGGATGTTGCCGACGGCATCGACTGTGGCAATGCAGCCGCTTTCGACCAGCGTGGTTGAGTCCATTTCTGTGATGATCGCGGGGCCGGGGATCACATTGCCCTGGCGAAGCAGAGCGCGGTCGTAGATCACTGCAGCTTGTTCCTTGCCATCCATCCACAGCGTGTGATCGCGTATCTTCGCAGCCGAAGGATCGTCACCGCCTTTGGGCAGTTCGGCGGCGGGTAGAGCCGGCGCTTCACCTAGAGCCACCGCGCGCAGGTTCACAATTTCGTGCGGGGTATCCATGTTGAATGTGAAAAGCCGCAAATGCTCCTGGTCGAATCGGGCCAGAATGCCTTCGATCCCATCCGCTGCAAGCACGGCCTTGTCGATTGTCAGCGGCACTTCGAAGGCTTGACCGGCATAGCGGATGTCGACTTCGAATTGCGTCGTGATCTGTTCCTCGGGCACACCGTCAGCCAGCAATTCCTGGCGCGTTTGAGCCGCCATTTCATCTAGCACCGCCTCAAGGTCAGCGATGCTGGTGTCCTTGGCGAGTTTTGAGAAGCTGCGCGCGGTTTCGGTGCGCATTTGCGTGGTCGCATCGCCCAGTGCGCATAGCACTCCCGGCGAAACAGGGGACACGGCAGGCCAGCTACCCATCAGCTTGGCAACGGCGTTCACGTGTAACGGGCCAGCACCGCCAAAGCCCATCAGCGCGAATTCGCGCGGGTCATAGCCTTGCTGAACGCTGATCATGCGCAGCGCGCCGAACATGTTCTCGTTCACAATGTCGATGATGCCGCGCGCGGCCTCCATCAAACCGATGCCCAGCGCATCGGCAATGGTCTGTACCGCTGCCTTCGCGCCTTCGCGGTCAAGCTTGAACGAACCGCCCAGCAAATCCTCGGGCAGATAGCCGAGCACGACATTGGCGTCGGTGACGGTCGGCAGAGTGCCACCCTTGTTGTATGCGACGGGGCCCGGCACTGCGCCTGCGCTTTCCGGGCCAACGCGCAAAGCCTTGGTCAGTTCAGGGACGTGCGCGATCGAGCCGCCGCCAGCGCCCACTGTTTTCACATCGAGCGCGGAGGCACGGACAGACAAGTGGCCGACCTCTGTCGTGCGCACGCGGCGTGCTTCCAAACCTTCGATCAGCGCCACGTCCGTCGATGTGCCGCCGACGTCGAGCGTCAGAATGTTGGAAAGGCCCGCGTTCTTGCCCACCCATTTGGCACCGGTCACACCGCCGGCTGGGCCGGACATCAGGATGTTGACCGGGTGTTCTTCCGCCTTGTGGCTGCTCATCAAACCGCCATCAGAGCGCAGCAGCGAGAGTTTGCCTTCCAGCCCTTCGTCTTCCAGCTTGTTACGCAGGTTGGATACATATTTGCTCACCACCGGTCGCACGGCCGCATTGGCCACGGTTGACAGTGTGCGCTCATATTCCTGCATTTCGGGCAGCACTTCATGGCTGAGCGAGACAGGGATACCGGGCAGCACCTCTTCCGCGATCTCGCCGATGCGCTTTTCATGCGCACCGTTGACGTAAGCGTTGATCAGGCTGACGGTCAGCGCTTCGATGCCCTGCCCCTTGAGCTTGTGCAGCGCTGCACGCACTGCCTCCTCGTCCAGCTCGCGAACCACCGCGCCATCCGCGCTCATGCGTTCGGGCACCTCGACCGTATCTTCCAGATGCGCGAGCGGTTGCGGCTTGGGCCACACAATCCATGCCGCCAGTCCGCCAGGCACAAAGCTGCGCGCGATCTGCATGATGTCGCGGTAGCCCTCGGTGGTGACCAGGCCCACCTTCGCGCCCTTGCCTTCCAGCACGGCATTGGTCGCGACAGTGGTTCCATGCAGGAAGTAGGCAATGTCGCTAGCAGATACGCCTGCTTCGGCGGTGATCGCCTTGACCCCGTTTAGGATCCCCTCAGAGCTATCGTGCGGTGTCGAAGGTGTCTTGTGCCGCCAGAATTTGCCGCTTTCTTCGTCGAATAACAGCAGATCGGTGAATGTTCCGCCTACATCGACGCCCAAACGATAAGTCATACTCTCTCCGTGACGTGTGTCTGTCAGGCCGCGCGTGCGACCATGGATGGCAATTGCCGGCCCAGCTTTTCAGCGAACCAGTGGTTGGTTGTAATGGCTGCCTCCAGATCGACGCCGCTGTCGATCCCTGAATGCTCCATCATGTAAATCAGGTCCTCGGTAGCGATATTTCCGGTCGCCTTGGGGGCAAACGGGCATCCGCCAAGGCCGCCCAGCGATGCGTCGAAGATAAGCACGCCCGCTTGATAGGCCGCCCAAGCATTGGCGATACCAGTGCCACGGGTGTTGTGAAAATGCGCCCGCATCGGGATTTTTCCGCCGAGCAATTCGCGAAGCTTGCCGAACAGATCGCTCACCTGTGCTGGCGTGCCCACTCCGATTGTGTCGGCCAGCGCAATCTCTTCCGGGGCTTCAGCGGCCATCTCTTCGGCGATCTGCAGCACTGTTTCCGGCTTTACTTCACCTTCGAATGGACAGCCGAACGCTGCGCTGATCGTGATCTGCGCGCGTATTCCCTCTGCCTTGGCGAAGCGGATCATGTCGCGGTTCTCCGCGATCCCTTCTGCGATGGTTTGCCCCTGGTTTTTCTGGCCGAAGGTGTCGCTGGCCACCAGTACACAGCCGATCTGGTCGATCCCCCTTTTGCCGCCTTCGCGGGTTGCGATCCCGCGCATCACGCCGCGTTTGTTCAGGGCCAGCCCGATGTAGGTTGCATCGGCGCGATCAGGCAGGCCGGCAATCACATCTTCCGCATCGGCCATTTGCGGCACGCGCGCCGGGTGCACGAAGCTCGCGACCTCAAGCCGACGCGCGCCGAAACCAAGCATGCGCTCGATCAACTCGAGCTTGCTTCGCGTCGAGATGATGTCCGGTTCGTTTTGAAGCCCGTCGCGCGGACCGACTTCGACCAATTCAATCGCATTGTGCGTCATCTGAGTCGCTCTGTGAGACGGTTAGGGATCGAGTCTGATACGCAAATTGTATACAAATGCAAATAGACAGTTTTTGGCAGGCGTGAATCCTCTGTCAGTCATTTTAGGGCGGGTAGCATCATTCCGCGGCCTCGGTAGCATCGGCAAATGTGTGGAAGGCACGGCGCAAATGGCTGCCCATCACCGCACGCGCCCAGCTGGCATCGGCGGCGCGAAAGGCCGAGATGAGCTCGTCGTGGTCGCGCGCCGACTGCTGCAGATCATTGATCGAGTAATTGCGCGCAGTTCGCAGCACCACGGGCGTTTCGACCAGCATCGCCAGAACCTGTTTCAGGCGCGGTGACTGCGCCGCATCGGTGATGATCTCGTGAAAAATGCGGTTCGCATTGAGGAAGCTTGCGACATCAGGTTCTGCCAATTCGACCGCTTCGTGGAGCTCGCGATTGACTTCCTCCAGATGGTCGATCTGCTCCTGTGTGATGCGCTGTGCGGCGCGCTCGGCAGCATGCCCTTCCAGCATTTGGCGCAGCGTGAACATCTCGTCGATGTCGTCGCGGCTCCAGTCGGCAACAAAGATGCGTTTTGATTCATTGCGCACCAGCAGCATCTCGCTCTCCAGGCGCCGCACTGCGTCGCGCACCGGTGTGCGGCTGACACCTGTTATCTCTGCAAGCCTTTCTTCGGTCAGCTGCTCTCCGGGCGAAACTTCGCCGCTCAGCAAATGGCCGCGGATCTTGTCATAGGCTGTGTCGGAGGCGCGGCTCATTTGGATGTACTCAGGGTAATCGGATCCAAAACTGGTCTGGCCACGCCATGCTGCGCGCTTTTCTCTGCGATTCTCACGACCAACCCCTCGGAAAGTTTTGACAAGCCGTGTTGATTACGTGGCTGTTTTCGCTTGACGTACTTAAATTGTATACAATAGAGGGTTCGTCAAGGGAAATAAGTTTATTCTCGGCAGACGTTTTCGTCATTGCCTCCATAACACAGCCGATCTGCACAACGCGGCATAGGGAGTATAGAAGATGAGGAACTTCAAGGTCACACTCGCATCAGGCATCGCTCTCGGCGCACTGGTCACTGCAAACCCAACCATTGCGCAAGACTTCGGGGATAGCGCGGAAGCAGCCGAGGAAAGCAATGCCATCATTGTTACGGCGCGCCGGCAGTCTGAAACGCTGGCTGAAGTTCCGACGGCCATCACAGTTTTTACCGCTGATGCGCTGCAGAAGACGGGGATCCAGAAGGCCGATGAATTTGTACAGCTAACCCCAGGCGTAACGATTGTGACTGGCACAGCCGAAGCAGGCGATACGCAGATCAACATTCGCGGCATCAACGGTGCGCGCGATGCGGAAAGTTCTGTTGCGCTGGTGGTGGACGGTATCCTCAAAACCAATACCGCACAGCTTAACCAGGATCAGGGCACGCTACGTCAGATCGAAATCCTCAAAGGTCCGCAGGGCGCGCTTTATGGCCGCAATGCTGCAGCCGGTGCGGTTGTCATTCAGACATTGAAGCCTAGCAACCTCATGGAAGGCGGCGTCCGCGTTAGCGCAGCTGAAGACACTAGCTATTCGGCCAGCGGTTATGTCTCGACACCGCTTGGTGAAGGCGTGGGCCTGGTTGTTTCCGGCAGCTATTCTACAACTGACGGTTTCTATCGCGACAATTTCCAAAACGCCAACACCGTGGACTCTCAAGAGATCTGGTCGGTCGACGGACGCCTTGTTGCGGAAATCGCCCCTGGAACGGAATTGGACGTAAAGGCGCGCTATTCTGACCTTACCGGCAACGCGATCAATTTTAACGCTGCATTCCACTTGCCCAATTTCGCCGGTGTGAACCCCGCCTTCTTTGAAGATGTGAACGACCACCCGTTCAACTATTATTCGAATATCGCGTCGTTCAACGAGCAGCAGTCATTCGAAGTGTCGGCCAAGATCGAGCACGAGTTTGAAAGCGTCACCCTGACCGCCTGGGCGCTTTACAGCGATGTTGATCAGATCCTTGGCGCGGACGGTACATCAGCAGATTTCGCGCGCTTCATCCCGTTCCCCGCGCCAACGCAGACCGCAGCAGATGTGGCGGGACAGTGTTTTGCCACGACTGCGGCACTTACTGGCTACCCGGTCAATCAGCCGGGCTTCATCGGGCAGACACCCGTGCCGTTCATTTTCGATCCGGCTGCGGGCTCAACCTTCGGCCCGTATAGCCCGACGACATGCGACGGCACGCAGTTGCAGCTGCGCGAGCAGACCGATGTCAGCGCGGAAATCCGCCTGGCATCGAACGATATCGGTCCGCTACAGTGGCAGGTCGGCGCTTATTATCTCAACATCAGCCGTGAGACCGGCGTCAGCCTGGGCGCGGATCTGGGCAATGGGATCAGCCGTGATTTGTACAATGCACCGGGTACCGGAAACCCGACCACCCAGCTGTTCAATGATGATTTCTCAACTGATGTCTACGCACTGTTTGCTGCGGTTGATTACGAAGTAAGCGACCGGTTCGAAATCGGATTTGCTGGCCGTTATGACATCGAAGACCGCCGGGTCGACAATCTTGTTCCGACGATCGATGATCCGATCACCGGCGGACCGATCAATCCGGGGCAAGCCTTTGGCCCGATCCCTGACCAGTCGCGCAAGTTCAAGCAATTTCAGCCCAAGATCTCGCTGCGCTATGCCTTGAGCGACGATATCAATGCATATGCTAACTGGGGTGTAGGCTTTAAGTCAGGCGGTTTCAACAACCAGGGTTCGGCCGCGATTGTCGACCAGGCGTTCAACCAGTTCATCGGCACCGATGTACTGATCGAAGATATCTTCCGCAAGGAAACCTCCAGCGCATTCGAGCTTGGTGTAAAGGGCAATGTTGCCGATGGCCGCATCACCTTTGACCTCGCGGGGTATCATACCACGGTCGATGACATGCAGTTCTTCGAATTCTTCGTGGGCGGGTTCGGCTTGCTGCGCGTGGTGTCGAACATCGATGAGGTCGAGATCTACGGCGCGGAAGCAAACCTCACTTTCGAGATTATCGATGGCTGGGATTTGTTCGGTTCGGTCAATGTGACAGAGAGCGAGATCAAGGAAAACGCCTCGCGCCCTGTTACGGTTGGCAATAAGTCGCCCTATACCGCTGATTACACCATCAACCTCGGTACGCAGGTCGATAAGCCGCTGAATAACAGCCTCGATCTGGTCATGCGCGCAGACTATCGCATCACTGGCCCGACCTGGTTCCACACTGTGCAGGAAAACACATCGCCAACACTGTTCAGCGGACTTTTGCCTATCTCCGCGCTCGCGCTGCCGGCTTTCGTCGGTGACGCGGATTACTCCATCACAGAGCGGGAAGCATTTGGGGTGCTTGATCTCCGGTTCGGTTTGGAAGGCGAGAATTGGAACATCACCGCATTTGCCGACAATTTGCTCAACCGCGAATATCTCAACGAAGTTATTCCGGCGATCGAATTTGGCGGATCGTTCAATTCGCCCGGCGGCCTGCGCCGGTTCGGAGTTGAGGTGGGATACGAATTCTGATTGGCCCAGCTTGAGATCGGGGGTGCGCCAGCGTGCCTCTGTGGCCGCCACGCCATATTGAGGTTCTTTGCCGGATCAATCCAGGCGAGCACCGAGCCTGTGCCTATTAGTGAAGGCGGCCATCACTGTGCGCGGATAATTTTCGCCACAATGGTGGCTATCGCCCTATTCATCGTTCGAGGGGAATGGGTGGTGAGCCGTGCTGGGGTCGAACCAGCGACCTACTGATTAAAAGTCAGTTGCTCTACCGACTGAGCTAACGGCCCACCTGATGCGCAACACCGTTCGGTAGCGTTGCACGAGGCGCGTCACCTAGGGGCAGGGCGCGGCTTGGTCAAGCGTGCATATAGCTGTGCGAGCGACAAATTTGTGATCGGGTCGCGCCAATCGTCCGCAATGGCGCTTGCTGGTCGCAAAACGAAGTCGCGGTTTCGGAATTCGGGATGCGGAATGATCAGCGAGTGGCTCTCCCAGATTCCGCCCTCCCAAAGCACAATATCCAGGTCGAGCACACGCGCACGCCAACGCTGACCATGCGATTTGCGGCCAAAGATTTGCTCTGTGGCCTTCAGCAATTGCAGCAGCTCTTCGGGCTCGCGGTGTGTCTCGATAACAGCTGCGCCATTGGCGAATTTGCGCTGTGAAGGTCCAATGGGCTCAGTTGCAATGATGGGTGCAACCGCGTGGAATAGCAGTCCGAGGTCTTCCAAGACTTCGATCGCATTTTCCAGAACCCGTTTTGGCGCACCGTTGGAGACAGTCCGGACATTGGAACCAAGTGCGATCAGATAGAGGTGAGAGGGCTTCGCCATACCGTGTCGTAGCTTGCACGCCGAACGATGCAAACAATCCAGATCGACTTCGCTCGATAGCGCTGTTACGCAAAGGGAAGGGATGTCGGTCAGGGGGGATTAAATGAAGGCAATGTATTCGACTGGAGCGGCTCTGCTGCTCGCATCTGCTGCGGCGCAGCCTGTGCAAGCACACGATGGCCATGTTCAGGATCTGACGACCGAGCAACAGATTGCGATCAATATCTACCAAGACATTATCGCATTCCGCACGGCGCGTGGTCACCAACAGGTACCAGCCATGGTCAGCTATCTGACTGCGTGGCTTAAAGGCGAAGGCTTTGCCGATGAAGATGTAATGGTCACCAACTATGATAGCGATGGCGAGCCGACGCAGGGCTTGGTTGTGCGCTATCGCGGTGACGGGTCGTCCGGCAAGAAACCGCTCGTTTTGCTAGCGCATATGGATGTGGTCGATGCGCTGCCAGAGGATTGGGAGCGCCCACCGTTCAAGCTGATCATTGAAGATGACTATTTCTTTGGGCGCGGCACGCTGGACAACAAATATGGTGTGATGAACCTGACGCAGACTTTCTTGCGGCTGAAGCGCGAAGGCTGGACGCCAAATCGCGATCTTTACCTCGTGTTCTCCGGAGACGAAGAAACAGGGATGATCTCTACCCGTGCGCAGGCGAAATGGGTGGCAGAAAATGTCGATCCGGAGTTTGTGCTGAATAGCGACGCTGGCGGACTGGCGCTGGCTGACGATTACACGCCGATGGCTATGCGCGTGCAGGCCGCGGAGAAGACGTTTGCCACATGGGAGCTGACTATCACTAATCCGGGCGGACACTCGTCGCGCCCCCGCAGCGACAATGCGATCTATGAACTGGCTGATGCGTTGACGCGGGTCCGCGACCATAAATTCCCGGTTCGCGCAACCGCACTAACCCGCAGCTATTTTGCAGCCTTGGGGCAAAGCGTGCCGGGTGATCTGGGCGCAGCGATGCGTACTTTCGCTGACGAACCTGAAAATTCAGAGGCTATTGCCATGCTGCAATCCAATCCGGAGACTGTAGGCACGGTCGGAACGACTTGCATTGCGACTATGCTTCGCGCCGGACATGCCGAAAACGCCTTGCCGCAAAGCGCGACCGCGACCGTGAATTGCCGCATTTTCCCGGGCGTTGGTGCGGCTGCAACCGAAGCGAAGCTGAAAGAAGTCGTCGGTAATGACAATGTCGCCTTCAACCTGATCACGGATGTGACGGAAAGCCCTGAATCGCAATTGCGCGATGATGTGCGCGCGGCATTGGCGACCAGCCTGTTGGCTCGCTTCGGCAAGGAAATTCCGATCATTCCCTACATGGAATCCGGCGGGACTGATGGCATGCACTATCGCACGCTTGGATATGACGCTGTGGCGATCAGCGGTGCGGGCTCACGTCCGCAGGATATGTTTGCTCACGGCTTGAACGAGCGGATGTATGTGGACGCGTTCCTCAACGGCCTCGATCATTGGGTGATCATGTTGAAAGAACTCGCCGGAGACTGAACCCGGGGTCAGATGTCTTCGCTGATACGGCCGTAGAGCTGAGGACGGCGATCGCGGAAAAACCCCATGCCCGCGCGGTGCGTTGCGGCTTGATCAAGATCGAGCGTGGCCACGAGCACGCCTGATTCGTCCTTGTCAAATTCGCACACCTTATCGCCCCATTCATTGGTGATGAGGCTGTGCCCGTAGAAGGCCTGCCCTTGCTCTTCGCCAATCCGGTTGGCGGCGATCACCGGCATGCAGTTAGACACCGAATGCCCCTGCATCGCGCGCTGCCACATACGGCTGGTATCAAGATCGGCGTCATACGGCTCTGACCCGATCGCGGTGGGGTAGAACAGCAATTCTGCGCCTTTGAGAGCCATAACCCGCGCGCATTCGGGGTACCATTGATCCCAGCATATGCCGACGCCGATCTTCGCACCGCACACGTCCCACACCTTGAACCCGTCATTACCCGGACGGAAGTAGAACTTCTCTTCATAGCCTGGACCGTCAGGGATGTGGCTCTTGCGGTAAGTGCCCATCACATCGCCGTCCGGGCCGATCATCGCGAGCGTGTTGTAATAGTGATGACCGTCACGCTCAAAGAAACTGGTCGGGATCGCTACCTTCAGCTTCGCGGCAAGCTTGCGCATGGCAATGACCGAAGGGTGCTCCAGCGTTGGCCGCGCGAGGGCGAACAGCGCTTCATCTTCGGTCTTGCAGAAATAGGGGCCCGAAAACAGCTCAGGTGGCAAAATGATTTGCGCCCCGCGCGCGGTGGCTTGCTCCACCAGCTCGCTGACAGCGGTGATGTTTTCCTGTTCGTCCTCGCTGCCCAGCGAGAGTTGAAGGGCGGCAACCGTGATTTCTCTCATATGCCGCCCTTTAAGCTCAGTCTGGCTTCTTGAACAGCCTAGAGGACGTCAGTCCGCCTTCCTGAACAACAGCGTCATACGATCGCTTTCGCCGAGGTTCTCTAGCTCGGGGCGCTTCGTACGCCAGACTGGCTTCATCTCCCAAACGCCTTCCGGGTGATCTGCTGTGTCATTTGGGTTGGCGTTGATCTCTGACTTTGCGACCAGTTCAAAACCGCTGATCTCCATCAGCTTTATCATGTCGGCCTCGCGCATGTAGCCGAGTGCCGGGTTCACATCGGCATAGGTGGCATCAGCAGGCGCACGATGTTGAACAATGCCCACCATGCCATCGTCTGCCAGAACCTTTCGCATTTCGCGCATCCAAAGCTGAATGTCGCCGCCATTCCACACGCCGTGCAGCGCGCGCACGATCAGGATACGATCGATACTTCCCGACAACTCATCGGGAAATTCATCAATCTCAAAAGCCATCACTTCGTCAGCGCTGCCACCAAACTCCTCGGCGAAATTCTGCTTAAAGCGTTCAGTCCATGCCAGTGCGCGTGCCCGGGCGGCGCGCGTATCGAAACCGCCTTCGTCGCTGTCACGCGCAATCGCGATGTACTGGCCATTTTCAGCCAAATACGGTGCAAGAATGCGTGAATACCAGCCGCCGCCGGGGGCAACTTCGGCAACGGTCATATCGGGCGCGACTTGGAAAAACGCGAGTGTTTCAGCAGGATTGCGATATTGATCGCGGGCACGGTCACCGTCGCGGCGTTCGTCTGCCAGCACTTCTTCCAGCGTCGGGTGGGCCCCATGGCCATCAGCCATTGCAGGATCAAACGGTGCAGTTAGAGCCAAGGCCGCAACAGCGAGTACAAGTCTTTTCATCAGGGGGTCCTTTTTAGGGGGTGCGTTGCAAAATTCTTTTACCCCAACGCATCACGATGACAAACGTGCCCTGAATTCCTATCTGTTGGGCTGGCAAGGAGAATAGGTTCATGGCAGCAAGCAAGCAGGCAATCGTAGCCGGCGGATGTTTCTGGTGCACGGAAGCGGTGTTTCGAGACGTTGTGGGCGTAAGCGAAGTCGAAAGCGGCTACATCGGTGGCGCGAATGCCAATCCTACTTACAAAGAAGTCTGCTCGGGTCAGACCGGCCATGCAGAGGCGATCCGTGTGACCTTTGATCCCGATGTAATCTCCATGGAAGAGATTCTCGATGTATTTATGGGCACACATGATCCGACCCAGCTCAATCGTCAGGGCAACGACATCGGCACGCAGTATCGCAGCGCGATTTTTGTTTCTGATGATCTTGACCGAGAATCCGCCGAAGCCGCGATTGCGCGCTGGAACGCGGACAATGCTGGTGCAGCTGTCACAACCGTTGAAGGCCCTGCGACATGGTATCCAGCCGAGGATTATCATCAGGAATATTGGGAAGGCGAAGGCCAACGCAATCCCTATTGCCTCGCTGTTATACCGCCCAAGCTTCAGAAGCTGAGAAAGAGCTTTGCCGCCAAGGTCAAAGCTTAGCGCAGGTGCTCCATGCCCGCACCTGAAGGGATAACCTATACCAGCGATCACGAGGTCAGCGAGGATGGATCGGTCACGTTCAAGTGCTCCACCGATCCAGATGCATGGCGCTGGGTGAAGCTGCCACCAAGTCACCCGATCGTCATCCAGACGTTCAATTACTTCATCAGTGTTGAATGCTCGGCGGCGCGCGGCACGCTCGATCCGTCCAAATGGAGTGCGCTCACCTGGATGAGCTGGGAGATCGGTGAGGCAGGCGCTGGCATTCCCGTGCGCGGGACCATGGGCAATCGCGCGGACGGCGAAAAGATCGGCTTCGGCATTGAATTGTTCGATGCGGAGGACCGACTGGTCTATCGTACTGCCGGCAAGGGCGTTGTCTTTCAGACCCGCAATTTCGAAGGCTGGCGCAGCAAGGCCAAAAAGGAACTCGACGCTGACAAACAGCCGCCGCCATTTGCATTCGCCCCGCGCGAGGCGGTGCGCGCTTTGGATTGCGAGCATACGCTAATTGCTCCGCTGGATGACGGTGCAACAGAGACAGAGGCTTTGATCACGAATGCAAACGGCATGCCGCCGGGCAGCCGTTTTCTCGATGGATCAGGCGATCACGTTAACGCGGTCCATCTGGCGGAGGTCGGGCGGCAGTTTTGCGCGCTCCTTTTGGGGCAGCCCGATGTCCAGTTGTCAGGCGGAGAGATCAGCTTCACCCGCTATGTCGAAATGAATGTTCCGTTCTCGATTGCGCTGACGAACCGCGCCGAAGGCGCAATCGAGATGATGATCGAACAGGCTGGCAAACCATGCACTTCGCTCATCTATAGACTGGCTGAAGATCGCGCTTGAAAGCGCCGCCGCTTCGCCGCATGGCGAGTGCATGAGTGACACTCGGCGATATGCGATAATCGGATGCGGGATGATGGGCCGCGAGCATATGCGCAATCTCGCACTATTGCCGCAAGCTGATCTGGTCGCGATTGCGGACCCTGATGCTGGCTCGCGTGAGGCGGCTAAGGCGCTGGCGGGCATATTGGGCCAGCGCATCGAAGCCTTCGCGGATACCGCCGAGATGCTGGATGCATTTTCCCCCGATGCTGTGATCATCGCATCTCCCAATTTTTCGCATCATGCAGTTCTGCAAGAGATCATGCCGCGCGAGCTCGCAATTCTGGTCGAAAAGCCGCTGTGTACGACCGTAGAACATGCTCAAGAGATCGCGGCACTGGCGGCTGACTATCCTGCCCTCTTCTGGGTCGGTCTGGAATATCGCTATATGCCTCCGGTCGCGCGGTTTATTGAGCGTGTGCACGCTGGCGAAACCGGTGATGTGCGGATGATGTATATCCGCGAACATCGTTTTCCCTTCTTGCCCAAGGTTGGTGACTGGAACCGTTTCAACCGCAACACGGGCGGTACGCTGGTTGAGAAATGCTGTCACTTCTTCGATCTGATGCGACACACATTACGCGATGAGCCGGTGCGGATTTTTGCGAGCGGCGGGCAGGATGAAAATCATCTCGACGAGAGCTATGGCGGCGAAGTGCCGGACATTCTCGACAACGCATTTGTGACGGTGGATTTTGCGCGTGGCGCACGGGCTGTGCTGGATCTGTGTATGTTCGCCGAAGGGGCAGAGCAGCAGGAAGAGATTTACGCGCTTGGCGCAGAGGGACGGCTGGATGTGGAGATCCCTGCTGCGAACGTCACTTGGTCGCCACGCGACAAGAGCGGACCGATTGTCGAGCATATCGATACGCCCAAGGAAGCATTGGCAGCAGGCGATCATCACGGCGCGACCTATTTCCAGTTGCGGGAATTCCACGATGCGCTGATTTCTGGCGGCGCGCCCACGCTGAGCGCTGTCGATGGGTTGCGCTCTGTTCAAATGGGCGCAGCCGCGCAGCAATCGATCACCACCGGCTTGCCGGTTGAACTCGACTTTTTATCTTCAGGAGACAGCATTGGCTGACACTTTGCCCCAGATCGGTTTTGGCTTCTGGAAGGTCGCGTGTCAGGACGCGGCCAATGTCGCCTATGAAGCGATTGCTGCGGGGTATCGCCACCTCGATTGTGCGGCTGACTATGGCAACGAAACCGAAGTAGGGCAGGGGATCGCGCGCGCCATCGCGGACGGGCTGGTGACCCGTGAGGATCTTTGGATCACGTCCAAGCTATGGAACACTTTCCATGCGCCTGAGCACGTTGAGGAAGGGTGTCGAAAGTCGCTGTCGGACCTAGGGCTCGACTACCTTGATCTCTACCTGGTTCATTTCCCGATCGCGCTGGAGTATGTGCCAATCGACACGCGTTATCCCCCCGAATGGGTGCATGACCCGGACGCGCAGAGCGGCATGAAACGTGCGAAGGTGCCTCTGCACGCTACTTGGGGGGCGATGGAGACGTTGGTGGGAAAGGGCCTCACTAAGCGGATTGGCGTTTGTAACTATAACAGCGGCCTGATCCATGATCTGATGAGCTATGCGACCGTGCATCCGCATACTCTTCAGATCGAGGCGCATCCCTATTTGACACAGGAACGCTTGATCCGGCTGGCCAAGGACTATGGGATTGAAGTCACGGCTTTCTCGCCGCTTGGTGCACTATCCTATGTCGAGCTCGATATGGCGGGCCAAGGCGATAGCGTGCTGACTGAACCTGCCGTGCTCGCTGCGGCGCAGGCGCATGGCAAAACGCCGGCTCAAGTGGTGTTGCGCTGGGGCGTGCAGCGCGGAACATCGATCATTCCCAAGACATCCAAGCCTGAGCGGATGCGCGAGAACCTGGACATCATGGACTTCGCGCTGAGCGAAGAAGAGATGAACGCGATCAGCGCACTCAACCAGAACCGCCGCTTCAATGATCCAGGCACCTTCACGGAAGCGGCCTTCAACACATTCCACCCGATCTATGACTGACTTTCCCGCCATCATCACCGGAGGGGGCGACCTCTCCGAATTTCTGTCTTGCAACAAGAGCGCGGTTGATGCGGCGCTCGCCGATGCAGGCGCGCTGTTGTTTCGCGGATTCGATGTGCCCGATCCCTTGGCTTTCGATGCGGCGATCAATGGCTACGGTGAAGCGGGCTTCACCTACGAAGACTCGCTTTCGAACGCAGTGCGCACCAATGTGACGCCGCGCGTTTTCACCGCAAACGAAGCGCCGCCCACGACCGAGATCTTTCTGCATCACGAAATGGCGCAAACGCCGCTCTATCCCGGCAAGCTGTTCTTCTATTGCGAGATCGCACCGGGCGAAGGCGGCGCGACGCCTGTGTGCCGCTCGGATTGGGTGCTCGATCGTTTGAAGGCGGAAGCGCCGGAATTCTACGGCGATTGTCGCGATCATGGCGTACGCTACACTAATGTCATGCCGGGCAGCGATGATGCGGGTTCAGGCCAGGGGCGCAGTTGGCGAAGTACGCTGAGCGTGGATACGCGCGAGCGAGCGGAATCGCGACTGGCGGAACTAGGCTATGAGTGGGAATGGCTGGACGGGGATGTGCTGCGCGCGACCACGCCAGTGCTGCCTGCCATCCGACAGCTTCAGGATGGGCGGGAGACTTTCTTCAATCAGCTGATCGCCGCCTATCGCGGCTGGTCGGATAGCCGCAATGATCCGAACCGCGCGATCACGCTTGGCAATGGTGAGCCGATTTCAGCTGCTGCGATGGCCGATGTGATAGCGATTGCAGATGAGCTGACGGCTGACATTGCGTGGCAAGCAGGCGACGTGGCTTTGATCGACAACTTTACGGTGATGCATGGGCGGCGGCCATTTGCGGGCAAGCGCCGCGTGCTGGCCTCGCTGATCAGCTAACGGCTTGCTTCCTAACCGCCATCACCCATGCAGCCAGGTTCGCCGCGACTAGCAGGCCCATCAGCAGCGCGAACAGCGCAGACAGACCAGCGGTGCTCGCCAGACCGATGGGCGAGAAGACCAGATAGAGCGTCACCACACCAGATAGCAACGTGAATGCCGTCGGTCGGGCAAAGCGCCATGGCGTCATGTCGACCTCATGCCGATTGACCGGCTGATAGGGCGTCTCGCGCGGCTGCCAATATCCCACCGCCAGCATTATGGCGACTTCAATCACGAACAGGATGGCGTATTGATGGATGAAGTGCAGCGTCACGACATCGTCGAATACGAACCGCAGCAAGCCGTATGCTGTAACGTGGAAGATGATCACCAGCTTCGCACCCATCGCGGGAACGCGCGCAGTGAACAGCCCCATGACCACGATCACGACCGTGGGAATATTGTAGAAGCCAGTGAAGACGCGCACCACTTGCCAAAGGCCTTCCTCGGCGAAATAGAGCAGGGGCGCCACGGTGAAAGAGAACAACGCGATGATGACGCTGGCGATCTTCGCCACGCGCACAAGATGCGCATCGCTCGCCTGCTTGCGTGACGGTGCATAGATATCGAGCGTGAACAGCGTCGCGGCACTGTTCAGCAACGAATTGAACGAGCTGAAGACCGCACCCAGTAGGACCGCGAGAAAGATTCCGCCAAGATAGGCGGGCAGCAGGTCTGAAACGAGCCGCGGGTACGCCTCATCAATCGATCCAAATCCGGGGCCATAAAGATGGAATGCGATCGCGCCCGGGATCATCATCATGAACGGGACTATGATCTTGAAGAAGCCGGACGCCAGCACGCCCTTCTGCCCTTCCGCCAAAGACTGCGCGCCCAATGTGCGCTGAATCACATATTGGTTGGTGCACCAGTAAAACAGGTTGGCGAAGATCATGCCGGTGAAAATCGTGCCGAACGGTGTCGGGTCAGTGGCGGAGCCGATCGCATTCAGCTTTTCCGGGTGATCGCTGGTCAGGCGAGACAGCCCATCTGAGAAACTGCCTTCGCCCAGCGCGGTCAGGCCCAGTATCGGCACAAGCAGTCCGATAAACAGCAGCCCGATACCGTTGAGCGTGTCGGATACTGCCACCGCGCGCAAACCGCCAAACACAGCATATGCGGCGCCTGTCAGCCCGATCACGATCACTGTCAGTACGAGCGCGGGAAACATGTCCAGCCCGGTTAGCTGTGGCACATCGAAGAACTGCATCACCGCCAGCGATCCGGAATAGAGCACCGAAGGGATCGTCACGAGCCCGTATCCGAGCATGAACAGCAGCACGGACATGCGCCGAACGGTTGGATCGAACCGTTCAGCGAGGAATTCCGGCAAAGTGGTGAATGCACCGGCGAGATATCGCGGCAAGAACAGGAACGCCATGGCGACAGTCGCGATGGCTGCGGTTACTTCCCAAGCCATACTGGAAAGATTGTGGCCATAGGCAGATCCATTGAGGCCGATCAGCTGCTCTGCCGACAGATTGGTCAGCAATAGCGAACCTGCTATGAAACCGGCGGTCAGACCGCGCCCGGCGAGGAAATAGCCCTCTCGCGTGTCAGTTTGCCCGCGAGTTTTGCGCCAGCTGATCCAAGCGATCAGAGCCATCACTGCAACACAGCTGGTGAATGTGAATGCGAGCCCCCCGTCCATTTAGCTGGCCTTAAGCGATTAATTGTGAGGCGCAAGCTGGCGACATTGTATGGGCTGCTTGTCACTAATGAGAATTATTCGCAATAAAACTCTCGACAGAAAGCCTCGCTCGCGCTTATGGCCGCATTGGATCGGAATTCACCGAGTCGAAGGAAGTGCTGATGACCAACCGTTTTGCTTTGGGCCTTGTGCTCGCTCCGCTTGTTGTTCTTGGTGCCTGCTCGCAGGAGGCAGAGACGAGTGATGACACCTTGGTCATCTATTCCTCGCGACACTACGATTCCGACTATGCGCTGTACGAAGCTTTTACCGAGGCGACAGGGGTGGAAGTCGAAGTGGTCGAAGCCGATGGAGATCTGCTGATCGAGCGGGTGAAGGCTGATGGCGACAGCAATCCGCCAGACGTTATCATTACAGTCGATTCCGGCAGGCTATGGAAGGCCGATCAGGAAGGTCTGTTTGCGTCGACGAGCTCTGACATTCTCAACCAGCGTGTACCTGCATCGATGCGCCACCCTGACGGCCATTGGTACGGAATTTCCAGCCGTGCACGTGTGTTGGTATACGCGAAGGACCGCGTGCAGGCGAGCGAGCTGACCGGCTATGAAAGCCTTGCCGATCCAAAATTCGGGGGCCGCGTGTGTGCGCGCAGCTCCGGCAACATCTACAATATTTCGCTGCTCTCTGCGCTGATCGCCCGCTGGGGTGAGGAGCGCGCGCAGGATTGGGCCACCAAGGTCGCGGGGAATTTTGCGCGCGATCCGCAAGGCGGCGACAGCGACCAGATCCGTGCCTTAGTGGCTGGCGAATGCGATCTCGCACTGGTCAATCATTACTACTATGCGCGCATGGCGTTGGACACGAATGAGGATGTGAGCAACGTTGCAGTCTACTGGCCCGAAGCCGATCCGGGCGTGCATGTAAACATCTCGGGTGCCGGTGTTGCGGCGAATGCGCGCCATCCCGAACTGGCAAAGAAATTCATCGAATTTGCGGTTTCAGACGAAGCGCAGAAGTTGTTTCCAGAACTGACCAGCGAATATCCGGCGGTTCCGTCTGTCACCTATGACAATGCAGTGCTGGACGCACTGGGCACCTTCAAGGCAGATCCGCTGGACGGGACGACAATCGGTTCGCGCCAGGAAGAAGCACAACGTTTGTTCGATCGGGCCGGCTGGCCCTGATCAGCAGGGCAATCGGTAAGGCGCATTGGCGGCAATAACGAATAGCATCGGCAATCGGGCAGCCTTCGCGGCTGGAGGGATTCTGCGCCGACTGGATCCCGCGGTTGTCGGCACAATACTTGCCGCTTTTTTCGCGCTGCCGATCATTGCGCTGATCGCGCTCGCGCTGTCGGGCGACAGCGAATATCTTGATCACATTGCTTCGACCCGGCTAGCCGAGTTTTCGATAAAGTCGACAAAGCTTGCGATCATGTCAGGGGCGCTTGCGGCATTGATCGGTGTCGGCTGCGCCTGGCTTGTCACGCGATACGAATTTGCCGGGCGCCGGGCGCTGAGTTGGCTGCTGATCTTGCCGCTTGCCATGCCGGGCTATGTGGCCGCCTATAGCTGGTATGCGATCACGGCGCCGGGCAGCAAGTTCGAGGCCGCAAGTGGATGGGATTTGCCGACTGTCTCCGGCATTTCCGGCGCGGCGTTCATTTTCGCCCTAACGCTCTACCCCTATGTCTATCTGCTCAGTCGCAACGCGATGGAAGCGCATGGCCGGCTCAGCTGGGATATCGCCCGCAGCCTGGGCGCAGGCCCGTGGCGCGCTTTCCGGCAAATCACTTTGCCACTGATATGGCCGGCCGCTGCGGCGGGCACAGCTTTGGTCATCATGGAAGTGCTCGCGGATTATGGTGTGGCCGATTTCCTGGGGGTTTCGACGCTAACCGTGGGTATCGTGCGTGCATGGTCTTCGTTCAGCGATCCGGCTGCCGCTGCGCAGTTGGCTGTGCTGTTGCTGTTTGGTGCTTTGCTGGCGCTGGGAGCAGAGCGCACGGCGCGTGGGCGCAGGCAGTTCGCTTCGACTGGAGCGAGCGACACCCAGCTCAGCCCGCGATCGCAATTGACCGGCTGGCGCAGCGCAGTCGCGGCAGGATTGGCTATGCTGCCCATCGCATTCGGCTTGCTCATTCCGGCCGGAAATCTGGCCTGGTTGGCGATCAATACACGGCCATCAGATTCGGTTTTGCCCGCTTTGCAGGGCACATTGTTGCTAGCGATCGGCTCTGCCGTCCTGGCGGTATTTCTGGGGCTAACCGCCGCTTATGTATTGCGCAGCGGCAACCGCGTGGCGCGCGCTTCCGTGCGTGTCTTGCAGGCAGGCTATGCGGTGCCGGGCGCGGTTGCAGCAATTGCCATTCTGTCAGCGCTGGCAATCGGACAGTCGGTGCTGAATGCTCTGTCCGGTGCGCAGGCGGCCATACTTACAGGGGGCAGCATAATCGCTTTGTTGCTGGCCTATCAGTCCCGCTTTGCGGCGGTAGCAATCCTGCCTTCGGAAGCGGCCTTGATGAAGGTTCGCCCGGAATTGGACGAGGCAGCGCGCAGCCTTGGCGCGTCGCCCATGCGCGTGGTCACAAAAATTCACCTACCGCTCGTCTTGACCGGGTTGGCAACTGCCGGACTTCTAGTAGCAATCGAAGTGATGAAGGAATTGCCCGCGACGATGATACTGCGGCCTTTCAGCCTTGATACGCTGGCAGTCACAGCACATCATTACGCCAGTGACGAACGGCTTGCGCAAGCGGCGCTACCGGCATTGATCCTTATCGCGATCTGTGTTCCTGCAACGGCTTTGCTGAATCTGGTGAGGCCCAACGCATGAGTACCACTGAAGCGCAAATCTCCTTGAAGGATGTTGCCTGCGAGATTGCAGGCAAGCGCATTCTGGACGGCATAGTTCTGGATCTTCCGCGCGGAGCGATCACAGTTGTGCTGGGGCCATCGGGCGCTGGCAAATCCACACTTCTGCGCGCGATTGCCGGCTTCGAGCCTGTGAGTGCGGGCACGATCACCTCCCCAGCTGGTATCATGTCCTTGCCCAGTGTTACCCTGCCACCGGAAAAGCGCCGGATTGGCGTTGTGGTGCAAAGCAACGCCTTGTTCCCGCACATGACGGCGGCCGAGAATGTGCGCTTCGGGATGGATCGATCTGACGGCCCGCGCTCTGCGCAAGAATGGCTCGCCAAAGTCGAGCTGGCAGAGCGCGCCAATGCCTACCCGCACGAATTGTCGGGCGGAGAGCAACAGCGCATTGCGCTTGCCCGTGCGCTAGCCAGTCAGCCAGATGTGGTTCTGCTTGATGAAGCCTTCTCCAGTCTTGATCAGCAATTGCGCAAATCCATGCGGCGCGATGCAAAGCTCTTGCTGAAAGAGGCTGATGCTGCAGTATTGGTCGTCACCCATGATCCCGATGAAGCGCTTGAACTGGCTGACACGATCGTTGTGCTGAACGATGGGCGCATTGTGCAGGAAGGCGTCCCGGAAGATCTCTATTGGCGCCCACAAAGCATTGTCGCTGCACGGCTATTGGGGGAAGTGAATGCGCTGTCCGGGACGTGGCACGATGGCGTTCTGAAAACCGCGATTGGCGACATAATACTCTCTGAAATCACGGAGAAAGAGCCTCAAACGGCACTTCTCCGCCCCTCAGCCCTTTCACTCGTATCTTCATCAAATGGCCCATGGACCGTCATCGAAAAAGAATTTTCTGCAGGATATCGTTTTGTCACGATAAAGGAAAAAAATGGCGAAATTCTGAGGATTTCTGGTCATACAGACGTCACAATGAAGGTCGGCGATAAAGTTGATGTAGCCTTCGATCCGGAGCGGGTTGGCTGGGTCTGATCTTGAGTTATCCGACAACGAGTTGAAGAATCAGTTTGTCATATATCCGTCAAATAAGTTAGCTTCCAAATCAGAACCGCAAAAGCGGTCTGGGGAATTTGGGAGAGGGTTTATGAAATTGAAAGCATTGCTGCTGTCCGGCATCTGCGCGGGTTCAATCGCGACACCTGCTATAGCGCAAGACGCGCAGGCTGACGACGAGAGATTCCAAAGCGCAGGACCTGTCATTGTTGTTACCGCACAACGTCAGGCACAAAGTCTGCAAGAAGTTCCGATCGCGGTTAGCGCGTTTGACGCTGAAGCACTCGAGTCGCAACAGATTGAAAACGCCAGTGACTTGCAGCTGACGCTACCCAACGTTTCTTTCACCAAGAGCAACTTTACTGGTGCGAGTTTTACGATCCGTGGCATCGGTGACCTTTGTGTGGGTGTGAGCTGTGACAGTGCCACCGCGATCCACTTGAACTCCGCACCTCTGTTTGGAACGCGTTTGTTCGAAACCGAGTATTTCGATCTTGAACGGATCGAAGTATTGCGTGGTCCGCAGGGCACATTGTTTGGGCGTAATGCGACTTCAGGCGTTGTGAACGTCGTCTCCGCAAAACCTGATCTGTCCGGCTTTTCTGGCAAAGCTGAGTTCGAATACGGCAACTTCAATAGCATGAAAGCCAAGGGCATGCTCAACCTGCCGATTGGCGAATCTATCGGTGCGCGCGTTGCCGGCTTCTATCTGAAACGCGATGGTTACACGGAAAACCTGACTACTGGCAGCGACTTTGACGACCGTGACATGTACGCGATCCGCGGTTCGCTTCGATTCGAGCCGGGCCCCGATACGACCATCGATCTGATGGCCTATTACTTCGAAGAGGATGACAACCGTTCGCGTATCCAGAAGCAATTGTGTCAACGTGACCCGACGGGCGTGTTGGGATGCCTCAATGCGCGGCGCGACTTTGACAAGTTGAATGCCAACTCGACTTTCACAGGTACGCTGGGTTCGTCGGAATTCCTCGCGATCAACGGTATTCCGGCCTCGCTCGGGCTTAACAGCCTTTATGGACCGGATGCCTATGCGAACTTTGATGAACCGAACGATGTTCGCAAGATCCGCACTGAATTTGTTCCGGAGTACTTCACAGACGAGCTGCAACTGCAAGCGCATATCGAACACAATTTTGGCAATATCCAGGTTGCTGTCACTGGCACCTATCAGGAAACCACCGTCGATTCCCGGCAGGACTACAACCAGGGTGTTGGCGAGATTCCGAATGCTGCAGTGGCATTCGGAACTCTTAATGCGTTCGCTGGCGGTCTGCTCGGCCCGGGCACAGAGGCGTACTTCACGCCGGTTACAGCAGCTTTGTTCGATGGCAGTGGCAATCTGTGTACGTCAGACACCCGCCTTGATGGCCGCGGATCCTATGAAGGGTTCCGCGTCTGTACGCCAAACGGTCCGCAATTTGACCGTTCGAATCAGGACCAGACGGCATGGTCGACAGAGGCAATCATCTCAAGCGACTTTGACGGTCCGTTCAACTTCCTGCTCGGCGGCATTTATGCCGAGACCGAAGTGAGCGAGAATAGTTATTACGTGAATTCCTTTGCGATCGATTACATCGCTGGTGTGCTCGGTTCATTCACGTCATTGGGCAACGGCCTGCCACCGTCCTATTTGGCAACGTCATTCTTCCGCAACAACACGCGGAACGCCCAGCTGGAAAGCTTCGGCATTTTTGCAGAGGGTTATTTCGACGTTACTGATAGGCTGAAGGTAACGGCCGGCATTCGTTACAATGACGATAAAAAGTCGACCTCTGCGCGCTCGACGCTGGCGAGTTTCCTAAACCCTTACTCCAACGATGGGGACCCCTTTGATTCACCATTTGTCGGTTCTTACGATGCCGATCCGGGGATTGCTGGAAATCAGCTTACCGCCGATCGCTCAGTTGGCTTCGATGAGATAACAGGCCGTTTCGTGGTCGATTATGCCTTGTCTCCAGACAACCACATTTACGCATCTTATTCGCGTGGCTATAAATCGGGCGGTATCAACCCGCCATTGCAGCCGATCTTTTCGGTTCCTGATAGTTTCGGACCAGAGAAGATCGATGCGTTTGAAGTCGGCTCGAAGAACACCTTCGCCAATGGCATGATCCAGCTGAATGCGACCGCGTTCTATTATAAGTACAAAGGCCTTCAGCTGAGCCGGATCATTGCGCGCACGTCGGTCAACGATACGATTGACGCCAATATCTGGGGCATTGAGCTCGAATCTGTGCTGCGGCCTGATCCAGCGTGGCTGGTCAATATGAACTTCAGCTATCTCAACGCAGAAGTGGCTGGCGATCAGTTCTTCTCCAACCCGCGCGATCCCGGTGGTGGCGATCCTAATGCGGTGATCATCAAGGACGTTACCAATGGCGCGCTTTGCGCTGTTACCGGCCCATCGCAGGCAGCAACCGCCGGTTTCGTAACAGCCGTAAATGGCGGTCTTGGGCTGCAAGGCCCAACGTCGTTCCCGGCTGATGGTAACATCGCTTCAACCGGTGCATTCAGTATCTGCAGTGTACTTGAAGCGAATGCTCCTGCAGGTCTGCAGGTCCTAAGCCCTGGTGTTGAGGTGAACCTGAAAGGCAACAAGCTGCCTCAGGCACCAACAATCAAAGCATCGGCCGGTGTCCAATGGACCGCTGAATTTGACAGCGGCATGACACTGGTGCCGCGCTTCGATATCTCGATGACCGGTGAACAATACGGCAATGTCTTCAACGGCAATGTAAACCGGCTTGCACCATTCGTTCAGGCGAATGCGCAGATCCAGTTGAACTCGGCTGAAGAGAACTGGTTCGTACGCGGTTTCGTCCAGAACATCTTTGACAGTGACTCGGTTACGGGTCTGTATGTGACGGATGCAAGCTCGGGCTTGTTCAGCAATATCTTTACGCTTGATCCGCGCCGCTACGGTGTGGCTGTTGGCTTAAGCTTCTGATCAAAGAGTTTCTGGTCCAGCACAGGGGATTTCCTCCCCCTGGGATCGGAATTGGGGGGAAGGGCCGGCTTCGCGCCGGCCCTTTTTTGTTTGCAGATCGGATCAGTCGCGTTGCAGACTGCGGTACTCACCGCGAAAATAGAGGAGCGGATCGCCTTTCTCGGCAAAGCGAACATGCTCGACCTGCCCCACCAAGATCGCGTGATCACCACCGTCGGCGACTGAGTAACGCTGGCACTCGAAATTCGCGAGCGCGTCACGAATGATGGGTACGTCGTGATGCCAGGTCTCGAACTGCGTTTCTGCGAAACGGTCTGTGCCTTTCGTGGCGAACAGACGAGAAAGGTTGGCCTGTTCGTCTGACAGGACATTCACTGCGAAATGATCTGCTTCCAACAGCACTTGTGTGGTGGCCGCGGATAGAGCCGGACAAACCAGCAAGAGCGGGGGTTCAAGGCTGACCGAAGTGAAGCTGTTGGCGGTCAGACCAACGGGCTCGCCGTCGGGTGCGCGCGCGGTAACCACTGTTATCCCCGTCGCGTAGCAGCCCATGGCGCGGCGAAGCATGACGCTGTCTGATCCGGCGCGATAAGTTGTCGTAGCCTTGGCATTCATGCGCCCCATGTGCGCAGGACCACCCTGTTTTGCAAGCGCGAACCCATCTTCTCGAACCAAGAGCGCTAACAATAGCCCCATGACATGGCGGGCCGACTTCGCTAACTAAGTGAGACATCGCGGGCGGACGAGAGGTATCTGACAATAAATGGCGAGGTCTTACGACAACGCATTGGGGCGCGGCAGTTTGGTTGCCGACCAACCCAACATCCTGGATCTTGGTCAACGCGAAGAACTGCGGGTGCCAAAGACCGCTGAGATTGTTGCAGACCGGATCCGCAAGCGGATCATCTCCGGCGATCTGGACGAAGGTTCGTCTTTGCCGCCAGAGGGCCAACTGCTGGAACAATTTGGCGTGTCGCGCCCGACTCTGCGCGAAGCCTTTCGTATTCTGGAGGCCGAGCGGTTGATTTCCGTTACGCGTGGATCGCGCAGTGGGGCTCGCGTCAGTCGCCCGAAAGTGAGCGGTGTGTCGCGCTATGCAAGCTTGGTTCTGCAAGCGAATGAAACCACTGTACCGGATATCTTTGAAGCCCGGCTGGCGTTGGAACTGTATGTGGTTCGCCGTTTGGCGCGAACGGGTGCTAAGGCTTCACTAGAGATACTTCGAAACGAGATTGACCGTTTGGAGCGCCTGGATGAGGCGGGCGACAAGCGCGGCTTTATCGCGGCGTTGACAGAGTTTCATGAATTGCTGGTGGAACAAGGTGGCAATCGCACGCTCCACTTCATGATTCAGATGCTGCACGATCTGATGGATCAGGTGAAGTTGCGGCTGATACGGCGCGATGCCGAAGGGCGGATCGCGGACAGTGGTACGGCATTGAAAAGCATGCGAAAGCTGATCGACCTGATCGAAGCTGGAGATGGTGACGGGGCGGCCAAACACTGGCGATTGCATTTAATCAATGCCAACAAGACGTGGGCTTTCGACGGCAGCCTGCGTGACATTCTGGCAGAGTAAAGCGTTGGCTGTACGGGCTAATTTCCGAACAGGGCTTGCAACACGCTGCGTCGCTTGGGTTTTGACTGGCCGGTCATCTCAAACAGATAATTTGCGAGCAGGACTGCCTGATTGCGATCGAGCAACACTGCGCGTTCGCGGACTTCCTTCTCTTCGCTCTCGGTTCGGTGCATTGTTTGCATGTGCAACACCATGCGTTTGCCAAGATCATCCAGCTTCCAGCCGACCAGCGCACCAGTATCAATCGGTTCCATCGAGTTCCTCACCGTCTCGCCCTTGTTGGGCGCTTGGCAAGTTTAGCTTAACGCGACTAACACGCCGGGACTGCGCGCGCGCATATCCACCTGCATTGTCAGTTTCACCAAGTGTGCACATCGGCCGCACGCTGCCATAATGTTTCCATCTCAATATCAGGGAAGTTGAATTCACATGCTCGATACAAGCTATCGCACCGCCTATAACGAAGACCATGAGGCTTTCCGTGACACCGTGCGCAAGGTGTTCGCGCAATATCTCGAGCCTAATCTGGACCAGCATGAAGCAGAAGGTATTGTCCCGCGCGAGGTCTGGAAGGCTGTTGGTGAGGCGGGCCTGCTGTGCCCTACTGTGAAAGAGGAAAATGGCGGGCTGGGGCTAGATTTCGGCTTTAACTGCGTGCTGTGTGAAGAGCTTTCGTATCTGGGTTCTGCGGCAGGCTTCACTCTGCAAAGCGACATCACGGCCAATTACTTTGAACGGCTGGGTACTGAGGAGCAGCGGCAGAAATACCTCCCCGGAATGGTCTCTGGCGATATCATTACGGCCATTGCCATGACTGAACCAGGCGCGGGGTCCGATTTGCAGGGTATTCGCACGACTGCGGTTGAAGACGGCAATCACCTCGTGATCAACGGCTCCAAGACTTACATCACCAATGGCCAGAACGCCGATTGCGTCATCTTGGTTGCCAAGACAGACCCGACTCAAGGCGCAAAGGGCACGACATTGATTCTGGTTGATGCAGGTACGCCGGGTTTTGAACGCGGTCGTAACCTCGACAAGATCGGGCAGCATTCGGCCGATACATCAGAGCTGTTCTTCAACGATTGCCGCGTTCCCAAGACCAATATTCTGGGTGGTGAAGGCCGCGGCTTCATCCATCTGATGGAAGAATTGCCTCAGGAACGTTTGGGCATCGCAGTTGGTGCACAGGCCGCCGCGCAGCGCGCATTCGATGAAGCGGTTAGTTTTACGAAGGACCGTAAGGCATTTGGAAAGACAGTATTCGAGTTCCAGAACACCAAATTCACACTGGCAGACCTCAAGGCCAAACTGCAAGTGGGCTGGGCGCACCTCGACTGGGCGATCCGCAAACATCTGGCCGGCGAGCTGACAACCGATGAAGCCAGCGCGGCGAAACTGTGGCACACCGATCTGCAATGGGAGGCGTGCGACACAGCGCTGCAACTGCATGGTGGTGCGGGCTATATGAATGAGTATACCATTGCCCGGTTGTGGCGCGATGCGCGCGTGACGCGCATTTTTGGCGGTACAAACGAAATCATGAAAGAAGTGATTTCGCGTTCCATTTGAGGAGCTTAAGCTATGTCTGACCCGCTCGATTTTTCTGGCAAGCGCGTGATGGTGATCGGTGGCTCGAGCGGGATCGGCAATGGCATTGCACGCGGATTTGCCGAGCGTGGGGCAGAGGCGCATGTTACAGGTACGCGGCCCGATGAAGGTGATTATCTGGAAGCTGAGGACAGCGATTTTACCGGGCTGACCTATCATCAGCTTGATGTGACTGATCGGGATTCGCCCGATGTGCTTGCAGCCAAGCTCGATCCCATTGACGTGCTGGTCCTGTGCCAGGGCGCGGTGCGATATGGACGCCGCGAGTTCGAACGTGAAGGCTGGGACGCGGTGATCGACGTGAATCTGAACTCGGTGATGGATTGTGCGCGCGCCTTTCATCTGGGGCTCGCAAAACGCGACGGTTCAATCATCATTGTCAGTTCGACCGGCGCGTTCCATGCCATGATCGGCAACCCCGCCTATGGCGCAAGCAAGGCGGGCGCTGCCAGTCTGGTAGGCTCGCTGGCGCAAGCCTGGGCGCGAGATGGCATTCGTGTGAACGGCATTGCGCCCGGTTTCGTCCCGACAAAGATGACCAAAGTTACAACCGAGAACGAGCAACGCCGCGATGGCGCAATCGCCCGCATTCCGTTGGGCCGGATGGGCACGCCTCAGGATATGGCCGGTGCGGCGCTGTTCCTGTCGTCGCCGCTTGCAAGCTACATTACCGGGCAATCGCTGATCGTTGACGGCGGCCTATCGCTGTAAAGGGATCATGATGAAGTTTACGAAACTGGGAACTTCGGGGCTGACTGTCTCGCGCCTTTGCCTCGGCTGCATGACCTATGGTGACACGACCAAGGGCTGGCATGGCGATTGGCTTTTGAACGAAGAGGAAAGCCGCCCATTTTTCCGCAAGGCTCTGGAATCCGGCATAAACTTCTTCGATACTGCCAATGTCTATGCGGGCGGAACCTCGGAGGAAATCACCGGAAATCTGCTTAGGGAGATGGCCCAGCGTGACGAGATTGTGCTCGCGACCAAAGCCTATTTCCCGTGGCGCCCAGCGCCCAACGCGGGCGGCAATTCGCGCAAGGCATTGATGCAGGCAATTGATGACAGTCTGGTGCGGCTGGGTACGAATTATGTCGACCTGTTCCAGATCCACCGCTGGGATGACGAAACGCCGATCGAGGAAACGATGGAGGCGCTGCATGACATCGTGAAATCGGGCAAGGCGCTGCATATCGGCGCGTCCTCTATGTACGCTTGGCAATTCGCCAAGGCGCAGGAATTGGCGCGTGCAAATGGCTGGACCCGGTTCATCTCGATGCAGAATCAGCTCAATCTGCTTTACCGTGAGGAAGAGCGCGAAATGCTGCCCCTGTGCGAAGATCAACGCGTCAGTGCCATCCCCTGGAGCCCTCTTGCGCGCGGCAGACTGGCGCGGGCCAATGATGAAGAGACCGTGCGCAGCAAGACCGATGGAGTGGGCAAGGCGCTCTACAAGGACGATGACGAGGCTGACCGAGCTATCATCGAGGCGGTGGGCGAAGTTGCGAAAACTCGCGGGGTCAGCCGTGCCAGTGTGGCTCTTGCCTGGCATTTCACCAGGCCTGCCGTTGCGGCTCCCATTATTGGCGCGTCAAAGGAACATCATATCGATGCAGCTATCGCCGCGCTCGATATCGATCTTTCGACAGAAGAACTCGCAGCGCTTGAGGCTCCCTATAGACCAAAGTCGCCGACTGGAATGGGCATGGCATTGCCGCTTATGAACCAAGTTTCTGTAAAAGCCGGTTAATCATCAAAATCAGGTAGTTATGGGGGTTGTGCGACCCAGTTGTGCAATTTTTGCGGTTTTTCGCAAGAAATCTATCTGGCTTGGTAACCCTGTTCTGTCACGTCACTGTCATTTGAGCTAAGCATTCGGGGTTAATGAATGATCGTGAGCTGATTCTCTTTCCCGCGCGCGGGCTATTTGCCGCAGGGCTGTTAAGCGCTGTTGCGGTGGCAGCGCCTGCGCAGGCCGATGTGATGGAGATCGGGAGCGATGGCGCGCAATGGATTGCTGGCGGCCCTATTACCCAATCAGCCGTTTCCGCTCAGATTGCCAACAATTTATCGCAAGCCATTATTATTCCTGATCGCCCGCAATACTCGGTTAGCCCGGTAATGTTGGCGGAAGTCCTCGCCGTAGGGGTGCCGCAAGCCTACTCGGCAACTGTGGCTGATGTCTGCACCCGCTATGACCTCAGCCCGGCTTTGCTGGAAGCTCTGGTCTGGCAAGAGAGCCGGTGGCGTCACCGCTCGATTTCGCCGAAGGGGGCCAGGGGCCTCGCCCAATTGATGCCAGCCACGGCGCGATATCTGGGTGTCGATCCAGACGATCCGCACACCAATCTGGAAGGCGGCGCACGTTACCTGCGCATGCAGCTCAACCGCTTTGACGGTGATCTGGTAAAAGCGCTCGCTGCTTACAATGCGGGTCCGGGACGCGTCGAGCGCGCGAACGGTGTTCCGCAAATTCGTGAAACACAGAATTACGTTAGATCGATTTTGGGCCGTCTTGCGGCGCATCATCGCAACAGACAGAACGGGATGACCTAGATGTTTTCAAATATCCGCAACGCAATTGTGAGACTTTCAGCCGGGCTTATGCTGCTTGCTATGCCCGGCGCTGCTTTTGCGCAGCAGGTCCAGCAGAGCGACGATCCGATTACCAGCGCATTGGTCTGGATGCAGGGCATTCTGCTGGGCCCGATTGCGACGAGTCTGGCCGTGATGGCGGTTGCGGGTGTTGGCTTCATGATGCTGACCGGCCGGATGAACTGGCGCTATGGCGGCACGGTCATCATCGGTGTGTTCATTATCTTCGGCGCGCCGCGTCTGGTCGCCTCGATCGGGGGCTTTTGATTAGTCGATGAGCAATCTCGTTCGCCATAGCGTGCACCGTGCATTGACCCGGCCACAGATGTTCGCCGGGGTGACGATGAATTTCTTCATCATCAATCTGATGGTGACGACGATTGCGTTTCTGATCCTCAGCAGCCTGTGGATCATAATGGTGCCGATTGTCGTGCACATCATCGGATACTTCGCTTGTTTGAGGGAACCGCGCATTTTCGATCTCTGGATCACCAAGGTGTCGCAGTGCCCGCGGGTAAAGAATTACAAGCGTTGGGGCTGCAATAGTTACACGCCGTGACGCAGGAACTGATTTGATATGAGCAAATGGATCGGAGCGGCGGGCTGGGGCCCCAAGGAAGCCAAGGCTGGCGACCGTTTACCCTATCTGCGGATGGTCGACGAAAACACGCTGTTGCTGCGCGATGGATCGGTCATGTCCTCCATTCAAGTGCCTGGCCTGTTGTTCGAAACTGAGGACACAGACAGCCTGAATGCCCATGCGGCGACGCGCGAAGTGGTGCTGCGTTCGACACTCGATTCACGCTTCGTGCTGTACCACCATGTCATCCGCCGCCGGGTAGAGGTAGAGCTAGATGCGAAATTTGATGATCCGCTCTGCCGTCATATCGATACGCGTTGGAAAGAACGGCTCGCAGGTGGTTCTCTGTTCATCAATGACCAGTTTATCACGCTAATCCGCCGCCCCGCACGTGGCAAGGCGGGCCTGGCAGAACGTGTTTCACGCTTTTTCAATCGGGCGCGCAGCAGCGAAGTCGAAGCCGATACCAAGGATGTTCGCACACTGAAGGCCGCGGTCACCGGGCTTGTCGCATCGCTGCAAAGTTACGGCGCGCAGGTGCTCGGCCAATACGAGGGGCTGACGGGCACCAATTCGGAAATGCTCGAGCTGCTTTCGGCGATCTACAATGGCGAGATGCGCCCCGTGCGCGAGCCGGAGCATGACACTGACGTAGGTCAAATGCTGCCCTATCGACGCGCAAGTTTCGGTTTGGATGCGATGGAGCTTCGCGGTTCAGGCGAGGTAGAATTCGCAGCTCTTCTGGGCCTTAAAGAATACCCCGACGCCACATCGCCGGGCCTGCTTGATGGCTTGCTGCGCCAGCCGTACGAGATGATCGTCACGGAAAGCTACGCGCCTACCGAACGAACCACGGCACGAGAGCGGATTGATTTGGCGCTGCGGCGTCTGCGCGCGGTGGATGAAGAGGCAGCGGCTGAGCGTGCTGACATGCTTACCGCGCGGGACGAGCTGGGCAATGGCTCGGTTGGCTTCGGCGATCATCACCTGACAGTGCTGGTCCGTGAAAGCAATCTGGCCCGGCTTGATGAGGCAACGGCATCTTGTGCTGCGGCTTTGGCAGATGCCGGCGCGATTGCTGTTCGCGAAGACATCAATTTGGAGCCGGGTTTCTGGGCACAATTTCCGGGTAATGAGCAATATGTGGTGCGCCGCGCACTGATCAGCAGCGCGAATATGGCTGGCTTCGGTTCAATGCATGGCTTTGCGCTGGGCAAGGCAAATGGCAACCACTGGGGTGAAGCGGTAACACTGCTGCAAACGACCAGCGCGACTCCGTTTTTCTTCAATTTTCACAATGGCGATCTGGGCAATTTCTCGGTCATCGGCCCATCCGGTTCAGGCAAGACGGTGGTGATGAACTTCCTCGCTGCGCAGGCGCAGAAATTCAATCCACGCACAGTCCTGTTCGACAAGGATCGCGGTGCAGAGCTGTTCATTCGCGGGATTGGCGGGCGATATGACCGGATCAGCGCGGGCGAACCAACTGGTTTCAACCCGCTCGCGCTACCCGACACGGCAGAGAACAAGGCATTCTTGCGCGATTGGCTGGGTGTAATTCTGGAAGCGAACGGGCCGGAAGAGTTAGCCACGATTTCGGCTGCAGTGGACGCCGCTTACAGCAATGATGCATCGCTGCGCCGCTTGCGCCATTTCAAGGAATTGCTGGCCGGATCGCGCAGGCCGCAGCCCGGCGATCTGGCGGACCGGCTCTCGGCATGGATCGGTGATGGTGAGCACGCCTGGTTGTTCGACAATGCAAGCGACAAGCTTGATCTGGCGAACCGTGTGCTTGGCTTTGACATGACCGCGCTGCTTGAAAATCCGCGCCTCCGCACGCCGACCATGATGTATTTGTTCCACCGCATTGATGAGCGGTTGGACGGTGAGCCGACCATGATCCTGATTGATGAAGGGTGGAAGGCGCTGGATGACGAAGTCTTCGCTGCGCGTATCCGCGACTGGTTGAAGACGTTGCGTAAGCGCAATGCGCTGGTTGGGTTTGCCACACAAAGTGCCAGCGACGCACTCGAAAGCCGGATCTCGGCTGCATTGGTGGAACAGACCGCGACGATGATTTTCATGCCCAACAGCCGCGCGCGGGCAGAGGATTATTGCGATGGCTTTGGCCTGACCGATCATGAGCTGGCGCTGATCCGGTCGCTTCCGGCACACAGCCGCTGCTTCCTGGTTCGTCAGCCCGACGCGAGCGTTGTGGTGCGGCTTGACCTTTCAGGCGCTCCGGAAGTTTTGACGATCCTGTCTGGTCGCGAAGCTTCAGTGCGCAAGCTGGACCAGTTGCGCGCATCGGTTGGCGATGATCCGGCGGAATGGTTCCCGCCGCTGACCGGCCGCGTGTGGCCCGAACATGCAGACAATGATGCCGGCGGCGAATTGCCGCTGTGGCAGGCGGCAGAGTAATGGCGGGGACTTGCGATACTGCGCTAGAGGGCATGGGCGGGGGCATTGCCTCTGCGCTGCAGGCCATCGAATGCATGGCTCAGCAAGGCGCAGCGGGTATGTTCGGCAGCCTGTTCGCTCCCGGCGGGGCGCTGCAAACAACCCTGGTCATTCTGCTGACCTTCTATGTAGCCTTCTTCGGGATCAGCTTGATGCTGGGGCGCTCCAGCTTGAGCGTCCGGGCACTGGTTCCGCGCATGATGACTCTGGGCCTTGTTCTTACCTTTGCGACAAGCTGGGTCGCCTACCAAGGCGTCGTCTGGAACCTTATCGTATGGGGTCCGGAATGGTTGGCCAGAGTTCTTACGGGCAGCGATGGCCCGGCCACCCTGGTATTCGGGCAAAAGCTGGACGTGGTATTCGAGGCTGTGCAGCAAGCGAGCCAGGGTCAGGAGAACTTTGAAGCATTCTCGCCGCCTGGTTTGATGTGGTTGGGGGCAGTCTTATTGTTGCTGGGGACAGTTGGCATCCTGGCCACATCGAAAATTGCCTTGGCATTGCTGGTGGCAATTGGTCCTGCCTTCGTTGTGATGGCTTTGTTCAACGGTACACGCGGCCTATTCACCGGTTGGCTTAAAGGCTTGGTCATGCTGGCGCTGGTTCCGCTGTTTGCCGTGCTGGGCGGCACAATCATGCTGGAGTTGGCAGTGCCGGTGCTGTCCGCATTGGTTGCCATACCCGGCGAAGTATCACCGCGTGCGGCGATGGCGTTTTTCCTGATCGGTGCGGTACATGTCGCATTGATGTTTATGGTACTCAAAGTGACCGGCACCATGGTTGCCGGCTGGCAGGTGTTCGGGCTTGCACCGCAAGGCGACACGGTGGATGCTGCGGCGGTCAGCACCTTTAACCAAACCTCGGCCCGTGTGGCTGAGGCGCGCAACGCAACGATAGTTGCAACCGCCTCGGGCGCTCGCCGTGTGGACGTTGCAGCAGCGACTATGACCAATATGGCCAGTGATGGCGGCGGCACTGGCAGCACGGCAAGGGTGCGCGAAACACGGGTGTACGCCACATCCGGGGGCAGTGCAGCCCCGCATTCTGACACGAGACAATCCACGTCACGCACGCGTGGTATCGGCAATCGCTTCCGCCCTGTTCAAGCGCGCGCTTTAGCGCGCAAATCGGAGACTTCATCATGATCCGCGCAGCAGCATTTGCGCTCGCTCTTGCAACGGCAACGCTGGCAACTACCCCGGCGATGGCTGATGATCCGCGTCTGGTTGAGCTGGAATATGATCCAGCACAAGTCGTGCGCATCAATGGCAAGGCGCGTGTCCAGGCGACAATCATGTTCGCTGAAGACGAAGTGATCGAGAATGTCGCGATCGGGGATTCGCAAAGCTGGCAAGTCACGCCCAACAAGCGGGCGAACCTACTGTTCGTGAAGCCATTGGCCGATAATGCCGTGACCAATCTGACCGTTGTCACCAGCCAGCGAACTTACCTGTTCGATCTGGTTGCGAGCCCGCGCAATCGCCCGGTCTATGTCATGAGCTTCCGCTATCCGGAACTCGAAGCGGCTAAGGCTGCTGCTGCCGAACTGGAAGCGCGCCGTCAGGCAAATGCCAGCGAGATGGCGGCAGCCACCGATCCTTTCGCAGTGCTTGATCCCGCTGATCTCAATTTCGCATGGGACAAGCGCGGGGATGCCAGCCTGCATCCGGTACGCGCTTTTGACGATGGCCGTGCCACATTCCTAAGTTGGCCGACTGATCGGGCGGTGCCCGCCATATTGATCACGGATTCAGAGGGAACTGAAGGGCCGGTGAATTTCACCGTGCGCGGCGAGACAATCGTGGTTCAGGCGGTGCCGCGCCAGATTGTGCTCAGGCATGGCGAAGAATCCGCTCTTTTGATCAACAACGGCCCGGTCCGCCCGTCGCCGCCGCTACGTGATGAGCCGGCGCTCGCTCAGATCGAAGCTGAAGCGCGGGAGAACAACTGATGCGTTTGGCCAGCCAAGTTACGGGCAAAGATCCGCGCGATCAGGAGTCAGCTGAAATTCTCGATCTGGCTAGCCGCACAGCTTATCCAGCGGTAGCTCAACAAAAACCGGGCTCGGATGCCTTGGGGCTCGCCGCTGGTGTCGCCATTGTTGCCGGGCTTGGTGCAGTCGCATTCTGGGCGATGACATCGGCGGAACTGGAGGAACAGCCAGCTTTGTCCGCTGATCCCACCCCTGTTGCCCCGGCGCCTCAAGAAGTCGAAGCACCAGAACCTGTGCAAGCGGTGCCGCCGCCAATTGTTGTACCAGAACCCATTGATGAGAGCGGAGCGGCTGTCGCAATAGCACCAAGCACGAATCCATACTCCAGTCCGACGGTGGTGTTCGATTCGAGCGCGGCCGGAAATGCGGTAGAGGCTGTTGCGCCAGACGCGGCCGTTGCGACAGGCTCGGCATCGCCGGCATCGACAGGCAATTCAGCCGCCGACTTCGCGAGCCGCATTGGCGGCGTTGGCGGCGCGCCTGCGCAAGCAACGCCGATGACCAACCCGTCCACCACGGTCACGCAAGGCACGTTGATCCCGGCAATCCTTGAGACTGCAATCGACACAGATGTTCCGGGATTTGTCCGTGCAGTCGTGAGCGAGGATGTGCGTAGCTTTGACGGCACACGCATTCTGGTTCCACGATCATCACGGCTCGTCGGGCAATACCAATCCGGTCTGCAAGGCGGACAAAAGCGTGCCTTTGTTATTTGGACGCGGCTGATCCGCCCAGACGGCGCTTCGGTCAATCTCGCATCGCCTGCTGTCGGCTTCGATGGCACCACCGGGCTTGAAGGCGATGTGAATTCGAATTTCTTCGGCCGCTTCGGTTCTGCACTTCTGCTATCCGTGGTCGATGGCCTCGCTGCGGTTGCATCAGGGGGTGCGTCTGTCGTGCTGGGCGGTGGCAGCTCGGCGGCAGCAGCGGCGATTGAGCAGGACGGCAAGATCGGCCCGACAGTCCGCGTCCGCCAGGGTGAACCAATCCGCGTATTTACATCGCGAGATCTGGATTTCTCTCAGGTTCCGAATTGAGCGAAAAGACGATGTCCGCTGAAGTCCATCCTTTGCCGAATGACGTTAAGGCGCCTGCGGGTGAGCACAGTGTGTATCTGGAGGCGTATTTGGCGCCGTTCCGGCAATGGTTGGATCGCGACACAATAACCGAGATTATGGTCAATCGCCCGGGCGAAGTATGGATCGAAGATGCCACAGATCCCGGAATGAAGCGGGTCGAAACGCCTGACATCGATGATGCGCTTGTTCAGCGGCTTGCGGAGCAGGTTGCGCGGGTAAGCCACCAGGGGATCAACCGCGAACACCCATTGCTGGGCGCAACATTGCCGGATGGCGCGCGTATCCAGTTTTGCGGTCCGCCGGCGGCGCGTAAGCACTGGACGATGGCGATCCGCCGTCATCGCCGGCTCGATTTACCGCTAGACGCCTATGATGCCGGACCGCTTTCCAAACCTGTGCCCCCGCAAATGCCTGACCCGCAAGCTGAGCCAATCGCCTATCTCCGTGAAGCGATCCGCCAAAGGCGAACAATTCTGATCTCAGGCGGCACAAGCACAGGCAAGACGACTTTCCTCAACGCCATGTTGAAGGAAATCCCGCGCGATGAACGCGTGGTTCTGGTGGAGGATACACCGGAACTGAAACTGCCGGGAGAGAACGGTGTCGGGCTTGTCGCTGTGAAGGGCGAACTGGGTGAAGCCAAGGTGTCCGCCAACGAATTGTTGCAAGCCGCGCTGCGATTGCGCCCGGACCGGATCGTCTTGGGCGAGCTACGTGGCCAGGAAAGCGTAAGTTTCCTGCGTGCTATCAACACTGGTCACCCGGGCAGCTTTTCTACGATCCACGCCAACAGTCTGCGCGGTGCGTTGGAACAATTGTCGCTAATGGTCATGCAGACCGGTATCGGCCTTACGCGCAGCGATACGATTGCCTACGCAGCTTCTGTAATTGATGTGATTGTTCAGCTTGGCCGCGATGGGACCGGCAAGCGCGGGATTACGGAAATTGCTGATAGCAGCTCGCTTATCTGAATCCTTCGACAATGTATCGTGCGGGAGTTAGAACAGACCACCATGGGCAGCGAACCGGTCAATCTACAACAAAGCCGTCCCGCGGCGACCAGCGGCGATCTCTATTTCAACAGGGAACTGAGCTGGCTGGCGTTTAACGAGCGCGTTCTCGCAGAAGCGAGCAATCCGAACTATCCGCTGCTGGAACGCCTTCGGTTCCTGGCGATCTCCGGAAGCAATCTTGATGAATTCGTGATGATCCGCGTTGCCGGCCTTGCGGGACAGGTGCAGCGCGGGATTGAACGCCTGTCGATTGATGGCAGCACGCCATCGCAGCAGCTTGCCGCGGTTAGAGAGCGGGTCGTGCGGCTTTCGCTCACTCAGGAGAAGACCTGGCGAGAGCTGCATGAGCAATTGTCCGCCAACGGCATCCATGTGGCTGACGAGCACCGCATCTCGCCCGATGCAATTGATTGGCTCGAGACATACTTCCTCGAGGAAATTATGCCGGTTCTCACACCGCAGGCGCTGGATCCGGCCCATCCGTTTCCATTTGTCACCAATGGCGGCTTGGGCCTTCTCTTCACGCTCACACGGCAAGCAGATGATGAGCAAGTTATCGAAATGGTCTTGATCCCGCCTGCTTTGCCTCGATTTGTGCAGGTTCCGGGCGACGATGCGTTGTTTATCTCTGTCGCTAGCCTGATTTGCCGTTTCGCCGATCATGTATTTCCCGGTTTTACGATCGAAGGCGACGGGTTGTTCCGTGTGCTGCGTGACAGCGACATAGAGATCGAGGAAGAAGCCGAAGACCTTGTCCGCACATTCCGCAGCGCAATCCAGCGCCGGCGCAGAGGGCGTGTGATCCAACTCGAACTGGAAGAGGATTTCGATCCCGTTGCCGAGCAGGTCCTGCTCGAACAATTGGGCGTGTCCGATGCGATGGTAATGAGGACCGATGGTATTATCGGGATGAGTTCATTGAGCGAGATTGTGGCCGCGGACCGGCGCGATCTCAAATTCGAAAGCTATAACCCTCGTTATCCTGAACGCATTCGGGAACACGATGGTGACTGTTTCGCTGCCATCCGCGAGAAAGACATCGTCATCCACCACCCTTATGAAAGCTTTGAAGTGGTGGTGGACTTCATCCGGCAGGCCGCGGCAGATCCGGATGTCGTGGCGATCAAGCAAACACTCTATCGTGCAGGCAACCAGTCGGCCATTATCAGCGCGCTCATAGCTGCTGCAGAAGAAGGCAAATCGGTTACCGCGGTGGTTGAGATCAAAGCGCGATTTGATGAAGAGCAAAACCTGATGTGGGCGAGCAAGCTGGAGCGCGCCGGGGTCCAGGTGATTTACGGCTTCGTCGACTGGAAAACACACGCGAAGGTTGCGATGGTCGTGCGGCGCGAGGAAGATGGGTTCCGCACTTATTGCCACTTTGGAACGGGTAATTATCACCCGGTTACCACCCGCACCTATACCGACCTCAGCTTCTTTACCGCTGAACCGGAATTCAGCCGCGATGCGGCAAAGCTTTTCAACTTTGTAAGCGGCTATGTTGAACCGCGCAGTACAGAAGCGCTGGTCATATCACCCATCCATTTGCGCGATCATCTGTACGGATTGATTGATGCAGAGATTGCAAACGCACTCGCGGGGAAGCCAGCAGCGATTTGGGGGAAATGCAATCAGATCACTGATCAGGACATGATCGCCAAGCTCTATGAAGCGAGCCAGGCCGGTGTCGAGATAGAGCTGATCGTGCGCGGTATTTGTTGTTTGCGCCCTGGCGTTGCCGGGGTCAGCGATAACATCCGCGTCAAATCGATCATCGGACGCTTTCTGGAGCATGGACGAATTTACGCGTTCGCCAATGGACATGCGATGCCAAGCAGCAATGCAAAAGTCTACATTTCCTCAGCTGATTTAATGGAACGTAATCTTGATCGACGTGTCGAGGCCCTAATCCCGATCAGAAACCGCACCGTGCATGATCAGGTTCTGCAACAGGTGTTGCTTGCCAATGTTCTTGATAGCGAACAAAGCTGGTGGCTGCGCGAAGACGGCGAATATCTGCGAGCCGAAACCCCTGATAAACCCTTCAACTGTCACCATTACTTCATGACCAACCCTTCTTTGTCGGGCCGGGGTGATGCGCTGGATCCGGACGCAGTACCAAAGCTTTCCTTGCGCAAGGGGCGCGACGCATGAGTTCGACGCGGCGGCGCAGCGACCGGGCGGGCAGCTTCTCGGGCAATGCGGCAGAGCGTGCAATTATCGACATCGGGTCCAATACTGTTCGATTGGTTGTTTATGGCGGGACTATGCGGGCGCCGGTTACGCTGTTGAACGAAAAGGTTGCTGCGCAGCTGGGGCGCGAAATCAAAGCGACCGGACGGTTGGCGCAGGATTCGATTGACCTGGCTATGCGCGGGCTAAAACGTTTTGCCCTGCTTCTTGAAGATTTGGGTGTCGACGATGTCGAAACGGTAGCGACAGCAGCTTCGCGTGATGCTGAAAACGGGCCGGAGTTTCTGGAAGAAGTGCGGGCGCTTGGTTTTGCGCCCAAGCTTCTGGCTGGCGAAGAAGAGGCTGAGGTCAGCGCCCAGGGGGTGATAGGGGCATTTCCCGGAGCCGAAGGAGTGGTTGCCGATCTGGGCGGGGGCAGTCTTGAACTGATCCGCGTTGCTGGCGGAGCAAGCGAGGGTGCCACCACATTCCCGCTTGGTACTTTGCGGCTGCGTGAATATCGCGAAGACAGCGACAACGGGGTCGTGGCTATGCGGCAACGCCTGGCCGGCAAGCTGAAAGACGGCGGGTGGAGCAAGCGCATCAATTCCCCGCTGTATCTGGTTGGTGGTACCTGGCGCGCGATGGCTGTCTACGCGATGGAAATGCGCAAGTTTCCTTTGACTGACCCGCACGCACTTGAGCTGAGCCGGCAACAGGTGCTGGCCCTGGCCCGAAAGCTGGCGCAAGAGGATCCGGACAACCTCAAGCGGGTTCCACGTATCACGGCGATGCGCTCGGAAATCCTTCCGCACGCAGCGGTGCTGTTGCAAGCACTCCTGCGAACACTCAAGCCAGAGACGGTCGTTTTCTCATCCTGGGGACTTCGCGAAGGGCTGATCTATTCACGCCTTGCTGAACACATGCGTGCGCAGGATCCACTATTGGCCGGGGTGTCGCACTTTGCGGCGTCGCGCGGCGCACCACCTCAATTGGCGACCCGGATTGCGGGCTGGGCATCGGAAGCCGTGCCGACCGGCGATTCCGGCAGCGAACGGCTGCGCCTTTCTGCAACAATGCTGGCTCTGGCCGGTATGCAGATTGAACCTAACCTGCGCGTTCCGCTGGCAATCGACTGGGCATTGCACAAGCGCTGGCTTGCGGTCGACGCGGAAGGGCGCGCGATGATGGCGGCAACGTTGGCGGCAAACGGTAACCAGCTCGATCTGCCAAAGCAGCTTATGCTTCTTGCTTCGCGCGAGGCGCTCGAAGAAGCAATCTGCTGGGGACTTGGGATCCGCCTTGCGCGAAGAATTGGTGCCCGCTCACCCAAATCACTGCAAGTCAGCCGTCTCTTGCGAGATGAAGACAGGCTGGTTTTGCGGCTGCAGGAAAGCCATCGTGATCTTTATGGCATACCGGTTGAGAAAGACCTGAAGCTGTTGGCAGAGCGCCTGCAACTGGAACCGGAGGTCGAGATTGTGCCTGACGGCACAGTTTGGGAAACTGCGGTGGAAGATGACTGGTTCGAAGCCGTTCAATAGCCGCTAGTCATCGCGTTTTCCGCTGCTTGCGAACGGGGAGAAGTCCGTTTGCGTATCGTATAGATCGACGCCCTCCGCCGCTTTCAACCGGTTAATCACGATGTAAGTGAACGGGGTAAGCAAAGCTTCCCACAGCGTTTTAATGATCCATTGCGAGATTACGACCTGGACAAGCGTCTCAGGCGGCCAGCCAGCGAGGCCCCAGAACGCCAATGGATAGAAGATCATGCTGTCGAGCCCTTGCCCGACCACGGTCGACCCGATGGTGCGCATCCACAAGAATCGCCCCTCCGTCCAGACCTTCATCTTTGCAAGCACATAGGAATTGGCGAACTCGCCAACCCAGAATGCGGTCATAGAGGCAAGCACAATGCGCCAGCTATTGCCGAACACATTCTCGTAGTCGCTCTGGAATGGCCAGCCATCTGCCGGGGGCAGGGAGACAACCACCCACGCCATGAACGCCATGAACAGCAATGCGGCAAACCCGGTCCAGATTACGCGGCGCGCCCGAGCATAGCCGTAGACCTCGGTCAAAACATCGCCGATAATGTAGCTTATCGGAAAGAACAGCACACCTGCGCCAAAGATCCATGATTCGCCGCCGGGTAGAGTGATGTAGCTCGGTTTACTGGCGCCGATCAGGTTGGACAGCAGCAGGATCGCGACAAACGCCGCCATGACCAGGTCATAATAGCGGAATGCTTGTGGGGCGGAGTCGCTAGTGACGCGTTGAGGCGATTTTTCCATGGGCGAAAGACCTAACGCCATTTGAACCCGCTGCAAAGCACGCTAATGGCAGTTTCGGCGCGCGCCCGTAGCTCATCTGGATAGAGCGCGAGACTTCTAATCTTGAGGCAGCAGGTTCGAGTCCTGCCGGGCGCGCCAGTTTTCAACACACACCGGCTGGGCGAGGCTAGCCCCGCATGACGCTGTCCAACGGCTCTCCTGTCACAGGATAGCCGAGATCTTCACCGATCTGGAGCCACGTTTTGCCTTCCAAGTCTTCCATGAACGGCGTGATTGTGCGCACGGGGATCGCCTCAGCTTGAGCCTTGGCCTCTTCGAAAGTGCTGAAAAGTGCAAGCCGTTCCAGGTTGCGGCGAGTCGGAAAGATGACCTTGATGTCACCCTTCTCGGCAGCCTCCAGGGCTCCCTTCGCAGATACCCAGAATAGATGCGTATTCTCAGAAAGGTCAGCAGCAATATCGACCGCCCCGGTTCCCAGATTCGCAAGGTAAAACCGCGTGTCATAGACGCGCGGAATACGCTCGTTCTTGGGATACCATCGGGCAAAGGGCGTTAACTGATCGAGATCGAGTTCCCAGCCGAAGTGGTCAAGCACTGGCGCAAGCTCACCGGTTTCCTGAAGGAAGTGCCGGGCTGCCTGCGCTTTGCTGGCGTCGATATCACCGGAAAGGCCGATAACAAGGCCGGTCTCTTCCAGAGTTTCGCGAACCACCGCTATCTGATGCGCGGCTTCATCTGGCTCGAGCGACCCGCCCATCATCGCCCCAAGCTCAAAGTCGGCCGGGTCGACCCGGCCACCGGGGAACACGGCCATGCCGCCGGCAAACACCATTTCGCGACTGCGGATCGTCATCAGGATCTCGGGCGGGCCATCGTCCGGTCCGTTGCGAAAAATTATGACGGTTGCAGCAGGAATGGCGTCAGGCGCTTGGGTGTCAGGTGTGTTCATCGGCAATCTTATGCGCATAGCGGCAAGCAATTGCCACCCAGCAAAATCGCCAAGCTGTCGGAAATTCTAACACTCGAGGGTCGGGTAAGGAATTGGCAACCATCGCAAGACGCGGAAAAGGTCCAATCCGTGAAACTGGCATGCTCGATGCATAGTAATTGGCATACGAGTTAGTCTTCGTGAATGAGGCAGTGCCGCAGTCTCCCTGGCCCGCTTCCCCGAAACAAAGAAAGCCGCCCCACTGGTACCCCGGGGCGGCTTTCTTTTTGTCCTGGTCGATTGGGTCTGGCTTTAGCTGTCTGCTTTCGCCACCTGCTTTTCATCCAGCAGTTGCTGCAATTCGCCTGCTTCGAACATTTCCATCATGATGTCGCTACCGCCAAGGAATTCACCTTTTACGTAGAGCTGCGGTATGGTTGGCCAGTCAGAGAAGGCTTTGATCCCCTGACGGATTTCCATGTCCTGCAACACATCCACGCCTTCATAGGCAACGCCGCAGTGATCCAGAATGGCCACGGCGCGGCTGGAAAAGCCGCATTGCGGGAACAGGGGGGTGCCTTTCATGAACAGGACAACATCGTTGTCATTCACGAGAGTGGAAATGCGTACGTCAGTGTCAGACATGGTGGCTAAAACCTGAAAGTTGAAATTCTTGCTCAATCCGAAGTGGGAATTGCGGTCGTCAGTTGCAAGGCATGCAGAACTCCGCCCATACGGCCACCCAAGGCTTCGTAGACCATCTTGTGTTGCTGGACGCGGTTCTTGCCTGCGAATTGCGGAGCGGTAACCTTGGCTGCCCAATGGTCATTGTCTCCGGCAAGATCAGTCATCTCCACCACCGCGCCGGGAAGCGCGGCAGTGATCATGCTAGTGATTTCGGATGCCGACATCGGCATGTGATCAGCTCTCACTCATGAGTTGGCGGCGTGCTTCGACCGAACATTCATCCAGCTTGGCACGGATGTCGGCTTCGCTGACATCACTCTCTGCTGCGGTCAGATCGCCCAGAACCTTGCGGATTACATCTTCGTCGCCCGCTTCTTCGAAGTCAGCTTGCACTACTGCCTTCTTATAGGCATCGGTTTCTTCTTCGGTCAGGCCCATCAGGCACGCTGCCCACTCACCCAGCAAGCGGTTGCGGCGTGCGGCCACGCGGAACGCGGTGTCCTCGTCCATCGCGAACTTGGCTTCTTCTGCGCGCTCGCGGTCTTTGAAATCGGTCATTGTGTCAGTCCCCTCGGGATTGTCTCTAAAAGCGAAATAGGGTTCACCGCCGCATGCGGCAAGGCGCTTTAGTCCATCGTCACTACAAGCTTGCCGACGGCTTGCCGGTTTTCAAGTTTCGCAATTGCGTCACCGCCGCGCTCCAGCGGGAATGTTTCTGACACCAGCGGGTCTATCTTCCCGTCCTTCATCATTTGGAACAGCTCTTCCACTTGCTGGCGGAACTTCACCGGTTCGCGTGCGGTGAACGCGCCCCAGAAGACACCCGCAATGTCACAGCTTTTCAACAGCGTCAGGTTGAGCGGCATCTTGGCGATTCCTGCCGGGAAGCCGACCACCAGGAACTTTCCTTCCCAAGCGATCGAACGCAGCGCAGGCTCGGAATATTGCCCGCCAACAATGTCATAGACGATGTCGGCACCTTCCGGGCCGCAAGCCGCCTTGAACGCATTGGCGAGCGCCTTTGACGCGTCCTTGTCCATCTCGCCTTTGGGATAGATCACGACCTCGTCTGCACCTGCGCGCTTGGCGACCTCGCCTTTTTCTTCAGAGGATACCGCCGCTACTACGCGCGCACCAAAAGCCTTGGAAAGTTCTACGGCTGACAGGCCAACGCCGCCTGCCGCACCAAGCACCAGCACGGTGTCGCCTTCCTTGATGTGTCCGCGATCCTTCAAACCGTGGATCGTCGTGCCGTAAGTCATCAGCAGGCTGGCTGCCTTTTCGAATGCCACGCCATCTGGGATCGGAAACATGCGGCCAGCGGGGACGATAACCTTCTCTGCCAGTCCGCCATTACCAATCCCGGCCATGACCTTGTCGCCCACGGCATAGCCTTCCACGCCTTCGCCCACTGCTTCGATCACGCCCGCGATCTCGCCACCCGGAGAGTACGGACGCTCTGGCTTGAACTGGTACATGTCGCGGATCATCAACGTGTCGGGATAGTTGATCGCGCAAGCCTTTACATCAACCAGCACTTCGCCCTTGCCCGGGGTAGGGACCTCGACTTCGTCCAGCGTGAGCGTTTCCGGGCCGCCAATTTGGTGCGTACGTAGTGCCTTCATGATGTGACTTGTGTCCCTCTCTCGATCCAGGGCATCTCTTGACCCCGGCGTTGTTCGTAATTTGCAATGGCCGCATCGCGCGCCAGCGTTAGCCCGATCTCGTCCAGCCCTTCCATCAGACATTGCTTGCGGAAAGGGTCGATTTCGAATGTGAAGCGATCCTGAAATCGCGTGGTCACGGTCTGGCTTTCCAGATCGATTGTGATCTCGTCCGTCTCTGCCACTTCCAGCAGGCGGTCCACCGCCTCTTGTGGCAGCACAACGGTCAGGATGCCGTTCTTGAACGCATTGCCTGAGAATATGTCGGAAAAACTCGGCGCGATGACCGCCTTGATGCCCAGGTCGCCCAGCGCCCAGGCCGCGTGTTCGCGGCTGGATCCGCAGCCGAAATTGTCGCCCGCCATAAGGATGGGTGAGCCGGCGTAGCGTTCGTCATCGAACACATTGTCCGGCTGCGCACGCACGCTTTCAAATGCGCCTTTGCCCAATCCCTCTCGCGTGATGGTCTTGAGCCATTCAGCCGGAATGATGACGTCCGTATCGACGTTTTTAGCCCCATACGGGTAAGCGCGGCCTTCGATTTCGCGTACTTTTTCCATTATTTGGCTGACTCCGGGAAGGTCGGGAGCCGATCAAGGTGACGCGAGTCATGCTGGATGATCACCGTTGCATCAAGCGACTTGGCTATTGCGTCGAAACGCGCCATCGAAGCGAGTGTGTCCGCGCGATTGGTGTTAAACTGGGGTACCCCGCGGTTCGTTACCTGTTCTTCGAAGTGATAAAGATCCCCGGTCAGCAAGACGTCACCTTTCTCGGGAAGGCGGACCAGCAAACTGGCGTGGCCCGGTGTGTGGCCCGGCGTTGCCTTGATCAAGACCGATCCGTCACCGAAAACATCGTGGTCTTGTGCAATCGCTGTAACCGGCGCTGTATCTTCGCCCAGCCATGGCGTGAAAGGACGTGGATCGACCAACTGATTGGGTTCCTGTGCTGCCTTCACCACATCCCAATCAGCAGCGCCGATCAAGAGCGTTGCATCGGGGAAATCGGCAAGCTGGCTCGTGTGGTCAAAATGATAATGGCTTACTGCAGCAAGGTTTATGTCCTCGGGGCTCAGCGTGAGTTCAGCCAACTGATCGACCAGCGATCGTTTCATTGAAACTGTGAAAGCGCCTTCTGTGTAACTGATGCCGATCAGGTCCTTCGACAGGCCTGCATCCCACAACATGTACTGATCGGCGTTCCGGATCAGATAGCAATTGACGACCAGCGTGCGCTCCTCACCGTCATAAAGGTGGGCATCAGAGAAATCGCCCGCGTCGCTTAGCTCAATCGTGCCGCAGTCGAGCTGCCACATCTCAAGATCAGGAGCTTCTTGTGCGCTAACCGGAGCTGCCAAGCTGGTGGCCATGGCAAGCGAAAAGATTATTGGTTTCACGGTCGGCTCTCCCTTTTTGAGCTGCGCTTTCAATCGGTCTCGGGCTTTTCGCCTGACGGAACCGTTGGCTTGGGCTCTTCCTTCTTTTTGCGCTTGTTGGCGTAAAGAAGCGCAGCGGCGATTGCTGCGGAACCGATTGCTGCGGCGCCAATGGCGGCTTTGGATTTCTTGGTCATAGTTTCTTCTTGGCGTTGGGGGCTGAAGTTAACAAGCGCGAAAACGGTTGTAGAGCTAGGAGGGGGCTTGAGCAGATGACTCAGCCTTCGGCTCTTCCTGTGCAACTGTTCCGCATTTCATACAAAAGCGGAAAAATGCCATCTTGCGCGTGTCGCAAGAGCTGCATGTGTCGAACAATGTCATGCCGCAATGAACGCAAAAATTGGTCTCTATTCCTTCCATTTTCGCAATCGGGCGATCGCATCCGGGACACACGCTGGAAGACATCTTCTTGAATGCGTCATCGTGTGACACAAGTTTGCGACGTTCATCCTCAGCCTTTTGTTCCACCTCTTGCCGCTTGGCCAGATATTGGCGCATGTTTTTGATGAGGAAGTGCCCGGCAGCAAAGGTCAGGATTATGCCAACGCCATAACGAACGTAGCCACCATAACTGGGCAGGTAGGGCACAAGCTCGACGAAGAAGACAAAGATTGATGCAAGTACAAAGCCGCGCGAAATTGGCCAGTATTCACCCTTCCGGCGCTTCGCTACCAGCCAGGCGGCAAAGGCCAGCATCGGCAGCGTAATCAGCAATCTTAGAGCAAAGATGCGCAATTCCTGCCAGAATTGTGCTCTCTCATATGCGGGAATGCCGCTAAGTTCCGCGGTGGATAGCCGGTCGAAAACCGCATTCGATCTTTGATCAAGCTCTGTCAGTTCGGTTTCGAGTGCGCTGACCGAATTGCCTACAGAGCGTTCATTCTGCTGGAGCTGTTCCAGCTCTCTGGTTCGGCGAATGACCTCTGGATCCTGAGTGGGATCGGTTGTTGCTCTGCGTGTTTGTATCCAGGCTTCGAACGTCTGTTTTGCAGATGCAGTTTCCGACTCGGCTTGTCGTTGCTGGATACGCAGAAGATCAAGCCGGTCGCTGACCGTTGCGCGATCATCATTGATTGCACGCATCTCGCTGCGAAGTTGAATAACTTCAGGTGTCTCAACGAAATCGCTACGCTCAACACGGGTTTCGACTTGAGGAAGATCGCCAATGATCAGATTGCCGAAACCGACCAGGAATGCGGCGAACACAATCGAAACGAGCCAAAGGACGCCCTTATAGAGCCGTTCGGGGACCCGAATTCCCTTCATCACATCCATCTCATTGATCCTTTCCAGACGCCGACATTACCGTAGGTGGAAACCCAATCCTTAAATGTTTGGGCAATTCACTCAAGCGAACTGTCGCACATCGGCGAGGTGTCCGGCAACGGCTGCTGCGGCAGCCATCGCTGGTGAAACGAGGTGAGTGCGGGCCCCCGGGCCTTGTCGACCGACAAAATTACGGTTGGAGGTCGACGCACATCGTTCGCCCGGCGGTACTTTGTCCGGGTTCATGCCCAGGCACGCTGAGCAGCCCGGTTCGCGCCATTCAAATCCTGCATCCTTGAAAATCCGGTCCAGACCTTCGTCTTCCGCCATGGCTTTTACGAGGCCAGATCCCGGCACAACTATGGCCCATTTGACGTTGTCTGCCTTCTTGCGGCCTTGGAGGATGTGGGCGGCAGCGCGCAGATCCTCGATCCGGCTGTTGGTGCAGCTGCCAATGAAGATATTCTCGACCGCAATATCCTCGATGCGCTGCCCCGGCGTAAGTCCCATATACTCCAGGCTCTTGGCTGCTGCTTGCTGCTTCGACGGGTCAGCAAAACTGGCGGGATCAGGCACTACGCCGCCAATCGCGACAGTGTCTTCGGGGCTGGTGCCCCAGGTTACCGTAGGTTCAATGTCGCGCGCATCGATAGTGACCGACTTGTCGAAACTCGCCCCTTCATCGCTATGCAGCGTTTTCCAGTAAGCGACCGCTTCGTCCCATTCATCGCCCTTGGGTGCAAGAGGGCGGCCTTTGAGATAGCGGAACACAGTTTCATCCGGCGCAATCAAGCCAGCGCGCGCACCCGCTTCAATGCTCATATTGCAGACGGTCAGGCGCTCTTCGACACTCATTTGTTCGAACACAGGACCGCGATATTCGATCACGTAGCCTGTGCCACCGGCTGCGCCGATTGTGCCGATGATATGCAGGATCAAGTCCTTCGCGGTCACCCCTTCGCCAAGTTCGCCTTCAACCCGCACCTCCATCGATTTGGAGCGCTTCAGCTGCAGCGTTTGCGTCGCCAGAACATGTTCGACTTCGCTGGTGCCGATGCCAAAGGCCAGCGCGCCAATCCCGCCGTGGCTGGCGGTGTGCGAGTCGCCGCAAACAATGGTTGTGCCGGGCAGAGAGAAGCCTTGTTCCGGCCCGACAACATGCACAATTCCCTGAGCAGCGGCCGTGGCATCGATGTAACGGATGCCGAATGCGGGTGCATTGGCTTCAAGAGCCTCAAGCTGTTGCGCGCTCATAGGATCAGCGATGGGAATGCGCTTACCGCCTGCATCGACCCGCGGCGTAGTGGGCAGGTTGTGGTCCGGCACAGCCAGCGTCAGATCAGGTCGGCGCACTTTGCGTCCCTGCAGTCGCAGCGCTTCAAACGCTTGCGGGCTGGTGACTTCATGCACCAGATGCCGGTCGATATAGATCAGCGATGTTCCATCATCGCGTGTCTCGACAACGTGGGTATCCCAGATCTTTTCGTATAATGTGCGGGGTTTGCTGGCCATTGGGTTATCCTCTGATCAGACCGGATTAGCGGCCTTCGCGCAACACTGGCAAGCTGATTAGAGACCACGATTGCTTCAGTCATGGAAAAGCAAACTATTCGTGCTTAACTTACACAGATGTCAGCAACGCCATTTAGATTTCCGATCAAAGTCCTCCCGGAAGATATCGACTTCATGGGGCATGTGAACAACGCCCGCTATCTCAACTGGGTGCAAGATGCTGTGTTAGCGCATTGGAACAAGCTGGCACCTGCCGATGATGTGGCGAGCAAGGCATGGGTCGCGCTCAAGCACGAGATCACCTATCGCAAACCAGCGTTCCTCGAGGATGATGTGATTGCGCAAACTGTGCTGGAGCATTTTCAGGGCGCACGGGCGTTCTACAAGACTGTGATCAGCCGCGGCGAGGAAGTGCTGGCTGAAGTGCAATCAAGCTGGTGCTGCATCGATGCGAAGACCTTGCGCCCGGCCAAGATTGGCGATCACTTGCGTGAGTTCTTTTTTCCTGAAGTGTAATGCCCTATACGGCGCCTATCGTGTCGTATCCGGTATCTCTCCCTTCGCGCAATTCTCAGCGTATGTTCGGCCTTGTCCTGGGCGCACTTATCGCTGGCAGCTGGCTGGGCATTCATTTCTATGCGATGTTTGTTTTTGAACTGAGCTGGAACGCGTGGCCGCAAGTGCTGCTGATGGCCGCACTGCAATGTTGGCTATCGGTCGGGGTCTTTATCGTGTGTCACGATGCGATGCATGGTTCGCTTGCACCGGGCTGGAAAAGTACAAACTCCGGAATCGGTGCAATCCTGTTGTTCCTCTATGCGGGCTTTGCCTGGCGAAAGATACGCGATGCACATTTCGCGCATCACAAGCACACCGGTGAGGACGGCGATCCCGATTTCGACACCGCGCACCCGACACAATTCTGGGCATGGTACTGGACCTTCTTCAGGCGGTATTTCGGCTGGCAATCACTGATTTACGTCAACACCGTGGTCGGCATTTATCTGTTCGTGTTTGACATACCGTTTATGCAGATATTCCTGCTGTATGGGGCGCCAGCGCTGCTATCCTCACTTCAGCTATTTTATTTCGGCACCTATCGCCCACATCGGCATGGCGAGGGAGCGTTCGCTGACGGGCACAATGCGCGCTCTGACAATTTCAGCACGCTTGCAAGCCTCGCCAGCTGTTTCCATTTCGGCTATCATCTGGAGCATCACCGTCGCCCCGATGTCCCCTGGTGGGCATTGCCTGGCGCGCGGCGTGCAGGAGTAGCCGCATGAGCTGGTGGGAAATCATCGCAATCGTCCTTGCCGCGCTGATCGGTATGGAATTCTTTGCCTGGTATGCGCACAAATACATCATGCACGGCTGGGGCTGGGCATGGCATCGTGACCATCATGAGCCGCATGACAATACTCTGGAAAAGAATGATCTGTTCGCTGTCGTCTTCGGCACAATCAACGCGGTAATGTATATCTACGGTGCGCTCTATTCGGATACGCTATGGTGGTTTGCGCTGGGAATCACGCTTTATGGCGTGATCTACACACTGGTTCACGACGGGCTCGTGCATCAACGTTATTTCCGCTGGGTGCCTAAGAAAGGCTATGCCAAACGGCTCGTGCAGGCGCACAAGTTACACCACGCCACAATCGGCAAGGAAGGTGGGGTCAGCTTCGGATTTGTCTTCGCGCGTGATCCAGTAAAGTTGAAGGCGGAACTGAAAGAACAGCGCACAGCCGGTATTGCCAAGGTCCGCGAAGCTGATTTGAGTTAGGACGCACGGACGAGCTCTTCATAATAATCGAATAGCGTTTCACGACCGAATTCGGGCGTGGCGTCCGCATCGTATCGTCGCTGTTTTTCATCCCAAACCAGCATGCTTTCCGTGGCGTAATAGCGGCCGATCTTGGCATATTCAGCCTTTGCGGCTGCGCGCTTTGATACTAGGCCCACTAGGCTGAGCGCGCCGATGATTGCATTCATCAGCACAATGGGCACGCGGCGATAGCGTGGTTTGCATCCCGTCAATCGAAACAACTCTTCGCCTTGTTCCAATGGCGTGATCGCGGGGCCGGGTCCGCCGATGGGCAGCATGCGATCGTGTCGCGCCGGATCATCGATGCAGCCGACGATATAGCGCGCCAGATCGCTATCACTGATCGGCTTGCACCGCGTTAGCTCGCCATTGCTGAAAAGCAGGTAGGGTTTACCTGATCTCACGCGCTCGACCTGACCAGACAGCGATTTGAAGAAAGCCGTGGGGCGCACAATGGAGTAGGTAAGGCCGCTTTCGATTAGTTCTTTTTCAAAGGCGAGTTTAGCGTGCTGAAAAGCCAGTTTGGGCTTTTGCACACAGATTGCAGACACCAGTATGAAATGTCTTACGTCGTGTGTCTGCGCAGCCTTCAGTATGTCACTGTTTGCTTGGTAATCCACGGCCCATGCATCCTCAGGCACGCCTGTACGCGATGCAATGCATGAGATCGCAACATCGAATTTCTCGGTCCCAAACACATCCACGAGAGCTCCAGACCTGATTTTGCATCCAGAGAGGTCGTCTGGGACATCGCTGGTGCTGCGCAGCGCGCAGACTATTTCGTATCCGCATCGAAGCAGCTCTTTCGCAACGGCTTTGCCTATTGTGCCGCTCGCTCCGAAAAGAACGACGCGCTTACTCATTGCGAGTCCAGATCCAACCGCCTGCAGTCACAAGAATAGCAATCGAAACCCAATGCCACGGATCGCCCAGAGCATACCATGTGAAGATCGCGCCGACGCTCATTGCGCCAATTGCCATATATTTGGCGCGACGATTTATCGTGCGCCGCTCTCGCCAATCGAGAACCTGTGGCCCCCAATGCGGGTGATCGAGGATCTTCTGCTCCCACGCAGGGTTGCTGCGCGCAAAGCAGAATACGGCCACAAGCAGAAACGGCACTGTCGGCATGATCGGCAGGAATGCTCCGACCGCCGCCAGACCCACTGCGATGATCCCCCCCGCTGCATAAAGCGGGCGCATGTCAAATCTCCGGGTCAGGCATCGGCAAGCCGCGCGGCATGTTCGCGGACCAGCGCGATCATGTTGGGCACGCCTTGTGTGCGGTTGGAGGAAAGCTGGTTCTTAAGATCGAACGGCGCAAGCATGGCGGTTACGTCCATAGCTGCGACTTCATGGGCTGGTTTGTCCTGCACAGCTGAAATCACCAGCGCGACGATGCCTTTGGTAATCGCAGCATTGCTGTCAGCCAGGAAGTGCAGTTTGCCGCCGTTGTCAGTGGGATAGACCCAGACGCTGGCAGAGCAGCCTCGCACCAGTGTAGCATTGGTTTTGAGGGCATCGGGCATCGGGTCCAGCTCACGGCCCAGCTCGATCAGCAGACGATAGCGCTCATCGCCTTCGAGAAAATCATATTCTTCGCGTATGTCATCAAGGTATCGCATGATAGCGCATCTAAGCGCTTTGGCTCACAAATCCACCCCGCTGGCGATCGCTTCCAGCTTTTTGATGCGTTCTTTAAGGTCCGCAATCTCAATCCGTGCTGCGCTATTGCCTACACCCCCTTCGATTTCACCAGAGGCGCTGTCGAGCTCTCGCTGCTTCAGCGCAAGCCAGCCATGCCAGGCCTTTAGCAATGCAAATGCTACGACACACAAGCCGACTATAGATGCTGCGGCAATGATTATTGTTGGCTCAAACATTCCCTCATATCCTCCGTAAACTTGTGGCCCTATCCGTCCTGTTTATCCGGCTTGCTGCGCAAGCTTTCGATTTCGTCTGCTATGGCGCGCGCTTCGCGGCCATCCACTGTAATTCTTTCAAGTACTTTCACGCGTTCACGCAGGTTTTCGATCTCGCGTTGCGCCTCTTCATCGCGCGCAATTGCATTGGTTTCGCTTTGCCCGTTCGGGCGGCCGCTATTGCGATTGCGAGAGCGCATTACCCCTGCAACTGCACTGATCAGCACAATCAGAACAACGGCGGTTGCCCAGCTCATCGAACGGCCTCCCTGTTGTTCGTTGTATCGGCAGTCAGATCGTCGATTTCTTGCAAATCGCGCAGGCTTTCGATCTGCAGCGCCAGATCCTGCTTGCCGTCAGTTGCAATGCGCTCAAGCACTTGGACACGATCTTCAAGGCGTTGCACTTGACTGGCATATTGTGCCGCTTTTTCAGCGGTATGTTCCGCAGTCGTGCTGATTTGCATCTGAGCCACTTTCTCTTTGTGCTTTGCCCAGATCGCCACCATCGGGATGGTGCAACCGAATATAATCGCGACTATTGGAATTAACTCACCCATTGTCGTGTTCCTTCCCTTTTGGTCTTAGCGCAGGCGCTCGATCTCAGCGGTTAGCCGCGGATTGCTGCTGACGTAGTGATGCTCGACCTCAGCCAGGCGGCGATCCACATCGCGGAAGCGTGCGCGGATTTCGCGCGCGGTGCGCTTCGGGCTCTGCCGTACGCGCTGCCAGTACTGTTGTTCTTCCTTGTCGACATAAAGGTGCGGCGGCTTCTTGCTGAGTAGCATGCCGGCAATGAAATAAGCCGGAAGCAAGATAGGTGCGACAGTGAAGAGCAAAACAAGGAAACCCAGACGCACCCACAGCGCGTTGACCCCGGTGTAGTCAGCGATGCCGGAGCAAACGCCCATCAGCTTCGCGTTGTGCTTGTCGCGGTAAAGGGTTGTGCGGGGGCTATTCACTTGGCGGTTCCTTTCTTCTCGGCGATCAGACGGTCCAGTTCGCGCAACTGCTGATTGTCAGCTTCCAGATTGGCTTGAAGGCGCTTGGGCTGGAATTCAGGATTGTCGCTCGCAACCAGGCGTTCGACCGTATCCATCCGGTCATCCAGCCTGCGGGCAAGCTGATAGAGTTCGTCCAGGAGCACTTCATCATCGGTGGTGATCGTCGCGGAGGTCTTCCACTTGGTGACGTAGTGCAGAATCAGCCACGGCAGGCCGATTAGAACCATTGGTAAAATTACAAATTCCGGATCCACGGCTTAAGCCCCTTTCTTGTCAGCGCTGTCTTTGCCCAGCGCTTTCTTCATCTGTTCCAATTCATCATCGATCGCGTCCGCGCCTGCGAGCGCTGCGATCTCATCCGACAGGCTTGGCGTACCGGACTGATCAGCAATGCTCAGCGCTTCGGCGCGGCCTTCGGCATAATCGACCCGGCGCTCCAACTGGTCGAAGCGCGAGATGGCTTCGTCTGTGCGTTCAGTGCTCATAACCGTGCGCAGCTTCACGCGGTTCTCAGCGCTTTCGAGACGAGCAGCAATTGCGGTCTGGCGGCTGCGGGCTTCGCGCAGGCGATGCTGCAATTTCTGAATATCTTCTTCGTAGGCCCGAAGCGCGTCATCCAATACGCCGATTTCCTGGCGCAGCTGGTCGCCCATATCGGCGGCTTTCTTCTTCTCGACCAAAGCTGCTCGAGCAAGATCCTCGCGATCCTTGCTCAGCGCCAACTGTGCCTTCTCGCCCCAGTCAGCTTGCAGCCGGTCCAGCTTCACCACGTGGCGGTGCATTTCCTTTTGATCAGCTATAGTGCGCGCCGCGCTGGCGCGAACTTCGACCAGCGTTTCCTCCATTTCGAGGATGATCATGCGGATCATCTTCGCTGGGTCGTCTGCCTTGTCCAGCATATCTGTAAAGTTAGCTGCGATGATATCGCGGGTACGGCTGAAAATGCCCATGAAGGCTGCTCCGTTGAAAAAATTCTCTTCAGTGTTCGAACGCCCAGTGCTCTGAGTGGAGGTTGGGCTCTGGCGCAGGCGTTCGATTTCTGCATCAAGCCGCGAGCGACGTTTCTGACGCTCAGGGGAAAGAGATTGGGCCGGAGAAGCGGCGCTGCGACTGGAATGCGCGCCGGCAGGTTTGCTCGCGGGGGGGACAGAGCTCTCCGGCCCAAAGGGGGTATTATTGTCAGGCTTGGTCATGCCATCTCGACCAGCAGACCCGAAGCAACCGGAGTTGCTGAGACTGCAGGTGCGATATGCATTTGCGTGCTAAGCGCGACGAACAAAGTTATCGCTGCAATACTGGCGACAGAAGCCTTGCCAAGCTTGCTCTGGATGAATTCGCGATTGAACATTTTTCTAAACTCCCTTGCGGTATGTTCAGTAAGTAACAAGGGCTGTGCCAAACTTGTAAAATATATATAAAACAATGGTTTGAGTAATTTTTCTAAGTCACTGTTTGGTTTCGATTGCCAAAGATTGGGAATTTTCACTATAGGTTGGTCAAGAGACCGAAATTGGAACGCGAAAATCAATCTATTGGCCAATCTGGCGCCTTTCTCGACGCGGTAGAGCGCGCCTCGCGTGCGGCCCCGATGGATCGTCCCGTTCTCGTAATAGGCGAACGCGGCACCGGCAAAGAGCTCATCGCAGAGCGCCTCCACCGCTTGTCACCAAGATGGGGCGAGCCGCTCGTCACCATGAACTGCGCCGCATTGCCAGAGACGCTGATCGAAGCCGAGCTTTTCGGCCACGAAGCGGGGGCTTTCACAGGGGCTACCAAAGCGCGGGTCGGAAGGTTTGAGGAAGCCCACAAAGGTACCCTATTTCTCGACGAACTGGGCACTTTGTCGATGGGCGCGCAAGAGCGGCTGCTGCGCGCGGTTGAATATGGCGAAGTAACGCGCATTGGATCGTCGCGTCCAGTTCGCGTCGATGTTCGGATTGTTGCAGCCACAAATGACAATCTGCCCGCACTGGCGGAGCAAGGCGAGTTTCGCGCTGACTTGCTGGACCGTCTGAGCTTTGAAGTGATTACTTTGCCTCCGCTCCGTGTGCGCGAAGGCGATGTGGATGTTCTGGCAGATTACTTCGGGCGGCGCATGGCGGCCGAATTGCAGTGGGATGCGTGGCCAGGATTTGCTGATCACGTTCGACGGGAACTTGATGAATATGCCTGGCCGGGCAACGTCCGCGAGCTTCGCAATGTGGTTGAACGCGCGGTTTATCGCTGGGACAATTGGCGCGAAGCGATTGCGCATGTCCAGTTTGATCCTTTCGATAGTCCGTGGAAGCCGTTTGTGCCAAGCCACCGCAAACCGGGCAGCCCTATGGCAGCGCTTGCGAAGGTGTCGTCGGATGGAATGGCACCTCAATCTCCTGCCGCCGCCGATCTGGAGAATGTCGATGATCTGCGCGCCGCGGTGGATGCGCACGAGCGCTCGATAGTCGAGCACGCATTAGGCAAGCACCGCTGGAACCAACGCCAGACCGCAAAGGCGCTTGGACTGACTTATGATCAGTTACGTCATTGCATCAAGAAGCACGGGTTAATGCAAGAGCAGAGCGAAGATGGTTAAGCTCGGTTAGAGCTAATTGATAATCAAACTGCTTAAGCGGGCTTTTGCCTTTCACGGGGCAAATCCGATTTGCGCCGGATCGGGCGTGACTGATTGGGGCCTTGGCGAACATGAAATTGAGCAAGAGATTTGCAACCGCAACTGCCGCGATATGCGCGATGGCAGCGGGGTCTCCGCTGTTGGCAAACCATTCCTGGAGCACTTATCACTGGGTCCGGACCAGCAATGAGATCACGGTTCCCGTAATAGACAATACCACCGGCATCTGGGCCCAGCGCAACCATACGGGGATTGCGGTCGCTGACTGGAATGTTTCGCCATATATCGAAGCGCCATTGGTTCGAGGGAATGCCGATCCCGCTTGCGCGATCGTGCGCGACGAGATCAATGTCTGCAATGATGACTACGGTTCTGTCGGCTGGCTCGGTCTCGCCCGCATTACTATCTCCAGCGGTCACATCACTGGCGGGGCAACGCTGCTCAACGATTACTATTTCAATCAGGATCGCTACAACAACGACACCTGGCGCCAATTGGTGACGTGTCAGTAGATCGGTCATGACTATGGGCTTGGTCACCAGAACGAGAATTTCAGCACGGATGTGACCACATCGTGCATGGAGTATACCAGCCAGCCGGCGGGCAATGAAGGCCCCGATGCACATGACTACGAACAGTTGGCGCTGATCTATGCGCATAGTGAAGGCGGAGACACCGGTGACGGCGGCGGCGGAAAGCCTGGAAAGGGCGGTGGCAATGGCGGCGGTAAAGGCGGCGGTAAAGGCGGCGGTAAAGGCAAGAAGTTTGGTCTGGGAAATACCCCAAAGGACTGGGGGCGCCCGACCGACTATGATGGCGATGGTCGTCCCAACGTTTTCGTCCGCGAGATGGATGGCGCGCTTGTAGTGACGCATGTCACCTGGGCCATCGGTGAAGGTCCGCAGGGCGGCGATCACCATCACGATGGTGAACACCACTAATTTCTCATTCCAAGGTTCGGTACCTGAGGGGGCTGGCCGTAGGGCTGGCCCCTTTTATTTTTTGAGCCGCCATATCGTTTGCCGCTTGCAATGCGGGCAACCCGCGCCTATCTGCTTCTCATCCCGACATTGTCGATACAAAGTTGTGATGCTGGCGCCGCAAGGGGCCGGCCCCAATCATCTATTGTCGGCAAGTTGATGACCAATTGGAGCACAGATGGCGAATGTAGCGCGCCTTATTGAGATTATCGAACCCGAGGCGAAATCCCTCGGCTTTGATCTCGTGCGCGTGAAGATGATGCCATCGGAAGCCGGCGATGGCGCACAAGCGCTTCAGATCATGGCGGAGGACCCGGCGACGGGACAGCTGATCATTGAACAATGCGCGGCTCTGTCGCGCGCGGTGTCTGCCAAGATGGACGAGTGCGAAGAGGCCGGCGAAACCCTGATCGAAGGTGCGTATCACCTGGAGGTCAGCTCGCCAGGTATCGACCGCCCTCTGACCCGGGCCAAGGATTACGCCAATTGGACCGGGCACGAAGCCAAGGTCTCATTGACCAAGGATTGGGATGGCCAGCGCAATTTGCGCGGTATCCTGAAAGGTATCGAAGGTGACACAGTCACTATCGATGACAAGAAGGCGGGAGAGGTTTCCTACCCGCTCGAAATGGTTCATTCAGCGAAGCTTGTCTTGACCGACGAGTTGATCGCCGCCACCCAGCCGCTCGATACGAGCGGCGCTGAAGACATAGTTGAAGAAGAAGAGGCTCAAGACTGATGGCCACGGCAATTTCTGCGAATAAAGCTGAACTGCTTGCGATTGCGAATGCGGTCGCTTCGGAAAAGATGATCGACAAGACGATCGTTATCGAAGCGATGGAAGAAGCGATCCAGAAAAGCGCACGCAACCGCTATGGTGCGGAAAACGATATTCGCGCTAAGCTTGACCCGCAAACCGGCGATTTGCGCCTTTGGCGTGTGGTTGAAGTGGTTGAAGAAGTCGAAGATTACTTCAAGCAGGTTGATCTGAAAGCGGCTCAGAAGCTTCAGGATGATGCCAAGATCGGTGACTTCATCGTTGATCCGCTGCCGCCGGTCGACCTGGGCCGCATTGACGCGCAGAGCGCCAAACAAGTGATCTTCCAGAAGGTTCGCGATGCCGAGCGTGAGCGCCAGTATGAAGAGTTCAAGGACCGCGCAAACGAAGTGATCACCGGGGTGATCAAGTCGGTTGAGTTTGGTCACGTGATCGTGAACCTTGGCCGCGCAGAAGGCGTTATCCGTCGCGACCAACAGATTCCGCGTGAAGCGGCCCGTGTGGGTGAGCGCATCCGCGCGATCATTACCAAGGTTGAACGCAACAATCGCGGCCAACAGATTTTCCTCAGTCGCGCCCACCCTGACTTCATGCGCAAACTATTCGCGCAGGAAGTACCTGAAATCTACGATGGCATTATCGAGATCAAGGCAGCTGCGCGCGATCCGGGCAGCCGCGCCAAGATCGGTGTGATCAGCCACGACAGCTCGATCGATCCGGTTGGCGCCTGCGTTGGTATGAAAGGCAGCCGCGTTCAGGCCGTTGTCCAGGAACTGCAGGGCGAAAAGATCGACATTATTCCGTGGTCGGAAGACACAGCGACGTTTGTCGTGAACGCCTTGCAGCCTGCAACGGTGTCCCGCGTGGTTCTGGACGAAGAGGAAGGCCGCATCGAAGTTGTCGTGCCCGATGATCAGCTTTCGCTCGCCATCGGTCGCCGCGGTCAGAATGTGCGCCTCGCTAGCCAGCTCACGGGTCACCAGATTGACATCATGACCGAGGAAGAGGCTTCAGAAAAGCGCAGCAAGGAATTTGCTGAGCGTTCGAAGATGTTCGAAGAAGAACTCGACGTCGATGAAACTCTCTCTCAGCTGTTGGTTGCCGAAGGTTTCGCGGAGCTGGACGAAGTCGCATATGTCGAACTCGCCGAACTGGCATCAATCGAAGGCTTTGATGAAGAGCTGGGCGAGGAACTGCAAAACCGCGCCAAGGAAGCGCTGGAACGCCACGAAGAAGCTGCGCGAACAGAACGCCGAGAGCTTGGCGTGGAAGATGATCTGGCAGAAATTCCGCATCTCTCTGAGTTTATGCTGGTGACACTCGGCAAAGCGGGCATCAAGACGCTCGACGATCTGGCAGACTTGGCAACTGACGAACTGATCGCGAAGAAGCGTGAAGCGCCGCGCCGTCGCAACAATGCGGATGGCCCTCCGATGCGTCGTCCGTCGGTCCGCGAGCAGGACAAAGGCGGCGTGTTGGGCGAATACGGTCTAACCGAAGAGCAAGGCAATGAGATCATCATGGCCGCGCGCGCACACTGGTTTGAAGATGAAGAGGAAGCTCCGGCAACTGCCGCAGCCCCCGACACGCAGGAGGCCGCCGATGCGGACTCCACCCAATGAGCGCGTAAGCTCCGACATCGCTAAGAAGCCGCGGCATCGTAAATCGATGCGCGGCGAAGCTTGCGCAACCAAGACGGCGAATCCAGGGCCAGAGCGCAGATGCATTTTGACCGGTGCACACGCACCGCGTGACAGCTTGTTGCGATTGGCGATATCTCCCGACGGGCTCGTTCTGCCCGATCCACACGCGAAGGCCCCCGGGCGCGGCGCGTGGATCGGTGTTTCGCGCCCTGAGCTTGAAACCGCGCTTGCCAAGGGCCAGCTCAAAGGCGCTCTGGCGCGTGCGTTCAAAGGCGCTAAGCTGGAACTTCCCGCTGACTTGCCTGATCTGGTGCAACATGCGCTGACAAAGGCGTTGTTGGATCGGTTGGGCCTTGAGCTGCGCGCCGGAAATGTTGTGCTTGGCACGTCACGGATCGATGAACAGGCGCGAAGCGGGCGCGCGGAATTGCTCTTGCATGCTTCGGATGCCAGCGAAGACGGGCGCAAGAAACTTGATCAGGCATGGCGCGTGGGGCGCGATACAGAAGGTAGCGGCGAACGGGGAACCGTGTTGCCACTAGACCGGGCGGCTTTGTCTGTGGCATTGGGCCGCGAGAATGTCGTCCACCTAGCGCTTTGCAATGGCGCTGCAGCGGGACGGGTCGAAGGGGCTTTGGCGCGGCTGCTGCAATATCTGGAGGGCACTTTGCCTTCCGAAACTGATGGCGATCGGGCCTCTCCGGGTCGCCAGGACGAAGAATTGAATGTGTGAAGGACGCAATAGCTAGATGAGCGACGAAGAAAAAAAACCTGCCCGTAAACCGCTGACCCTGAAGGGTGCGCAGCCTGGAGAGGTCAAGCAGACCTTTAGCCATGGCCGCACCAATAAGGTTGCGGTCGAGGTCAAGCGCCGCCGCAAGCTGTTGAAGCCGGGTGAAACACCCGCGCCGGCGCCTGCACCTGCGCCCGAACCAGAGCCGACACCTGCGCCGGTCGCCAAGAAGGCTGCACCGAAGAAGCCGGCCGCGCCTAAGGAAACGCCTCAGGAAATGGCTGCCCGTCTGGCGCGCGAAGCGGAAGAGGCGCGCCTGCAATCACTTGAAGAAGCGCGCAAGCGTGACGACAAGAAGGCCAAGGAATCCAAGGCCGGCGAGAAAAAGCGTGCGGAAGAAAACCGCAAGGCTGAGGAAGAAGCAGAGAAGCGTGCGGCCGAAGAAGCCAAGGCGGCTGCCGAGGCTGAGACAAAAGATGTCGAAGAAGCCGCCGATGCTTCTGTTGTTGCGGACGAGAGCACTCCAACACAGGCAGCACGCAAGTTTACGCCTGTTGCTCGCCCTGAGCCCAAGCGCCCTGAGAAAAAGCGTGAAGAAAAGCCCAAACGAGGCGCTGGCGGCAAAGACAAGCGCCGCTCTGGCAAACTGACTGTCACTAAAGCGCTGAATGAAGACGAAGGCCGCCGGGCACGTTCGCTCGCGGCGCTCAAACGTGCGCGTGAGAAAGAGCGCAGGTTACAAGGCGGGGGCGACAATCGTCCGCGCGAGAAGCAGGTTCGCGATGTTGTTGTTCCTGAAGCGATCACCGTTGGCGAATTGGCCAAGCGGATGGGCGAAAAGGGTGCTGACCTTGTCAAGGAACTGTTCAATCTGGACATGATGGTCACCGTCAACCAGACGATTGATCAGGATACCGCTGAACTGCTTGTCGAACAGTTCGGTCACAATATCCAGAAGGTGTCTGAAGCCGACGTCGATATTACGACGGAAAAGGATGTCGATCCGGAAGAAACGTTGAAACCGCGTCCTCCGGTGGTCACGATCATGGGCCATGTCGATCACGGGAAGACCTCGCTGCTCGATGCCCTTCGCGGAACGAATGTGACCAAAGGCGAAGCTGGTGGGATCACGCAGCATATCGGCAGCTATCAGATCGACACCAAGTCGGGCGGAAAGATCACTTTCCTCGATACGCCGGGACACGCCGCCTTCACAGAGATGCGCCAGCGCGGTGCGAATGTGACGGATATTGTGGTGTTGGTCGTTGCTGCCGATGATGGTGTGATGCCCCAGACGATTGAGGCGATCAAGCACACCAAGGCGGCTGGCGTCCCGATGATCGTTGCGATCAATAAATGCGACAAGCCGGAAGCCGATCCGAACAATATCCGGTCGCGCTTGCTCGAACACGAAGTGATCGTGGAAGCGATGTCAGGTGACGTGCAGGACGTCGAGATCTCGGCTAAGGAAAAGACCAATCTGGATGAGCTGGTCGAGAAGATCGAGCTGCAGGCAGAATTGCTTGAATTGAAAGCTCGCCCGGACCGCGACGCTGAAGCCACTGTGATCGAAGCGCAGCTCGACAAGGGCCGCGGCCCGGTCGCAACGGTGATCATCACACGCGGTACGCTGAAGCGTGGCGACACATTCGTTGTTGGTACACAAAGCGGTAAGGTGCGTGCGATAGTCAATGATCAAGGCAAGCAGATCAAGGAAGCTGGCCCCTCCATGCCAGTCGAGGTCCTTGGCCTCGACGGTGTGCCGGGAGCTGGTGACATTCTGACAGTTGTCGAGAATGATCAGCGCGCCCGCGAAGTTGCCCAGTATCGTCAGGAAAAAGCGACAGAGAAGCGAACAGCGCTTGCTCCGACCAACTTCGATACGATGTTCAACAACCTTCAGTCGAACGTCATCGAATGGCCGGTTCTGGTAAAGGCGGACGTCCAGGGTTCGGTCGAAGCCATCGTCACAGCGTTGCACAATATCTCTAATGACGAGATCAAGGTGCGCGTGCTGAATGCAGGTGTAGGCGCAATCACCGAAAGCGATGTCACATTGGCTGCAGCTTCTAACGCGCCAATCATTGGCTTTAACGTACGTCCGAATGCCAAGGCGCGCGAAATGGTGAAGCGCGATGGCGTGCGGATGATGTATTACGATGTCATCTACCACCTGACAGAGGAAGTCGCGAAGGAAATGGCTGGCGAGCTGGGTCCAGAGCGGATCGAAACCGTGGTCGGCCGTGCCGAAGTCAAGCAGGTCTTCAAGTCAGGCAAGCGCGACAAGGCGGCCGGTTTGCTGGTCGAAGAAGGCGTCATTCGCAAAGGCCTGTTCGCGCGCCTTACCCGCGAAGATGTTATCGTTTCGGCGACGACTATCGCTTCGCTGCGTCGGTTCAAGGACGATGTCGATGAAGTCCGCGCAGGGCTCGAGTGCGGTGTCGTGCTCGAAGATACGAACGACGTTCAGGCGGGTGACCAGCTTGAAGTCTTCGAAGTCGAGGAGCGTGAGCGGACGCTCGAAGTTGGTTAAAGGAGCTAGAGGGTGAACAGGATCCACATAGGTCAGCGTTCGCCCTCAGCAGGCCTGGTGGGCACAACCCGATGAGCGATCAGCAATTCTACCCTGCAGATAGTGCGGATTCTCCGCATAGCTCGCTGCTTGGTTCCGAGTTAGTTGGTTTCGATGAAGAAACCGCGACAGCAACCATGCGCTTCACTGTGAAGCGAGAGATGACCACCTGGCGAGGGGGCGTGCAAGGCGGGCTTGTTGCGGGTTATCTCGATGATGTGATGGGCTATGCCTACGTAGCGATGACCGGCGGCGAGCAAGCTCCGCTCAATCTGGAAATTTCGATGCAACTGCTGGGGCTCTTGCCAGAGGGCGCGACGATCATCGGCAAGGGCCGCGTGGTGCGCGGCGGGCGGCGAGTGATCTTTCTTGAAGGCGAATTGCAAACCGAAGAGGGGCAATTGCTTGCCCGCGCGACATCTACTGCAATCCCGACCATGCGCCCGACGCCAACCGAAACGGGGATGGGATAATGGCTCGCCAGCAATTTACACCTGAACAACACTCTGTCCGCGTCCTGAAGGTGTCAGAGCGCTTGCGGCATATTCTTTCCGAACTGCTCGCACGGCAGGAAGTGCATGACGATGTCGTCAGTGCAGCAAACATATCAGTGACTGAAGTTCGCATGACACCAGATCTGCGCAACGCGACCGCCTATGTGAAGCCGCTCCTTGGGTTGGAAGAAGCGGTGGTTGTGAAGGCGTTGCAACAGAACACAGCGTTCCTGCAGCGTGAAGTTGCCAAGCGGCTGGGCCTCAAATTCGCTCCCAAGCTGAAGTTTCGCGCCGATGAGAGTTTTGACGAAGCGGACCGTATCGAAAAGCTGTTGCGCGATCCCAAGGTGGCGCGCGATCTGGGCGAGGGCGAATAAATCCAACTGAATTATAGTTGACTTTGACAACTAATATCGCGATGCCGTCTGAATGACTGTCGCGATCCAAGAAGCCGTGCCCGCTATTCGTGCGTTCAATCGACAATTCTCTCAACTGATGGGCTTATTGGAGCCGCGTTATATGGGCGGTGAGTTGTCGCTGATCGAAGCGCGCGTGGCCTACGAGATTCGTGAGCGACAGCCTGTGCTCGCCCGCGATATCGCGAAGGTGCTAAATCTTGATCCGGGCTATCTCAGCCGAACGGTTGCGAAGCTCGAGAAGCATGGATGGATTGAGCGCGGCAGAGGCGAGGATGCGCGTGAGCGCCCGCTTTCGCTGACTTTGAATGGAGAGCAACGTTATCAAGATCTTGATGCCGTTACTTTGGCTGAGACTAAGAAACTTTTGGCTCCGCTTGGTGAAGATGGCGCAAATCGCCTTACCAACGCGCTCAGTGAGGCGAGCGATTTGTTGTTTGGCAACAATCAGTTCGAGTGGTTCTTGCGAGAATTTCGTCCCGGCGATCTGGGGCATTTCTGCGCACGGCAAGCCATCCTCTATCGCGAACATTGGGGCTGGGGCGATAAACTCGAAGCGTTGATGATGGAAATTTGCGCAACCTATTTGCGCCACTTCAAACCCGGGAAGGAGCAATGCTGGATCGCGGAGCGGGGCGGACGCATGCTGGGATCCGTTTTTGTTGCAAGTGAAGATCACGAGACCGCTCGCCTGCGCATGCTCTATGTCGAACCCGAAGCGCGCGGGCTAGGGGTAGGATCGGCCCTTGTGCGCCAATGTACCGAATTCGCCCGCGATGCCGGGTACAAACGTATCGTGCTTTGGACACATCGGGTGCTTGGAAGTGCGCGAAAGATCTACGCCGCAGAGGGATACAAGGTCACGTCTACAGAAGTGCAGACCGAATTCGGCAAGGAAGAGATAAGCGAGCATTGGCTGCTCGAGCTTTGAGGTCTGGCGCTCGGGCCTAGCCTTGCGGCACCATCCGAGCGGTCAGCTCGATTTCGACATGCTTGCCCACGATCAAGCGATATGACGTCATCGCGAATTCATAACGGTTGATGCGCGTTTTGCCCGTCAGCGTGATTGCTTCGCGTGGCGCGATTTCGGCCGGCGACTTGCTGAACGTGACACCCAATGTAACTGGCTTAGTCACTCCGCGCACGGTTAAGTCGCCTTCGACAGTGCCCTGTGTGGCATTGGTCATAGTAATTTCGCGGCCCACAAAGCGCACCGTCGGATAACGCTCCACCCAAAAAAACCGCTCACCCTTTAAGCGGCTGAGTGTCAAATCATCGCTCGCAGTCAGCTTGGTCGCGTCGATGGTCACATCCAGAGCGATGTCTTGCGGACGACTGCGGTCCAGCTGGATTGTTCCGGCCACATCGGGAAAACCGGCGGTCTTGCTGCCAAGGCCAAGGAAGGGGACCTTGGCGGACAGATTGCTGGCAACGGCATCTACCCTATACATCTGGCCTGCAGGCATTGCCGCGCCGAGCAGGGCTGCTGCGAGCAGGAGAGTTATGGAGCGGAGCCAGGACATTTGATCACTATGCTCCGCTCTCATGTCTGTTCCCTTAACCAGCCTTTGCCCGATCAGCTGCCGCTACCTGGCAGCACATAGGTGACCGGTGCATCCGGGCCGAGTGGAATACCGAGATAGAACCAGATCACGATCAGCAATGTGCCGGAGATTAGCAGCCACACCGAATATGGCATCATCATCGCGGTCAGGCTTCCAAGACCGAAATCCTTTTGCCAGCGCTGCGCGAAGACCAGGATCAGCGGGAAATATACCATCAACGGAGTGATGATGTTGGTTGCGCTGTCGCCCACTCGATAGGCGGCCGTTGCACCCTCAGGGCTGATACCAAGCAGCATGAGCATCGGCACCAGGATCGGTGCAAGCAGCGCCCATTTCGCGCTGGCCGAGCCAACAAACAGGTTCAGCAAACCAGCAAAGATTACCATCAGACCCAATACGATCGGCAAAGGCAGGCCCGTTGCCTGAATCGCGCTGGCTCCATGAACCGCCGAGATCAAGCCGAGGTTGGACCATTCGAACATTGCCACAAAGTGTGAGGCCGCGAAGGCAAGGACCAGATAATAGCCCATGTCTTTCATGCTCTCCGCCATCATGTTTACGAGATCGCGGTGATTTGTGATCACTCCGGCCGCTCGACCATAGGCCCAGCCGGTCAGCAGAAACAGCAGGAAGAATGCCGCCACTAGCGATTGGTAGAGCGGTCTGAGTTCGCTGTGGATCGAGCAGTCAGGGATCGGTGCACCATCCTCTGCCAGACACGCGGCTTCATTGATCAGCGGCGTGCCCGGCGCGAACACCATCAGCAGCCAAAGGCCCACGACAAACAGAGCCGCGAGGCCAGCATGACGCAGGCCCTTTGAGGCGAGCTCTCCATCGTGCTGCGTGGGGTCTGGGCCAGTGCCGTCCTCGAACTCGGCCGCTACATTGCCGACCCAAGGGCCAAGGCGTGGCTCGATAATCTTGTCGGTCACGTACCAGATGATCGGCAGGAACAGCACCGTCATCGCGCTGATAAAGTACCAATTGCCCGCAATATTGGCGGTCCATGCCGGGTCAAGCGAGCTCGCGGCAACAGCTTCTTCGGTGATCCCGAACAGCAATGCGTCGAGTTGCCCCGGTGAGATATTGGCCGAGAAACCGCCTGAAACGCCTGCGAACGCCGCTGCAATCCCTGCCAGAGGATGCCGCCCGGCTGCTGCGAACAGGATACCAGCGAGCGGGATCAGTACAACATAGCCAGCATCAGCCGCGTGGTTACCGAGCATGGCGACCAGCGCCACAACCGGGGTCAGCAGCGCCTTTGGCGCGCTCTTTACCGCCTTGGCCATGCCGGCGGCGAAAAAGCCGGAACGTTCCGCCACACCGGCACCAAGCATGACCACCAGAACATATCCCAGCGGGTGGAAGTGTGTGAATGTCTTGGGCATTTCGACCCACAAGCGCTGAATATTGTCTGCGCTCAGCAAGCTGACCGATTCAATAACCAGAGCGCTGCCGGTTGTTTGGTCGATTTCCGTCGGGTGAAGTGCCGAAACGCCTGTCAGTGCGGCTACGATCGACACGACAACCAGCCCTGCGATCAGATAGAAGAACAGGAATACCGGATCGGGCAATTTGTTGCCCGTGCGTTCGATCCATCCCAGAATGCCGCTTTGCGCAGGTGCGCTTGCTTCAGCCATTTTGTGACAACCCCTCAAATTCTAGCGAATTGGTTTGTACAATATCGTTGCGTCTTGCGCCTGTCTTACAGCTTAATCCGCAAAACCCCATTTTTGTTTCCGAAAACTTCTTGCGCGCGCTTGCGCAGCGGTAGAACGGCTGCAAGACGTGCAGCTATTGTCAATCTGCAAAGGCACGCGGCGTATGGCCAAGCTCTATTTCTACTATGCCAGCATGAATGCAGGGAAGAGCACGACCTTGCTCCAGGCCGCATTCAATTATGGCGAGCGTGGTATGCGCGTTTCCTGCTGGACCGCAGCGATCGATGACCGGTCGGGCTTTGGTGCGATCAGCAGCCGCATTGGTCTCTCTAGCGATGCCAACCGCTTTACAAACGATACAGATATCCTTGAGCATGTGTTGGAAGAGCACTCCCAAGGTCGCGTCGATTGCGTGTTGATCGATGAAGCGCAGTTTTTGACCGAGAAGCAAGTGTGGCAATGCGCCAGGTTGGCGGATGAGACCGGTACGCCGGTGCTTTGCTATGGGTTGCGCACTGACTTCCAGGGCAAGCTATTTCCTGGCTCTGCGGCATTGCTGGGTATTGCGGATTCGCTCGTTGAACTAAAAGCAATCTGTGATTGCGGGCGCAAAGCGACAATGAACCTGCGCGTCGATGAAAGCGGCAAAGCGGTCAAGCAAGGCGAGCAAACGGAGATAGGCGGCAATGACCGCTATGTTGCGCTCTGCCGCAAGCACTTTTCAGAGGCACTGGCGAGTTGACCTGCCCGCCACTATCTTCAATAAATGACAGATACTCTCACAATGGCGCTGGTGCTGATCCCTTGCCTGATCGTCGCGATCGTGTTCCACGAGGTCGCGCATGGATATTCCGCGTTGCTGCTCGGCGATACGACCGCGCGCGACGCGCAACGTTTAAGTCTTAACCCGCTTCGCCATGTCGACCCTGTTGGTACTTTGCTGGTGCCAGGCTCATTGGCGCTGGCCGGGGCTCCTGTGTTCGGCTGGGCCAAACCTGTTCCAGTGCGGCAGGATCGGCTCGACAATCCGCGCTATGGCATGATGGCGGTGGCAGCTGCGGGGCCGGGTTCGAATTTTGTACTGGCGTTGATTGGCGCAATCGCCTTGGGGCTATTCCTCCCTGCTGGAGCTCAGATCACAAGCACTGGTAGCGGCATGTCGCTGATTGCGGACGGGGCAGGTGAAACGCTGCTGCTGCAAAGCGGCATGTTCTATTTCATCCTGATCAATGTGTTCTTGGGCGTTTTCAACCTGTTGCCAATCCCGCCGTTCGATGGTTCGCATATAGCTGAAGGGCTGCTGCCACCTTCGTTGGCGCGCAGCTATCGCAAGCTGAGACCTTACGGGATGGCTTTGTTTTTTGGTCTGGTCGCGCTGACATGGTTTGCCCCGGAATGGGGCGTGCTGGAGAACACGATTGGACCGCCTGTGAACTGGGCGCTCAAACAATATCTCGACATTGCGACGGTGGTGGCTGGTGGCTGATCCGCGCGAGCATCCGGTTTCCGGCTGGCTGATCCTCGACAAACCGCGTGGGCTCGGCTCGACGCAGGCTGTCGCTGCCGTGAAGCGCAATCTGCGCGAAGGTGGATATGCCAAGACCAAGGTTGGCCACGGTGGCACGCTTGATCCGCTTGCCGAAGGGGTTTTGCCAATAGCACTGGGCGAGGCGACCAAACTGGCTGGACGCATGCTGGATAGCGACAAGATCTATGAATTTACGATCCGGTTCGGTGAAGAGACAGACACGCTCGACACGGAGGGCGAAGTTGTTGACCGCTCGGGCAGGCGACCACCAATGGCCGCCGTGGCTGCGATCCTTGAACATTTCACAGGGGAAATCGAGCAAGTGCCGCCTGCCTATTCAGCGGTAAAGGTGGACGGTAAACGCGCCTATGCCCGGGCGCGAGCTGGAGAAACGGTAGAGATCAAAACGCGGTTGGTAACGATCCACTCGCTGGAGATGGCATCCTCATATCAGTCGGGGTCTGAACTTGATTCCGCTTTTGCAACATCACGCGGCCGGCCTGATCCCTATGATCCTTCCGCGCCACTCGAATTGGCTGAAAGCGTCACTCTCATCGCGCATGTTTCCAAAGGGACCTATATCCGTTCTCTGGTACGCGATATCGCGCGCGCGCTTGGGACCTTTGGTCACGTGACTTATCTGCGGCGTGTAAAGGCAGGCCCCTTCCTTGAAAGTCAGGCGATTTCGCTGGACAAACTCAACGAAATCGCTAATGGCGCGAGCCTTCAAGACCTACTCCTGCCGCTCGAGGTGGGGCTGGACGACATCCCGGCTCTCATTCTCGATCAGACAAGTGGGCAGGCGGTCCGTCAGGGCCGGGTCCTGTCTGAACTGCCCCAACCATCCGGGCTCTATTGTGCGATGCTGGACGATGTGCCGGTAGCGTTGATGGAAATTGAGGATGGGACGGCGAAAGTCGTCAGGGGCTTTAACCTACCCGATGTCGCTGAGTAAGAGAGAATTATTATGTCGGTTGATGCCGCAACGAAAACGAAGATTATCGAAGAAAATGCCCGCGACAAAGGTGACACGGGTAGCCCGGAAGTACAGGTAGCGATCCTCACGCAGCGTATCCGCAACCTGACCGAGCATTTCAAAGGCCACCACAAGGACAACCACTCACGCCGTGGTCTTCTGCAGATGGTCAACAAGCGTCGCAGCCTGCTCGCCTATCTCAAGAAGAAAGACGTAGAGCGCTATAACGCTTTGATCGCGAAGCTGGGTCTTCGTAAGTAAGAATTTCTCGAAGCGGCCCCCTTTCGGGCCGCTTCTTGCATAAGGAGCCGAGCAACATCCGGTTGCTGGCCCGGGGGCAGATAAACGTCCCACACCGCACCGGGGCGGATTTCCCGGGATTTGTAGGCCCCGCGCGGCAATAAGGCCCCGCGGGTACAAAAGGAAAATACATGTTTGATAAGAAAACCGTGTCGATTGAATGGGGCGGAAAAACCCTCACTCTCGAAACCGGTCAGATTGCCCGTCAAGCAGACGGCGCCGTTCTGGCCACCTATGGCGAAACCGTAGTGCTCTGCGCTGTAACCGCCGCAAAAAGTGTTCGTGAAGGGCAAGACTTCTTCCCGCTCACTGTTCACTATCAGGAAAAATTCTCTGCAGCCGGCCGTATCCCGGGTGGCTTCTTCAAGCGCGAAGGCCGCGCAACGGAAAAAGAAACGCTGACCAGCCGTCTGATCGACCGCCCGGTTCGCCCGCTTTTCCCTGAAGGTTTCTACAACGAAATCAATGTTATCGCTCAGGTTCTGTCCTATGATGGCGAAACCGAACCGGACATTGTTGCGATGATCGCAGCTTCGGCCGCACTGACCATCTCGGGCGTTCCATTCATGGGCCCGATCGGTGCAGCGCGCGTCGGTTTCCGCAATGGCGAATACGAACTCAACCCGAGCCTGCAGACTGCGCTCGACGACGAAGGCCGTTTGGACCTGGTCGTTGCAGCAACACAAGATGCTGTGATGATGGTTGAATCCGAAGCGAAGGAACTGACCGAGGAAGAAATGCTCGGCGCAGTTATGTTCGCGCATGAAGAGAGCCGCAAGGTTATCGGCGCGATCATCGATCTGGCTGAACAGGCTGCCAAGGAACCATGGGTTATCGACACATCGGACGATACCGCAGCGATCAAGGAAAAGCTGCGCGGCATCGTTGGTGACGATATCGCAGCCGCTTACAAGCTGACTGACAAGTCGGCCCGTTCGGACGCGCTCAATGAAGCACGTGCGAAGGCGAAGGAAGCTTTCGCTGACGAAGAAGCGCAAACGCAGCTGGTTGCCAACAAGGCAGTGAAGAAGCTGGAGGCAGAAATCGTTCGTGGCGCCATCATCAAGGATGGCACTCGTATCGACGGCCGTAAGCTTGATCAGGTTCGCCCGATCGAAGCTATGGTTGGCTTGCTGCCACGCACACACGGTTCAGCGCTGTTTACGCGCGGTGAAACGCAGGCAATCTGCACCACCACGCTGGGCACCAAAGATGCCGAGCAGATGATCGACGGTCTCGAGGGTCTCTCTTACAACCACTTCATGCTGCACTATAACTTCCCGCCCTATTCGGTTGGCGAAGTGGGTCGCTTTGGCTTTACCGGTCGACGCGAAACCGGCCACGGTAAGCTCGCATGGCGCGCGCTGCACCCTGTGCTGCCCAACCATGAAGACTTCCCCTACACCATCCGCGTGCTCTCAGACATCACCGAGTCCAACGGCTCGAGCTCGATGGCGACCGTTTGCGGTGGCTGTCTGTCGATGATGGACGCAGGCGTTCCGATCGAACGTCCTGTATCTGGTATTGCGATGGGCCTGATCCTTGAAGGCGAGGACTTTGCTGTTCTGTCAGACATTCTGGGTGACGAAGATCACCTGGGTGACATGGACTTCAAGGTTGCCGGTTCAGAAGCAGGTATCACCACCATGCAGATGGACATCAAGGTTGCCGGCATCACGCAGGAAATCATGGCCAAGGCGCTGGAGCAGGCGAAAGCCGGCCGCACGCACATCCTTGGTGAAATGGCGAAAGCTCTTGGCTCAGCGCGTACAGGCGTTTCCAAGCACGCTCCGCGCATCGAAACCATGCAGATCGACAAGTCGAAGATCCGTGACATTATCGGCACGGGCGGCAAGGTTATCCGTGAAATCGTTGCTGAAACCGGCGCAAAGGTCGACATCGACGATGAAGGCGTGATCAAGATCAGCTCTTCAAATGCCGATGAAATCGAAGCCGCGCGCAAGTGGATCGAAGGCATCGTTGAAGAGGCTGAAGTCGGCAAGATCTACACCGGCAAGGTCGTCAACATCGTTGACTTCGGTGCATTCGTGAACTTCATGGGTGGCAAGGACGGTCTCGTCCATGTCAGCGAAATGAAGAACGAGCGCGTCGAGAAGCCAACTGACGTTGTTTCAGAAGGCCAGGAAGTAAAGGTCAAGGTCCTCGAGATCGACCAGCGTGGCAAGGTTCGCTTGTCGATGCGTGTCGTCGACCAGGAAACCGGTGAAGAGCTGGAAGACACACGTCCTCCACGCGAAAGCAAGCCTCGCGGTGATCGTGGCGATCGCCGTGGTCCGAGGAATGATCGCGGCGGCGGTCGTGGCCGTGGTGGCGGTCGTCGCGGTGGCCGTGATGATGGCCACAAGGGCGGCGGCGATGACGGCTCTGCCCACGTGCCGGACTTCCTTAAAGACTAAGCTCTTTTCAATTGAAATGATGAGGCCCGCCGGAGAGATCATGGCGGGCCTTCTTTTTTGAGCAGGTCTGCCGGCTACCTTCTGGCGAGTAGCACCCAGACAACCATCAGCGTGATTCCCGCGATGCCTATTAGATCAATTCGTGCAACTGGTACGCCCATCAGGCCGAAATGATCGATGATGACTGCGCTGATGATCTGGCCAAGCAAGACGAAGAAGATCGCATTGCCCATGCCGAAACGTGGGCCGATAAATGTGATTGATATGGCATAAAACGCAATCAAGACGCCGCCCAGCTATTACTCTCACTTTCCCAATGCCACCTACTTTCTATTGGTAACTGGATTTCTAGGTTACCCATGGGTAACCTCGCGAAACACGTCGATTGGAAGATCATGCTCAAGCGTCGCATAAATCACAGCCCAAAGCCGCCCGAACCTTGCGCGTTAACCGAATGCATGGCGGTTATTGCCGGTACATGGGCACCCAATGTGGTGTGGTGCCTGCGGGCCGGGCCACGCCGCTTCAGCGAATTGATGGATGTTATTTCCCCTGTCAGCGGCAAGGTGTTGCCGGCACGGCTGCGCGAGCTTGAGCAGCGAGGCGTCATCACTCGCAAGGTTTGCGACACCTCGCCGCCATCGGTTGAGTATTCGCTGACTGAACTGGGCGGCGGATCGATCCCAGCACTCGATTCGATCGTTAAGGTTGGTCACAATCTCAAAAAGCGGGGGTATTCAGCCTGATGCTTCCGCGTGAGACCCTGGCCACAGCGCAGATACCCGATGGCGACGAGCTGTCGCTCGTTAGCCATGGCCGCGATTTCATCATCATGCTCGGGCGGAACGAGCTGATGGGCACGCGTATGCAGTTCAGCGAAGAGCAGCTGGCAGTGCAGACCATGGAGCGCGTTGGGAATGACGCGCCGCGAATATTGATAGGCGGCTACGGCATGGGTTTCACCTTGCGGGCCGCGCTGGCGCGCATGGGCTCCAACGGTCAGGCGGTCGTAGCAGAACTTGTACCGGAAATTGTCGAATGGGCGCAGGGTCCGATGGCAGAACTGACGGGTGGCTGTCTGGAAGATCCGCGAATGGACCTGAAGATTTGCGATGTCGCGGCCCTGATCGACGATGCAAATGACGGCACTTGCGACAAATTCGATGCCATTCTTCTCGATGTCGATAACGGACCCGATGGTATTGTCCGCGAGGAAAACAACCGCCTCTATTCACCCACGGGGCTGGGAAAATCGCGAGATGCCCTAAAGCCGGGTGGCATACTCGCGATATGGTCTGCAGCATCAGACCACCGCTTCACCAGAAAACTGCGCGATGCCGGATTTGATGTTGAAGAACGCTTCTTCCGCGCCCGGCCTAACAATAAGGGCCCGCGGCACACGATCTGGTTCGCCCGCCCTAGACAGCGCTGAAGGTCAAAAGTCGTAGATTAGAGTCACCCGGCTAAGCGTGTCGGTTTGCTCGGAGCCTGCTAGAGGGCTGCTGTCATACTCGATTGCTTAAGAGAAGCGTGTGCTCAGAACGCTGCCAGCTTGCTTTGCGCATCCGCAATCATTGCGCGTATGACTGCCAACTATCCGGTACGATCGTGAAATCTGCCGTAAATTCGCCCGTTGGCATTTGGTCAAAGGTGCAGGCTGAATGCATCGAGCATGCGCGGACATGCCGCGGCAGTGTCCATATCGTCTCTGCAAGCTTCGCGCCGATCAGGTCGTTATCCGAAAGCCCATTCTCCTTCACATGCGCCTCGCCTTTGGCGATCAAGCCTGAGAGCCCACTCAAAATCTGCTGACAGCTTTGGACGAAGGCGTCGTAAGGGTTAATGGCCATGCGAATGCTCCGTGAGATTTGAAAAGGCCGGGCGATCCACAGGGACAACCGGGCCTCGAAAGTCTTTGCTCAGCGCGCCCGACCTACCTTACGCGGGGGCCACCGAAGGGAAGCGGTGGAGGGGGTCTGCGCGCGCCGCGCGGCAGCTGTGCCTGATAGGCGCGCCCGCAATGCTCAACGCAATAGGGATATCCCGGGTTCACTGCTTCGCCGCAGAAGTGGAAGTCAGGCTCACCAGGGTGACCCATAGGCCAGCGGCAAATCTTCTCGGTCAGATCGAGCAAGCTAGTTTTGTCCTCGATTGCCGGGCTCGGTTTCGCGGGCACCAATCGGCGCGGTGGAGCTGGTGGGATCGGCGCTTGCTGATCGCCCGGACCCTGACGCAAGAATCCACCAGGACCGACCGACACGATTTTAGGCAGGTCTGGCGTCTTGTTAGGAATTGGTTGTGACGGAATACTCGCACCTGATGCCTGCGCAGTTGCTGGCTTGTCGGTCGGATTTACTGCCGGTTTTGCTGCAGGTTTAGCAGCGGTCTTCTTCACAGCGGCCTTTGGCGCAGGCTTCTTAGCCGGAGCTTTCTTCTTCTCACCCGCTTTTACCGGGGAAGGGCGTGATTTCAGACCTAACCGATGCGCCTTGCCGATTACGGCATTACGGCTCACTCCCCCAAGCTCTTCAGCGATCTGGCTAGCGGTTGATCCGCCTTCCCACATTTTCTTTAGCGTAGCGATACGCTCGTCAGTCCAACTCATCTAAATTCCAGTTCCTGTGTCCCGCGCTGGTTGCCCGTTTTCGATCAGCAAACAGCACAACGAATCTTACTGTGTGACTTGTCACAGCCGCTCCATCGCACTAGGCGCGCCTGCATGGCCGATCAAGCACCTCCTGCCCGTCCGAAATCGGAGGCACCCCTCGACAAGACAAATTCGGGCGAAGGGACCCGTTTTACGCCGCGCGGCGTGCCGGTAATCTCCGGCGTCAACCGCGTCGGCTTGTGGAGTCTCTATATTAAGGAGGTTCGGCGGTTTCTCAAGGTGCACACGCAGACAATTTGGGGCCCGGCCGTCACGACACTGCTGTTCTTGATCATCTTCACGGTCGCTTTAGGGCGTGGCGGACGCGAAGTGCTGGGCGCGCCATTCGCCAGCTTTGTCGCGCCAGGCTTGATCATGATGGGCATGATGCAAAATGCTTTTGCAAACTCGTCCTTCTCGCTGCTCGCTGGCAAGATCCAGGGAACAATCATGGATTTGCTCATGCCGCCGCTTTCGCATGGAGAGCTGATGGCAGGTATTATCGGCGCAGCTGTGACCCGCGCGGTGATGGTGGGCAGCACGGTTGCGCTGGCGATGGCGCTGTGGCCGGGAGTTTCGCTGTCCATAGCGCATGTATGGGCCGTGATATGGTTTGGCCTGATGGGCGCGATCATGCTGTCGCTCATGGGATTGGCAACGTCGATCTGGTCGGAAAAGTTTGATCACAACGCGGCCATTACCAATTTCGTAGTTGCACCCCTCTCGCTGCTTTCCGGTACATTCTATGTAATCGACAACCTTGCGCCGGCGTTTCAGGCTGTCAGCCGGGCAAACCCGTTCTTCTATGTGATCTCTGGCTTCCGCTACGGCTTCCTAGGAGAAAGCGATATCGGCGAGGGTGCCGACGCGGTTGTTCAGGCGGCGGTTGCGCTTGGGGTACTAAACCTTGCTCTTGCCATCATCGTTTATCTGGTCTTGCGTTCCGGCTGGAAACTCAAGGACTAAAGGGCAGGCTCGTCGACAGCTGATATCATGGTCATTCTGTCCATGCCGGACGTTCTAGCAGGTATGTGTGATACTAATGTCAAATGCGCCGTTGACCGTGGCTAGACGCATTAGTGGGTCAGCGCTCGGCGCATGCGATACCGTTTGCCGTCGAACTGTTCGAACAATTGCGCGATTTGCGGATGATCAATCGGTCCGCTGCTTGCATCGGTAAGCAGGTTCTGCTGGCTGACATAGGCGACGTAGGAACTGTCGTTATTCTCAGCCAGCAAGTGATAAAATGGTTGCTCGCGGCTTGGGCGGATGTCCTCAGGGATAGCCTGGTACCATTCTTCGCTATTGGCAAAGACCGGATCAACATCGAAGATCACACCGCGAAAATCGAACATCCGGTGGCGCACAACATCGCCAATCCCGAAGCGCGACTTGACGTGACGCGGGGCCTCGATGGTGCGTCCAGCTTGGCTGGAAAAGAACACAGCTCTCTCCATAATGACGGAGGATATGGGTGATAGGTCGCGGGAGACAAGGGCGCATCGGCAAACCGTCCCCAGTTTTGCGGCGAATTTGTGCTTGGCAAGGGCAGGGGGGTCAGCTAACTGGCGCGCTTCTTGTCGCAGGCTGGACATGACGACGCTTTACGCGCGGCTCGTCCGCGTCAACCGCGTGCAGACAAGAATGCGGAGAGATGCCGGAGTGGTCGAACGGGGCGGTCTCGAAAACCGTTGTGCTTTCACGAGTACCCAGGGTTCGAATCCCTGTCTCTCCGCCACCTATTTTCAGGCCATTATGGCGTGTAGGGAAAATGTCTCAAGAACGTCGAGGTTCTGCGTGATCACCAGCTTTGTCACTTGGCCTCGTAAAGAGACTATGTAAGGCTCGGCATGTCATGCTAGGCTGGGTCAAACCAATTGTACGGGAACCCAGCAACCCCTTGCAAGGTTTCAACATGTGAAGGTTTCCCGAGGCATGCAGGCTCAAAATAAGTGTTTTGGGAGAGTACCGACAGGCTAACCTGCGACTGGCGAGAGCATTCGGTTAGCGAGAAAGGACATCTATGCGTGATCATGAACTGCGCAAGAAAGCTGTAGGCGAGATGCATCTGCGTCGCTGGCCGGTGCTTGAGGTGCCTTGTGTGATCGTCCAATGGGTCTTGATCGTTGACGATGATGAACGCGCAGCAGAGCTTTCTGTGATCGAAGCCAAAGCCAAGTCTGACGATCCGGTTGGCAATCCGGCCTATCGAGCGGGCCGGCTGGGCGAACATGTGAAATTCGTATGGGAGCGGCACAGCGAAGGAACTAGCCTCTCTCTGTTCGCGGCGAATTCTCATGCGCAGGCGTTTCTGGATCCACTATCACATTCCGAACTGGCAGCAGCGCTCGATTGGGTAAGCCAGCTACCGGGTCAGATTGTACGTTGCACGCGCATCTGGGTTGCAGGAAGCGATCAGCATGTCGAAGCAGTTTTACCGAAAGTCGATCTGGAGCGTGCGGAGCTTGTTTCCTGTCATTTGGGCGGTCAGATCCGCATGTGGTCGGACTTTCGTATTCAGGACGATGGCTTCGGGCGTTTGTTGGTTGCCGCCAATGGCGCGGACCCTGCTGACATCACACGCCAGGTCCAGCGCTTGCAGGAACTAGGCAATTATCGCAATCGCGCACTTCTAGGACTTCCAATTGCGCGCGAATGCTGGCCAAAGCTTGATGAAGCCGAGGCGCGTTTGCGCGATCTCGCAGCGCGAATCGATAATCGCGACGAAACCGATGACCAGCTGATGGATATTTTGTCCAAGCTCTCTTTGGAGCTAGCGGCAATTGAAACCTCTATTTCATTCCGGATGGACGCAACCCGCGCATACGCACAATTGGTCAAAGACCGGTTGGTACAAGTCGATCTGCGTCCCATTCCCGGTTATGCTTCGCTGGCGGACTTTACCCAGCGGCGATTTTTCCCCGCGATGAACACGTGCAAAGCCACCACAGCGCGGGTTCGCCAATTGGCTCTTCGCGCTGCGCAATTGGCATCTCTCTTGCGCGCAAGGATCGAGACGCGGATTGAGAACCAGAATGCGCAACTGCTCCACTCGATGGATCAGAGCACGCGGATGCAAGTCAGGCTGCAGCAGTTGGTTGAAGGTTTCTCGGTCGTGGCGCTGAGCTATTACCTGATCGGATTGGTCGGTTATTTGCTTGGTGGCCTGCCGCTTGATCGATACGGCTTGGAGAAGAACTGGGTGCTGGCTGCCCTGGTGATTCCGGTCGTCGCCGGCATCTGGATCGGGATGCGCATGCTACGCAAACGCCTATTCGCAAACCGCGCAAAACACGATTGAGCACTAATTACTTGTCCTGACGCGGGAATTTGTCCAGACTTGTGGACACATGGCGCGTTTTCCTTTCTCAGCGATTGTCGGTCAGAGCGAGATGAAGCTCGCGCTGCTGATTGCTTCGGTCGATCCTACGATCGGCGGCGTAATGGTTTTCGGTGATCGCGGCACGGGCAAATCGACGGCCAGCCGCGCGCTGGCTGCGCTGCTTCCGCCGATGCTGGTGGTGGAGGGATGCCGGTACGGCTGTACACCTGATCAGGCCGGCACTTGCCCCGATCCCTGCACATCGAAGCGCAAAGTAAAACGACCTTTGCCTTTCGTTGATCTGCCCTTGGGTGCGACTGAAGACCGGGTTGTGGGCTCGCTCGACTTGGAGAAAGCGCTGCGCAAGGGTGAAAAAGCGTTCGAGCCGGGCCTGCTGGCCAAGGCGCATCGCGGTTTCCTTTATATTGACGAGATCAATCTGCTTGAGGACCATCTCGTTGATCTGCTGCTCGATGTGGCGGCGTCAGGTGAGAATGTGGTCGAGCGCGAAGGGCTGTCCGTGCGCCACCGCGCCAGGTTCGTGTTGATCGGAAGCGGAAACCCGGAAGAAGGCGAATTGCGCCCGCAACTGCTTGATCGCTTCGGACTTTCCGTTGACGTACGCACGCCCAGCGAAATCGAGGAACGCGTCGAGATCATGCGACGCTGCGGCGCGCAGGAACGCGATCCTGAAGGCTTTGCCAAAGCATGGCAAGCCGAAGACGACAAGATCATCAAGCAGATCGCGCGCGGGCAAAAGCGTGTGCAGACAATAGATGTGCCGGATGATGTGCTCGCCGATGCGGCTCATCTTTGCATGATGGTCGGCGTTGACGGCTTGCGCGGAGAACTGACGTTGATGCGGGCCACCCGCGCTTTTGCTGCGCTGAGCGGCGCGCGCAAGGTCAAACGCGAGCATATGCTTGAAGTTGCCCCATTGGCGCTGCGGCACCGCTTGCGCCGCGATGTGCTCGATGAAACAGGTTCGACAGTTCGCATCGAACGCGCGGTGGCAGAGCTGTTCGGATGACGCGCGGCGCGCCCGCGCCGGAGTCCGATCTCGACCCCTTGGCCGACGCGCTGCTCGCAGTTCGCCTGCTGGCAATCGCTCCTCAAAAGCTTGGCGGGATTTGCTTGCGGGGGGGAGGGCCGGCGCGCGACTTGGTGCTTGGCTATCTGAAAGTTGCATTGCCCGAAACGTCGCCTTCGCGGCGTTTGCCAGCCAATATCGACGATGAAGGCCTGCTCGGCGGTGTGGATATCGCTGCAAGCTTAGCCGAGGGCAGAGCGGTAGAACGCGCTGGATTGCTCAGCGAGGTGCGCGGTGGCGTGGTAGTGGTGCCGATGGCTGAGCGGCTTCGAGAGGCGACCGCCGGGCGATTGGCGCAAACGCTTGATGACAAGGACATCGCGCTGGTGGCGCTTGATGATGGCCGCGAATCCGATGAAGGGCCAGCTGATGCCTTGCTGGATCGGGTGGCGTTCAAGTGCGATTTGTCGCGCGCAGCCTCGTTGGATCATGACAAGATCGTACCCAAACCGCTTTCGATTAGTCATGTTGCTGAATTGGAAGATGAACAGCTGGCAGCGCTGGCAGCAGTGTCTGTCGCGCTGGGGATCGGTTCTGTGCGTCCACTGCTGTTTGCGCTGACAGCGGCGCGAGCGCATGCTGCGCTCCATCGCCGCAAGAAAGTGCGACATGAAGATTTGAGCGCGGCAGTGTCATTGGTACTAGTCCCGCGCGCAACGCAATTGCCGCAGGAGCAGCTTCAGGAAAGTGAGCCTGCCCCGCCGCCAGATAGAGCCGATGATCCGGGTAACAACGACCGAGAGCAGTCGAGCGAGCTACCGCCTGAAGAAATGCTGATCGAAGCCGCGCTCGCATCGATCCCGCCGGATGTTTTGGCGAAAATCGCAGCGGGCAAATTACGGCGCAGCGCTGGAGGCGGCACAAGCGGCAAACGCAGTATGTCCAAGCTGCGCGGCAAACCGCTGGGCGCACGGCCCGGTATCCCGCGTGGCGGGGCACGGTTGGCGCTGATCGACAGCCTGCGTGCAGCAGCACCATGGCAGCCGTTGCGGCGGCATGAACGTGGGGATGACTCCCCAACGGCGCTGTTTGTCGAGAAGGACGACCTGCGGATCCGGCGATTTGAAGAACGCGCGGGCTCTGTCACAATCTTTTGCGTTGATGCATCGGGCTCTGCCGCCGTCGCGCGGCTTGCAGAGGCCAAGGGGGCGGTCGAGCGTATTCTCGCGCAAGCCTATGTCAAACGCAGCGAGGTCGCGCTGATCGCGTTTCGCGGTGAGGGTGCGGAAATGCTGTTGCCGCCAACGCGCTCGCTTACCAGGGCGCGCAGAGCTTTGTCCGAATTGCCAGGAGGTGGCGGAACACCGCTCGCGTCGGGATTACAGCTTGGGCTACAAATGGCTGAAGCAATTTCCTCACGCGGGCGTACGCCGTTCCTTGTGTGCTTGACTGATGGCAGCGCCAATATTGCCGCAGATGGCACACCTGGTCGCGCGCAAGCAAAGGAAAACGCGCACGCAGCTGCACGGGCATTGGCCCTACGCGGCATCGACAGCATCGTGATCGATATTTCACCTCGCCCGCGCGCTGAAGCAGCGGAGCTCGCACAAGCCATGCAGGCGCGTTATCTGCCGCTTCCCATGGCGGATGCGGCCGCGCTTGAGCGTGCGGTCAATGCCGCGCAGCCTGGCCCGCAGCTCGTACGATGAGTGCGCTCAACTGGGAGCGTGAGGGACGAAGCTGGCCAAATCGCGAGCATAGCCGTTTCATTTTTGCTGACGGTCTGCGTTTCCATGTCCAGCAAATGGGTGAGGGGCCAGTTCTGCTTCTGCTGCATGGGACTGGAGGTTCTACACACAGCTGGCATGCTATCATACCGCGGTTGGCCTCCCACTACACCGTAGTTGCCCCCGACTTGCCTCTACATGGCTTCACTGGCGGCGAACCGGTGAGCAGCAGAGCCAGCCTGGCAGGAATGGTGCGCTCGCTCGCGGCTCTAATCGATACGCTTGATGCAAAGCCGGCTGGACTGGTTGGGCATTCCGCCGGTGCGGCGATCGCGCTCGAATTGGCGCGAACAGGTGTAGTGAACGAGAGTACACCAGTCATTGGGTTCAGCCCTGCACTTACGCCTTTCCCGGGTGCGGCAGCACAGATATTCCCGGGCCTTGCAAGATTGCTGCTGCTCAACCCATTTGTGCCAAGGGTGTTCGCGGGCGTTTCCAGATTTGCCGGTGATCCCAAGCGTTTCCTCCAGCGATCAACTGGCTCTCAGACCGATCCGACGTCGCTGGCGTGCTATGCGAAGCTGTTCGCCAATTCGCACCACGCGCGGGGCGCGCTTGCGATGATGGCGCACTGGGATTTGAACACCTTTTCCAAGGGGTTGTCTGGCATCAGCAACCCAGTGCTTCTGGTGCACGGGCGCAGTGATCAAGCAGTGCCTTTGGGTTCAGTCGAAGGCGCGGCGGCCAAGCTGCCAAATGCGCGATTGGACGTGTGGGAAAATCTAGGGCACATTGCGCATGAGGAAGCGCCTCAGCGCTCCGCAGCAGTGATCGCGCAATTCGCAGAAGCGCATATCCAGGGAGCGAAATAGGTATGGCCGATAGCTTGTGGGAGCAGTGGCGCGCCTTGGTGGTCCCCAACATGGGGCTGATCGAGATCGGGATGACTTTCTTCCTTGTGATCGGATTTTGTGTCTACCAGATCTGGTCGACCGATCGCGAACTCAAGAAAGATCGCGCTGAACGCGAAGCGGCGGAGAAGGACTCATCCTCGGAAAATTAACGGTCCGACCGGGGCATGCGATAGGGCAGCATGAATTGGACAATTCCGGAAGCAAACCGGTCCATATCCAGGCTTTCCTGAACAGCGACAACTTTCTCGCCGTCCAACCGAGAAGCCAGCGTGGAACGTGCGTAAAACGGAGTATCTTCCCACGTAGCAAGAATCTTGGCGTCGCCACGATCAGACCGCGTTTTGCGAGTAATCTGCCACACAGAATTTGGAAGCGGGGCAACCATTGGCAGCTCAGTCTCCTGCGGCGTACCGTCCGCGCGAAAACGCAGCGCACTGGCAAACCCGCTGCCGTTGCGGCGTATGCCTTCATAGCAAACAATCGCTTCTTTACCGATGTGCGCCCGCGACCAATGCCAAATGCGAAACCCTTCTTCCAGCGACTCGCTGCCAAAATTGGAATCCAGATAGCCCGCACCGCGCCAATTTATCCCTGGTTCGCGCATGTCGACTTCCACGCGCGCGCGCGGCGAGATGCAATGCCAGATATGCTTGGCTTGCGGGTCAAGTGCGAAAGCGGTTGAGTTCAGCATTTGCGGATAGACCCGCACTGTGCCGCGTATCTGCCTGCGGTACGGATTGAATAAGCGCTTGTCGCGCTCAGCGATTTCTATCTCCATGTGATCGTCCATCCAACGCACATTGCTGGGGCCAAGGATAAGCGTGTCACGATCGCGGGACAACGCGTCGTTTTGCCGCTCTGTCATGGCCCAGCGCGCCCGCGGCCCATAAAGCGCAACATTGAGCGCACAGTGGTTCTCCGGCTCACGCCGCCCTGAACTTTTATAATAAGGAGAGAAAACGCTGCCGATGAAGGCAATGATGGTCAGCCCGTGCTTCCCGTCTGCGCTGATGGCGTCGACATACCACCACCCATAACCACCGGGTGCGATTTCCGCATCGAAGCAAGGTCTTGCAACACTCTCGCTGCTGCCAGTTGCCCGGACAAGGCCGCCATTGGCACTCCCGCCCCCGGATGGGTGCTGCCGCCCGCGCAATAAAGCCCAGGGATCTTCGTAAGCGTTCCCTGCCGGCGGAAGGATGCCGCCCATCCGTGCGAGGCTCGTCCATAAAGCGCTCCTCCGGTTGAGGGCCAAAGCTTCTCGAACGTGTTCGGCGTCGCCACTTCGTGGGTGAACGGATCGTCCAGCTTCAGCCCGCAACGTGTCAGGCTGCGCATCATCGCTTTGGTGCATTGGTCGATCTCCTCGGGAGTATAACAGTGGTTGTCGCCATTGGCGGGTGCGTTGACGATTATCTGGAAACGCTCTGTGCGGCCGGGCGCTTCGCCCCGCCCTGGGTCGCGGTCCAGCGCGCATACATAAGCGGTTGGATCGCTCGGCGGTGTACCTGCCGCGATATCGAGGAATTCGCGCGGGTAATCCGGCGAAAAGAACACATTATGGCGCACTAACGGGAAGCTTTGAGCCCGCGCCTTGGCGTACCAGACAAAGGCGGAGAGCGAGCGCTTGCTCGTTCCAAATTGTGAAACTGCGCGTGAAGCATTCTGGCCGAAAAGTCCGCTCGCGATGGCTGCAGGATCAGCGTTGGCGATAACCGCGTCTGCGGCGATGCGTTCGCCATTTGCCAGGATAACTCCAGAAGCGCGACCACCAGTGACATCTATCCGCTCGACTGCCGTTCCGAGCCGGTACGTGGCACCCTGGCTTTTGCTCAAATCCTGCAGCGCCTTCGCCAGCGCCGCCATCCCGCCGTCGATCAACCACACGCCCATAGCCTCGACATGCGCGATCAGCATAAGTGTCGCAGGCGCATTGAAAGGCGATGAGCCGCAATATGTCGAATAGCGCGCGAACAGCTGACGCAGGCGTTGGTCACCAAAATGCTTGCCGAGCGCGTTCCATAGGCTGACGTAAGGATGCGTACCCATGAAGCCGGCAACATTGCTCAGACCCATACGCCAGACCAGCGACAGCGGCGTAGCCGGCTTGGGCGCGCGCATCATTGTGTCATTAAGCGAGGCATATATGGAGCGGGCTTCTTGACGGAAGGCTCTAAATCCTGCTGCGGCCTCGGCGCCTGCGAAATCGCCGATCGCTTCTTCGCTGCGCTGCGGATCGGCATGAAGATCAAGATAGGCGCTGTCATCCCAAGCGTGGCGCGCGAGGACTCCTGCGCGGCGAGTGGTGACGTAGTCATCAAGCTCCGCACCTGCGGCACGAAAAATTCCATCGAACACGTCACGCAGAGTGAAGACCGTCGGGCCGCCATCGATTTCCGCGCCATCGAGTGAGACTCGGCGTGCTTTTCCGCCGACCCAGCTGTCTTTTTCGATGACGGTTACGCGTTCGCCGCGAGCAGCCAATAGCGTTGCACAGGCCAAACCGCCCATGCCTGCACCGATAACGACTACCCCAGCGTTCAAGCCTCGCTCCCCGAAAGGTGTTTGACCTTTACATAACAGATGTCCAATCAAATGGACATAAGGAGTCACCTATGTCTCGCTCCGAAGGCAAGCAAGCATCATTGTGGAAGCAGCGTTGGGTCGCTTGGCGCAACAGCGTGCTGAGCAACCCGCGCTTCCAGCAATGGGCCGCAAGGAATTGGTTCTTGCGTCCGTTCGCGCGGCGAAAGGCGGCTGAACTGTTCGATCTCGTGGCAGGTTTCACATACACGCAGACGCTTCTCGCCATGGTCGAGAGCGGATTGCTGAAGCGGCTCGCCGAAGCTCCAACCGATGTGAGTGAAGCGGCACAAGTAGCGGATCTGAGCAAGGGGGCTGCTGAACGTTTGCTGCGCGCAGCAGCTGCGCTGAAGCTCGCTCAAGAGGTATCACCGGGTTTGTGGATGCTGGGCGAGAGAGGCGCGTCGCTTATTCCGCAGGAAGGCGCGCAGGCGATGATCCTGCATCACACGCTCCTTTATCGTGATCTGGCGGATCCGATGGCTTTGCTACGCCAGAATCGCGAACAGCCGACAGAACTATCCGAATTCTGGCGCTATGCGGCACGCGCCGATGCAGATGCAGAGCCATCTGAGATGGTTGCCCCCTATTCCGAACTGATGGCAGTTTCGCAGGGCATGGTCGCTGATGAAGTGCTGCGGTCCTATCGCTTTAATGGCGTAAGCTCGGTACTCGACGTCGGTGGGGGACATGGCGCGTTCGCAAGTGCCTTAGCGGCAAAGCATCAGCAAATGCTGATTGGCATTTTCGATTTGCCGGGCGTTGTTGAAGGCGCACGCGCCCGCCTCGACTCCGGGTTCGAGTTTCATGAAGGTGACTTCTTCTGCGATCCGCTACCGCAAGGCTATGATTGCATCTCGCTGGTCCGGATCCTGCATGATCATGACGATGCGCAGGCACATCGCCTTCTCGCTGCGGCTCGTGCTGCGCTTAAGCCTGGCGGGCGACTCGTCATCGCGGAGCCAATGGCGGATACCCGCGGTGCAAAAAATATGGGCGATGCTTATTTCGGACTCTATCTGTGGGCAATGCGATCAGGGCGCCCACGCACGCGGATGGAGCTATACAAGATGCTGAGAGCCGCAGGATTCCGGGATTTTCGAGCTATCAAGACGGGGCAGCCGCTCATCACCAGCCTGACTGTCGCATTTGCCTGACAGTAAACTTGTCTTACATTATTGACACTTTCAACTGTCAGGCTATGATGACAGTGGGTGAAAAAATCTATCGCGAAAGGGTTGATCGCGACCATTAGGGGAAGTCCACAAGATGGACGCGATCGCGGTGATTCTTGATGCGCCAAAACGGCTGTCTGTAAGGCAGTTGTCGCTGAATCCCGCGACCTCATCAGACGTTATCGTTGAAACCGTGTGGAGCGGGATCAGCAGTGGCACGGAGAAGCTCTTGTGGACCGGCGAAATGCCGCGTTTCCCCGGCATGGGGTATCCGCTTGTGCCGGGTTACGAGTCTGTCGGCCGCATTGTCGATGCCGCGCCTGAATTCCAAGGACGCATTGGTGAATGGGTGTTTGTACCGGGTGCGAACTGCTTTGCTGACGCGCGCGGATTGTTTGGTGGAACCGCAAACCGCTTAATCGTCCCATCCGAGCGCGCGCTCACCATTTCTGAAGATCTGGCCGAAAAAGGCGTGCTGATGGCACTGGCCGCTACAGCGCTGCACGCGCTGGCCGCTGGCGATCCACCTGAACTTATTATTGGCCATGGCGTTCTGGGGCGTTTGCTTGCCCGACTTACCATCGCGTCAGGCGCACCTGCTCCCACAGTTTGGGATAACAAGGCCGAGCGCCGCGAAGGCGCAATTGGCTACGAATGTATCGCGCCCAAGGACGACGATCGACACGACTACAGCTCGATATATGACGTTAGCGGCTATGCTCACGGGCTTGACAATCTGATCGGGCGGCTGGGCAAACGCGGCGAGATCGTTCTTGCTGGATTCTATTCGGACCGGCTTAGCTTCGGCTTCGCCCCCGCATTCCAGGCAGAGGCGCGCTTGCGCGTGGCAGCTGAATGGACCCCTGAGGACTTGGCTTCGACTCGAGCGCTAATCGAAACCGGGGCTCTCAACCTTGATGGCCTGATCACTGACGTTCGTCCCGCGAGTGAAGCTGAAACGGCTTATCCCACAGCATTCACTGAAATCGACTGTCTCAAGATGGTGTTGGACTGGAGCAGCTACGAATGACAATGCTTGATACTCAAGCCTTAAGGAATGAGGCGGCTCAGGAGCCGGACCCCGTCCACACAGGCGAAGTGACCAGCGAAACGCAAGTTATCGCGATTTACGGCAAGGGGGGCTCTGGGAAGAGCTTTGCCTTGTCGAACCTCAGCTACATGATGGCGCAGCAAGGCAAACGTGTGCTGCTTATCGGATGTGACCCCAAGTCTGACACTACCAGCCTGTTGTTTGGCGGCAAGAGCTGCCCAACCATCATTGAAACTTCCTCGAAGAAAAAGCTTGCGGGTGAAGAAGTCACTATCGAAGACGTATGTTTCCAGCGTGACGGCGTCTTTGCGATGGAGCTTGGCGGACCTGAGGTCGGTCGCGGCTGCGGCGGGCGCGGGATCATCCACGGCTTCGAGTTGCTGGAAAAGCTCGGCTTCCATGAATGGGGTTTCGACTACGTCCTGTTGGATTTTCTGGGCGACGTAGTTTGCGGCGGTTTCGGCCTGCCGATTGCACGCGATATGTGCCAGAAAGTGATTGTCGTCGGCTCGAACGATTTGCAATCGCTCTATGTCGCAAACAATGTCTGCCAAGCGGTCGAATACTTCCGCAAGATGGGTGGCAATGTCGGTGTTGCCGGCATGATAGTAAACAAGGACGACGGTACTGGAGAGGCGGCAGCCTTCGCGAAGGCGGTCGACATTCCCGTGCTGACAGCAATTCCGGCAGATGAAGATATCCGCCGCAAATCCGCCAATTATCAGATCATCGGAAAGCCAGGCGGCGAATGGAGTGGGCTGTTTGAACAGCTAGCTGAAAACGTTGCCAAGGCGCCGCCGCGCCAACCTGCTCCCTTAGACCAGGACGGGTTGCTTGGCCTCTTCTCCCCCGAAGACACTGGAGGCGATGTCAAACTCGTTCCGGCGACCCAGGCCGATATGCGCGGCGGCACTTTTGAGCCGAAGCCCAGCCTCGAAGTTATTTACGATGAGGTGTGACGCTTGACTGATCTGAACGCATCGATGCGCACTGAAGAACGGACGCGTGACCAACTTGATCTTGGATCGGGCGGGGAGCCGACGGCTGGCGCCTGCTCCAGCAAGGACACCATGCTTGAAGCCGCACGCAAAGCTGGCAAGAGCGACATTCTGGATCGCTACGCCGCAGATTATCCGGTCGACCCGGCGCGCGGACCACATGATCAACCGCAATCAATGTGTCCAGCCTTCGGATCGCTCCGCGTCGGGTTGCGCATGCAACGCACCGCCACGGTTCTGTCCGGTTCGGCCTGCTGCGTTTACGGGCTGACTTTTACTTCGCATTTCTACGGCGCACGTCGCACGGTTGGTTACGTGCCGTTCAACTCCGAAACGCTTGTTACGGGCAAGCTGTTCGAAGACATCAAGGAAGCGGTCGAGGAGTTGGCCGATCCTGCCAATTACGATTCAATTGTCGTGACGAATCTCTGTGTACCCACTGCCAGCGGTGTGCCCTTGCGGCTGTTGCCCAAGGCAATCAACGGAGTGCGCATTATCGGTATCGACGTACCTGGTTTCGGTATTCCAACCCATGCCGAGGCCAAGGACGTACTCGCTGGCGCTATGCTGCAATATGCGCGCAACGAGGCCGAGCAAGGTCCTGTCGCCGTTCCGAAACAGCGCTCGGACAGGCCGACGGTGACCTTGCTCGGAGAGATGTTTCCAGCAGATCCGGTCGGCCTGGCGCAGTTGATTGCGCCAATGGGGCTTGCGACGGGCCCAGTCGTGCCAACCCGCGAATGGCGAGAGCTCTACGCTGCCCTCGACTGTTCGGTAGTGGCTGCAATTCATCCCTTCTACACGGCCAGCATTCGCGAATTCGAAGCCGCGGGTCGTTCAGTAGTTGGCTCCGCGCCAGTCGGTCGCGATGGCACGGTCGCGTGGCTGGATGCGATTGGCGCTGCTTGCGGTGTGGCGCAAGACCAGATCGACGCAGCCAAAAATGCGGCGCTTCCAGCGATCGAAGCTGCACTGGCAGCAGCTCCCATAAAAGGCCGAGTGACAGTCTCTGGCTATGAGGGTTCCGAGCTCTTGGTTGCGCGCCTGCTAATCGAAAGCGGCGCGGACGTGCCCTATGTCGGCACTGCCTGTCCACGTACGCCATGGTCCGAACCCGATCGTCAATGGCTCGAAGCCAAAGACGTGAAAGTGCAATACCGCGCGAGCCTGGAGCAGGATATCGCAGCAGTAGACGAGTATCGCCCGGACTTGGCGATCGGTACTACACCGGTTGTACAGCACGCCAAACAGCACGGCATGCCGGCCATGTATTTCACGAACTTGATTTCAGCGCGCCCGCTTATGGGTGTCGCTGGCGCAGGCAGCTTGGCGCAAGTCATCAATGCCGCGATTGCCAATAAGAATCGCTTTGCGAAGATGACTGCCTTCTTTGAAGGGGTTGGCAAGGATATGAGTGCAGGTGTGTGGGAAGACACCCCGCAGGACCGCCCGCTGTTCAAGAAGAAATTCGCCGCGCAAAACATCGCCGCGCGCAAGGCCAGTGAGGCGGTGGGTACATGACGCTGATCCTCGATCATGACCGCGCGGGCGGATATTGGGGCGCGATTTATGCCTTTACCGCAATCAAAGGCTTGCAAGTCGTGATCGACGGGCCAGTCGGGTGTGAGAACCTGCCAGTCACCTCAGTCCTGCATTATACAGACGGTTTGCCGCCCCACGAACTTCCGATCGTCGTTACGGGCATCGGCGAAGAGGAGCTGGGCAAAACCGGGACAGAAGGCGCGATGAAACGCGCATGGGAAACGCTCGATCCGGATTTGCCATCCGTGGTGGTGACTGGCTCGATCTCCGAAATGATAGGCGGCGGCGTTACACCTGAAGGCACCACTCTCAAGCGCTTCCTGCCGCGCACTATCGATGAAGATCAGTGGGAATCGGCTGATCGGGCGCTGAGCTGGCTTTGGACCGAATTTGGGCCAAAGAAGATGCCGAAGCAGCGCGAGCGCAAGGAAGGCGAAAAGCCGAAGGTCAATATCATTGGCCCGTCCTACGGCATGTTCAATATGGCGTCAGATCTCGCCGAGATTCGCCGCCTGGTTGAGGGCATCGGGGCGGAAGTGAACATGGCTTTCCCGCTGGGTAGCCATTTGGCCGATATCAAGAAGCTGGGCATGGCAGATGCGAATGTCTGTCTTTACCGCGAGTTCGGCCGGAACCTTTGTGAGCTTCTTGAGCGGCCCTATTTCCAAGCGCCAATCGGTTTGGAGAGCACTACCAAGTTTCTTGAGGCGCTTGGCGAGGAGCTGGATCTCGACCCGGCGCCCTTTATCGAACGTGAGAAGCACACTACGATCAAGCCGCTGTGGGACCTGTGGCGTTCGGTCACTCAAGATTTCTTCGGCACTGCCAATTTCGGAATCGTTGCGAACGAGACCTATGCACGCGGCATTCGCAACTTCCTGGAGGGCGATATGGGGCTGCCGTGCAGCTTTGCCTTTAGCCGGTCGGCTGGGGTGAAACCCGACAATCAGGCTGTGCGCGAAGCGATCCATACCAATCCGCCGCTCGTAGTATTCGGATCTTATAACGAACGAATGTACATGGCCGAATGCGGCGCGCGCGGGATCTATATCCCCGCGAGCTTCCCCGGCGCTGCCATACGCCGTCATACCGGCACGCCCTTTATGGGCTATTCTGGGGCGACCTATCTCGTGCAGGAAGTGTGCAATGCGCTGTTTGATGCGCTGTTCCACATCCTGCCACTGTCGACGCAAATGGACGCAGGCGACGCCACGCCGGCGCGCGAATATGAAGAGCTTGCTTGGGACGAAGACGCCAAAGCGAAGCTTGACGCGCTGGTCGAAGCACAGCCCGTGTTAATCCGGATTTCCGCTGCCAAACGGCTTCGCGATGCTGCTGAACGCGCCACGCGGCGTGCAGGCGAAACCCAGGTCTCATCCGACCGGCTGGCGGACGCCCTGCTTGAAGGACACAGTGCATGAGTGCGCTCACACAGATCGCTCGCAGCAATGCGAGCCCAGCAATCCATGCGATCATTTTCGCACGGATACCGACGGAGGCACGTCGCCTCTCGCACAACAACCCAAAATGGGAGAATAGGCTATGAGTGATGTGGGAATGAGCACATATCTCACCCCCGAAGAAGCTAAGGAGTTCCACAAACTCTTTATGTTTTGGTTCGCCGCTCACACCGGGATCGCTGTCGTGGCGCACCTGCTGGTGTGGACCTGGCGTCCGTGGATAGGCATCTGAACCAACTGGAGCTGCTTGGCGGCCGTCAAGCGGCAAAGTTCAATATAAAATAAGGAATTAGACCATGTGGAGAACTTGGCTAACATATGATCCGCGCAGAGTTTTGGTAGGCCTTCACGTCTACTTGGCTGTGCTCGCGTTCACTATTCACTTCATCCTGCTGAGCACGGACACTTACAACTGGATGGATGGCCCCAATGCGCGGGCAACCATCGAGCTGGTCGAGTAGCTGAGGCTCTTAGCGAAGAGATAAACATTCGACAGTGCGAGGGCGACGGCCGACAAATTTGGTCGGCCCCGCCTCACAGGTCGAATTCGAGAAACATTGATCTCGCCATTTTGAGGCGGGGGAGGATTGGGTTATGGCGCTCCTCAGTTTTGAGCGAAAGTATCGCGTGCGTGGTGGCACGCTGATCGGCGGGGACCTGTTCGATTTCTGGGTCGGCCCATTTTACGTCGGCTTTTTCGGAGTCGTCACCGCGATCTTCGCGACCTTAGGGACAGCGTTGATATTCTACGCTGCGTCACAAGGCCCGACCTGGAATCCTTGGCTCATAAGTATCGCACCACCGGATTTGAGCTACGGATTGTCAATGGCGCCGTTGAAGGAAGGAGGGTTCTGGCAAGTCATCACGGTTTGCGCGATCATCTCTTTCGTTTCATGGGCGCTCCGAGAGGTTGAGATCTGCCGCAAGCTGGGAATGGGTTACCATGTCCCGGTTGCGTTCGGGGTTGCAATTCTCGCTTATGTGACGCTCGTTGTCATCCGGCCCGTACTCATGGGTGGCTGGCATTTTGGTTTTCCTTACGGGATATTCAGCCACTTGGACTGGGTATCCAACACGGGGTACCAATACCTGCATTTCCACTACAACCCGGCGCATATGCTGGCGGTGTCGTTCTTCTTTACGACCACACTTGCCCTGGCATTACATGGCGCCTTGGTGCTGTCAGCGGTCAATCCAGAGCGCGGCGGCGAAGTGAAAACGCCGGAATATGAAGACACCTTCTTCCGGGATCTGATCGGTTATTCGGTTGGAACGCTCGGCATTCACCGCGTGGGCTTGCTTCTCGCGCTTAACGCCGGCTTCTGGAGCGCAGTCTGCATCGTAATCAGTGGTCCTTTGTGGACCAAAGGTTGGCCCGAGTGGTGGACCTGGTGGCTCAATCTGCCGATCTGGGCGTGAGGGGAGACTGAACCATGGCGACTTATCAAAACATCTTCACACAGGTTCAACTGAACCATCCGCCTGAACTCGGCATCCCACTGCCAGACGGACAGCACGAACCGCGTTTCAATATCACTTTCATCAATCGCTGGCTCGGCACGATCGGTCATGCGCAGATCGGCCCGTTCTATCTTGGGTGGACTGGCATCGGAGCGCTAGCATTTGGCTTGCTGGCATTCTTCATCATCGGGATGAATATGTGGGCTTCGGTTGGCTGGGATCCGATCCAGTTTGTCCGCCAGCTGTTTTGGCTCTCGCTTGAACCGCCCGGCCCGCAATATGGCTTTTCGCCATTCGTCCCGCTTAATGAAGGCGGCTGGTTCATTCTGACCGGCGCATTTCTTACCATCTCGGTGCTGCTCTGGTGGTTAAGGACCTATCTGCGCGCAAAAGAGCTTGGCATGGGCATGCATGTGCCCTGGGCTTTTGCCTCAGCGATCTGGTTGTTTCTGGTTTTGGGCTTCCTGCGGCCGATGTTCATGGGGAGTTGGGCCGAAGCGGTGCCGTATGGCATCTTCCCGCACCTTGATTGGACGGCGGCATTTTCGATCCGCTACGGCAACCTGTTCTACAACCCGTTCCACGCGCTTTCGATCGTGTTCCTTTACGGTTCGACGCTGCTCTTCGCGATGCACGGGGCGACGATTCTTGCTGTTGGCCGTTATGGGGGTGAACGCGAGATCGAGCAGATTACCGATCGAGGCACTGCATCAGAGCGTGCAGCGCTGTTCTGGCGCTGGACCATGGGTTTCAACGCGACGATGGAATCAATCCACCGATGGGCATGGTGGTTTGCGGTGCTGACCACGCTGACCGGCGGGATCGGCATATTGCTGACCGGCACTGTGGTCGACAATTGGTATCTATGGGCGCAGCAACATGGTTTTGCCCCGGCCTATCCCGACACCGGGGTCGTTGACCCTGCCGCCATTCCAGGGGAGTGAGTAGGATGAAAACGACAGTTAAAATTGTAGTGCTTTCTGCTCTTCCCCTTGTTCTGGCAGCTTGCGAGATCCAGCCAAAGGTTTCTGAGCAGAATGGTTTTCGCGGCACAGGTATGAACCAAGTTGCGCTGCGTTCGGTGGCAGAGGCCGAGTACGATGTTCCGGCACCGCCCTATGAACTGCCGCCACCTGGTGGCCCTTCAGCTGGCGAAGTCTATGAGAACGTCCAGGTCCTTGGCGACATCTCAGCTGATGAGTTCAATTATCTGATGGCTGCGATCACCGAATGGGTAGCACCTGATGAAGGCTGCAACTATTGCCACAACCCGGCGAATATGGCGTCTGACGAAGTCTATACCAAAGTTGTAGCAAGGCGCATGATCCAGATGAATCAGACGATCAATGCGAATTACGAAAGCCACGTGGCCGATACAGGTGTCACATGCTGGACGTGCCACCGTGGGAACAACATTCCGGAAAATTACTGGACCTTGCCGGAAGACGCCAACCACAATTCAGTCAAGATCACGAAGCGGGGGCAGAACAGTCCAACTCCCGAAACCGCATATAGCTCGCTTCCTGTGAATGCGGTCGCGCGGTATTTTCTGAATGACGAGACAGTGCAGAATATCCGCGTCGCATCGACCGGGCTTTACCCAAGCGAAGACAATACGTTGTCCACCATGGAAACCGAGAACACCTATGCACTAATGCTGCATATGTCAGACTCGCTCGGTGTGAACTGCACCTTCTGCCACAATACGCAAAGCTTCGGAGCCTGGAACATCAGCCCGGCGCAGCGTGCAGTTGCTTGGCACGGCACGCGTATGGTCGCGCGTATGAATCAGGAATATATCACTCCGCTGGCTCCGGTCTTCCCCGAGAACCGGCTTGGCAATGCAGGTGACCCGTTCAAGGTCAATTGCACGACTTGCCACCAAGGTGTGAACAAGCCGATGGGCGGCGCGCAGATGGCGAAAGACTATCCTGCGTTGTTGTCTGTTCCGGCCGCACCGGTGCAGGAAGCAGAAGCTGACGCTGAAGAGGCGACATAAGAAAAAGACTGATTGCATTTGCATTCAAGGCTTGAATGCGGCTCGCGCGCAAGGGCGTTCGGGCCGCTTTTCTTTTGGTATCTGCGTTCGCAGTCTAGCGCTTGCGCCGTGCCAGGTCGGCCAAGTGCACTGGGAATGCGAGCGTCAGGGGAATGGCAATCCAGATCCAATGGGCATCGACCAACGCCGCCCGTAAAGCGAGTGCGATCAACGCGGCAGGCAACAAAAGCAGAAGCGCATTCAATGGCGACCACCCTTTGCGCCACAGGATCACGAATTCAATCGCCAGCACTGCGAGCACTATATCGACTGCCGTGCCGCTGGAGAAGAATTGCTCCATCAAACTGTATCGTCAGCCGAAGGGACCGTTAAGTTCAATAACCTGCCAGTTAAGCGCGCCAGCAATCGTCACCCAGATCAGATAGGGCACCAGCAAGAGGCTGGATAGCCGCGAAATCCGCCCGGTATAGATGAGCAGGAACAGGATCGAGAGCCAAAGCAACAACAGTTCGGCAAAGGCCCAATCCGGGCGTTGCATGCGGAAGAACATCAGGCTCCACAGGATGTTGAGAAAGGCGTTCAGTGCGAAATGGCCAATTACCCAGTCGCGCTTGCCGGCAGTAGGGGCTCGTTCCCATGCAATTACAGCTGAAATGCAAACCAGCGCGAAGATTGTTGTCCAAGCGATCGGAAAGATCACATCTGGCGGATTCCAGCTCGGTTTTTCAAGCGATTGATACCACGGGCCAAGATCAGTGATCGTTGCCCCTAGAAATGCGACGCACATCGCAGCCACCGCTGCAACAATAAATGGAATAACCCAGTTTGTGTTCATCTAGCCATCGGCCTCAATCCCAGCAGATGCGCTGTATCCTTGAGGAAAATTTTCAGATGCGCAAGCGGCTTGGCGCGGACCAGGCGTTTGTTCATATAGGCTTGCCAGGTCAGCTGCTGAACGTCCGCATCATCGCACATGTCGACAAAACGCTCCCGGCGCTTGTCGCTGGAATACCAGAAAAACTGCATCATCCCCAGGATCCAGAACACGCGGCCATGCTCCTTCATAAAACGCTTGCGAGCTCCCTTGAGTGCAGTCGGATTGCCAGAGACGACGAACTCGCTCGCGGCCTCCGCTGCAATCCGACCGCAAGTCATAGCATAATAGATGCCTTCACCTGACGCTGGTGCGACGACACCAGCCGCATCGCCAGCGACGAGCACATCCTTGCCATTGTCCCAACGCTTGAGCGGCTTCAATGGGATCGGTGCGCCTTCCTTCCGGATCGTTTTGCAGGCATCGAGACCTAGCTCGTCGCGCATGTCAGATACAGTGGCGCGCAAGGGGAAGCCTTTGTTCGCACTGCCAAGACCAATGCTGGAGGTGTGCCCGTGGGGGAATATCCAGGCGTAGAAATCTGGCGAGAGTTTGCCCTGATAGAAGACATCGCAGCGCGCTGGATCAAAGCCTCGGTTGTTTGCGGGCGGGCTTTCGATCACTTCGTGATAGGCGAACACGCATTTCATGTCTTCCGCGCCATCAATGTTCTGCCGTGCGACTTTCGAACGGGCGCCCTCCGCACCGATCACCAACTTGGCTCGCACTTTCTCAAGTTCTCCGCCGCGACTGGTGCGAAAACACACATGCGTTCCTTGTCCGTCTCGCTCGATTGTCTCGAAGCTTCCGGTACAGCGTACCGCCCCGTCATTCGCCGCGCGTTGGCGTAGCCATTCGTCGAATACGTCGCGGTCGACCATTCCAACAAAGCCGATTTCGCCAACCGGCATGTCTACTTTGCGCCCGGACGGTGCAATCATGCGCGCGGATCGCGCTTTGGCAACAAGCAAAGAGTGCGGGATATCGAAATCTTCTAGCAAACGCGGAGGCACTGCGCCGCCGCACGGCTTGATCCGGCCAGCACGGTCAAGCAGCATGACCTTGTGGCCGGCTTTCGCCAAATCGCTTGCCGCTGTTGCCCCTGCAGGCCCGCCTCCTACGACTACAACATCATAGAGTTCATTGGTCATAGGATTGCTGCCTCCTTGGCTTTAGTTCGTTTGCTGCTGCTTGTCGCGCGTAAGGCCAGGAACGCAGCGAGCATAAAGGCTGTCGCTTCGATCACGAAAATGAGTTGAAAGGCGGTTGCATCATCACCGCCAGACCGGCGTGCAATGTCGACACCAAGCGCGCCCAGCAGGCCGCCCATGCCGAATGCGATGGCTTGTGATGCTCCCCAAACACCCATACGCACGCCTTCGCGGGTCCGCTCGCCAGCCCCTGCCAGACCCATCATCGCGCCGATAGCGGCAACGGCAAATGCGCCATTGCAGAATCCCAATGCAAATACATTGGCTTCAAGTGGCCATCCGGGGCCGGCAACTGCTGCCGCCGCCAAGCCCAGCAAAGCCAGTGCCGATCCGGCGCATCCCGCAACAATCCAGGCGCGCAGTTCGACCGGCATTCGCCCGGCAAACGCGCTACCGCCAACGCCCGCTGCAATCATACCTGCCAGAACGCCGCCGTGTTGGATGCCCGCGAGCGATGTCGATTGGCCGGGAGTCATCTCGAAAACGAGGCCGGCGAATGGTTCCAGGATCAGGTCCTGCATGCTGTAGGCCAGCATTGAGACGAAGATGAATGTCGTGAAGCGGCGTGCAGCCTGCTCGTGCAATATCTCGCGGATTGCTTCGCGGAAATCAGGGGCGGGACCTGCGCGGTCTTCTTCCGCTTCGATTAGGGCATGCTGTTCAAGCCGGAACACGGCGATCACCGTCAGCGCAAAGGCGCACGCGATAACGCCGCCTGATACAAGCGCCAGGCGTTGTTCAGAGAAGGGATCAAGCAATTGGCCTGCGGTTGCTGCCGATACAACGATCCCGAAAACCATCATGATCCAGGTTACGGCAGCGGCAGCCGCTCGGCGTTCGCGCGCAACACCTGAGGCCAACAACGCGAGCAAGGTTGTACCTGAAGCGCCCACGCCCGCGCCAATCAATGTGAATGCAATAACTGCGAGCACACCTCCGCCAATTGGGTAGGTGGACATCATCACTGTCGCATTCACGGCCATCAGCGCGCCGAGTGCCAGCACAGCCATGCCGCCAATGATCCATGGGGTGCGCTTGCGGCCTTTGTCCGAGCCGTGACCCCAGATAGGGCGTGATAGCTGGACGGCATAATGCCAGGCGACCAGCCCGGCAGGGATGGCTGCGACGAGACCATACTCGACCACCATCAAGCGGTTCAGCAGTGAAGTTGCCAGCATAACGATCGCGCCGATCGAAGCTTGGACCGCGCCTATGCGGATAACGGATAGCCAGCCGAACCCGCGCGCCATCAGATGTATCCTCCAAGGCCTAGCGCGCTACCGAGCATTCCCAGGACGTAAAGCGTGACGCCGGTTGCTGAGTACCATGGTGCGTGGGCCTTGGGATTGCGAAGCAGGCGCGGCATCAATGCCAACTGTGCGAGCAAAACCGCGCTGACGGCTATCGCTGACCACAGGTAGCCCCAACTGTATAGCAGTGCGATAACCGCGAACTGTGGCAGCGCCATGGTCGCGCACGCAAGCCGAGCTGCCTTGTTAACGCCTAATGTGACCGGCAGGGAACGCAATCCGGTTGCCCGGTCGCCTTCGACAGCTTTGAAATCGTTGAGCGTCATAATGCCGTGCGCGCCCAAGCTATAAAGAGCGAGTACAATCAGCACTTCGGCCTTTGGCAAAGCCCCTGCCATCACGCTTGCGCCGGTGAACCAAGCAAGCCCTTCATAGGTGAGCGCGACCACTGCCGGCCCGAGCCAGCCGCTGGTCTTGAAGCGGAAGGGTGGGGCGCTATAGCACCAAGCGCAGATCAGGCCGACAACCGTCGCTGCAAGCACAAATGGCCCGGTAAACCAGGCGACAACAAGCGACAAAAGCGTGCCGATGATCGCAATTCGCAGTCCCCAATTGCTACCAACACGGCCAGAAGGGATCGGGCGGTTGGGTTCGTTGATCGCATCGACATGCCGGTCAAACCAGTCGTTCACCGCTTGACTGGTGCCGCAAACCAATGGGCCGGTCAGCGCGATACCGGCGACAAGAAACCACCAACGTCCTTCCATGCCAACGCCCGAGGACACAACACCGCACATAAAGGCCCACATTGGGGGAAACCAGGTTATGGGTTTGAGCAGCTCAAGAACATCGCGCGCCGCTGGCGGCGATGCTGACGGAATCGAGACTGCCGAACGGGACATGCAGGCAGGCTATGCCTGCTACAAGCATGCGTCAAATCATTTTGACACTCCTTGTGTCAATCTGTTATTACTCGGCATCTGCAGGCAAATTGCCGAGCCCGTAGCGGTGTAATTTCGAGTACAGACTTTGCCGGCTGAGCCCCAAGATTTCCGCAGCCGAGGCACGGTTATCCGAGGTGTACTTAAGCGCTGCTTCGATACACAGCCGTTCGATCAGATCGGTGCTCTCTCGCACGATGTCTTTCAGTGACATTCGACCAACCAATTCAGTCAATTGCTCGACTGAGCGTGGCATTTCCTGCGGCATTGGCGGCAGGTCGCCCAAGCGTCGCGCGATCGGCCGGATCACTAGGCCTATATGCGGAGATTCCTTGCCGGTCTGCACAGCGGATAGCTCAATCGGCTCACCTTGGCCTGCGTCGTTTGCGCCGATTACGCTGTTCACATTGCGAGCATAACCTTGCTTTTGTAGCTGGCTTGAAATCAAGTCGAGGTCGATGCCTGGGCGACCCACAAACTGACCCAACGGCTGCCCGCGAATCTGATTGATGCTGGCCACTCCAGTCAACTCTGCGAAGGCCGTGTTGGCAGCGACAATATGCCAATTTGCGTCCGTCAGCACGAAAGCATCGGGCATGGCCTCAAGAGTATCCATGACCGCTGTTTCTGGCGCGTTTTCAACTCGCGCATGCCTGTTAAAACGAATCAGCACGAAAAGCTTGCCGATTTGACGGAATCCCGTCGCGTTGAGCTCAAGTTTGGTGCCTTTCACGGCAAGATTGGCATTGATTGGCGATACAGAGGTTGAAGTGAGTGCTGCGCCTAGCAGTCCAATCAGCGGTTCGCGCGCTGTGCGGTCAAACCATGCCAAGAATTTGCTGCCGATCAAGCTTCCCGGTTTCGCTAGAAGCAAGGTGTGGGCCGCGGGATTGGCTTCAACAATGCGGCGGTTTTCGCTGTCTAGGATCAGCACTGGTTCGCCGGACATTTCGAACAATAGACGGTAACGGGTTTCGAGCTGGCGGAGCCGCAAATAATCACGTTCCAGCGACTGTTGGGCTTGTAACAATCGGAGCTGCAATGCGGCAGCATCCCGCATGTCGCGCCCTAGCGCCAGTCGCAGTGCCCCCCCGCTCAGCCTGAGTAAGCGGTAACTTACTGGAATATCGCCGCTTGAACCCTTGTGATTGACTTGTCGTGCCGCAGGTGCTTCGCCATTGGTCTTCTTGACTGCGAGTAAGGCTTCGATCTTGGGCCAGCTCTCGGAAGTGGTGGTGTCCTGCCATTTCTCGCCGATCCATTGCGGCAGATCGGGAAAGCCAGTCAAATCAGCAGAACCGTCAACAATGGTTCCAGCCTCATCGATCACGAGCACAATATCGCCTGCGCTCATAGCCAGATGAACCGCGTCTTCCGGCGCGATCTCATCTTTCAATAAGGCAGTATCATCGAAACTTCGATGGTCTGCGATGCTGCGCTTTGGAGGCATGCGCTGCTCCGGTTACAGTTACGGCACGGGTGAAGTGACAGGCAATGATCCTGCTACAATTCTCTCCGCCAGTGCCAAGGCTGAACGTGCATCTTCAGCAGTCCCATCTGCTCCTGCCCTCAGCGCTAGGGAAGGATCAGCATTAATCAGTGGTCCACCAATGATGACACGCACGTTGGAATTTTTGGACACGCTTCGAATTGCAGTAATCAGATCTGAGATCGAAGCGGTAAGGCAATCGCAGCTGACGGTCAATCCGACCAAGTCGAATGGACGTTCAGCTAAAATATGAATGAGCTCGTGCCGTTGCGGCTCAAGCAAAACTTCTGTTTGCCAACCTGCATTGGCAAAAATCTCTTCGACAACCAGTGAACCGAAATTGTGTCGTTCGTCCGGGAACGGAGAGAATAGCGCGCTATGATGCGCATCCAGCGAATCAAACTGTTTGCTGATGGTCATTGCACATTCGCGCAAGACCCCTCGGAGTGTCCAAAGTCCAAGGGTGACATCTACAAAGTCGCATTGATCTTCTTCCCAGAGCTTGCCGAGCAGTCGTGCAGATTCTGGCAAGACATCCACAAGGATCGACTCGGTGCTGACCCCGGCTTGGCGCAGCTTGTCTACTTCGCTGTGCAGATCGTCTGCTTCGCGTTCAAGAGCAAGTGGAGCGAATCGCTTGATCTCCGCTTGCTTCGCCCGCCGGCCTTCGAAGAATTCCGAGCGCTTGCTTCCAGCAGAATGAACGACCAGTAGACGGGGGATAATTTCACTTTGAATCAATCCGTTAATGGATCTTATCTGATCCGGATCAGAATTGCTTCCGTTGGCCGGGCGAGGGTCATTCGCCGGGCTGTTATCGCTTAAGTCGTTTTCCATGCGTGAGGCCGAAGAGCCAGAGCGATTCACCAACTCCATCAAAGGCCCTCCCTAAATTATAGCGGCGCGGATTGCGACAGCTCGGTCAGGTCGATTGATGTAATTCGACTCGACACTTGCCCGCTTTTCTTACGCTTAAATGTCAAGCCCTGCAATGCAGATGTGTCAATTTCGCTTGGCGTCAAGATATCTTGACACTTGGGGGTGTCCAAGCTTAGTTTCACTTTAGTTCAGCAGAGGCAGAAAACTTTGCAATCTAGAGGGGATAGTTTCGGGTCCCATACCGCGCGAGATAGCGGCGGAATTGGGCAAACGGCATTGGCGCTCTACACACCAGAAGAGCGCCGGCGGCGGGACGAATCTGGCTGGACTCTGGTTCAGGGAATACTCGCACCGATCCAGTTCCTTGTTTTTCTTCTCAGTCTTGTATTGGTCGCGCGCACGCTTTTGACAGGCGACGGCGCATATGCGGCAGACATGTCAATCGTTGCTAAAACCCTGATTCTCTACACCATCATGGTGACAGGCTCGATCTGGGAGAAAGTCGTGTTTGGCAAATGGCTGTTTGCCGAGCCGTTCTTCTGGGAGGATGTGTTCTCAATGCTCGTGCTCGCGCTGCACACGGCTTATCTCGTGATGCTGTTCGGAGGGATCGGGGGCTTGCAGGAGCGGATGCTGGTCGCGCTTGTAGCTTATGCAGCCTACGTCATCAATGCCGGTCAATTCCTGCTGAAGCTGCGCGCGGCCCGCTTACAAGCGAGTGAGACTTTGGCGGTGACCGGGTGAGCGGCCTCGCGCCTGCGGGGCTTGATCGTGCGGATTACGCGCCGATCCTACGTGAACGCGGCCAGCGCGAGGTTTTTTGCGGGCTCACAGGAATTATCTGGCTTCACCGCAAAATGCAGGATGCGTTCTTCCTTGTCGTGGGCTCACGCACCTGTGCGCATTTGCTACAATCGGCTGCGGGCGTGATGATCTTTGCTGAGCCGCGCTTTGCGACAGCGATTATCGAAGAACGCGATCTGGCGGGCATGGCGGATTGCCATGAAGAGCTGGAGCGCGTGGTAGAACGGCTGCTCGCGCGTCGCCCTGAGATCAAGACGCTGTTCCTAGTCGGCTCGTGCCCGTCCGAAGTGATCAAGCTTGACCTAGCTAAGGCAGCCGAGAAGCTTGGTGCACGCCATGCGGGGGAGGTTCGCATCCTCAATTATTCCGGCAGCGGTATCGAAACGACATTCACGCAAGGCGAAGACGCGTGCCTCGCTTCGCTGGTGCCGGAAATGCCTGCCTCGGTTCCTGATGCGGCCCTCGAACTGCTGCTGGTTGGATCGCTGCCAGATATCGTCGAGGACCAGTTCCTACGTCTTTTTGCAGAGCTCGGCATCGCGCGGGTCGGTGTGCTGCCAGCGCGCAGGTCTGGTGAGCTACCGCCGGTTGGTATAAACACACGCTTTCTGCTGGCGCAGCCTTTCCTGGGAGAAACCGGTTTGGCCTTGGAGCGCCGCGGTGCGGTGCATCTGCCGGCGCTATTCCCTTTTGGCGCCGAAGGCACGACCGCCTGGCTCAAGGCAGCGGCCGAAGTGTTCGGCGTGGACGAAATGCATTTTAACCGTGTGATCGCGCCGGGCCGTGAACGCTCCAAGCGGGCGCTCGCGCCGATGCGCGAAAGGCTCGACGGAAAGCGCATCTTCTTCATGCCCGATTCTCAGCTAGAAGTGCCACTGGCACGTTTCCTTGCAAATGAATGCGGGATGGAGCCGCTTGAAGTTGGCACACCGTACCTCCACCGGGCACATCTGGCAGATGAGCTGATCGCATTGCCTGAAACCGCCCGGCTGAGCGAGGGCCAAGACGTCGATAAGCAGCTCGACCGTGTACGTGCCGAGAAGCCTGATCTTACTGTATGCGGGTTAGGCCTTGCCAACCCGCTTGAGAGCGAAGGCCTGACCACTAAATGGGCGATCGAACTCGTTTTCTCGCCGATTCACGGTTTTGAACAGGCCGGCGATCTTGCTGAACTCTTTGCGCGCCCGCTCCGGCGGCGCGATGTGCTGGAGGTTTAGCGATGCAGCTGGCTGTCTGGACATATGAAGGTCCGCCGCATGTCGGCGCAATGCGCGTGGCGACAGCGATGACTGGCATGCATTACCTGTTGCATGCGCCGCAGGGTGACACCTATGCCGATCTTCTGTTTACGATGATCGAACGGCGCGGCAAGCGCCCACCGGTCACTTATACAACCTTCCAGGCGCGCGACTTGGGCAAGGATACAGCCGAACTGTTCCAGCAGGCTGCGCGCGATGCATTGGAACGGTACAAGCCGCAAGCGCTGATGGTCGGTGCCTCATGCACGGCAGAACTAATTCAGGACGATCCGGCAGGTCTTGCCGATGCCATGCGGCTTGATTGCCCGGTGATCCCGCTCGAGCTTCCAAGTTATCAGCGCAAGGAAAACTGGGGGGCGGCAGAAAGCTTCTACCAGATTGTCCGCAAGTTGGCTGATCCGGAGGTATCCGCAGGGCCAACCGAAGGGCGCTGTGCCAAAGTAAACCTGCTCGGTCCGACCGCGCTAGGCTTCCGTCATCGCGACGACGTGGCGGAGGTTCGCAAGCTGCTTGATCAACTGGGATGCGAAGTAAACCTTGTCGCTCCGCTCGGCGCGTCGCCGCAAGACATTACCCGCATTGGTGCGGCAGACTTCAACATCGTGCTGTACCCTGAGATTGGGGATGAAGCCGCGCGCTGGCTGGAGCGGGAGTTCGGCCAGAAGGCCGTGCGAACTGTTCCAATCGGTGTCGGCGCAACGCGCGATTTTATCCGCGAAGTGGCAGAGCTTGCCGGGGTTGATCCGGAGCCTGCGCTGGCAGACACAAACTCGCGTATGCCGTGGTGGAGCCGCTCTGTCGACTCGACCTATCTCACTGGCAAGCGCGTCTTCATTTTTGGCGATGCGACGCACGTTGTGGCGGCTGCTCGCGTTGCAAGCGAGGAACTGGGCTTCGAAATCTGCGGACTTGGCTGCTATAATCGCGAATTCGCGCGCGATGTGCGCGCAGCTGCCGCAAAATACGGCATCGAACCGCTAATCTCGGACGATCACTTGGAGGTCGAGGAGGCCATTTCTGCCGCTTCCCCCGAGCTGGTGCTTGGCACGCAGATGGAGCGCCATATTGCCAAGCGGCTGGGGCTCGCTTGTGCTGTGATCAGCGCGCCGGTGCATGTGCAGGATTTCCCCGCACGTCATAGCCCACAAATGGGTTTCGAGGGTGCAAATGTGATCTTTGACACGTGGGTTCATCCGTTGGTGATGGGCCTGGAAGAGCATTTGCTGACCATGTTCCGCGAAGACTTCGAATTTTCCGATGAAGCTGGTCCATCGCATCATGCCGCGCACGCATCAAAAGCGCACGTTGAGACCTCAGCGCCCGAGGAAACGCCGATCGCCGCCAATGAAGCGCAATGGACGGAAGAAGCCGAGCGCGAACTCAAGAAGATTCCATTTTTCGTGCGTGGAAAGGCCCGCCGGAACACAGAAGCATTCGCCGTTGAACAGGGGCGCGCGGCGATCGACCTCGAAACGCTCTATGACGCGAAGGCGCATTATGCACGGTAGAGGCCACCCTCCTGTGCGCGTCGCGATTGTGACGCTGGACAACCACTTGAAAGGGGCGGTAGATCGCGCCGGTGCTGAGCTGGCGGCAGACAATGTCTTGCTAAGCTTGCATGCAGCATCCGATTGGGAGCGCGAGGACGGCGCTTACAAACGTACGCTCGATGCGATCGAGCACGCGGACATCATCATTGCGACCATGTTGTTTCTGGATGATCATATCCGCATGGTTCTGCCTGCGCTGGAGGCGCGGCGCGACAATTGCGATGCGATGCTGGGCCTGATGTCAGCCGGCGAAGTGGTCAAACTCACTCGCATGGGCGGCTATGACATGAACAAGCCCGCCAAGGGCATGCTTGCCATGCTGAAAAAGCTGCGCGGTTCGAAAAAGGCGGGTGCAAGCTCTGGCGCGGGGCAAATGAAGATGCTGCGCCGACTCCCTATGATCCTGCGCTTCATCCCAGGCACCGCGCAAGACGTGCGTGCCTATTTCCTGACGTTGCAGTATTGGCTTGCCGGGTCAGATGAGAACGTCGTTGCGATGGTGCGCTGCCTGATCGACCGCTACGCTTCAGGCGACCGGCTGACGCGGCGCGGCATGACGCCAGCGGATGCGCCGGTCGAATACCCTGAAGTCGGGGTTTACCACCCGCACACACGACAGCGCATTTCGGAAAGCCTGCGCTTGCTACCGCGCAAACAGGGCAAACATGGTACAGTCGGGCTGCTGCTGCTGCGTTCGTACCTTCTTGGCCGCGACACCGGGCATTACGACGCAGCTATTGAAGCTCTCCAAAATGCCGGAATGAAAGTTGTTCCGGTCTTCGCGAGCGGGCTCGACGCACGAGCAGCGATCGAGAAATTTTTTGTCGACCGTGACGGATGCCCATCTGTCGATGCCATCGTGAATCTGACCGGGTTTTCGCTCGTCGGAGGGCCGGCTTACAATGATGCTGATGCCGCGGTCGAAACACTTTCCGAGCTCGATATCCCTTACATAGCCGCCCATGCGCTCGAGTTTCAGAGTGTCGAAGAATGGCGCGGCCGGCACCAAGGCTTGTTGCCGCTCGAAGCGACGATGATGGTCGCGATTCCAGAACTGGACGGAGCGATCTTGCCGAGCATCTACGGCGGCCGCTCGGGCAAGGGGACAGACGTCTGCGAAGGTTGCGAGCGCAAGTGCCAACTGCCGGACAATAACGGCCTTCGCGCCATGCAGGGCTGCCCCGAGCGCGCAGAAGCTTTGGCGGCCAAAGTTGTCAAATTGATAGCGTTGCGCAAGTCAAAGCGCGCACAGCGCAAACTTGCCATGGTGCTGTTCAACTTCCCGCCAAATGCAGGCGCAACCGGCACTGCCGCGTTCCTAGCGGTGTTTGAATCGCTGCATGCAACGTTGAAACGGCTCGGTGATGAGGGGTACTCGGTAGAGGTGCCTGAGACTGTCGAGGCCTTGCGCGAAGCGATCCTCAAGGGAAATTCGGAACGGTTTGGCAGCGATGCCAATGTTGCAGCGCGCATCGCGACTGACGATTATGTGCGCAGCGAACCGCATTTGGCAGAGATCGAAGCGCAATGGGGACCCGCGCCTGGTCGCCAGCAATCGGACGGGACCGGCATCCATGTGCTTGGCGCACATTTCGGCAATGTGTTTGTTGGAGTGCAACCCGCGTTTGGTTATGAAGGCGATCCTGTACGGTTGCTGTTCGACGGAACATTCACGCCGACTCACGCCTTCAATGCTTTTTATCGCTGGCTGCGCGAAGATTATGGCGCGCATGCAGTGCTTCATTTCGGTACACACGGAGCGCTGGAATTCATGCCGGGTAAGCAATCAGGCATGTCTGGCGAATGCTGGCCTGAGCGGTTGATAGGCGATCTGCCGAATTTTTATCTCTATGCTGCCAACAATCCTTCCGAAGGTATTCTGGCCAAGCGACGCTCTGGCGCGACTTTGGTTAGCTATCTCACCCCTCCACTTGCGCAGGCGGGGCTGTACAAAGGGCTGAGCGAGCTCAAAGCGAGCCATGACCGCTGGCGCACGATGGAAGAAGGTGAAGAGCGGAAGCAGCTCACAGCCTTGCTGACAGAGCAAGCGACGGATCTTGGATTTGAGAATATTGCGCTAGAAGACCTCGCCCAACAGCTCTATGAGCTTGAAAATGCACTTATTCCCAATGGCTTGCATGTGCTGGGCAAGAAACCAATCGATGCCGAGCGAGCCGACTGGCAAGCCGCGTTCGTCGAATTTGATCCTGAAGCTGACACAGAACAACTAAGCGCGCGTATTGACGCTTGTGACGAATTGGGCGGACTCATCCACGCTCTCGACGCAGGTTACGTTGCGCCTGCGCCCGGCGGCGATATCCTCGTCAACCCCGAGGTATTGCCGACCGGGCGCAACATACACGGATTTGACCCTTTCCGCATCCCCAGCCGCTTTGCGTGCGAGCAGGGTGCAGCGCAGGCAGAAGAATTGCTCTCACGGCACAGCGAAGCGGGCGAAGCTTTCCCGGAGAGCTTGGCAATGGTTCTTTGGGGCACGGACAATTTGAAGAGCGAGGGCGTGCAAGTCGCGCAAGCGCTGCGACTGATCGGTGCCCGGCCGCGGCTGGATGGCTATGGCAAGCTGGCCGGAGCTGAGCTGATCCCGCTGGAAGAACTTGGTCGCCCGCGCATCGATGTGGTGATGACGTTGTCGGGCATCTTCCGCGATCTGCTGCCGCTGCAAACGCGTATGCTGGCTGAAGGTGCGTTGTTGGCCTCGCAGGCGGATGAGCCGCTGGAAATGAACTTTGTGCGTAAGCACAGCCTAGCCCACCAAAGCACCCATCAATGCGATTTCGAGACAGCTAGCTTGCGGGTCTTCTCCAATGCCGAAGGTGCATATGGTGCGAATGTAAATCAGTTGGTCGATGGCGGCGTCTGGACCGATCCGGACGAGTTGGCGAATGCTTTCGAGACGCAAAAGGGCTTTGCCTACGGGGTAAAGGGCACGCCGGTGCAGCAGCGCGAACTCTTGCGCAGCGCTCTTGCGGAAGTGGAATTTTCGTATCAAAATCTAGAAAGCGTCGAAGTCGGCATCACTGACCTGGATCAGTATTTCGATGGGCTTGGCGGGATCAACCGATCGATCGCCCGCGCGCGCGGCAAGGAAGCGCCGATTTATATCGTCGATTCGACGCAAGGCCGCACCAAGGTGCGCACACTCGCCGAACAGATCGGCCATGAAACACAGACTCGTACGCTTAACCCCAAATGGTTCGAAGGTATGCTCAAGCATGGCTACGAAGGCGTGCGTAGTATCGAAGGCCATGTGACCAACACGATGGGTTGGTCTGCCACCACGGGCCAGGTCGAACCTTGGGTCTACCAGAAGATCAGTGAGACTTTCGTGCTCGACAGGGAGATGCGCGAGCGTCTCTCGAAGCTGAACCCCAAAAGCTCTGCAAGAGTTGCGAACCGGCTGATCGAAGCCTGCGAGCGACATCTGTGGGAGCCTGACGAAGCAACGCTCGAGGCGTTGCGCGAAGCCAATAACGACCTCGAGGATCGTCTCGAAGGCGTGATTGCGGAATGAGGATGAGACTATGAACCTGCTAGACCCCAAATCACGCTTTACCCCGCCGGATGGCGAAGGATCAATGCAGGTCCAACTCGACCCGCGAGACGAAATCAAGGGCGCGAAGGTATTTGCGGTCTATGGCAAGGGGGGGATCGGCAAATCGACTACTTCGTCCAACCTTTCAGCCGCTTTTTCAAAGCTCGGTCACCGTGTGCTGCAGATCGGCTGTGATCCCAAGCATGACAGCACATTCACGCTCACGAAGAAGCTCATGCCGACTGTGATCGATGTTCTGGAAACGGTCGAATTCCATGCAGAGGAGTTGAGGCCGGAAGACTATATGTTCGAAGGTTACAACGGTGTGATGTGTGTTGAAGCGGGCGGGCCGCCAGCTGGTACGGGCTGCGGCGGCTACGTTGTGGGGCAGACCGTGAAATTGCTGAAGCAGCACCACTTGCTTGAAGATACCGATGTGGTGATCTTCGATGTACTGGGCGACGTGGTCTGCGGCGGTTTTGCAGCGCCATTGCAACACGCCGAGCGGGCGCTGGTTGTCGCTGCCAACGATTTCGACAGCATTTTCGCGATGAACCGCATCGCCGCTGCCATCAAAGCGAAGTCCAAGAATTACGAAGTGCGGCTGGCAGGCGTTATTGCCAATCGCTCGCGTGAGACTGATGAGATTGACCGGTTCGCGGCAGCCACAGGGCTCGAGCGTCTAGCGCACTTTCGCGATGTTGATGCGATCCGTCGTTCCCGTCTCAAAAAATGCACGCTGTTCGAAATGGATGAGGCGGAGGAAGGCGTTCTGGAAGCGCAGGCCGAATACTTGCGGCTCGCGAGGATGCTGTGGGACGGCGTTGAACCGCTGGAAGCCAATCCGATGAAGGATCGCGAAATCTTTGACTTTCTGGGGTTTGAGTGATGGCAACGCATGCTCCCACTAACTACGACGCGCAGCGCGAGAAGCTGGCTGAGTATTTCGATCGTACTGCGCGCAAGGCGTGGATCGATCTGACCAGTGATGCAAAGGTTAGCGGTATCCGCGCGACTGTGCGCGCTGGGCGCGAGCGGATGCGTGATACTCTCCTTGGCTGGCTGCCTCAAGATCTGCGCAGGACGCGAATTCTTGACGCCGGCTGCGGGACAGGTGCTCTGAGCGTCGCTGCCGCATGTCGCGGCGCTGAAGTCACCGGAGTCGATGTTGCTTCAGGCCTTGTCGACATTGCCCGCGAACGTACGCCCAGCTTTATAGGGCACGGCCGAATTGATTGGCATGCGGGCGATATGCTGAATCCAGCTTTTGGCGAATTCGATCATATCGTCTTGATGGACTCGCTGATCCACTACCTAGCGGGAGATATTGTTTCGACACTTGCGCAGCTTTCCAAGCGGTGTCACGGGTCTATTGTTTTCACCTTTGCGCCGCATACAGCTGCGCTTGGCGCGATGCACAAGATCGGCAAGATTTTCCCGCGCTCGGACCGTTCGCCAGCTATCATTCCAGTTGCCGAAAGTGATCTGCGCCAGCGGCTCGCTAGCCTTTCTGGTTGGCAGATTGGACGGACGCAGCGGATTTCGAGCGGCTTTTACACTTCGCAAGCGATGGAACTGGTGAAGCTCTGATGGCGGCAAGCGATCCTCTTTTTCTGAGATGGAGCCGGGTAGCGATGACCTGGCTGCCCTTTGCGGATGCTGCGAGTATTGACTTGCCATTGTCACGTCTATTGCGGCTGTCACTGTTCCAGGTCAGTGTCGGTATGGCGACAGTGCTGCTCAACGGCACACTCAACCGCGTCATGATCGTCGAGCTGAGCGTTCCGACATGGCTGGTCGCGTTGCTTATCGCGCTGCCGCTGCTGATTGCACCACTGCGTGTGCTGATGGGTCACAAGTCAGATACTCACCGTTCGGCGATCGGATGGAAACGTGTGCCCTATATCTGGATTGGGACCACACTGCAGTTTGGCGGGCTGTCGATCATGCCCTTCGCGCTTCTGCTCTTGAGCCGTCCAGAGAATTTTACGCTCGGCATTACCGCGAGCATCGCAGCTTTCCTGCTGACAGGGGCAGGTATTCATATGACGCAAACGGCGGGCCTGGCGCTGGCAACCGATATGGCAGAGCCGGACAAGCGGCCCCGCGCAGTCGCGCTGCTTTATGTGATGCTGCTAATCGGCATGATGTTCGCAGCGCTTGTGATGGGTGCCATGCTGCGTGACTTTACTCCCACGCGATTGGTTCAGGTCATCCAAAGCGCGGCCATGTTGACGGCGATACTCAATCTGATTGCGCTGTGGAAGCAAGAGGGACGCAGCCCAGCGGTTATCTCCAAGGAAACTCCGCGACCACCGTTCAAGCAGATGTGGCGCGAGTATCTTGATCGTCCGGATACGGGCCGTCTTCTGCTTGCGATCGGGCTGGGTACCGCTGGCTTCTCGATGCAGGATGCACTGCTTGAACCCTTTGGCGGCGAGATTCTCGGCATGTCAGTGGGTGCAACCACCAGCCTGACCGGCGCGTGGGCATTTGGAGCATTGGTTGGCTTCGCGCTGGCGGCCCGTGCCCTTGGTAAGGGCCGCAACCCGCTTCGTATGGCCGGTTTCGGTGCAGTCGCCGGAATTTCCGCCTTTGCGATGGTCTTGTTTGCAGCGCCTCTGGATGCGCCTGCGCTCATTTACACCGGTGCATTGACCATAGGATTGGGTGTTGGCCTGTTTTCGGTCGGCACTCTGGTTGCCTCGATGGCGCTTGCAAAAGATGGCGGCGCTGGCTTGGCATTGGGGGCCTGGGGCGCTGTCCAGGCCAGTTGTGCGGGCTTGGGCATCGCTGCGGGCGGCCTGATCCGTGATTTTACCACAGCGTATGTGATGGCAGACGGACTGGGCGAAACACTTGCGGTTCGCTCGACCGGCTACGGCACCGTCTACGTTCTCGAAATTCTCCTCCTGCTGGGCACACTAATCGTGCTTGGTCCTTTGGTCGGGCGCGGCCGTTCGGAGGAGCTTCTGGGCCAATCGGGCCCGTTCGGACTGCAAGAGTTTCCGACATGACAGCGCGCGAAAGGATGTTGTGATGACTGACGGCAATATTGTGGGCACGATAGATGTCGCTGAATTGGCGCTTTATCTGTTTTTCCTATTTTTCCTGGCTCTGGTTTTCTGGCTAAGGCGCGAGGATCGGCGCGAAGGCTATCCGCTGGAGGATGAGATGACCGGCCTGGTCCACGGCGAAGGTGGCCCCCTGCACACGGCAAGCACGAAGACCTTCAAGCTACCGTTCGGCAAAGGCAGCGTGACTGCGCCGACCAAGGGCCGCGAGCCTGTCGATATTGCGGCGAAGCGGTTTGAAAACCATGCTGGTTCGCCAATCATCCCGACCGGGAATCCACTGAAAGACGGCATTGGCCCGGCTGCCTATGCCCAGCGCTCAGACTTCCCGGACCAATATGCCGATGGGGCATTACGGATCGTACCGATGCGAAGCGACGATCATTTCTCAGTCGCAAGCTTCATGTTCAGCCGTAATCCCGTTGGGATGAAAGTAAATGGGGCTGACGGCAAGGAAGCTGGCACCGTGACTGACCTGTGGGTTGACCGTGCAGAGAGTGTGGTGCGCTATCTGGAAATCCAGACGGGCGGTGGCAGCGTACTCGCGCCGATCACCATGGCGATGGTGCACAAGGACTCGGTTGAGATTGATGCGATCAACGCAGCCGATTTTGCAGATGCGCCTAAGCTTGCAACGCCAGGTCAGGTCACCCGGCTCGAGGAGGACAAGATCTGCGGCTACTTTGGTGGCGGCTATCTTTACGCCAATGAGGCAAGGCAGGAGCCGATCATATGATGGAATACGACGCAGAGCCGATCCGTGGACTGCCAGGCAATTTGCCTGAAGGCGAGCGGATCCTGTGGCAAGGCACGCCGGACTGGCGTGTCTTCACGCGCAGCGCGCTCTTCGGGCGATGGATCGCAGGCTACTTCGCGCTGTTGGCGTTGTGGTCCATCGCCAGCGGCGGATTTGGAGGAGCATTGGCAAGCGTGGTTGCAGGGTTCGCAACCTGCGGTCTCCTCATAGGCTTTGCGATGCTGGTCGAGAAAACGACTGTCTACACCATAACCAATCGCCGGGTTGTGCTGCGAATTGGGGTTGCGCTGAACAAATGCATCAATCTGCCATTGAAGCTGATTGGCTCTGCCGATTTGCGGCCGCTGGGCGGTGATCACGGCGATATCGCTTTGACAACGACAGAGCGGCACGGACTTGGCTATCTCATGCTGTGGCCGCATGCGCGTCCGCTGCGTTTCAGCAAACCTCAACCGATGCTTCGCGCTTTACCCAATGCTCAGGAAGTAGCGCAAATCCTCGCAGATGCTTGCGCAATGGTTACCCGCACCCAGCCAAACGAAGAATTGGCCGTACCGGGCGGCATTGAGGGGGCCGTCGCATAATGAATCAAACACTCACACCTTCGCCGCACCACTCGCATAGTCATGAAAACACTGTGCCGCGCCCAGCGCTGATCATGGCAGGCGCGCTGGTTGCGCTGTCGATTGTGCTGACCGCTACCGTATCGTTTGGCTATGTCGATCGCGAAGCGGTGCCGCAGGTCGAGCGTGCGAAAGCTGCAGTGGCTCCGGCGCAAATGCGTCAACTGCGGTTTGAAGATGTGGCAAATGGCAATGTGCGTGTCTCTGATGCGGAAACTGGTAAACTGGTCTTGCTCGTCGAGCAGGATACTCAAAGCGGAGGCTTTATTCGCGGTGTCATGCGCGGATTGGCGCGCGAGCGACGCATGTACGGGATCGGATCAGTGCCGCCTTTCGAACTGACGTTATGGCAGGATGGATCGCTGTCGCTGCACGACACGGCAACCGGACGCGATGTTGAACTGGGTGGATTTGGCAATGACAACCGTGTGGTCTTCATGGAGCTGCTCGACGGGGCAGGCGCATAATGGCGCGCAGGAGATTCAATGTCCCGTGTGAGATCGCGGTGGAGCAGAGTGAAGATCATTTTCATGCACATGTGGAACTTGCCCATGGCATCGAAATGCAGCCAGGTGACCAAGTGCTGGTCCACGGCGATCCTATCTCCATCCCTTTTGGCCGGCGCGAGGTATTTCACCGCACTGCGACCGTTACCAGAGCCGGGCCGGTTGAACGCGCGCTGACGCGCTTCGCGGCCTATTTCGATCTCAAGGAACTTTACGAAGTCAGCTTCAACCCAGGGAGGATCAAATGAACGCGCCCGCAAAGATCGACACTGCCCAGAACAATGGCATGATGACGAGCGAGGAAGCGATGGCCCTTGCGACGCAGGACACAGTGCTGACGCCGCGTTTCTATACCACCGATTTCGATGCACTTGATGCGATAGACGTTTCGTTGGTGAGAGATGAATGGGACCAGCTGATCGCGGAAATGGTCGGCGATCCCAACAAGACACACTTTCGCCACAAGAACGATTTTGCCGGGATCATTGAAGGCCTTGAGCCAAAACTACGAGCGGAATTTACCGATTTCCTCGTCAGCTCGATGACGTCTGAATTTTCCGGTTGTGTGCTCTATGCCGAGATTGCCCGGCGGACGAAGAACCCGGACGTAAAGCAGCTTTTCAAACTGCTCGCGCGCGATGAAAGTCGCCATGCCGGTTTTATCAATGAGAGCCTCAAGGATGCGGGGATCGGGGTCGATCTGAGCTTTCTGACCAAGACCAAGAAGTACACCTATTTCAAGCCCAAGTTCATCTGGTACGCGGTCTATCTGTCAGAGAAAATCGGCTATGCGCGCTATATTGCGATCTACCGGCACTTGGCAGCAAACCCTCAAAACAAGTTTCACCCGATCTTCGACTGGTTCGAGGAATGGTGCAATGACGAGTTTCGCCATGGTGAAGCCTTTGCGATGCTGATGCGAGCGGATCCCAAGCTGCTGAAAGGCCACAACAAGCTTTGGATCCGGTTCTTCCTGCTGTCGGTCTACGCCACCATGTATGTGCGTGATCACAACCGCCCGGTGTTCCACAAGGCATTGGGTATCGATCCAACCGAGTATGATTACAAGGTCTTCTCGATCTGCAATCAGATATGCCGCCAGGTCTATCCGGTCGAACTCGACATCGACAGCCCGAAATTCCGAGCTTGCATGGAAGCGCTGCGTCAGGCTGCGTTGCGGATCGAAGAAGGTAAGGCACAAGGTGGTATGGGCGGCTTTGCCAAACGCATCAGCGGTATGGCTGGTGCGGGCTTCAACTTTGCGCGCATGTATTTCCATCGAGCCAAGCGCAACACGCTGCCAGCAACAATCCGGCTGCAACCAGCATGGTAAGTTGGCAAGGCCATATCCTGCCGGTGATTGTCACTGTAGCGGTCTGGTTTCTGGCAACAGGAATGATCGCGTGGCTCGATAATCGCCAACGCGCGACTTTTCCGCGCAGCCTGCTGCTGTCAGGCGGGGTCGGTTTGGCTGGCTTGGTCGCGATCCTGTTCGCCATGCAATATGCGCAAGTCTGGGCTGTCTATCTGGCGTTCATGGGAGCGTTGATGGTCTGGTCCTGGCAAGAAATCGCTTTTCTGACAGGCGCTGCCACCGGTCCGCGGCGCGAAGAGATTTCGCCTGGCAGTACCGGCTGGCAGCGTTTTTCCGAAGCGAGTGCAACGGTGATCCATCATGAGATTGCTTTGGTCTTGTCCGCCTTGATGCTCATCACGCTGACGTGGACTGCACCAAATCAGATCGGGGCGATGACTTTTGTGTTGCTCTATACACTCCGGCTGTCAGCCAAGCTCAATATCTTTGCCGGAGTACCAAATTCGGCGACGGATATTCTGCCTGCGCATTTGTCTTATCTCAAATCATATTACGGGCCCAAGCGGTTAAGGTTAGAGTTGGTGATTTCGATCGCGGCGGTCTGCGCCTTTGCCTATTGGACCGGTTTGCGCGCGATGGAAGCGGCAGCTGGCAGTGCCGAAGCAGTGGGGGCAAGCCTGCTGTTCGCGCTCGCTGCACTTGGTGCACTCGAACATCTGTTTTTGGCGTTGCCATTTCGCGATGGCGCGCTGTGGGGCTGGGCACTGCCCAAGAGGATCACGCTGGAAGAGGAAAGTTAAGCCATGGATTTCGATGCCTTTTTCAAGGAGCAGCTTGACGAAATTCGCGAAGACGGGCGTTACCGCGTCTTCACCGATATCAAGCGGCACCGTGGGTCTTTCCCGCATGCCACACGGTTTGTCGACGATGAAACTCAGGCAGTGACTGTATGGTGTTCGAACGACTATCTCGGCATGGGGCAGCACCCGGTGGTACTGGAGGCAATGCACAATGTGCTCGACGAATGCGGTGCAGGCGCTGGCGGCACGCGCAACATTTCTGGCACCAATCATTATCACGTCGAGCTGGAACGCGAGTTGGCCGATCTGCACGGCAAGGAAGCCGCGCTGTTGTTCACCTCAGGTTACGTCTCTAACTGGGCCGGCCTGGGCACGCTCGCCTCCAAGATTCCCGGCTGCGTGGTCTTTTCAGATGCGCTTAATCATGCGTCCATGATTGAGGGCATTCGCCATAGCCGCGCACCCTATAAGATCTGGAACCACAGCGATGTTGATGATCTGGATTGTAAGCTGTCAGACTTTGGCCCGGATGTGCCAAAGCTGGTCGCGTTCGAAAGCGTCTATTCGATGGACGGCGATATCGCGCCCATCGCCGAAATTCTCGATGTGTGTGAGAAGCATGGCGCGATGACTTACATCGACGAAGTTCATGCAGTTGGCCTATACGGTCCGCGCGGTGGCGGCGTGGCCGAGCGTGAAGGTTTGATGGACCGCATCACCGTTATCGAAGGCACACTGGGTAAGGCGTTCGGCGTCATGGGCGGCTACATCGCCGGATCAGCAGATCTGGTTGATTTCGTTCGCAGCTTCGCCAGCGGATTTATCTTCAGCACTGCTTTGCCGCCGGCAGTTGCTGCAGGTGCTGCTGCCAGCATTCGGCACTTGAAGAACAGCGATGCCGAGCGCGAGCAACAGCGCGAGCGGGTGGCTGAAGTGCGCCGCAAGCTTGATATGCTCGGTATTCCGCATTTGCCGAACCCCAGTCACATCATTCCGGTAATGGTGGGGGATGCCAAGAAGTGCAAGATGATCAGTGATTGGCTGATGGATAACCACGGTATCTATGTACAGCCGATAAACTATCCGACAGTTCCGGTTGGAACCGAACGTCTACGGCTTACCCCTTCGCCTGTACACGATGACGGGGACACGGACCGCTTGATCCACGCTCTCAGTGACATCTGGTCGCAATGCGAGTTGGCGCGGGGCTCGATCGCCGCCTGAGCCTCAATCCGGTCCCCACAAAGAAAAAGAGCGCGAAGCCTATGGGCCTTGCGCTCTTTCTAATTTGTTTGAGTGGTATGGTTTAACTGCCGGTCGTCTGCAGATATGCGATCACATTGGCGCGGTCCTGGCCATCTTTCAGGCCAGCGAATGCCATTTTGGTGCCCGGAATTACGCGGCGCGGATCTTCCAGATATTGGAACATCTTCTCAGGTGTCCAAGTAATGCCGCTGTTCGCGTTGGCTTCGGTATAGTTGTAGCCATCGATGCTGCCTGCTGCACGCCCAACAATCCCCGCCAGCGATGGACCGACACGGTTCACGCCCGGCTCGACCACATGGCAAGAGGCGCACTGCATGAAGGTCTTTTCGCCCGCCGCTGCCTCGCCGGTGAAATCAGCCAGTGTGGTGCCATCGAGTGTTGCGACATCGTCAGCCGCAGGCGCTGAAGGCTCTTCAACCGCGGCTTCTTCTGCGGGAGCCACTTCTTCAGTTGTCGTTTCTTCGGTCGCGGCCGGCTCGCTCTCGCCGCCACCGCAGGCCGCAAGCAACAATGCCGATGCGCTAGCCATTAGACCAAGTTGGAGCTTCTTCATCATCTACCCTTTCCATCGTTCCAATTTCAGCCGGAACACTTTTAAATAACGCACAGCCCAGCATTTGGTGCCAAGCCTGCACAAGAATTTCTATTCGAGACAAAGTGATCCAACCATCACTCATCGACGATCATAACGCAAGCAAGCGAGCAGCGCAATTAGCTGACTTTGCTCATGCATGCATGATTGCATATCGAGATAAACGTGCGGACGAACCGATGATCTGGTTTGAACTAAGCGCGCCTTCCCACTGGGCGAGTAACATGGTCAATTCTTTTGCATTAGTGCGAACCTGCCAGACGGAAGCGTCTTTTACCGTTCTTGTAAGCCAAAGTTCTTCCTCTGCTTGAGCGGCGCGGATGGGGCCTTCATCAACTTTGGTGGATACCGCATACGCCTCACAGCAACGCTTCCATTGTGTCAGAGCGTTACTCAGAGTAGTGTTCCTACCTACCCAAGCTTTCTATCAAGCCTTGGACCCCAAACATCCCAGTTCACAGCAGGAACGTCCATGACCGAGAAAGCCAAATTTGATCTTGTCGTCTATGGTGCCACCAGTTTTGTGGGGGCAATCACAGCGGAATACATCCTCTCGAAATACGGTATCGGTGGTGATGTGAGCTGGGCCATCGCTGCTCGCTCGCCAGCCAAGCTCGCCGCTCTGAAAGAGAAATTAGGCGAAGGCGCGGCAGATTTGCCAACGCTTATAGCTAATTCGGACGAGGAGGCATCGCTTGCCGATGTGTGCGCGCAAACGCGCCTCGTTATCTCCACCGTCGGTCCATACGCGCTTTATGGAGAAAAGCTGGTCAAGGTTTGCGCGACCAGTGGCACCCACTATTGCGACCTTACAGGCGAGGTTCAGTGGATTTCCGCGATGCTGGATAAGTATGGCGAGACTGCGCGCGAAAGCGGGGCGCTGATCGTCAATTGCTGCGGCTTTGACTCAATACCAAGCGACCTTGGTACGCATTTTCTGCAGAACTATGCGACGGAGACTACCGGTGGCCCCTGCGAGACAGTCGAATTCGGGGTCGAAGCGGCCAAAGGGGAGTTCAGCGGAGGCACCGTCGCCAGCCTGCTTAATGTACTGAAGGAAGCGGGAGCCGATCCGTCCTTGCGCAAGAAGCTCGCGGACCCTTACCTTATGTGTCCTGATGACTATCACAACACAGCCAAACAACGCACAGAGGCACGTTACTACAGCGATGCGCTAAAATCATGGTGTGCGCCCTTTGTCATGGCGGGGATCAACACGCGGATCGTGCAACGCACCAACGCGCTGCAAGGCAATCGCTATGGTGAGAATTTTCGTTATTCCGAATACACGATGACCGGTGATGGCTTTCGGGGCCGCTTGGGGTCAATCGCGATGACACTGGGCATGGGTGGTTTCATGGGCGTTCTGGCTCTGCCACCTACACGCTGGCTGGCTGAAAAGTTTCTGCCAAAGCCAGGCGAAGGACCTTCGAAAGAGGTTCAGGAGGCCGGCTTTTTCAAGATCAAGCTGGCCGGCACCACCTCAAGCGGTGAGGTCGTGAGAGTGCGGGTTACCGGCGACCGAGACCCCGGATACGGCTCCACTGCCAAGATGCTTGCAGAGGCGGGGCTGTGCATTCTCGACACTGCTGAAACTGGCAAGAATGCGGGAGGGTTTTGGACCCCCGCTTCCCTCATGGGAGATGCTTTGGTAGAGCGGCTTGAGGCAAATGCAGGACTGACTTTCGAAACATTGTAACTCGCGGACACGTTTTTCGACATATCCGGATAGCGCGGCTTGGCATAGCCGCTCGTTCGGTAAAGGCTGGGCAGTTCGGTAATTGAACCTAAAGGCGGGTTCACTTTTGACTGAGCGTACCACTTAAACGGTTGCATTTAGTGTTCATGCAACCGCAATCGGTAACCGAAGGATCTCGGTGACACCTCGGGACCTGGCGAAGATATTATCACCTATGTGAGAGGTAATTGGTGCGGTCGAGAAGACTCGAACTTCCACGGGCGTTAGCCCACAACGACCTCAACGTTGCGCGTCTACCAGTTCCGCCACGACCGCACCGAGTCGAACAAAGGTTGGTAAATCCCTTTGCGAACAGGAGCGCGCCACTAGCAACCACTGTGTCGCTTCGCAAGCGTTTTGGACTTATTAAATGGGCAGCGCTGCCCGGGGCGTTATTCTAGCGTGGCTTCCAGCCGATTTCGATCTCAGCGGCAGAGCGCGGCACGTCCAGCATCGCCTCGGTGATCGACATGGTTTCGCCGGGCAATAGCTCGCTCTTCGGTGGCACAACTTCCCAGGTGTAGACGATCCGCCGCTGCCCATCGCGCAGCACGATCAAGATCGTCGGCACATTCAGGCTTTCACGCGCGTCATTAGTCACAGTGCCTTGAACTTCGAGATATTTGGTCCCGTTGGGCAACGTCCGAACGCCTTGCTGCTCTGGCGGGAAGTCGAGCTGCAGCCCGTCTTGCTGCATTCCGAATACCGGCCGTTCGATCGGCACCCAGGCGGGGAGGCCCCAAATGTTCACCGCGACGATCGCAGCGCCGGCGCTCACAGCAAACAAAAGAGCTGCCGCAGTCCAGATCTTGATCGGATTGCGCCGTGGGCGAAAGGGCGGCTCGTGATCGAATTGCGAATAGTCGTCGTCGGAAGAGTACGTCTCAAACACTGTCTCGACTGCCGGCTTGACAAAACTTGGTTCTGGTTCGGGTCGAGATTCAGGCTCCGGTTCGGCGGAAACCTGTCCACTCTGCTCAGCTTTGGTTTCCGCTTCGGGCGTCTTCCAGAAATTCACCGACGGTTGCGATGGATCCTCGCTATCCCCGGGCCCGGCAACCGCGGTGTCTTCTTCCGGTTCGGGCGAAGCGCGGGTCTCTGCCTGATCAGACGGTTTCTCGCTGGGCGTCGGCTGCTCCGGTTCAGTGTCCGGGACATTTCCGTCCTGAAACCAGCTGCGTTTGCATTTGGCGCAGCGCACTGTGCGCCCTTCAATACCGATCGCCGCATCAGGCACCAAATATCGTGTGTGACACTCGGGACAGGCAATGATCATGGGGTAATCCTCTAGGCGGGCGGTGCAGGCGCAACAAGCCTGACACAAGGACTGGCATCCATTCTGACGTGTTTTTCCACATCGGAACTCCCCTGGGACCCCATTTGGCCATGATTATGCTTGCACGCTGATATGCTTGGGATAGACCCGCCGGATGAGCGAACGCGCGCACGAACTTGTCACTTTCGACAATGTTGGGCTGAGATACGGCACTGAGCCAGAGGTCTTGCGCGATCTCTCTTTCACGCTTTTCCCGGGCAGTTTTTACTTTTTGACTGGTGCCAGCGGAGCCGGGAAGACGAGCCTGCTCAAGATGCTTTACCTTGCGCAGCGCCCTTCGCGTGGAGCAATCCGGATGTTTGGCAAGGATCTGATCACACTGCCGCGCGAACAGATGCCGCAATTGCGCCGCAAGCTGGGGGTGGTGTTTCAGGACTTCCGGCTGATCTCGCATCTGACCGCTTTCGACAATGTGGCGCTGCCATTGCGCGTGGCGGGGGTGCGTGAAGCCGAACTGACCGATCCCGTCACAGAGATGCTGGAATGGGTCGGTCTGGGCCATCGGATTGAAGCTGTGCCGACCACTATGTCAGGCGGTGAACAACAGCGTGTCGCGATTGCGCGCGCTGTAATCGGCCGCCCGCAATTGCTGATCGCCGATGAACCAACGGGCAATGTCGATCCGGAAATGGCGCAGCGATTGCTGCAATTGTTCGAACGGATGAACAGCCTGGGCACGACGGTTATAGTAGCGACGCATGATATGAATTTGCTGCGAAGCATGCCGGATTCGCTCATCATGCGCTTGCAAAAGGGCAATCTGCTCGATCCAACCGGTGCGCTGCGGTATCCGCCACAGATTGGGCGCAGGGCATTGGACGAAGGGATCGGTAAATGAAGCGTCCGCCGCTCATCGGCCGCTCGCTCGCGCGTGATCTGGTACCGTTTGGCGGCAAGCGGGTTGATCGATTGGCGCCACGTTCGCGCAGCCGCGGGCCTATCCCCTGGGTCATTGCCATCATGATCGCGCTGACGGTCATGGCCGCCGCCGCAGGAATAGCGCTGGGTAATTTGATTGATCGGGCAGAATCCGATTTGTCAGGCGCGCTGACGGTACAGATAATCGAAGCCAATGCAGAAGTGCGCGATGCGCAAGCGCAGCGTGCAGCGGAGCTTTTGATTGCAGACAGCGCTGTGACTAGCGTTCGGGTCGTGCCTCAGGAGGAGCTGGCTCAATTGCTCGATCCATGGATTGGCGACACCGCGGCTTCGCAAGGCGGGATCCCGATCCCCGCGCTGGTTGATGCAGAATTGGCCGGTGTTGCCAGCACGGAAGAGACTGCGCGCTTGAATGCCATGTTGCTTGAAGAGATACCGACAGCCCGCGTCGATGCGCAGTCTGCATGGCTGCGCCCGGTTTATGACGCGCTTTCGTCGCTGCGTTACATGGCGCTCGGGCTGATCGTCTTGCTTGCACTGGGCAGCGCTGCGGCAGTCTGGCTCGCTGCCAGAAGTGCCTTCAGTACGCATAAGCAAACAATCGAAATCGTACACCTGCTTGGCGGGACAGACCGGCAGATCGCGCAGATTTTTCAACGGACAGTGGCCTTTGATGCGCTTCTTGGCGGGGCGGCGGGTCTTGCATTGGGTTCTGTGGCGATTTGGCTTGTAGGCGGACGGTTCGCTGCGATAGATTCGGGAATCGTAACGGGGGGCAATCTGCGCTTGACCGATTGGGCGCTATTGTTCGCTATTCCACTTGGCGGGATTGCTTTGGCGATGCTAACGGCCCGCGCAACTGTGCTTTCAGCCTTGAGGCGGATGCTGTGATTTTGCGATTTGTAGCAGGACTATTCCTGATCTGGATTTTCGGATTTGTCTGGTTTGCCGCCAGCACCCCCGGCCCCGCCGGTGACATCGAGACCGACGCAATCGTGGTCGCAACGGGCGAAGCAGGGCGGATTCAACGCGGCATCGAAGTGCTGGACAGGGGGCTAGCGAAAGAAATGCTGGTAAGCGGCGTGAATAATGATGTGACCCCTGCGGAATTTGCCGCCGAGTTTGGCGTGTCCCAGCGCCATATGAACTGCTGTGTCGATTTGGGATTTGATGCGACAGATACCCGCAGTAACGCGACGGAGATCACGCAATGGGCGATGGCTAGCAAGCATAAGACCCTGCGGCTGGTGACCAGCGATTGGCATATGCGCCGGGTAGAATCAGAGCTCAACCGGCTTCTGCCAGGCAGTATTGTAGTGGTGAGCGATGCTTTGCCGACGCGTTTTCGCATGAGCACGGTAGTTATTGAATATCACAAGCTTCTAGCGAGCGAGTTTACCGCGCTGACGGGGCTTTAGGCACTCGCCCATGTCGATACTTCGAAGTCTAGTCTATTACCCGGTCTTTTATGGCTGGAGCGCGATGCTGGTTATCGGGTCTGTCATCGCGCTGTTCCTGGGCAAGGCGCAATTGCGCGCCGTTGTAACCAGCTGGAGCCGGTGGCATCGCTGGTGCCTCAAAGCCATCGTCGGGATAGACGTGGTAGTCGAAGGAAAACTTGCCGATGGGCCGGCTCTCTATGCGATCAAACACGAAAGCTATTTCGAAGCGATCGACGCCCCGACCCTTCTCGATACGCCATCAGTATTTGCCAAGCGCGAGCTGTTCATGATTCCCGGCTGGGGGCGCTCAGCGGTAGTATACGGCCTGATCCCGGTCGCGCGTGACCAAGGCGCACGGACGCTTCGCCAGATGATCGTCAACGCGAAAGAGAAACTGAACGAAGGGCGGCCCTTGGTGATCTTTCCCGAGGGGACGCGGGTGGCGCCGGGCCAGTCGCCGCCCTTGCAATCGGGTTTTGCCGGTCTTTATAAATTACTCGGCCTGCAAGTGATCCCGGTCGCGGTAAACAGCGGGCGTCTCTATCACAGGCTCTGGAAACGTTCCGGTACGATCACCTACAAAATTGGCGAGCCTGTTCCGGCCAGCTTACCGCGTGCTGAGGCCGAAGCACGCGTGCATGCAGCGATGAATGCGCTGAACAAAGCAGCTTAGTGACCTCGCCCGAAATCGGGTGAAGGGTCATCCTGGCCTTCCTCGATAATTCCGCGGCGAATGGCGCGGGTGCGGCTAAACAGTTCGTGCAAGGTCTCGCCGTCGCCTGAACGGATTGCGCGCTGCAGCGCAGTCAGGTCTTCAGTGAAGCGGCCCAGCATTTCCAGCACAGCGGATCTGTTTTGCAGAAACACGTCGCGCCACATGGTCGGATCGGAGGCCGCAATGCGAGTGAAATCGCGGAAGCCGCCAGCCGAATATTTGATCACCTCGCTGCGGGTTACGTCTTCCAGATCGCTGGCCGTACCCACAATCGTATAGGCGATAAGGTGCGGAATATGGCTTGTGACGGCCAGAACCAGGTCGTGGTGTTCGGCATCCATGATCTCGATTTTCGAGCCGAGCGTGCGCCAGAAATCGGCCAGCGCTTCAACCGATGCCTCATCTGCACCATCAGGCGGGGTCAGAATGCACCAGCGGTTCTCGAACAGCGTGGCAAAGCCTGCCTCCGGGCCACTTTGCTCTGTACCGGCAACAGGGTGCGCGGGAATGACCGTCAGTCCCGGAAGCGCCGCGGACAGATCTTCGAGCACGCTCTGCTTTGATGAACCGACGTCGCTGATGATTGCGCCGGGCTTCAAATGGCCTGCAATTTCAGCCGCTGCCGACCCCATGGCGCCGACCGGAACGCACAGGATCACCAGATCCGCTTCGGCCACTGCATCGGAGACGCTGGTACAAACGGTTCCGACAAGACCGCGCTCGGCGGCCTTGCCGCGCACATCCGCGTCCGCGTCATAGCCGGTGGTTGTAATGTCACTTGCGCGATCTTGCACCGCAAGACCGATTGAGCCACCTAGGAGGCCTAGCCCGATAATCGCGACAGACTGAATACTCACGCTCTCTCTCCGCAAAGCGCGCGCAGTGTCGCCGCGATCTGGTCCATATCGGCACGATGTCCGATGGTGATACGCAAAGCGTTGGGCAGTCCCTGGCCGGGCAGATGACGAACGGCATAGCCGGCATCGCTGATCGCATTGAGCGCCTGCTCGGCAGTGACTGCGCCTTCAAACAGCACCAGCAGGAAATTTGCCTTGCTGGGGATGGGGCGCAGTCCGTGATTGCCCAATGCTTCGACTGCGGCGGTAAAGCGGGCCAGTTCCTGCGCATTGTGATCGCGGCTGCGGGAAACAAATTCCTGATCATCAAGCGCTGCTGCTGCGGCCGCTTGTCCGCTGCTGGTGACATTGAAAGGTCCTCGAATACGGTTGAGGACATCAATCAGATGCGGTGCGCCTGTGGCCCAGCCAATCCGTTCGCCGGCCAGCCCGTAAATCTTTGAAAAGGTACGGGTGACCAGCACGTTATCATGCGCCATGGCGAGTTCCATTCCGCCGTCATCTTCGTCTGCTTCCAGATACTCGGCATAGGCCTGATCCACCACCAACAGCACATCTGACGGCAATCCAGCATGCAAACGTTTGACCTCGCTGCGCGGCAGATAGGTGCCGGTGGGATTGTTGGGGTTGGCCAGGAAAACGACGCTTGTCTTGTCGCTTACAGCCGCCAGCAGAGCATCGACATTCGTGGCATAATCATTGTCGGGCGCTTCAACCGGCGTCGCGCCGCAACGCCGTGCGGCAATGTAATAGACCGAGAAGCTGAACTTGCTAAACAGAACTTCATCGCCTGGTCCGGCAAAACCTTGCGCGGCCAGATTGAGCAATTCGTCGGAACCAGTGCCGCAGACAATCCGCGCCGGATCGAGGCCGTGAACTTCACCGATCTTCAAGCGCAATTCGCGCGCGTCGGGATCGGGATACTCCGCGCTGTCGGCCACGGCTTTGCGCGCCGCATGTGCAGCTTCGCTTGTGCCCAAGGGGTTTTCGTTCGCGGACAGTTTGATCAGTTGCGTGCCATCGGCGCTAACGGCCTTGCCCGGTACATAGGCGTGAATGCCCATGATCCAGGGTTTGCCTTCGGGGCGACTTTGATCGGCGTCAGTCATAGGGCGAGGCGAATAACCGCTTTGTGCGCGGAAAGAAAATGGAAATGCGCCAATGCCCTTGAGCAATTGACTTGGAAGCCGCTCTCGCCCAATCGACACGCCCAATGGCACAAGAGATCGTCTCGAAGAGCATCAAGCTCAGCGCTGACTTGCCGCTTGACTGCGGGCAGGTGCTGTCAGGTGTCGAAATCGCCTATGAAACCTACGGCGAATTGGCTGCAGACAAGAGCAACGCAATCCTGATCTGTCACGCGCTGACAGGCGATCAATATGTCGCGTCGGATCATCCCATTACAGGAAAGCCCGGTTGGTGGCAGCGTATTGTTGGCCCTGGTAAAGTCATTGATACAGACCGCTACCACGTCATCTGCGCCAACGTGATCGGCAGCTGCATGGGTTCGACCGGCCCCGCCTCGCTGGCAGCGGACGGCCAGCCATACGGTATGCGTTTTCCGGTCATCACCATCCGTGACATGGTGCGCGGGCTGGTCGGCTTGCTCGACGAGCTCGGTATCGAGAAGCTACACACGGTTATCGGTGGATCGATGGGCGGGATGCAGGCGCTCAGCCTGGCTGCGAACTGGCCAGAGCGAGCCGAACGCATGCTGGTCATTGCGTCATCGGCGCGACATTCGGCGCAGAATATCGCATTTCACGAGGTTGGCAGGCAAGCCATCATGGCTGATCGCTATTGGAATGGAGGCGATTACTATGCATCAGATGCTTCGCCCGACAACGGCTTGGCGGTGGCACGCATGGCCGCGCATATCACATACCTTTCGGAAGAAGGCCTGACGGAGAAGTTCGGCCGCAATCTGCAGGACCGTGAGACCAAAAGCTTTGGTTTTGACGCGGATTTTCAGGTCGAGAGCTACCTTCGCTATCAAGGCAGCGGCTTTACGCAGCGCTTTGATGCCAATTCCTATCTCTACATCACCCGTGCGATGGATTATTTCGATCTGGCAGAGGAGCACGGCGGAACTCTTGCCAATGCCTTTGCAGGCGCATCTGCACGGTTTTGCCTGATCAGTTTTGACAGTGATTGGCTTTATCCCACTGCGGAAAGCCGCCATATCGTGCACGCGCTTAATGCGGCCGGTGCCAAGGTGAGCTTTGTTGAGCTTAGCGCGCCGCATGGACATGACAGCTTCTTGCTGGAGCACGAGCAGCTAGATCGAGTGATGAGGGGGTTCCTTGATGGGTAGCGCCTTGCGGCCGGACCTTTCTGCGATTGCCAGTCACGTGCGCCCGAATTCGCGCGTGCTGGATATCGGCTGTGGCAATGGCGATCTGATGTACGTGCTAGAGCATGAAGCATCATGCGATGCGCGCGGTATCGAGATCGACGCCACTTGCGTAGAGCGCTGTGTAGCGCGGGGACTATCAGTGGTTCAGGGCGATGCCGACAGCGATCTGGCTAACTACCCTGACAAGGCGTTTGACTACGCAATCCTTTCGCAGACCCTGCAAACCGCCGAACGGCCGGACAAGATGCTCGATGAGCTATTGCGGGTCGGCAATCAGGTTTTCGTCAGCTTTCCCAACTTCGCCCATTGGCGCACGCGCGCTTCACTGATGTTTGGCGGGCGTATGCCTGTAACCCGCGCTTTGCCGGTGAGTTGGTACGAGACGCAGAATATCCACCATGTGACGATTGACGATTTCCGCGAACTAGCCCGCGCAAAGGATGCCAGAATCGAGAACGCATGGTTCTTCGCCGGCGAAAAGAAAATCGGCGCGACAGCAGCTAACTGGCGCGCCGAATTCGCAGTGTTCCAGCTAAGTCGTTAGCCTGCGCGGTGCAGACCGCAAATCTTGTTGCCTGACGGATCGCGGAAATAGCACAGGTTCAATGTGCCGATATTGCTGGTCCGTGGCCCAGGTGGATCTTCGATGGTTGTCCCGCCGTTAGCCACCGCGGCATCATGCAAGGCTTGTATCTGCTCCAGACTGTCGCAAGCGAAGCCGACAGTCGACCCGTTACCGGCGGTTGCGGGCTGCCCGTCGATCGGGGTCGAAACCGAAAAAATACTGTCATTGTGAAAATAGAACAGGCGAACTGTGCCGTCTTCCTTTTCGTCGCGCATCGGCTCGCCCGCACCAAGTACGCCGAGCACAGCATCATAGAATTTCTTTGAAGCTTCGATGTCGTTCGATCCGACCATCACATGGCTGAACATTTGGTAACCTCTCCTTCTCTGGTTGGATTTGCCTAGGTTACTCTGGGCGTCACAACAAGCATATTGGAAGAGCTGCGTTCAGATTGAGTGATATAGGCACCGGCAATGATGACTTTTTTCAATGCGGCGGCCCTTTTGGCTGCAAGTTTACAGCCCGCTCCGGTGGATGGCGGGCGAGCCCAATTGCCGCAGGAGCACGCGGCCATGCTGCGGTGCTCGGCTGCTTTTGCATTGGTTTCCTATGGGCAGGCGAATGGTGACGAAGCCGTGCGGGCATGGCCCAGAATCGATCCGCGCGGGCGCGAATTCTTCGTGCGATCGCTGGCCAAAATCATCGATGATACCGGCATGACGCGCGAACAGGTCTCGCAAATGGCGAAGGCCGAGGCTCAACGCCTGATCGACAACAATTTGCTCGATAATGTAATGCCGGGCTGCCTGTTGATGTTGGACGCATCCGGGGTCTGATAACGCGTCGAATCGAGCAATGTGTCAGTAGATTTAGCCAGCAAATTGCTGCATGAGTTCGCCCAGCATGTGGCGCCTCTATCAATTCCCCCTTTGTCCTTTTTCGCGCAAGATCCGGCTATTGCTGGCGGAAAAGAACGTTGCCTATGAAATGCTGCGCGAGGATCCTTGGTCTGCGAGCGACTATTTCTGGAATTTGAACCCGGCTGGGCGCACCCCGGTTCTGGCGCACCAGGAACGCGACATTGTCTTGTGTGACAGTCGGGCGATCGCAGAATATTTCGAGGAGACGGTCGACAAGTCGCCAATGATTAACGGGACTTCGACCAATCGCGCAGAAATCCGGCGTCTGGTCGCGCTGTTCGACGAGAATTTCTATAACGATGTGACGGCGCCGTTGCTCAATGAGCGGATGAAAAAGCGGATCGTGCTCAATCAGCCACCGGACTCGCGCGTCTTGCGCGAAGCGATGAAGTTGGCACACGGGCATCTGGATTACATGGATTGGCTGATCGACAATCGCCCCTGGTTGGCAGGATCGACCATGAGCCTTGCCGATCTGGCGGCGGCTGCCCAGATATCTGTTGCCGATTACCTGGGGGGGATAGACTGGGCAGGTCATGAACAGACCCGCGGCTGGTATGCGGTGTTCAAGAGCCGCCCCAGTTTCCGCCCGTTATTGACCGAACGTATGGGCGTGATCCAGCCGCCTTTGCATTATGCGAAGGTTGATGATTGAGGAGCCGACGATGAGCGACAAGACCGAACTGACTGACGCGGAATGGCGGGCGAAACTTACGCCGGAGCAATACCACATCCTTCGTGAAGCAGGCACGGAACGCGCGTTTACAGGCAAGTATGACAAGCACTACGACGCCGGTGAATATATGTGCGCTGGATGCGGCACCCGGCTGTTCGATAGCGATGCCAAATACAATTCGGGCTGCGGTTGGCCGGCCTTCACCAGGCCGTCCGAAAGCGACATGGTCGAAGAGCGGCGCGACATCTCGCATGGTATGATCCGTACAGAAGTTCTTTGCGCCAAATGCGGCGGACACCTGGGCCATGTATTCCCCGATGGTCCGCCTGAAGAGGGCGGAATGCGTTATTGCATCAATTCGGCCTCGCTCGACTTTGACCCCGAAGGCTGATTGCGGCGGAGGAAATCCCCCGGATACCCGTTCACGCAAGGTTACAACTCGCCTATGCAACGACTTTGTCTACCAGCAATCAGGGCAATAGAGCGATAAAGTGACGTCCAAACGAGGCGCCAAGATGCGGATGAAGCGCGGCAGTAGACGCGCAGCAGCAGAACGCAGCGAGCCGGGTTCGCGCCGCAAGCTCACGCGCAAATCTCGCGGCGGAGGCGGATCTGACAGCCGTCTTAGGTTGTGGGCCAAGCGGATTGCCCTTTGGGGTGGGGGACTGGCCGTTCTGGGCGCGGTGTTCCTGGCGGTGGCCGTTAGTTTCGCGGTCCAAACAATGCCAAGCTATTATCAGCTGAAAGCGACGCAGAACGATCAGACCATTCTGGTGCGCGCGCGCGACGGCACTCCGATTGTGGAACTGGGCCCCAGTTTCGGCAACTGGATGGACTACGACGAGATTCCGCAAGTCATGAAGGATGCGATGGTCGCCGTGGAAGACCGCCGTTTCTATTCGCACTTCGGCGTCGATCCGATCCGCCTGACAGGTGCGGTTGTGGAAGGAACCATCGGTGATCGCAGCCGGATTGGCGGCACGTCCACCATTTCCCAACAGTTGGCCCGCAACCTGTTCCTCAACAACAACCGTTCGGTCGACCGCAAAGCGCGTGAAGCCGTGCTGGCAGCGGCGCTCGAATGGAAATTTTCCAAAGAGCAAATCCTCGAGCTTTATCTCAACAAGGTCTATTTTGGCGGCGGGGCGTATGGCATCGACAGCGCCAGCCGAAACTTCTTCAGCCACCCGGCGACCGAGCTTTCAGTCGCGGAAGCCGCTATCATCGCCGGGCTGGTTAAGGCGCCTTCGCGTTATTCACCAACTGCTGATGTCGACGCAGCTGTAGCGCGTGCGCAAACCGTGCTGCGATTGATGCGAGAGCAGGGCTACATTACGCCTCAGCAGGCCTCGGTAGATGTGGATGCCGTCAACCTGAAAACGCGCTTGGGCGGAAATTCGGTCCGCTATTTTACGGACTATGTTCTGCCGCAGCTTGATCTGTTGCTGCCAGAAACGTTCGAGGCGATCGAAGTATGGACAACACTCGACACCGAATTGCAGGAACAGGCGACTGCTTCCATCAGGGCGAATGCCCCTGATGGCGCACAAGGCGCCTTGGTCAGTCTCGACCGTGATGGTGCTATTCTCGCGCTGGTTGGCGGTACAGACTACGTTGAAAGCAGCTACAACCGCGCGACCGCGGCGCAGCGCCAGCCAGGTTCCGCTTGGAAGCTATTCGTCTATCTGGCCGCGCTGGAAGCGGGCTGGACCCCCGATGATGGCGTGCAGGATGCACCGGTAGAGATAGATGGCTGGCGTCCACGCAATTCAAACGGCCGCTTCAGCGGCGAGATAGATGTGCGAACCGCCTTTGCCTATTCCGTCAACACCGTGGCGGCCAATCTGGGGCAGGATGTTGGTTCCGGCACGATTGCGTCGATGGCGCGGCGTTTTGGCATATCGTCACCCATTTCAACCTATCCCTCCATGGTGCTGGGCACCAGCGATGTGCGGCTGATCGAGATGACCCGCGCGTTTGCTTCAATCTCGGCAAAAGGCCAATCGGTTGAGCCATACGGCGTGCTCCGCGTAACTGCGGCCAGCGGTGAAGAGATTTACAAACATCAACGCGGCCGCTCACGCCAGTTGGTGGCTGATTATGTCGCCGCCGGGATCACCGATTTGCTGCAGACAGCGGTTAGCACAGGCACCGGTCGCGCGGCACAGATCGGACGGCCGGTGGCAGGCAAAACCGGCACTACCAGCTCCAACAAGGACGGCTGGTTTGTCGGCTTTTCATCCGGGATCACTACCGGCGTGTGGATGGGGCGCGACGATGCCAAGGCAGTGCGCGGGCTTCAGGGCGGGCGTGCGCCGGCCCTCGCGTTTTCATCCTTCATGCGCGAAGCTGTAAAGGGGCGTCCGGTCGAAGAATTCGATACAGAAGTGCAGCTTCCTGGTTGGATGTTGGAGCCTGACGAAGAATATCTCTACGGCGATCCAGACGACTATTACTTCATCGATGAGGACGGCAATCTCGTCGACCCGCAAAGACGCGAAGTTGATCGCTATGGCTACCCCTTGCCGGTAGAGGGCGAGCAAGTCCCGGGATCTGGCGAACGCCCGCAACTCACCTTGCCACCTAACGAAGCCGGGCAGGCCGCAAGCGATGACTTTCTGGATCGGGCAACCGGAGAGAATCTGCCACCACCGGCTCCGCCGCGAATGCCTCGCACTATTCGATCAAGCGAGACAAGTCGCGAAAGCGTGAACTGATCAAATTAAAAGGGCGCGGGAAGCAATGCTCCCAACGCCCTTCGATCTTGGTCTACGTGAATTCTAGCGCAGTCGAACCGCGATGTAGCTGGGTGAGCCGCCACGGCGCTGGATGCGCAGAAGCACAGCCTCCCGTCCGGTGCTTTCAGCTTCAGCCACAACCGCTTCCAAGTCGGTTACGTTCGCTGTCTCTTGGTAGTTTGCAGAGAGAATGATGTCGCCGCGGCGCAGCCCCTTTCGCGCAGCGTCTGCGTTTTGATCAACCGCACCAATGACTAGGCCGGTCACATCTTCGCCTGCACCCAACTGCCGCGCGATTTGCGGGGTCAGGGTTATAACCTGCAGGCCAAGCTTTTCCTCGATTGTGCCGTCTGATTCGTCAGGGGTTTCGTCTGGCTCTGCATCGGGATCGAACATTTGTTGGCGACGAAGCTCGTCTTCGCTCGGACGTTTCGCAACCGTTGCCGTCACGCGCAACTCTTCGCCATCGCGGATGAGATCGATTGGAATACGCGTGCCCGGCTTGATGTTGGCAACGAGGAATGACAGCGTCTGTTCGGTTGTTACCGGCTGATTGTTAATCGCGGTCACGACATCACCCGGTTTGATACCAGCGCGCTCAGCCGCGCCATCGGGCTGAACAACTTGCACAAATTCGCCGCGGTTCTTCGGCAGGCCGAGAGAGTCGGCCAAATCGTCGTTCACCGGCACGATATTTACGCCCAGGAAGCCGCGCTCGATCTCTTCACCATCGCGCAACTGCGCGACAATCGGTGCTGCAATCTCTGCAGGGATGGCAAAACCGATCCCTACGCTGCCGCCATTTGGCGAGATGATCGCATTATTGACGCCGATCACATTGCCACGCATGTCGAACAGAGGACCACCCGAATTGCCTCGGTTGATGCTGGCATCGGTCTGGATATAGCGGTCATACGCGCCGCCGCCAGTATTACGCAGCACCGACGACACGATACCGCTCGTCACTGTTCCACCCAGTCCGAAAGGGTTACCGATAGCGATCACCCAGTCACCGACGCGCGCGCCTTGAGAATCGCCGAATTGCACGAACGGGAAGTCGCGGCCGCTGGAAATCTTGAGCACTGCCAGGTCTGACGCGGGATCTGCGCCCACCAGTTCGGCTTCGTACTCCGTGCCATCCGGCATTGTGACTGTGATTTCTTCCAGCGTAGCGCGATTGTCCGGCGCAACAACATGGTTGTTGGTCACGACATAGCCATCGGCCGAGATAATGAAGCCCGAACCCAGCGATTGTCCTTCGCGGAACTGCGGCTGTTGCTGTTGGTTGTTTCCGTCACCGCGGCGGTTGAAGAAATTCTCGAAAGGTGTGCCCGCGAAAGGGTTGCCTTGTTGGCGCACTTCAATGCGCTGACGTGTCGAGATATTCACCACCGCTGGCTGTAGCTGCGCGGTCAGATCGGCAAAGCTGGCCGGTGCGCCCTGACGCGGCACAATCTGCTGCATCGCGGCATCATCATTCTGGGCAACTTGCGCACCAGCGGGATAGCCGGTCGCGAGGGAAAGGCTTGCTCCGCCAATCAGAAGGGCAGTGGTCAGTCCATATACGTAACGCACAGGCTTATTGTCCTTTCAATCTCACTTCGTTCCCATTGCAGCTTAGTTAGGATTCGCTGCTGGGCAGGTTTCAATTACGATGCATTTATGCGCTTGGATGCACTTAACCGTATTTGAACGACAGATGTAATCGGTAGGTGTGCATCAACCGTTCGTCGGTCGGGGCAGCACGGGCTGCCCCGTCCACATTCATCGACGACCGCGGAACTGGCGGAAATACTCGCTATCCTGATCCAGAACCATGGAGCTTTCGCCTGTGCCTTGTTCAAAGGTACGGCGATAGCTTTCCATGGCGCGGTAGAAGTCATAAAATTCCGGGTCCTTGCCATAGGCATCCGCATAGGTCGAAGCGGCTGCCGCTTCGGCTTCTGCGCGAATGATCTGCGCGTTCTTGCGACCTTGAGCCCGGATGGTTTCTGCCTCTTCCTGACGGTCAGACTGCATCCGTGTGAAGGCTGCGGTCAATGGCGTGCCTTCGGGCAAGTCAGCACGTTTGATCTGCACATCGATCACCTGCGCACCGTACTGACGCGCTTGGGTGTCGAGCGTGTCACGAATGCGCTGCATTGCCGTGCCGCGCTCTGCGGTTAGCAACGATGCAAAGGTCCGGCGGCCCAATTCCTGACGAAGAACCGAGGTCAGGATCGGCGCAAGCTGCAGTGCGACGTTCTCTTCCGTGCCTGCGTTCTCGATCATCTGGACCGGATCGATAATGCGGAAACGCGCATAAGCGTCGACTTGGAGACGCTGTTGGTCGCTGGTCAGAACTTCCTGCTGTTCCATGTCGAGATCGAGCACTCGGCGATCGACCATCTGTACATTATCCACGATCGGAATCCGCCACCAGATGCCAGCTTTAGTCTCGCCAAACGGAACATCCGGACGATAAATATTGACGACGCTGTGAGGCTCACCCGTCCGGATGATCACAGCCTGCTCGTCTTCGGAGACAACGAACAATGAGGAGAACGCCAATGCGATTAGCATGAAGATGCTGATCACTGAGGCCTTATAGTTTTCCCAGATATGTTCCATGGCTTACTGACCTCCTGCAGGTGGAGTTACCACTTGCGGTTGTGCTTCGCGCGAACGGCGCTGAACTTCCGGCAGCGGCAGATAAGGCGTCACGCCATCGGCCTCGATAATGGTCTTGTCGGTCTTCGCCAGAACGCTTTCCATGGTTTCATAGTACAGGCGTCTCCGCGTGACTTCCGGTGCCAAACGGTACTCACCGTAGATCTGGTTAAACGCTTCTGCATCACCTTCAGCGCGTGCAAGCAACTGTTGCGCATAACGCTGCGCCTGGTTGATATCACGTTCTGCATCCTGCTGCGCGGCAAGCACGTCATTGAAAGCTTCAATCACTTGCTGGGGCGGGTCGGTCTTGTCGATTTCGATACCCTGTACCGCGATGCCTGCACGATAACCGTCAAGCATCGCCTGCATTCTGGTCATCACGGCCAACTCGATATCAGCTCGCCCTGCACCGGACAGAACACGGTCAAGCGGCTGCTCGGCAACCGACGCTCGCATGGCGGCTTCGGCGGCTTCCAAAATGGTTTCTTCCGGTCCTTCCAACTGGAATTGGTAATCTGACAGATTCTTGATGTTCCAACGCACCAGATAACTCAGATCAACCAAGTTCTGGTCGCCTGTCAGGATCAGTTTTTCCTGATTGCCTTCCGGAATTTTTGCTGAACGGATCTGGCTCACATTCTCGACCGTCACTTGCTGGACTGGCCACGGTAGCGTCCAGTTGGTGCCAGGATTGAGTGTGGCGGCATATTTACCGCCCAGCCAGGTTACTACGCCTTGCTGGCGCGGCTGGACAAAATGAACAGACGAAAGGCCGAGCCACAGCACAGCTGCGCCGCCCAAAATCAACGGCAGCCAGCTCTTGCCGCCTGACCTTTGGGGCATCCGGAAGTTCGGACCGCGTGGTCCGCCGCCACCTCTGCGCGGACCTTCAGGGCCGCGATTCTTGAAGATATCTTCGATATTGGCAGAGCGGCGCTTGCCGCTTCCTCCGCCCGGAAGCCAGGGATTGCGCGGGCCGCCGCCCTTGTCATCGCCGTTGTCGCCGCCACCAGAAGGGCCGTCATCCCCTCCATCGCCGCCGTCATTGTTGCCCCCACTGCCCCACGGGCTTTTTCCAGCCATTGCGAGCACGATCGAATTTCGAAAGTCGATAAACTTGGTCATAGTTCTTTTATAGGAGCGCTTCCGGCGAAAAACAGGGGTTGTCTTACGGAAATTGGTGCTAGGGGCTTGGCCCATGAATTCGAAGGATCTGATTTCCCACCTTCCTGAAGCAATTGCCGCACGGGTAAAGAGCGCCACCAGGGTTGGCGAACGGGCAATTGTCGTGCTCGATGCAAGCGGCCTGCCGCCTCAAGATCGGACGCATGTCGAACAGCAGATCATTGATGCGTTGAGTTCGGTAGAAGGTTTGAGTGACGTGCGCGTGGCGATGATGGCTGACAAGGTCAAGCGCCGCATCATTGCGATTGGATCGGGCAAGGGCGGTGTGGGCAAGTCAACGCTGACCACGAATCTCGCGGTTGCTTTGCGAAGACTGGGTGTGAAAGTTGGGGTGGTTGATGCCGATATCTACGGCCCCTCTCAGCCCAAATTGCTCAAGACCGAAGGGATGAAGCCGGAAGCGGCGGGCGAAAAGCTGATCCCGGTTGAAAGCGAATATGGTGTGCCCGTCCTGTCGATGGGATTTTTGGTAAAGCCTGCGCAAGCGCTTGCATGGCGTGGGCCGATGGCGGGCAATGCGTTAAATCAGCTGATCGATGCTGAATGGGGCGAGACCGAATTGTTGTTGATCGATCTACCGCCCGGCACAGGCGATGTGCAGCTCTCTATGCTGCAAAAGCAAAAACCCGACGGCGCCGTGTTGGTATCCACTCCACAGGATCTTGCGCTGATCGATGCCGCACGTGCAGGCCAGTTGTTTGAACAAGCCCATGTCCCGATCATCGGACTGGTCGAAAATATGGCGGGTTATACCTGCCCGCATTGCGGCGAAGTGTCTCACCCTTTTGGCAGGGGGGGATTCGAAGAGATGGCAGGCAAGGTCGATATTCCCTTCCTTGGCCGCATTCCGCTTGCGTTGCCGATCCGCGAAGCCGGCGATAGCGGCAACCCTCCGGCAGCGCGCGATTTGCCGGAAGGCGAGGCATTTATTCAAGTTGCGCAGAAAGTCGCTGATTGGCTGGCAAGGGAGAGCGCCTGACTATGGCGATTACGCGGCGCGGATTGCTGGTAGGAGCGGCAGCGGGCGGCGGTCTGCTGATCGCGTGGACGCTGTATCCGCGCAGCTTCCCAAATCCGCTGCAAGCGCGCGATGGCGAGCAGATCTTCGATGCCTGGCTCAAGATTGCCAGCGACGGTGTTATTACGGTTGCTGTGCCGCAGTTGGAAATGGGGCAAGGCATTACCACGCTGATCCCGCAGCTGGTTGCAGCCGAACTGGGCGCTGACTGGCGCCAGATTGCGGTCGAACCTGCGCCAGTAAGCGGCGAATATGCCAATGTCCCGCTGGCTGCGAAATGGGCACCCATGTGGGCAAACTTTCCGGCCCTGGCCGACGACCCAGATGGAACGTTGGCGACGCGTTTTGCGCAAACCGAGCGGCTCAACATCACCGGTGATGGGACATCGCTCGATGCGTTCGAGGAGCCATGCCGTTTAGCTGCGGCTTCGGCGCGGGCCATGCTGGCACAGGCTGCTGCTGCGCGCTGGAATGTCGAGTGGGAGGAATGCCGCGCGAGTGCGGGCTTTATCGTCTATGAGGATCGCAGCTTGAGCTTTGGCGAGCTGGCGATGGAGGCGGCTGAATTCGATCCGCCAGACCCGCCTCCATTAATGCCGGAGCCCTATAGCGAGGATGCCTTGCCCGGCGAAGCGGGGGGCGAAGGCGCCTTTCCGCGCTTGGACTTGCCATCAAAAGTCGATGGTTCGTTCCTGTTCGCAGGTGATGTGCGTCTGCCCGGCATGGTCTACGCAGCGATCCGCCACGGTCCGCTCGACAAGGCTGAGTTGACAGAGTTCAACCCGTTCAACGCGCGCAATATCAGCGGTATTGTCGGAGCGGTAAAAGGCAAACGCTGGCTGTCCGTTGTGGCGACAAGCTGGTGGGCGGCTGAGCAGGCGCTCGACACGATGGGGGCACGCTTCAGGGTGGAGCATCTCGTTGATAGCGACATGATCGAGGAGCAGCTTGACCGCGCAGTCACCACTGGCGAAGCTGAGCGAATTGCGGAGCGCGGTGATCCCGATGCCCGCCTGGAAACGCCCGATTTGGAGCTGCGCTACGATATCGAGCCTGGACTGCATGCCACGAACGAGACCAGCACGGCGACCGCGCGATTTGTTGATGGCAAGCTGGAGCTTTGGATCGCTTCCCAAGCGCCCGAGCGCGCCCGGATCGCAGCCGCGCGCGCAATCGGTATCGACGTCGAAGATGTCGTTCTGTTCCCGATGCCCGCCGGTGGTAGCTTTGACCGGCGCTATGAGCATGATCACGCCATCGAAGTTGCGCTGATCGCGCGAGAGATCGCGCGGCCGGTGCAACTGGTCTGGTCTCGTTGGCAGGAAATTTTGGCTTCGCGTCCACGTTCGCCCGCTGCGATCTCGATAGCCGCAAAGATTGATCGAGGTGCGGATGCGCGGATCGAAGCCATGCGCACGCGGATCGCCATGCCGCCAGCCAACCTGGAGTTCGGGCAACGTCTGTTTGAAAACTCCGCCACGTGGTCTGCCATTCGTGACACAGAGGGAAAAGCGGATAGCTTGGCGGGCGAAGGCGCGATGCCGCCTTACGCAATTCCAGACGCGGCGGTGGATCATGTGCCGGTGGAGATCGGCTTGCCCGTATCTCGTCTGCGCGGCAACGCCAATACATACACGGCTTTTGCGATTGAAAGCTTCATCGATGAAGTGGCGAGCGAGAGAGGGCGCGAACCGCTGTCATTCCGTATGGCCATGCTAGGCAGCGACACACGGCTCGCCGCATGTTTGCAGCGCGCAGCCAGCCTGGCTGAGTGGGGCGGCGGCGTTGATCAAAGTGGTCAGGGTATTGCATGCCACCGGATCGGCGATGCGGAGAGTGGTGGACGCATTGCCTGCGTCGCAACGGCGCGGGCTGGCGAGGGCGGCGTTCGCGTGGATCAGATAGTGGCGGCAGTCGATATTGGGCGGATCGTCAATCTAGACATTGCGCGTCAACAGATCGAAGGAGGTCTTGTGTTCGGCCTCGCAACTGCGATGGGCGCGAGCACGCGATATTCTGGCGGACTGCTGCAATCCCAACAATTGAGCGCGCTCAACTTACCGGCTCTGGCCGATTGTCCGGAGATTATCGTCGATTTCATCGCGAGCGATGCGCGGGCGTTTGATCCGGGCGAATTGGGCGCTGTGGTGGCCGCGCCAGCCATTGCAAACGCACTTTATTCAGCCACCGGCTTGAGAATGCGCCGCTTGCCCCTACTTTCAGACGGCTTATGACGTATCTGCTTTCAGTCCCGAGGACCCTAGAGAACCCTGCGCTCTGTCGCTCCTCCGCTAGCGGCAGCTTCCGGGTTGGGATGCTCCCCGCGTGACCTGGCAGCAGCAACAACTCCCGTCAGATCACCCGCCAGTCAATAGCGGCCGTGTTGGCTTGCTCGTGGTCAATCTGGGCACGCCCGACTCACCTGAGCCGCGTGATGTGAAGCGTTATCTGAAGGAGTTCCTGTCCGACCCGCGTGTGATCGAGATACCGGCTGTGATCTGGCAGGTGATCCTGCGCGGGATCATTCTCAACACGCGCCCGAAAAAGAGCGCCAAGGCATATGCAAAAGTGTGGACCGATGAAGGTTCGCCCTTGCTGGTCATCACACGCGATCAAGCACGCGGTCTTCAGAATCGTTTGGGCGATAAAGTGATTGTGCGCCACGCCATGCGTTATGGACAGCCATCGATCCCGCAGGAACTGAAAGCGCTGCAAGAGGCCGGGTGCGATCGCATTTTGCTTGCACCGCTTTACCCGCAATATTCGGGTGCGACCACTGCCACCGTGGTCGACAAGGCAGCCGAATATCTTGGCGATACGCGATGGCAAGCGGCGTTGCGAACACTCCCCGCCTATCATGACGATCCAGCTTATATCGAGGCATTGGAAGCGGACATCACCTGTCAGCTTTCCGCACTCGATTTCAAGCCTGAAGTTCTGCTGCTCAGCTTCCACGGAATGCCGCTGCGCACGTTGGAACTGGGCGATCCCTATCATTGCCATTGTCGTAAGACCGCGCGATTGCTCGCTGAACGGCTGGTAAAAGTCGAAGGCCTGGAAGACTTGCGCATTGAAACAAGTTTCCAGTCACGGTTTGGCAAGGCGAAATGGCTGGAGCCGGCAACCGATCACACGCTTGTGGCGGAAGCGGAAAAGGGAACCAGGCGCATCGCGGTCGTTGCACCCGGATTTTCCGCTGATTGCGTCGAAACTCTGGAAGAGCTCGCGCTAGAAGGTCGCGACGAGTTTTTGGAAGCTGGCGGTAAGGATTGCGCCGTCTTGTCATGCCTCAATACGTCCGAAGCAGGCATGCAAATGCTCGAAACTATCATGCGCCGCGAACTTTCAGGCTGGATTTAGGCGCCTTTTCTATTAACATTGGGGTAAATAGCGAAACCGCTCGAAACTAGGACCACCCCCATGGCAAGCATCGCTCAACCAACACCGAAATCATCCGAGCCTGTGGACACCGCTCCTCGGCATTGGACCGAAGGCAATCCTGATCCATCCGATCTAGATCACATTCCCGGCGAAGGCGGCTGGCCGATTGTCGGCAACACTTTCAAAATGCTGGCTGATCCGCATGCCTTTACCAAGCGCATGGTTGAAACATATGGCCGCGTCTACAAGACACGTGCATTCGGCGGCTGGAATGTCGCCCTGGTCGGACCCGAAGCGAATGAGCTGGTGTTGTTCAACAAGGACAAGATGTTCTCCAGCGAGCAAGGTTGGGGGCCGGTGCTGGATCAGCTGTTCCCGCGCGGCTTGATGTTGATGGATTTTGACCATCACCGGATTGACCGGCGCGCGCTGTCGATTGCCTTCAAGCCTGAACCAATGCGGCATTATTCGGGCGCGCTCAATCGCGGGATCGCAAAGGAGATTGCCGGCTGGGAAGGTGATATGGCCTTCTATACGGCGATCAAGAAGCTTACGCTTGATCTGGCGGCAGACAGTTTCATCGGTATCCCCTGGGGGCCAGAGGCCGATAGGATCAACGCGGCCTTTGTCGACATGGTGCAGGCTTCGGTTGCGCCGGTGCGCCGCCCCTTGCCTTTCACCAAAATGCGCAAGGGTGTGAAGGGCCGTGAGTTCCTGGTCGATTACTTCACCAAGGAAACGCATCGCCGCCGCGAAGAAGGCGGCGGGCAGGATATGTTCAGCCAGTTTGCCACGGCAACCCGCGAGGATGGCACATTGCTGCCGGTCGACGAAGTGGTCGATCACATGAACTTCCTGATGATGGCTGCGCATGATACGATCACATCTTCAGCGACATCGCTAATCTTTCTGCTCGCCAAATATCCGCAGTGGCAGGACAATATCCGCGACGAGATCATCGCTGTCACCGGCGGCCCGGATGCAGAAGGCAATCCGCGCCCGTTGAGTTATGACGATCTGGGCAAGCTTGAATTGACCGAGATGGCGTTCAAGGAGGCGTTGCGGCTTATTCCGCCGGTCCCATCCATGCCGCGCCGGGCGCTCAAGGCGTTTGAATTCGGGGGGTGTTCCATTCCCGCTGGAACTCCGGTTGGAATCAATATTCACCACACGCACCATGATGAAACGCTGTGGCCAGATCCCTCCACATTCGATCCGATGCGGTTTACGCCGGAGAAAGTGAAGGCGCGGCACAAATATGCGTGGGTGCCGTTTGGTGGCGGCGCGCATATGTGTCTGGGCCTGCACTTTGCATATATGCAAGTGAAGATCCTACTCGCGCAATTGCTACAACAATATTCGATTGAAGTGGCGCCGGGATATGAACCGGAGTGGCAGGCGTGGCCGATCCCTCAGCCGAAAGATGGGCTGAAGGTGAGTTTCAGGAAGTTGTGATCTAGCCATCTGCCTCTGAGTTCCTGCGGAGGCAGAAACCTGAAACGGCTGGCAAGTCAACCGTGGCCCTTGGCTCCTGCTTTCGCGGGAGCGCGCGATCTAGAAATCAATCGCGATCCCATCTTTCTCCCAGTCACCGTAGCGCGTGGGAGAGAGCTTCTCGTCGATCTTGCCCGCTTTGGGCTTGGGCGGCGGATCATTGCTCCAATGGGCAGGCTTTTCGAAGTCCCTGGCAGCCCTGGATTTCTTGGCGGATTTCTTGATTGTCATACAAACTAAATGCGCAGACTGGCGCTTGGTTTCAAGCGCGAGTAGGAGCCGCGCATGGTTCAACCTTCCGGAATTCATTCGCGCCGCGCCGCATTAAAGATGCTTGATGCAGTGCTTCGCCGTGGCGAAACGCTGGAACAGGCAGAACATTCAGCGCTTCGTTCGGTCCGCAAGCCAGCCGATAGGGGCCTGGCGCTGGCGATCGCGAATGAGAGTTTGCGTTGGCAGACTGACTTCGATGCAATGATCGACAGCGCGACGAAGCAGCGCCTGCCGGATGATGCAAGGCAGCGGATGGTTTTGCGGATGATGTTGGCGCAGACGCTGCGACTGGAAACTCCGTCACACGCAGTGATTGCCACTGCCTTGCCATTGCTTGCTGGCGGCCCGCGCCGTCTTGCGCATGGCGTCTTCTCGACACTGATCAAGCGCGAGGCAGCATTGCCAGAGGCGCCGAGCCTGCCCGGGCCGGTCATGGAACGCTGGGGAGCGCGCGCTGAGGCCATTGCACCGGGACTGGTCGATCCGCCGCCTTTGGACCTCACTCTGCGCGATGCCAGCGAGACGCAAGCAATGGCTGTGCAATTGGCGGCTGATAGTCTTGCACCCGGCCATTTGCGACTGGCCCGGGGTGAAGCAATTGAAAAAATTGCCGGTTTTTCCGAAGGGAAATGGTGGGTGCAGGATCTGGCAGCATCTCTGCCGGCGCGCCTCTTGGGCAAAGGCACCCATGAATCAGGGTCAAAGCATGTGCTGGATCTGTGCGCCGCGCCGGGCGGCAAAACTCTGCAGCTTGCGGCCAATGGCTGGAATGTAACGGCGCTCGATCTTAGCAAGCGGCGGCTGGGGCTGCTAAAGGAAAACCTAGAGCGCACCGGCCTGAAAGCATCACCATTGCGTGCTAATGCGCTGATTTGGGAGCCGAAGCACCTGTATGACGCGATATTGCTTGATGCGCCATGCACAGCAACGGGCACATGTCGCCGCCACCCCGATGTGCTCCACCGGATCGGTCCAGATCAGATAGAGGAGATGGTGAAGCTTCAGCGCGGTTTGGTGGAACGAGCTGCCACATGGCTCAAACCCGGCGGAGTGCTGATTTACGCGGTCTGCTCGCTCGAACATGAAGAAGGCGAGAACCAAGCCGAGTGGATCAATGCGAATTGCGATCTTGCTCCGCTTGCCATCACAGCCGGAGAGCTGCCTGCGGGGCTGCAGCCAACTGCGGAAGGCTGGTTGCGTACCCATCCTGGTCTGCTGGCGGACGAAGGCGGACTGGATAGCTTCTTCGTCGCGCGTTGGCAGAAGGCTTGACCGCTACGGTCGCTCGCGCAAAGGCTGGCATCATGCACTTGGGCGTTTGCTATTACCCGGAACATTGGCCGCAAGAGCGCTGGAAAACCGATGCGCGCATGATGCGCGAGGCAGGGCTAGCCCGCGTTAGGATTGGCGAATTTGCATGGAGCCGTATAGAGTCGGAGCCGGGTCGTTATGACTGGCAATGGCTCGATGATGCGGTAGATGTTCTCCATGAGGCAGGCTTGGGCATCATCATGGGTACGCCCACGGCCACCCCGCCCAAATGGCTGGTCGACTCCATGCCAGATATGGTCGCGCTCGACCGGCAAGGGCGCCTGCGGGGGTTCGGCTCGCGGCGGCATTATTGCTTCAGCCATGCGGGATATCGCGAGCAAGCGGCGCGGATCACGCGCGCGGTCGCGGAGCGTTACGGCGAGCATCCGGGCATCGTCAGCTGGCAGACCGACAATGAGTATGGCTGCCACGATACGGTTCAGAGCTTCTCGCCTGCTGCGCGCGATGCGTTCCGGCTCTGGTTGAACGAGCGCTACGGCGACATAACGGCACTCAACGAGGCCTGGGGCAATGTTTTCTGGAGTATGGAGTATCGCGGCTTCGATGAAGTCGAGCTGCCCAATTTGACCGCCACGGAAGCGAACCCAGCACATTGGCTTGCGTTCCGGCGATTTTCTTCAGATCAGGTAATCGCCTTCAACCAAATGCAGGTTGAAATCTTGCGGGAGTTTTCGCCGGGCCGCGACATTACCCACAACGCGATGGGCTTTTACACCGGCTATGACCATCATGATCTGGCGAGTGACCTCGATGTGCTGGGGTGGGATAGTTATCCGCTCGGTTTCCTCGAGATGTTCCGCTTTTCGGATCAGGAGAAGTTGCATTTCGCGCGGCAGGGCCAGCCCGACATCGCCGCGTTCCATCACGATCTGTATCGTGGCTGCGCCAAAGATGAGCGCTGGTCGGTGTTGGAGCAGCAACCGGGGCCAGTAAACTGGGCGCGGCACAATCCCGCACCGCTTGATGGCATGGTTGCGCTCTGGACGCTTGAAGCCATGGCGCATGGCGCGGAATTGGTCAGCTATTTCCGTTGGCGGCAGGCACCTTTCGCGCAGGAGCAAATGCATGCCGGATTGCTACGGCCTGATGGAGAGCCAGCGCCTGCTCTTGGAGAAGCGCAGCACGCGGCTGACATTGTCGCGCAGCTGGGCAATGTGGGCCAGCCTGTTCGGCAAGCCGCAGTCGTGTTTTCTTATGATTCGGAATGGATCACGCAGATCCAGCCGCAAGGGGAGGGATTGTCTGCACTTTGGGCGGTATTCGACAGCTACCGCGCGCTGCGCAAGCTGGGTTTGAATGTCGATATCGTTCCACCCCATGCGGACATATCGCCGTACGCGCTCGTAGTGATCCCCTGCCTGCCGATCGTGCCGGAAACGCTGGCGGCATCGCTCGAGAGCTTCGAAGGGCAGGTGATTGTCGGCCCTCGAACGGGTAGCCGGACAATCGATTTCCGCATTCCGGACGAATTGCCGCCTGGACCGTTGCAATCCACCATGCCGGTGAAGGTGACACGCAGCGAAAGCTTGCGCCCCGGGCTGGAGCACGCTGGCGACGGATGGGCGATTGCGCGCTGGCTGGACCATGTCGAAGGCACAATGGAGGCAGAGCTGGTGGCCAAAGACGGTGCTGTGGCTTCTTGGCGCGCTGGCAGCCGGCGCTATCTCGCGACCTGGCCGCTAGGTGCCGTGCTTGACGAAGTGACATCGCGCGCGGTCAGTGAAGCGGAACTTCGAGCGATTGAATTGCCCGATGGTTTGCGCGTTCGGCGGACTGCGAAATACACTTTCGTCTTCAATTATTCGTCGCACAAGGTTGCGATACCTGAAGCGATTGCGGGCGCTCCGATCACCGGTTTACGCGAACTCGCGCCTGCTCGATATGCAGTATTCGCCGCTGACTAATCCTTGCTGTCGAGCCACTTCGCCAGCGCGACACCGCCGGTTATCAGGAACGGCACCAGCACAAAGCTGAGCGTGACCTTTGCGATAACCTGTCCGATCATCAGATCGGTAATGTCGAACTCACCATAAAAAGCGAGCGTGATGAAAATCACCGAATCAATCGCTTGGCTTAGCGCTGAGGCAATCGCGCCGCGCACCATCAGGCTGATCGCGCCGCCTTCGCCATTTCCGCGCAGTTTAGAAAAGATCCATACGTTAAGCAGCAGCGAAGTGATGTAGGCCGCAGGGCCAGCCATCAAGATGCGAGGTGTTTGTCCAAGTACGCGCTCGAAAGCGGCAAGGTCTTCGCGGCGATATTCGATCATCTCCAAAGACGGTGGCAAGCTTAAGGCCAGGAAGATCAGCGCCGCCGAAGCAGCCAAGGGGATGAAGCCGATCCACACCATCTTATTGGCCATTTTTTGCCCGTAGAGCTGCGCAATAGTGCTGGTGATCACAACCAGCATCAGGAACGGGAAGATTCCAGCCTCGACTGCCAATTGGCTGGGCCAAAGCTGCACTTGCTTGAAGGCGACCACACCCGCCAGCACAGTCATCCCGCCATAGAGGATGGCGTAAATGAAGAAGGCGCGCGGTATGCGCAGGTCGGTCGATGAAGCTGCGGTATCTGTCATGCGCGGTTTCTAAGCGGCGCAGGGCGTAAAAGGAAAGCCTTTCCACGCAAATCCTTGTGGGAGTCTTCAGGCGAGCCAACGCGCAGGGTTTGACTAAGCGAAGAGAAACGGCAACACCCAGCGCCAATCTCGATCTTCACGGCAACATAGGGGTCTTATGCCGCAATTCGTCATCAGCCTGTTCGGCATACTCACTATTCTTGGCATCGCATTCCTGCTGTCGAATGGAAAAAAGCGTATCAGATTGCGTGTGGTGGGTGCGGCCTTTGCTCTGCAAATCGTCATGGCCCTGCTCGTGCTACGGACACCCTTCGGAGTGGCAGCCATCGGCGGCCTTTCTAACGGAGTGATCGCGCTTCTGGACTATTCGAAAGTCGGTATCGAAGCTGTGTTCGGCCCTATGGACGCAAACCCTTTCACCAACACATTCCTGATCGCAGCATTGCCGGTGATCGTCTTCTTCGCGGCGCTTGTCGCAATCCTATATCACTTGGGTATCATGCAGCGTCTGGTGCGCTGGGTCGGCGGCGCGCTTGGCTGGATCACAGGGATCAGCCGGGTCGAGGCCCTTGGCAGCGCGGCAAACATCTTCGTTGGCCAATCGGAAAGCCCGCTGGTCGTGCGCCCCTATTTGGCGGCATTGCCTCCCGCGCGGCTTTTCACTTTGATGAGCGTGGGCATGGCAGGCGTCGCGGGCACAATCCTTGCAGCCTATGCGAGCTTCATCGGCTCTGACGCCGTGCCATTCCTGCTTGCAGCGGCATTCATGTCTGCGCCGGGCGGTATCTTGATGGCGAAGATCATCTACCCCGATGAGGAGGGCGATGACGCGCATGACAATGATCCGGTCGAAGTGTCGGAAACTTTTGAAGAAGGGCACCATCCCGCCAACATCATCGAAGCCGCTGCGCAAGGCACGCAGACGGGCGTAAAGCTCGCAGTCGCTGTGGGAGCCATGGTGCTGGTGTTTGTCGCGCTGGTTGCGCTCGCCAATGGCATCTTGGGCGGGGTTGGCGGTCTATTCGGCTATCCTGAGCTGAGCTTCCAGCAAATCATCGGCTACATCTTTGCACCGGTCATGTTCCTGATCGGTATTCCTTGGGAAGAGGCCGGGCTTGCCGGCGGATTGTTCGGGACGAAAGTGGTGATCAATGAATTCGTCGCTTTCATCCAACTGGGTGCGATGGACGCAAGCATGCTGTCCGACCGAAGCCGTGCGATTGTTACCTTTGCACTGTGCGGTTTTGCCAATTTCAGCTCGATCGCGATCCAGATGGCAGTAACGGGCGGACTTGCGCCAAATCAAAGACCTGTGATCGCGCGTCTGGGATTAAAAGCGCTCGCCGCCGGTAGCTTAGCGAACTTGATGAGCGCAGCACTGGCAAGTGTGTTCCTTCCATATTAAGTTAGAGCCATGACAGATATCGCAATCGTTTCGCTCGAGCAGCCGCTCGAAACCATCGCCGACGAGCTGGGCCGCAGTTTTGCCGAATATGGCTTTGCGGTGATCCGTGATCACGGAATTCCGCAAGATCTCATCGATCGCGCCGAGCAAAAGTCGAAGGAATTCTTCGCCCTGCCGGAAGATGTGAAGCGCGATTATCAGCTGCCGGGTGGCGGCGGTGCGCGCGGCTACACGCCGTTTGGCACGGAGAAAGCCAAGGATGCGGAGGTGCAGGACTTGAAAGAGTTTTGGCACGTCGGGCGCAGCTTGCCTGAAGGGCACGCACTGGCCGAATTCATGGCGCCCAATATCTGGCCGTCAGAGATTGAGAGTTTCAAGGATACTTTCAGTCAGCTCTATTCTGCGTTTGAGACAGCTGGCGGCCGAGTGCTGGAAGCGATCGCTATGCATCTGGGGCTTGATCGCGGCTATTTTGCGCCGACCGTCGAAGATGGCAACTCGGTTATGCGTTTGCTGCACTACCCTCCATTGGGCGACGAGGCCCCCGAAGGCGCGATCCGTGCAGCAGCACACGGTGATATCAATACGATCACACTTTTACTTGGCGCAGAAGAGGCAGGGCTCGAACTGCTCACCAAGCAAGGTGAGTGGAAAGCTGTCGATACTCCTGACGGCGCGTTGGTGATCAATGTTGGCGATATGTTGGACCGGCTGACAAACAGCAAGCTTCGCTCGACCACGCACCGGGTTGTGAACCCGCGCGGTGAAGCGGCGAAACGTTCGCGTTTTTCGATGCCGTTTTTCCTACATTTTCGCCCGGACTATGAAATCAGAACGCTGGAAAGCTGCATTGAACCGGGCAAAGAATCGGAAGCGCCCGAGCCGATCTCAAGCCATGAATTCCTGCAACAGCGCTTGCGAGAGATAAATCTCGCCTGACCCGCGCCGGCTCCGTGTGGAAAAAACTGAAATAAACCAATTCTGTTGCGGAGTCGCAACACGGGCGGGAATCCTAGGGATTCTGCGGGTTTGCAAGTTTTTTGCAGTTGCGAAAGGATGAAGCGCGGGTGCGAACGCGCCCCGTTTCATAAATCTGTCACAAAACTGACTTTTGGGCTTCGCTATTCGTCTTTATCGAACGGCATCGAGAATCACTCACCCAACCTCATATTCTCACCAGGGGCTTAATTGTCATGAAACTAAAGTATCTTTTGGCAGCGAGCGTTGTCAGCCTTTCGGCTGCTGCGACGATTGCGACACCAGCTGCCGCGCAAACCATTACATCAGGTGTTGAGGGTCAGGTTGCTGACGAAACCGGTGCAGCCATTCCCGGCGCGACTATTACTGTAACTGACACACGCACCGGCCAGACCCGCACATTGACTGCTGGTTCAGACGGCAACTTCCGTGTCGGTTCGCTTGTACCGGGCGGTCCTTACACAGTGACTGCAACCGCACCTGGTTATGAAGGCCAGACTGTTGAGAACCAGTTCATCAACCTTTCGGGTAACACGTCTTACTCATTCAACCTGACATCGACCGCTGCTGGTGCATCGGACAATGTGATCATCGTGACCGGTGCACGTGCAGGCGCGGTACAGCTGGCGGTTGGCCCGGGCGTAGCGTTCGACACTGCCACTCTGGAAGCTTTCCCGTCGCTTACACGCGACGTTCGTGACATCATCCGCATCGACCCGCGCGTCAGCCTTGAGCAGAACAACGATGTTGATCGTATCTCTTGCTTGGGTGGCAATGACCGCACCAACACCTTTACCGTTGACGGCATCGTCCAGTCGGACGTCTTCGGTCTGAATGGCACACCTTTCGCAGCGCGTAACTCGCTGCCGCTTCCCTACGATGTGATCGACCAGATTTCGGTCGAATTCGCACCGTTCGATGTTGAATATTCTGACTTCACAGGCTGCCTTATCAACGTTGTCACTGAAAGCGGTGGCAATGAATTCAGCGGTTCGGCGTTCTTTACCTACTTTGACGGTGGGCTGTTTGCGAACAGCATCGATGGTCGTCCGCTGACCGCCAACGAAGAGAAGCGCTGGGGTGCAACCATCAACGGTCCGATCATCAAGGATCGCGTCTTCTTTGCATTCGGTTACGAAGAAGCTGATCTTGCTGGCGGTAACAACTTTGGCCCGGCAGGTGGCGGCTTCACTAACGAAGCTGACTTCGTAAGCCAGGCTCAGTTTGACGAGTTCGCGCGTATCGCGCGCGACGTTTATGGCCAGGATGTAGGCGGCTACCCGCGTTCGCTGGCTGAAGGCAACGTACGTTACTTCGGTCGTCTTGACGCGATCATCACCGACGATCACCGCCTTGAGGCGACCTATCAGCGTCTGGAAGAAACCAACATCGAAAGCGACTTCGGTGGCTCGAACCTGACTGGTTTAAACAGCTTCGAAGACGAAGGCACGATCTCGGACTATTACTCGGTTCGTTTGTACTCGGACTGGAGCGATTCAATCTCGACCGAACTGCGCGTTAGCCGTGCAGAAGTTGGCGACGTTCAGGGCCCGGTTGGCTTTGGAGAAGCGCAGTCAGACAATCCAACACCGCGTCTTGTCGTTGGCGTAATGCCCGATGGCACCGCAGTGTCAGGCGGCGGTGTTACCGACAACAACGGTATCCTTTCAACCGGCCCTGGCATCTTCCGTTCGGCCAACCAGCTCGACACGAAGATCGATCAGGCCCGCTTCCAGCTCAACTACGATGCTGACAACGGTCACTTCCTGAAGTTCGGTGCTGAACTTAGTGATCTGGAAGTGTTCAACCTGTTCGCTATTAACGCAACCGGTTCGCTTTACTTCCAGAACTTCGCTGACTTTGAAGCTGGCCTCCTGTCACCAGGGACCGAGCTGTTCCCCAACGCAGACGAAGTTGCCAATGGCGAAGCACTGGGTGGTGACATCAACGCCGGTATCGATGGAGACATCAACAACGCAGCGGCAAGATTCAGCCGACAGATCTATTCGTTCTATGCTCAGGACGAATGGCAAGCGACCGATCAGCTGACTGTTAATGCAGGCATGCGGGTTCAGATCTATGATGGCGATGCGCCAGCGGCGAACCCGAACTTCTTGGACCGATTCGGCTTCACCAATGCCAATTCGTTCGCGAAGATCGATCCGGTATGGTTGCCGCGCCTTTCAGCCACCTATGAGTTCGACAATGAGGGCTTCTTCTCCAACAGTCGCGTGACAGGTGGTGTAGGTGTCTTCTCGGGCGGTGACCCGGTCGTGTATTTCTCGAACGCATTCTCGAACAACGGATTCTCGAGCGCGCTCGGAACGACACGTTTCGATTGCGGTGCGGGCGATATCGCTGTTGATCCGGTAACCGGCCAGTATGACGTTGTGACTGGTGGCGGATTCACCGGCTTCCCTCAGTGTGCGATTGATGGCGGTGCTGCTGATGCGGCGGCTGGACGAGCTGATGTTCAGTCGACCAACCCGAACTTCAAGGTGCCGACCGTTACGCGTGCAAGCCTGGCGTTCCAGACAGACATCGGTGCGGAAACCGGCTTCTTCAGCAACTGGAACCTGCAGCTCGACTACATCTATTCGCGTTACAACAATGCGTTGAACTTCGTCGACCTGTCGCAGACCCCTGATATCCGTCAGGGCCTCAATGGTTTCACCGTAGACGGCCGCCCGATTTATGCAGCGATCGATACCACCGTTGCTGGCTGTGACGCTGTGCTTCAGGGCGATGGCGGAACTCCGCCGGTCTACACCAACGTATCGGCGGCTTGCTTTAACACCGGTCGTGACGACGAGATCCAGCTGACCAATGACGGTAGCTCTGAGTCGCACTCGATCTCGGCAGTTCTGCGCAAGCGGTTCGAAAGCGGCCTGTTCACCGATGGTGGCAGCACCAATGTAACGTTCGGTTACGCGTTCACAGACTCGAACAACGCACGTAACAACCAGTCTTCGACGGCAACCTCGTCGTTTGACGTTACCGCGGCGTTCGACCGTCAGGATCCGGCTGTCTCGACTGCGACCACGGAAACCCGCCACAACTTCACTGCGGCGGTTAACTTCAAGGAGCAGTTCATTGATGGTTACGACACCAGCATTGGCTTCTTCTTCCGCGCACGCGAAGGCCGTCCGTACAGCTTGACCTTCGATGGTGGCGGTGTGTTTGCTGACAGCTCGTCGGGTAACGACAACGCGCTGCTCTATGTCCCGTCAGGCGTGAGCGATCCGAACGTATCGCCTCTGTCTGATCCGGATGCAGTTCAGGCCGTGGTCGATTATGTGAATGCGTCGGGTTGTAAGTTCACCCCAGGCGCCACAATCAAGCGCAACACCTGCCGCAACGATTGGCATGTTGATATGGACCTGCGCTTCAGCCAGGAACTGCCGTTCCTCGGAAGCCTGACCGGCATCAAGGAAGATCGCATTGAGCTCTTCGCGGATGTCGCCAACTTCCTCAACCTGCTTGATAGTGGATGGAACATCCTGAAGTCGCGTGGTGGCTTTGACGGTCTCGTCTCTGTCGCTGATGCGGATGTAGACGATGAAGGTCGTTACATCATCGATGACTTCAATCCAGACGATCAGAACTTCATCGCGATCAACCCGTCAGCATGGCGTATCCAGGTTGGCGTTCGCTACGAGTTCTAATCCTCGCGAACAATTGCTAATCTAACGAGCGGCGGGGCCTTCGGGCTCCGCCGTTTGCTTTTGTGCGCCCACTTGGCCTAGCATTTGCCATCTCACGCCAGGCAAAAGGCAAATCGCGATGCCACAAACAGGATTTCTGAAGCGCGAGCGGAAACTGCGTCTGGGCATTGTCATCGCGTTGGTGCTGTTCCACCTGCTTGGCCTTTACGGATTGACGCGCGCGCTCGCCCCCGATTTCACACAGGCGATAGAGCGCAACGTGGTCGAGGCTTTTACCGTTACGATTACCGCGCCGCCCGAAAAGCCGGAACAGCCGGACGAAGGGATGCAAGGTGATCCCGGCAAAGAAGCTGTGCCGCAACCTGGCAGCGCGCCAAGCCCGCGTATCCCGCCAGAGCGGCGGCGTGAATTGCCTCAGGCCGCGTCTACGGGGCAGGCCAACACTTCGGGCGCAACTGCAAACGGTGATGGCACCGGTGCGAGTGGTGTGGGTGATGGCACAGGCAGTGGAGATGAGGGTAGCGGTCAGGGCTCTACGCTGGCGAGCAAGCCGGTGCTGATCCGCTCGATCACCGATGCCAGCGCGTTTCCGATACCGCCCGGTGGCCGCAAAGCGCGCATCGGCAAGTCTGTGATTGTACGGCTGAGGGTGTCACCACAGGGGCGGGTGACCAACTGTAGCGTCTACCGCGCCAGCCCATTTCCCGAAACCGACGCGGCGGTCTGCGAGTTGGCCTACGAACAAATCCGGTTTGAACCCGCGCGAGACAGCAATGGCAATCCGGTTGCCACGGTGTTTTATTACCAGCAGCGTTTTTTCAACTAAGTGATCAGATTTGGGCTTACTTGGGTGCTGCGAGCATCTTCTGCCCATTGTTACGGATCGCCTTCTCGATTGCAGGCTCGACAAATGAAAGCATGCCGGGAAGCTGCACTTCGAAAACGACCTGCTCTTCGTAAACATCGATATGACCGGTAACTGTCTGATTCATGGCGGTTATGTGCAGCGCCATGCGATCTTCCTCGACCCAATCCATTTCGACATCTGCCATGCCGCCGGGAATGTAGTCCACGATCTCGTGGCTGCGATCATTCAAGCGGCGGCGCACTTCCTCGCGGCCCAGATCGTGGGGAAGGGCTACTCTCACTTGCTATTGTCCTCCAACACTTCGGGCCCGCCATAGCGGTATTCGAGATATCGATCCTTGATCGCCAGATCGTCAAGTGCGCCCTCCGCCAACCGACGGGTCACCCGGTCAACTTCGCCTGAAAGCTTGGTCAGGCTGTCAACCAACCGCTCGTCCGCGGTCTTGCCTGCATGCGTTTCCTGTCGCAGATGCGCGGGTATCTTGCAGTAGTTGTCGATCGTTTCGGGGATGTAATCGCCAACCAGTTCGCGGACTTCGTTGATGTTCGGATCGTTCTGATCGACGGTGGCAAGCTGCATGCCCAGCGCATCAAGCTGTACACCCATGGTGTCGATCAATTGCACTGCTGGTGCCGGCAGCGCAGGGCGTTGTGCCTCCAGCCAAAGCTCGGTGCTGGCAACCATTCGCTTGGCGTCGCCTTTCTTGAGGTCCTGGCGCTGCGGAACCTTGATCTTGCGACCGCGTGTGATGACGCCCACCGCAACCACAGCCGCCAACAATGTCAGCATGATGCCTGTAAAACCGATCCCGTCGATGATCAGGCCGATCGCAACGGCCGCTGCCCAGATGCCGGCAAAGGCGATCAGGATGCGCTTGAGCATTTTCCTCCAATGCTTCGACTTCGCTTCAGCGGAGAAACGCCCGATCGATTCCGCCGACCGGTGCGTGCCGCCGTAATCGCGATTGGTGACCAAGCTTTGGCCTGCCGCGCTCAAGATCTGGTCGGATTCGCGAGTTGTATCTGGCATCAATAGCCGCCCTTAGCTTTCAAGCGTCAGCAGAGAAGGCTCGGATGATGCGACCTTTTGCTGTGCCTGAGCCTGGCCTTCGGCGCGCGCGATATAGCCCTTGGACTTCTCGACTTCGGCTGACAGCGTATCCACAGTCTGCTTCATGCTGGACAAGGCGCGAACCTTGAAGTCGTCGACCTCGTCCATCGTGTCATAGATATTCTGGAATGCGCGTTGCAGCGTCTCCATCGGGATGGTGGATGATGCGGCTTGCTCGTGAATTTGCCCGGTCTGTTCGCGCAGCAGCGTGCTGGTCGAATCAATAATTCCCGCCGTCGTGTTATTAAGGGCAGTGATCTGGCCCAGTACAAGACGCTGGTTGGTCATCGCCTGCGCAACAGTCACCGCAGTGCGTAGCGCGCCCACCGTCGTGGTACTGGCGCGATCAACGCCTTTCACCAGCTCGATATTGTTCTTCTTGACCAGGTCGAGCGAGAGATAACCCTGCACGCTGACGGCCATTTGGGTAAGCAAGTCCTGTGTGCGTTGACGAACGTAAAACAGCGCACTTTCACGCAAGGCCTTTGCTTTCGCCGGATCGGTAGCATCAAGCTCGTTGGCTTTTGCTTCCAACCGTTCATCGAGTGTCTTGGCGATATGGATCATCTGTTCCAGCTCGCCCATGGCTTCCCACAGCTTCTGCCGCTCTACATCGATCGCAGCATTGTCTTCGTGCAGCTCTTTCTTGCCCGACGCGAGCCGTTCCAGGATTGCCTGAATGTGCCCTTGTGCAGAGGTATAGCTGTCAAAATACCGGTTCAGCTTATTCCCGAACGGAATGATGCCGAACAGCTTGCGCCCGCGCAGTTTGCCCTTGCGGCCCGGATCAAGGTCTTCAACTGTTTTGCGCAGATCCATCAGATCGTTGCCTACGCCGGTCTCCTGATCCATCGCGCGGACGGGACGATCAAGGAAACGGTTGGACATGGCCGCTGCAGCGCGGATTTGTTCCTGACCCATGCGGGTGATCTGATCGACTTTCTCACCAAAGGCTGGCGAGTTGGCATCTTCTGCCACCAGATCATCGACAAAACTGTCAACCTTCTCGTCCAGCTTGGACTTTTTCTCTTCCGCAACAGGGACGAGACCAGCGGCTTTCTCCGGTGCAACGGTCGGCACAGGATCAGGCGGCGTCAGATCAAAATCGGTGGCCGTCTTTGTGGCCGTTTCCTGCGTGCTCATGATCGGTATTCAGCTCCTTCAAGCGAAAAAACGCCGCCTCTTTGATACTGTATTAGTACCCTAAGACACAAACTTCAAGGATTCTGCCTGAAACCAATCAGTTCGTCTATGCTTTCGTTTGGTTTCGCAAACGGGTAAGTGGAGGCGGGATTTTCCATGGGGGACGGATTAGTAACTTGAACGGTACACCTGAGCCAAAGCCGGTTTCGCCTGAAATCAAGGCCAGCGAAGCAACTTCCAGTGTCTCGAATTTTGGCCGCGTCATATTCAGCTGGCGCCGGTGGTGGCTGCAAGATGTGGTCGGGACCGTCGATCAGGCATCAGTGATCGAAAAGCGCCGCGACGATTGCGGACTGACAGAGCGTTACCTGTTCATGACAGCGATGTCGGGGGGGATCGCGATCCTAGGCCTGCTGCTTTCATCGCCAGCGGTTGTGATCGGCGCAATGCTTCTCTCTCCGCTGATGGGGCCGATCATGGGGTTGGGGTTTGCGTTGGCGATCTGGGACTATGACTGGATCAAGCAATCCGCACGCTCGCTGGCTTGGGGCACAGTAATGGCCGTATTGCTGTGCGCGCTGCTTGTTTTTGCCTCGCCGATCCAGACGATTACGACAGAAATCGCGGCGCGAACCAAGCCCAATATCTTCGATCTCTTCGTGGCATTCTTCTCCGCTCTGGCGGGTGCATATGCGATGATTCGCGGCCGCGAAGGCACGATTGTAGGCGTGGCGATTGCTACCGCCTTGATGCCGCCGCTTGCAGTGGTTGGCTTCGGCCTGGCTACCTGGAACGGAACGGTCTTTTGGGGCGCTTTGCTGCTGTACATCACCAACCTGATTACGATAGCGCTCACAGCCTTGGTGATGGCAAGGCTTTACGGCTTTCGTACCGCTTTGAGCGGCAAACAGACTGTCTTCCAGAACTTCGCCGTCGTCGGTGTCTTTGTGGTTCTCGCAATCCCGCTTATTCTTTCGCTTCAATCGATCGCATTTGAAACCAATGCGCAAAGGCAAGTGCGCGCTGAACTGCTTGATAATTTCGATCCGCGGTCGCGGCTGGGGCAAGTGGATATCAATTTCGACACCGAACCCGTTCAGGTTGATGCGACTGTCTTTACGCCGCAGCTAGAGGCGGATGCCGAGGTTGATTCTGAGCGTGCGTTGACGCGAATCCTTGGTCGCCCGGTCGACCTGTCCCTCAACCAAGTCCAGTCGGGCCGGAGTGCCGCCGCTGCGCAGCAGGCTGAACTGTCCGCGACCCGTGCGCGCGAAGAGGAAGCGGCCCAGCTGCGAGCCGAGCAATTGGCCGAGCGCTTGTCCTTGGTCGCTGGCGTTTCCGAAGAAGAATTGACCATTGACCGTCAGCGGCGCCGGGCGATTGTACGCGCCCGCCCGCTAGATGGTGCAACCCTTGCAACCTATCGCGAGCTCGAGTTGCGTATCGCTGCGACCGAGCCCAATTGGACAATCGAATTGACCCCGCCACGGCTGCCATTGCCTGCGGTCACATTTGTTGATGGAGCTCCCGATCAGGCGGGCGTTCAGTCTGTCCAATTGATTGTATGGGCGGCGCGCCGGCTGAATATGCCGGTTTCGATTACAGGTCAGGCAGACGAAGTCGAAGCGATCGAAGCGATGCTGACCGCCGCCGGATTGACCGTGGAAAGCAATGTTCGGCGACGCGCCGGGACGCTGCAAGCCAGTTGGGGTGGGATTGCCGAATAGCGGGCCAAAGGCGCTTAGGCAGCAATCTCCAGCGGCACAATCTCGCCCGCCAGATACAACTTCTTAGCCTTCGCGCGACTCAATTTGCCTGAGCTGGTGCGAGGAAGCGTGCGTGGCGGCACCAGTTCCACAACGCAGCTCATGCCGGTTACGCCGCGAACCTTGTCTGCGATCTCATTGCGCAGTTTGACCCGTTCTTCAGGGTCAGACACGCGGCAATGGACCAGCACCGCCGGTGCTTCTTCGCCATTCTCTTTCTCGACGGAAAAGGCCGCGATATCGCCATGGTTGAATCCGGGCAATTGCTCGACCGCCCATTCGATATCCTGCGGCCAATGGTTTTTACCATTGATGATGATCATGTCCTTGGCGCGCCCGACAATGAACAGATAACCCTTGTCGGTATAACCCATGTCACCTGTGTCGAGCCAACAATCGACCAGGCATTCCTCAGTCGCTTCCGGATTCCGGAAATAGGAATGCATGACGCTGGGGCCTTCGCACCAGACCTTGCCGATCTGGTGATCTCCTTTAACCGCACCATTCTCGCCGCGGATCTCGACTTTCATGTCAGGCACCGGTTTGCCGCAATTGACGATGGCACGGTATCGGGCCGGGCGTGACAGATCGCGCGGAGTGCCGGACAGGCGTTCTTCCTCGACCAGTTCGACGCGTATTCCTTCACCTGGGGGCATGACAGTGACCGCGAGCACGCTTTCAGCCAAACCATAGCTGGGCGTAAAGGCGCTGGCCTTGAAGCCTGCGTCGCTGAACGCATTCACGAAGCTTTGCATGACATCCGGGCGGATCATGTCCGCGCCATTGCCGGCCACGCGCCAGCGCGACAGATCAAACCGGTCGGCGACATGGCTCTGGCTGGAGATGCGGCGCGCGCAGATATCGTATCCGAATGTTGGCGAGTAAGAGAGCGTTGTGCCCTTATTGCGGCTGATCAGATCGAGCCATGCCAGTGGACGCCGCGCGAAGGCATCAGGTTTCAGATAGTCGCAGCTGACCTGGTTGGCGATCAGCGAGAGGAAACAGCCGACCAGACCCATGTCATGATACCACGGCAACCAGCTGACGCAGCGGTCACCTTCCCCAACATGCATGCTGGTGGAGTGGCCGTACAGATTGTGCAGCAGTGCGCGGTGCGTCACTGCTACGCCGGTCGGGAAACGGGTCGAGCCGGATGAATATTGCAGATAGCAAATGTCCTCCGGATCAGCCTTCGGCAGTTCGCATTCGGGCGCTTCGCGTGTCTTGAATTGCTCGTAGGCTTCGCCTGCACAACCCTGACGCTCAGCCGCGGCGGCTGCCATCTCGCCGATCTCTTCCGGGTAAAGCAGAAGCTTTGGGTCCGAGCTGTTCAGTTGGACGGTCAGCTGATCGATATAGCTTTCCTTGCCACCAAATGATGTAGGCAAGGGTAGCGGCACAGGCCACGCGCCAACATAAACGCAGGCGCAGAACATGGCTGCGAAATCCGGGCCGGTTTCCGCGATCAGGGCAACGCGGTCTTCCTTGCCAATTCCGTAGGCGATCAGCTGGCGCGCCATGACCAATGCGTCGTCGCGCATTTCGGAAAAAGGATAGGGGCGCTCCAAAGTGCCCCGCATATCGTGGAAATTGAGCCCCTTTTGGCTCCGTGCGGCGTAATCGATCGCTTCATTAAAGGTCGAAAAGTCCGATTTGCGCCGTGGCAAAGGACAATCATTCGGCGTCGGCTGCAATGCGGCGTCGGTCATAATTATCTAGCGGAACCCGTTACTTGTGGCATCTGAAACAATACCATTTTTGTCACCAATGCGGAAAAAACCCTCATTCCGCAACCAATCCATCTTTCCCATTTGATAAGGAGTGTGGCACGAATAAGGCGAAATGGCCGTAAAGCAAACCCGCTCATCGCGCAAAACGCGCGCCGCAACGCCGTTGGATCAGGCCAAACTGCGCGATTTGGCGCTTACATATGTCGCGCGATTTTCCACCACTCGAGCCAAACTGGTAACGTATCTGCATCGCAAGATTCGCGAACGCGGAGTGGAAGAGGGGGCTGACACTCTTGATGTCGACGCGGTTGCAGATCGGATCGTCGAGTTGGGCTATATTGACGATGCAGCTTACGCGCAGGCCAAGTCTGCCGGTTTGCTGCGCAAAGGTTATGGGAGCAGGCGCGTGGAACAGGCCCTGCGCTCAGCGGGTGTGGATGAAACTATCCGAAGCGATGTTGCCCCCGATGAAAGCCATCGCCGTCATGCTGCAATGGCCTTGGCCAGCAAACGCGGGTTCGGGCCGTTTGGGCGTGATTTCGATGCGTCTCGTGGAATTGACCTCGCCAAGCGTGAGAAACAGATTGCAGCGATGGTGCGCGCAGGCCATGATTTCGCTGCGGCCAAAGCCATAGTGGATGCATCCAGTATGGACGAAGCAGAGCAATGGGTTTCTGAAGCAGAGGACGATTGGACATGACTTTCAAATGGGCAATGCTGGCGTTGAGTGCGTGCATGCTGATCGGGTGCTCGCCAGCGTCCGAAGTCAATGTTGTGGCCAGCCCCAGCGAAGCCGCTGTTGCAGAAGGCGAGGTCGAGCGTCACCCCTTGTCGGGGCTGCAAGTCATGGATCTGACCGTGCAGTCGGGTGAGACAGTCCATACATTTCGGGTTGAACTGGCCGATACCGATGAAGCGCAAAGCCGGGGTCTGATGTTTCGTACCGAGCTGGGCGATTTTGAAGGGATGCTGTTCCCGTCTGACGGGCCGGAGCCGCGCAGCTTCTGGATGAAGAACACTCCGCTTTCGCTCGACATCATCTTCGTGGGCACCGACGGTCGGATCTTGAATATCGCCGCCAATACGGAGCCCTATTCGCTCCTGTCGGTGTCGTCAGGCGGATTGACGAGCGCGGTATTTGAGCTGCGCGCAGGGCGCTCGGCCGCGCTTGGCATCAAGCCGGGCGATAAAGTGGAATATTCGCTGCCGGAATGACGTTCCTGCTTGGCCATAAACGCGCATTGGGCTAAGCGCAGCCTCGCTATGGGAATCTTCGACAAAATATTCACCTGGTGGGATGGCGCGACCATTGGCACCATGCTCTACACCGCTCGCAAGGGCGAGCATGTCGGCACGGATGCGCAAGGTAACAAATATTACCGCTCCAAATCCCAGCAGGGTCAGCAAGAGCGCCGCTGGGTGATCTATGATGGCAATAATGATGCAAGCCGCGTGCCGGCTGAATGGCACGGCTGGCTTCACGGTGCGTTTGGCGATGTCCCTGAAAGCTATTTGCCGCCGCCCAAGATTTGGGAAGCTGATTACACGCCCAATGCGACGGGAACGGCCGCTGCCTATCGCCCGCAAGGGGCGCTGGAGCGCGGCGGAAAACGCGCCAAGGCTACAGGCGATTATGAGGCATGGAGCCCGGAAGGCTGATCATGCGCGTTATGCGCCTTGGATCGGTTGCGCTTGCGGCTTTGTTGATCGCGGCCTGTTCGCAAGGCGACGTCGCTCCTGAAGATTCGGTCACCACTCAGATGCCGGCGCGAAGTGTTCAGGAATTTGCGGCTGGGGACGCGATGGACGTGGCCGACGGGGCGGAAATCGGCACGCCGATGCAAGAACGCGTCGCCACGCTGGGCTTGCTCAATAAACGCAACAATTCGAGCCAGGATATCCAGATCGCGCCAGGCGAAACCCAGACATTTGGCGCTATCCGCATCACTCTGAGCGCGTGCGAGCGTACCGCGCCATGGGAAATGCAGCGCGAAACCGGTGCTTTCGTTCAAGTGGCAGTGCAACCACGCGGTTCGGACAATTTCGAGCGGATTTTCTCAGGCTGGCTATTCAAGGAATCGCCCAGCCTCAACGTCGTCGAACACCCGGTCTATGACGTTTGGGTCAAAGATTGTGCAATGAGCTTTCCAGGCGAAGAGTGACCGCGCTCAGCATCGCTGAGCAGCGTTTCGTGCGCTTTCGGCAATGTTGTAAAGGGTGAACCGCCGCAATGCGCCAGCGCTTCCAGATATTGCTTCTGCGTGATCTCAACCGCGCCCATCGAACGCAAATGATCGGTCATAAACTGGCAGTCGAGTAGCCTGTATCCCGCTGCATTCATCAGCGATACGAGCCAACCGAGCGCGACCTTGCTGGCATTGCTGCGCTGGCTGAACATGCTTTCGCCGCAGAATACCTGATCGAAGCTGACGCCGTACAGCCCACCGACCAGCTTCTCTGTTCCATCTTCCATTGCCCAGCACTCAACCGAATGCGCATGCCCCGCGCGGTGAAGCTGACGATAGCTGGCGATGATCCGCTCGCTGATCCAGCTTTCAGGATGATCCTCGCGCGGCTGCGCGCATGCGTTCATAACTTCGTCAAATGCTTCATCGACTGAGACGCGGAACACATCTTTCGAGATCAGTTTACGCAGGCTTTTCGACGCACGAAACCTGTCCAATGGTATGATCGCGCGCTCTTTGGGCTCGACCCAGAAGACTTCAGGGTCATCGCGCCTGTCGGCCATGGGGAAAATGCCGCTGCGATAGGCAAGCAGCAACATCTCGGCTGGTATGGGTGGAGGAAACGGTGAATGCATGGGGATAGCAGCATAGCAGGCTTTGGAGCGAGGAATCCAAGCGCAAATGCATCCGGTGCGGATTTGGCGCGCTATTGATGTTGCCATGTGCCTTGCTTGGCGATAGAGGGCTTTCCCTCGTGCAGGGGCGTAGCTCAGTTGGTAGAGCATCGGTCTCCAAAACCGAGGGCCACGGGTTCGAATCCTGTCGCCCCTGCCATTTTTTCTCTTTTGTGGACCTGCACGCCTTCCGGCGTACGAAATTCTAGCTCACGCGATCTGAAGATCGCGTCGCTGCGGGCGGGTAGTCGCCCTTTGGGTCGCTTCGCGAAAAACTCTAATCAAAGCAAAAGGCCGGCCCATCGCTGGGCCGGCCTTTATGGTTTCCGGTTTGGAGAGCCTAATATTCTTCAGGCTCTTCCGGCGTTTAGGCATGGAAATCTGTGCCGGCGGTCTTATCACCCTGTGCCAGCTTGAAGACCACGCCTGATAGCAGCGCGAGAGCGAGCAAGTTCGGCAGAGCCATCGCCGCGTTGGAGATGTCGCCCAAGCGCCAGACAAGCGTCAGATCCTGCGTCGAACCCACATAGATCACCACGCACCACAGCACCCGCCAGATGATGTGCAGGATCTTCTCACCACCGCGGGTCGATCCCGGGACACGGTCATAAATGAAGGTGATCGCACGCTCGCCGTAGTAACTCCAGGTCAGCAAAGTCGTGAACACGAACAGGATCAGTGCGGTTGATGCGATCAGCGTTCCGATCGGAATGCTGAAAATCTCGACCGGGAATGCCGCTGCAAACGCGCCGCTCGTCATCGCAAAACCTTGTAAGTCCGAATTCCACGCATGGGCAACCGCTTCGCCATTGCCGGTGAAGTCACCCTGCACAGTCAGGATCACCAGAGCCGTCATGGTGCAGATCACGATCGTATCGATAAACGTGCCCAGCATAGCCATGCGGCCCTGTTGCTGCGGATCATTGGTTTGCGCGACTGCGTGCGCGATTGGTGTCGAACCTTGACCTGCCTCGTTCGAGAACAGTCCGCGTGCCACACCGGCCCGGATTGCCAGCGCAATCGCTGCACCGACAAAGCCGCCGGTCGCTGCTTGCGGATTGAACGCCCCGTGGAAGATCAGGCCGAAAGTGGCCGGAATATCTGACGCGTTCAGGATCAGCGCGATCACCGCCATCACAATATACGCACCAGCCATGAACGGGATCACTTTCTCCGCCACATTGCCGATCGACTTGATGCCGCCGATAATCACGACAAAGACGGCAATCGCGACGATCAGACCGCCTAGCCATTCTTCGATGCCGAACAGCTCGTTGAGACCGTCAGCGACCGCGTTTGCCTGAATCGAATTGCCCGTCACCATCGCACTGAACAGCGTGCCGAGGCAGAACAGGATCGCGAGCCACGTCCATTTCGGCCCCAAGCCCATCATGATATAGCTCATCGGGCCGCCGCGTTTCACACCATCCGACGTGGTTTCACGATAGCGAATGGCCAGCGAACCCTCTGCAAAGGCGAGCGCCATGCCAACCAGTGCCGTCACCCACATCCAGAAGATCGCGCCGGGTCCGCCCAGAGCAATCGCAGTGGCAACACCGGCCAGGTTGCCTGTGCCCACTTGGCCGGAAAGCGCGGTCGAAAGCGCTGCGAACGGTGAAATTTCACCATCACCTTCGCCTTTACGGCCAGCAAACAAGCCCTTGAAAGCGCTGCCTAACTGGCGGATCGGATAGAATTTCAGTCCGATCATGATGTACAGGCCAATGCCCAGCAAGATGATTGTCATCGGCGGGATTGGTTGTCCGCCAACGGATAGCCATGGAACCAGCTCTCCGTTCCATGTCCCGCCCCAGATGAAATCGGAAACGTTGGTCACGCGGTCGATCATGCTGACCCCCGCTGTATCTGCTACTGCCATTTGTGGCTTCCCCAAAAGCAACCCGTAAAGAAGCGCTGCACGCTAGAGTGCTGTCCAGCACTTCACAAGTCGCAATGCTGCCTTTCTTGTGCTTGCAATTGCTCCGTCCCCCGCCTATCTGCATCCCCGTCTTCCGACATTGGAATCAGTTCTTAGCCCCTCCCGGACCTTGTTCGGGGCGGCGAGAAACCCTACCTGAAACCCGCTAGCGGAAGTGCAACGATTTGTTTCGAGGATGAAGGCTGACATCATGGCCGAAGAGAAAAAGAGCAAGACATCACCGGCTGAATTTGTGAACCAGGTTCGCAGCGAAACTAGCAAGGTAGTGTGGCCGACCCGTGAGGAGACGATCCGCACGGCGATTTTCGTGTTCATTATGATGGTGATTTTGTCGCTGTTTTTCCTCGGTGTCGACACGGTTTTCAACGCAGTCGTGCAATGGCTGCTCTCGCTCGCTTAAGTTTGAAGGACTGACTCACCGATGGCCCGCTGGTATATCATTCACGCCTATTCCGGTTTCGAGAACAAGGTTCGCGACGCGATTCTGCATGAAGCAGAGCGTCTCGGCTTGGCCGAAGCGGTTGAGGACGTCCAGGTTCCGACTGAAACGGTGACAGAGGTCAAGCGGGGCAAGAAAGTACAGGTCGAACGCAAGTTCATGCCTGGATACGTTCTTGCGAAGCTGAAGATGACCGATGATGTCTATCACCTGGTCAAGAACACGCCCAAGGTAACCGGCTTCCTGGGTTCGGGTGCAAAGCCGCAGCCGATCAGCGAGAAAGAGGCTGCGCGTTACTTCGGCGGCGTCGAAGAAGCGAAAGCTGCTCCGAAACAACAGATCAGCGTCGATTATGAGATTGGCGATCAGGTCAAAGTGCTCGACGGTCCGTTTGCAAGCTTCAACGGCACAGTCGAGGAACTCGATTTCGACAAGCAGAAGGTCAAGGTTTCGGTTTCGATCTTTGGTCGCGCAACCCCGGTTGAGCTGGAGTTCGAACAGGTCGAACTGGTCAAGTAACCTCGACAGTTATCGATAATCTAGAAGGGCGCCCGCTGCGGCGCCCTTTTTCATGTCAGCGTTTCGTGTGATCCGCGTCGGTTAGATTGTGTCCGCAATCGACCCAATTGCGGACGATCCGCCCCGCTTTCCTACTCGCTGAAAAACTGTGTTAAGATCGGCCATGAAAATCGCAGAATCCCAGTTGCAAATCGTTCTTGACAAGGCGCCTTTCCCCACGCGGAATTTCTGCCCCAGTACAGTGTTCCATGTGTTCCATCCTGTAGGGATTGAAGGTGCGATATTGCTTGCAAATCGCCGCGAAATCGCTAACTGCGCGCCTTCCCGAAGGGGATTCGTGTGGGAGGCGAGGAAACTCGCTGTTTGACCACTTAACATGAAGATGCGTTCGCGGGATCTCCGCTGCTTGCATCTGACAGTGTGAAAGGAGGCCACAAGTGGCCAAGAAGATTGAAGGCTATATCAAGCTGCAAGTGCCCGCGGGCATTGCAAACCCGTCACCCCCGATCGGCCCGGCACTGGGTCAGCGCGGCGTGAACATCATGGAATTCTGCAAGGCGTTCAACGCCGCGACGGACAGCCTCGAAAAAGGCGCGCCGATCCCAACGACGATCACCGTTTATGCAGACCGTTCGTTCAGCTTCGTTACCAAGACACCGCCGGCATCTTTCCTGCTCAAGAAAGCAGCGAAGATCAAATCGGGTTCGGGCGAGCCAAACAAGAACAAGGTTGGCAAGATCACCCGTTCGCAACTGAAGGAAATCGCTGAAGTCAAAATGGCCGACCTCAACGCGAATGACATCGACCAGGCAATCAAGATCATCGAAGGCTCTGCTCATTCGATGGGCCTCGACGTGGTGGAGGGCTAAGAACATGGCAAAGCTGACAAAGAAGCAAAAGACGTTCGCTACGCTCGATAGCGAGAAGCTGTACACCTTTGACGAAGCAATCAAGACGCTGCGTGAGCACAAGGCGAAGTTCGACGAAACCGTTGAAGTTGCGATGAACCTGGGCGTTGACCCGCGTCACGCTGACCAGATGGTTCGCGGCATGGTGTCACTGCCATCGGGCACAGGCAAGGACGTGAAGGTCGCTGTTTTCGCCAAGGGTGAGAATGCGGACAAGGCAATGGCTGCTGGCGCTGACAAGGTTGGCGCAGAAGACCTGATGGAAGACATGCAGGCCGGCAACCTTGATTATGACCGCGTGATTGCGTCACCTGACATGATGGGCGTTGTGGGCCGCTTGGGCAAGGTTCTGGGTCCAAAGGGCCTGATGCCAAACCCGAAGCTGGGCACGGTTACACCGAACGTCGAGCAGGCCGTTAAGGACGCCAAGGGCGGCCAGGTCGAGTTTCGTGTTGAGAAGATGGGTATCATTCATTCGGGCATCGGCAAGCTGTCTTTCAAGGATGAAGACCTCAAAGCCAACTTCGAAGCTCTGACACAGGCTGTGGTCAAGGCAAAGCCGTCGGGCTCGAAGGGCAAATACGTCCGGAAGATCTCGCTGACCTCGACTATGGGCCCAGGCCTGAAGATCGACGCAGCAGAGGTTGAGGGCGCCTGATCTGGCTGGCCATTGGCTAATGTGATCAGGAATGGTCCGTATCAAGTCTTTCTTACAGCGATGTGGGTTATGTAGGGGCCGGAGGAGTAATCCTTCGGCCCCTTCTCGTTCTTTCCTTGTTTCTCGCAGCAACCCCTAATCCAGCACCAATAATCCAGATGCGCCTGGTCGCTTCGGCGCGAACCGCCAATGATCGGTTCCTGACCCCCGCCATCGCGCGCGTCACCAATAACTCTGATTAACGCTCATGCACCCATTTGGCGCACAGGCACTTTCAGGGCTGAAAGCCATGCTAACCGAGACAGCGGGCTAGGCTCGAGAATCCGTTACTTGTCGCGCGGCCTGCGCGGGGCAAGATGCCAGAATTTCTCGATGTAGAGATATGTCAATGAAGCGGTCCAGCCAACCATGACAAGGCCATTCAAGGCTTCGATCCCGCTGATAATCCTCAGCGCGCCAGTGGGATAAAGATCGCCAATCCCAAGCGTGGTATAGCTGGTTATGGAGAAATAGAACGCGTCATCGAAACCGTGTCCCGGGGGGCGTCAATAGATCCGAACCCGCCAATCTCCTCAAGACCGATGAACGCAAGTGCATAGAGCATAACCTGCGCGATGTGGGACAGAAGGGCTGCAGTCAGCATCAACACCAGCCGCATTTGCGGTGTAATCTTGAGATGGGTCAGCCGCGAGGATGTGAAACGGAGCGTTTCATAATGTATCAGTATCGTTGCTGCGACGAGCACGAATGAAATCAGGGCGGTTTGCAACGTCTGGTCTCCGGCAAGCATGGTGCGACCCAGGCTCCAGTTGTCTAAGCGGCATGTACGAAGCTAGCAAGCAAGGCGTTGCCAAAGCAGCGCATCTTGTTCAGGAACTGACCGGGCATGACAACGAACTCCACTTCAGAGCCGGACCTAAAGTGGCAATTCTGGATCGACAGAGGCGGGACGTTCACTGATGTGATTGCGCGCGCGCCAGATGGCGCATTGCATACGCGCAAACTCCTCTCCGAAAATCCGGAGAATCACGAGGATGCTGCACTGCATGCCGTTCGTGAGTTTCTAGGGCTGGATGCAGATGCCGAGATTCCTCTTGGGCAGGTTCAGGCGATCAAAATGGGGACGACCGTCGCCACCAACGCCCTGCTTGAGCGCAAAGGCGAGCGCACACTGCTCGCGATCACGCGCGGCCTGGGTGACGCGATAGAGATTGGGTACCAAGCGCGACCCGACACTTTTGCGCTCAATATTGTGAAGCCGGCGCCTCTATACTCGGCATCGCTAGAAATAGACGAGCGCATTCTGGCGGACGGAACTGTCGAGATGCCGCTGGATCGGGCGCAGGCAACTGCAGTCTTGCAGACCGCCTTTGACGATGGCTATCGCGCCATCGCTATCGCGCTGATGCATGGGTGCAAATATACGCAGCACGAGCAAGCGCTGGCGCAGATCGCGCATGACATCGGCTTCACTCAAGTGTCTGTCAGCCATCAGGTAAGCCCGCTGACCAAGATCGTGTCGCGCGGCGAGACGACGATCGTCGATGCGTATCTCACGCCGATCCTGAGACGCTACGTTGACCGTGTTTCTGCGGCCTTTGGCGATTCTCCCGCGCCTGGTCAGCTGTCCTTTATGCAGTCCTCAGGCGGCCTCACCGATGCTGCGCAGTTCCGTGGGCGCGATGCAATACTATCCGGGCCTGCCGGCGGCATCGTAGGATGCGTCGAAACTGCGCGACTGGCCGGCTTTGACAAGGTCATCGGGTTTGACATGGGTGGGACCTCGACCGACGTTTCGCATTACGCCGGTGAGTTCGAAAAGGTCTACGAAACCGAAGTCGCTGGTGTGCGGATGCGCGTCCCGATGCTGCATATTCACACGGTGGCAGCAGGCGGCGGCTCGATTGTGTCCTACCAAGACGGTCGGATGCGTGTCGGGCCGGAGTCCGCGGGCGCCAATCCCGGACCGCGCTGTTATCGGCGTGGCGGCCCTCTGACTGTAACGGACATAAATGCCTGCCTCGGCAAGCTGCAGCCGGATTTGTTTCCGGCGATCTTCGGGCCTGTACAGGATGAGCCGCTCGATACGCGGGCTTCGCATGCGGGCTTTGCGGAAATCGCGGAGGAAATTGGCGACGGGCGCAGCGCGGAAGATGTTGCCGAAGGCTTTCTAGGGATCGCGGTTGAGCACATGGCGCAAGCGATCAAGAAGATCTCGATTTCGCGCGGCTATGATGTGTCCAATTACGTGCTTAACTGCTTCGGCGGCGCCGGCGGCCAACACGCTTGCCTTGTCGCCGAGCGGCTGGGCATCAAAACGATAATGCTGCACCCGATGGCGGGTGTCCTATCAGCATTGGGGATGGGTCTGGCGAAGACACAGTGCGAGACGCAGCGCGTGATCGATACGGCGCTTAGTGGAGATGCGATCAATGCACTGCGTTCTCCAACTGCCGAATTAGAGGCGGCGAACGTCGCCAGTTTCGCCTTGCAAGGTGTAGCAGCGAGCGCGGTTAGCCATACTGCATCGGCTCTGCTCCGCTATCGCGGAACTGAGACAGCGATCAGTGTGCCTGTGGTTGACCTGGGGCAAATGGCCCGTGAGTTTGAAAGTGCACATAATCGCCAGTTCGGCTTCGTCGCGCCTGACAAAGAGCTATTGCTCGACACCCTGGTAGTTGTGTCTGAATGTGGCGGGGAAGCCTATACCGAACGGCAGGCACAGCGACCCCTGCCAGAACCGCTCACCCCAATCTCACAACGCGAAATCTTCGCTGGCGGCGAATGGCATTCGGCTTCTGTCTATCAGGCAAGCCAGCTTGATTTTGGTCACGAGCTTTTCGGCCCTGCCATCATCATCAGCGACACCGATACGATCATTGTCGAGCGCGGCTGGCGTGCCTTGGTCAATAGCTTTGGGCATTTAATCCTGACACAGGTCGGTGTCCCACAGGACAAGTTGCCGGACACTACTCAACCGGACCCGGTCATACTTGAGATCTTCAATAGCCAATTCATGTCGATTGCCGAGCAGATGGGGATCGTGCTGCGCAACACCTCCCAGTCGGTGAACGTAAAGGAGCGGCTCGATTTTTCCTGCGCGATCTTTGACCCATCAGGCAATCTGGTCGCCAATGCGCCGCATGTGCCGGTCCATCTGGGATCGATGGATGCGAGTGTCAAAGTGATCATCGAATCCGGTGGGGAGATCAATGCCGGTGATGTCTTTGTCTCCAACAATCCATATAATGGCGGCTCTCACCTCCCTGATATAACTGTGATTTCTCCGGTTTTTGACGAAGCGGGTGAGGAGATTATGTTCTTCGTTGCGAGCCGCGCGCATCACGAGGATATCGGCGGGATTTCACCCGGATCCATGTCCCCCTTTGCAACCACAATCCATGAAGAGGGTGTGTTGCTCAACAATCTCAAGCTGGTCGAGCGCGGCGAGTTCATGACCAAGCGGATTGAACAGGCGCTGACCGAGTGCGAATTTCCCGCTCGTAATCCGTCTCAGAATATCGCTGATCTAATGGCTCAGGTTGCCGCGAATGCTGCCGGCGCTGCCGAGCTTCGCAAACTGGTCGCAAATTATGGCCGCCGCATTGTCCACGCATATATGGGACACATTCAGGACGCCGCCGAAGATGCAGTTCGCAGGGTTATACGCGAGCTGGATGATGGCGGTTTTCGGCTTGAGCTCGATTGCGGCGCGGTGATCGAAGTTACGATTTCAGCCGACAAGGAAGCGGGCAGCGCGCGCATCGATTTCAGCGGTACGAGCGCACAAATGCCAAATGCCTTCAACGCACCGCCAGCGATCACCCGCGCCGCGGTACTCTATGTCTTCCGCTGCCTGGTCGATAGCGAGATCCCCCTCAATGCAGGTTGCATGAAGCCCCTGGAAATCGAGGTGCCGGAAGGGTCATTGCTGAATCCGCATTTTCCGGCAGCAGTAGTGGCAGGAAATGTCGAGACGAGCCAGGCGGTCACCGATGCCCTGTTCGGGGCACTTGGGCGACTTGGGTCCAGCCAGGGTACGATGAACAATCTCACCTTCGGCAATGCGCGTTATCAATATTACGAGACGATTTGTTCGGGCGCGCCTGCCGGGCCGGGTTTCGATGGCGCGTCGGCGGTCCACACGCATATGACCAATACGCGCATGACCGATCCTGAAATCCTGGAGCATCGATATCCGGTGATACTGGATGAATTCCGCATTGATCGCGGCTCAGGTGGCAAGGGAACGTGGAATGCCGGAGACGGGATCACCCGCCGGATCCGCTTTCGTGAAGCCATGCAATGCTCGATCCTATCCGAACATCGGAAAGTCGCGCCTGCTGGCGTGTTGGGCGGCGAGGTGGGTCGCCTGGGCCGGAACTGGATCGAGCGCGGTGATGGACGCAAGGATGACCTCGGTGGGTGCGGACGGGCCGAAGTCGAAGAGGGCGATTGCATTGTTATCCGGTCGCCAACCGGGGGCGGGTTTGGCGACCCGCACGATCGCGAGCCAGAGGGAAGCATATGATTGGTAAGCTGCGAGAAATCGGGCAAAATTTGGGCCCGGGCGCGATAGTCACTGCGGCCTTTATCGGCCCGGGGACCGTTACCACGTCGACGCTTGCGGGTGCGAACTTTGGTTATGTGCTGCTCTGGGCACTGCTGTTTGCGACGTTTGCCACGATCATTCTGCAGGAAATGGCTGCAAGGCTTGGTGTGGTGACGCGCAAAGGGCTTGGCGATGCACTGGCAGAGCTATTCCATGCGTCCGTTTGGCGGTGGCCATTGATCGTACTGGTCGGCGCGGCGCTCTATATGGGCAATGCCGCATATGAAGGTGGCAATCTGGCTGGTGCTGCGCTGGGCCTCTCCGCCATTGTCGGGGAGAGTGCATGGGCATTTCGCGGTTCGATTGGCGCCATTTCGCTGCTGGCGGCAGCGCTGCTTGCATCGGGCAATTATCGCCATATCGAACGTGTGCTGATAGCGCTTGTGATGGTCATGGCGCTTGCTTTCGTGGCGACATTTCTGATCGTGCAACCAGACTTGGGCGCGATGCTTCGCGGCACGTTCTTGCCGACTATTCCAGACGGCGCATTGATGACCGTCGTTGCGCTGATCGGCACAACTGTGGTCCCTTACAACCTGTTTCTCCACGCGAGTGCTGTGCGAAACCGGTTCAGCGGGCCGGAAGATCTACCGGCCGCACGCACGGACACGGTCGTGACTATCGGGATCGGTGGTTTGATAGCCATGCTGGTTGTCGCGACTGCATCTGCCAGCCTGTTTGCAGCCGGAATTGCTGTTACCAGCGCGGCTGACATGGCAGCGCAGTTTGAACCCTTGTTCGGTTCGAACGCGAAATATCTGATGGGGGTGGGGCTGTTCGCAGCCGGGTTGACCAGCGCGATCACAGCGCCGCTGGCGACGGGTTATGCGATGTCCGAAATTCTTGGCGTCAGCGAAGAGACGAAGCCGAATGTCATGCGCTGGGTGGCGCTAAGTGTGATCCTGATCGGAGCGGCACTTTCGCTGACTGGTATTCGTCCAGTGACCATTATTCTCTCCGCGCAATTCGCCAATGGCATCTTGCTGCCGGTCATCGCGGGCTTCCTGCTTTACGCCATGAATCAGGAAAAACTGCTGGGTAAGCACGTAAACAAGATAGCAGCCAATGTAGCGGGCGTGGCTGTTTTGGTGATCGCGGCGGGGCTTGGTGCGCGCTCGGTGCTAGGCGCGCTGGGGGCGATTTAAGCGCCGCGAATGGTATCATTCAGCGTTGCTTGCGGATGTGAAGCCAACAGCTTGGCCAACCAATTGTCCAGCGCATCGTTTTCAACGCAAGCGACGATGCACCCGCCAAATCCGCCGCCTGTTAGCCGTGCTCCAAGCGCGCCAAACTCCTGTGCATCGCTGACCAAGGCGTCAATCTCCGGCAACGACATATCGAAATCGTCGCGCATCGATATGTGGCTCTCGTTCATCGCTTGACCCAGCGCGGCAATGTTATCGGCCTTGAGCGCTTGTATCGCTGCCAGCACGCGGCGATGCTCGGTTGCGCAATGGAGCGCGCGTTTCCGCGGGATTTCAGCGAGCGAGGACTGCGTCACCTTCTCGGGGTCGAGCAGGCAAAGATCCTCGGTCCCGAAAAAGGCCTTGGCCTCGTCGCATTCCTGCTTGCGCTCGGCATAGCGACCTTCGGTCAGCTTGCGGAACACACCGGAATGAATGACCGCGATCTTGTGGGTCTTCGGCAGAGCCAACAGTTCGTATTCAAGAGTCTTCGTATCAAGCGCCATTGCAGTGCCGGGCGTCGCGAGTGCGACCGCCATCTGGTCCATGATACCGCAAGGCACACCCATATATTCGTTCTCGACCCGGCGTGCGGCGATAGCGATCTCAGCGTCCGACTGCGCTCCATCGCCAGCTTCTCGCGCGGCTTTCAGTATCGCGACGATCAGCGCGGCGGAGGAAGATAAGCCTGAGCCTGCCGGTATTGTCGAAGTGATTGAAACATCTGCGCCCTGCGCGATGAGCCCCATGTTACGGGCTTCCCGTAGCGCGCCGACGACTGGATCAGACCATTCTCCGCTCGCGCTATCTGAAAGATCACGCACTGCTTTGTCATAGCTGATAGACCGCGCGATGACCTGATCATCGCTGCTTGCTCTAAGTGTCAGTTCAAGCCCAACCGACAGTGCCGCGGGAAGCACCATTCCGCCATTGTAATCGGTATGCTCGCCAATCAGATTGACGCGACCTGGAACCCGAATATGGACTTCAGACATCGCGCAGCGCCTTCGCTGCATCCTCGGGCATCACATCCACAGTAAACACGCCGGTATGCTGCTCGACCGAAGCGAGATATTTGATCCTGCCTGGCGCGCGCAGTAGCGGATAGAACTGCACGGTGAAGTGATAACCAGCCGAACCGCCTGCCGGCGCGGCGTGGAATGCAATCATCGTCGCTGCAGGTCCTTCGAACAGCGCATCATAGCGGCGGGTAACTTCGCCCAGCATATGCGCCAGCGCATCCAATTCCTCGTCAGAGCAATCCCACGGCCCCTCGCGGCGGACGCGCGGAGCAAGCCAGACTTCATGGGGGAACCGGGCATAGCGCGGCACGAGAGCGGCGATCCCGCCTTGCTCTTCAATTCCGTATTCGGGCATGGCCGTCGAGATCTCGCTCTCCAGATCATAGCCCCCCGCAAAGGCATCCGCCGCGCGTTGCTGCACCATTGGCACTCGTTCAAATCCGTAGATCTGCCCATGCGGGTGATGCAGCGTCACGCCCACCTCGTCGCCGCGATTCTCGAACGGCAAAACATACTTGCACCCGCTCGCAAACAAGCTTTCATATCGATCGAGGAGCGCCGCCAGGAATACGCGCCGTCGGTCCTGACCAATCGTTGAAAGGCTCCCTTCAGCTTCCGGCCCATAAACGACGACTTCGCATTTGCCGCGTGCCGGCTCAGTCGCGATCCCTTCGAGCGAAGCGGCTTCGTTGGCCCGCGGATGGAAGGCGGCAAACTTGTTGTCGAACACCGCCAGCTCGAAATCTGCGAAGGGAATCTCGGTCGCAGGTCCGCCCGGTCTGCTTGGCGCGAGCGGATCGTCAGCTGCGGACGGTTTGAACGTACGGTTCTGCCGATGTGCTGCGTAAACGTTCCATTCGTCGCGCAGTGGATGGTGGCGAATTTCGCCGCCATGCGGCAGGTCCTCGGCAGCTTCAGGTATGGGCTCGAGTCCATGCGGCGCATGCCCATAAAGACGCAGCATCCGCCCGTCCGCCTTGATGTGTTCGCGGCAGTAAACCGGTTCGCCGCCGACGCTTCGCGCAAGCTCAAATGGCCTGCTCATGCTGGCACCACGGCATTTGAGAACCATACTGCAACCCGCTCTTGCGCAGCCTTATCCAGATGCAGGCCCAGCTTGCTGCGCCGCCACAGCGCGTCTTCGGCATCGCGTGCGAATTCATTCTCGACAAGATAGCGTAGCTCTGCCTCATAAAGATCGCCGCCCATATGCATGCCAAGATCTTCGAGCCCCTTGGCCTTCCCGAGTATCGCATCGATGTTGGTGCCATAGGCTCGGCAAAGCCGCCGTACGCCCTCGGGGCCAAACCATGGATACTTGGCCATGCTTTCGGCAAAGAAAGTATCGAAACGTGCGGGATCGATATCTCCGCCGGGCAAAGCGGTGCTGCCGGTCCAGCTTTCACCTTCGGCCAACCCCAGCTTTTGCAACGCATGCTCGGCCAGCTTGCGATAGGTGGTGATCTTGCCCCCGAAGATCGACAGGATCGGCGCGCCGCCACTCTCATCCAGATCGAACACGTAATCGCGCGTTACCGTGGAGTTGTCGGATTGGTGATCATCATAAAGCGGGCGAACACCGGCATAATCCCATACCGCATCGTCAGGGGTCACATCATGCCGCAGATATTCGTTAATCGCATCGCAGATGTAGTTCTTCTCTTCGCCGGAAATAGCAACAGTGTTGGGGTCATCCTTGAACAGCACGTCGGTTGTGCCAACCAAGGTGAACTCGCGCTCATAGGGGATCGCAAACACGATACGATTGTCGCGGTTCTGGAAGATATAGGCGTGCCTGCCTTCGTATAGTTTGGGGAACACCAGATGGCTTCCCTTCACCAGCCGCAGATTGGTGTGATTGCGGCCCGGCTGCGCGGTGTCGAGCACATCGTCGACCCAGGGGCCGGCCGCGTTGATCACGATCTTGGCGGACACGGTTTCTTCGCCTTGCTGGCCGCGCAACTTCGCGTTCCAAACATCGTAGCCGCGCCCCAACTCCACGCATTCGGTACGGGTTCGGATGTCCGCACCGCGCTCTTTTGCGTCCTGGCAATTGAGCGCAACCAACCGCGCGTCTTCCACCCAGCAGTCCGAATATTCCCACCCGCGAGAGAGGCGGTCCTCTAGGATCTCGCCATGCGGATGATCGCGTAGATTGACCGATCTGGTGGGTGGAAGCAGTTTTCGACCGCCAAGATTGTCATACAGGAACAGACCCAGGCGGAGCAGCCACTTGGGCCGTAGCCCCTTGTCATGCGGCAGAACGAAGCGCAGCGGCCAGATTATATGCGGCGCAATCCTGAGCAAACGCTCCCGCTCTATCAAGCTTTCGCGCACCAGCCTGAACTCGAAATGCTCCAGGTAACGCAACCCGCCATGAACCAACTTTGTAGACGCGCTGGACGTGTGCGAACCCAGGTCATCCTTTTCTACCAGCAGTACCTTCAGCCCGCGCCCGGCGGCATCGCGAGCGATCCCCGCGCCATTGATCCCGCCGCCAATGATCAACAAATCATAGGTGTTGTCGTCGCTCAAGTCTCTGCTTCCAAGTGGTAAATCATGCAGGTGTCTGGATGAGTTTGCGGAAGCTGAAGTCCGTAGCCCATCAATGCCGATCCGGCAAAGCTACCTGCGCCCTGCGCCACAAATTCGGGCCACAAGAGTGCAACCTGATATCGCTTCGCTGGATCAAGGCCAACGAAATTGAGCCGCGGCGGATGCGGGGCAGGGTGCTGATCGAGAACGGCCAGCTGGGCGATCGCGCTGTGTCCGTCGGCCGAAACGACAGCAATCCCCGCAATATGATCGCTAGTCTCCAGCCGGTGGTAATTGCCTTCATGGATCAGATCGCGATGCTGTTTATGCAGCGCGATGGCACGCTTCAGAACCTCGCGATCGGCCTCGCTTTCCCTGGCGAGATCGAGCTCCATACCCATGTGCCCGAACATGGCTGTGCCCGCGCGGAAATGCATATCGAACCGCCGCCCGGTAATGTGGCATTTCTTTGGTCCCACATGATTGCCCAGCACGCCAAGTGGCAGAAAGTATGCCGCGCCGCGCATGATCGAATGGCGCGCACGGGCGTCGTTATTGTCGCTCGTCCACACACGCCCTGTTCGCTCAACCATATTGTAATCAGCCCGCGCGCCTCCGCTTGAGCAGGTCTCGATGGCGAGTTCAGGACATGCGCCGCGAATTCGGTTGATCAGTGTCGACACCGCTGCGGTCTGCGCATGCATCACCGGGCGACCATCCGCACCACCGGGGTGCTGGATATCGCGGTTCATGTCCCATTTGATATAGGCAATGTCGAGCTCTTGCACGAGCGTGGTTATCCGCTCGAACAGGTAATCGCTGACCTCTGGCCGGGTCAGGTCAAGCGGCAGCTGATGGCGAGAGACGATGGGCTCGGCATCTTCGACCTGCAGTACCCAATCGGGATGCGCACGGTAGAGATCGCTGTCGGGATTGACCATTTCCGGTTCGAACCATAGGCCGAATTCCATGCCGAGCGAACGGACGTGATCGGCCAGAGGTCTTAACCCATCGGGATGGACATCCCTGGAGACGTACCAGTCACCCAGTCCGGCACGGTCATTGCGCCGCGCGCCGAACCAGCCATCGTCGAGCACGAAGCGCTCTGCGCCCACTTCGGCGGCTTGCTCTGCCAATGAGAACAGCTTCTCCGGCGAATGATCGAAATACACCGCTTCCCATGTGTTGAAATGGACCGGGCGCGACTTTGGGCCTTTGACGAGGTCATCGCGCACGAAGCTGTGCAGCTTGCGGGTGACATCGCCATAACCTGCGTCCGACCAGGCCGCGAAGATTGGCGCGCAGATGTGCTGCTCGCCTGCTTTCAGTGTAATCTCGCCCGGTAGCAGCAGGTCGCCCGCCTGCAGTGACACGGTATCATCGGCCAGTCGGTCAACACGCATACGGTGGTTGCCGCTGGCAGCCAGATGCACAGCGCATGCAAGACCGTGGGTTTCGCTTGTGTGCGCAGTGCCAAGGTAAAATCCCGGATAGCTGTCATGGCTGGTTCGTCCGGCGCGGTTTTCCCGCACAAAAGATCCGCGCACCAGATTGTGTTGTTCGGTTTGGAATTCGCGGGCCCATTTGCCGGTAAAGCTGGTGACGCGAGTGAGACGCGGATCGAGCGGCAGGCATATCGCGCTGAGCCACTCGAGCGAGATCGGCGTATCGCCGTTATTGCTGAGAATTGTTGCAAACTGCGCTCCGCCGCTGTCACCGACCAGATTGATCAAGTGGTGCAGCGCTACTCCGCTCGACCGGTCGATTGCAGTAATGCAGCAATACCCTATTCCGTCGGTTTGAACATCTGTCACTCGCGGATCGGGCGCCCAATGCTTTCCCGCCAAATGCGCGAGCAGGCCCGGAGGCGAAGGATGCCCGGTGCCGATGCAATTAAGCCAGGAGGGTGCAATGGGCTGCTGCGGTCCGCCCGGCGCATGCTGACGCTTTGCCAAGTCTTCCAGCTCTTCCGGAGTGGCATCGGGCAAGTCTGGTCCAGCATACAGGATACGCGGGCGTTCACCTGTTCGCGCATCGACAGCGATCATCGTTCCGCTTGCGCGAAGAACAATGAAACCTGTGCCCGAATCTACTGTCATGCTCTCACTATCCGATACCTTTTCGCTGATGGCTCTATCGGATTTCGATTGAGGCCGCTATCGCGCGAGAAGAGGGAAGGGGAGAAAAATCAATGGCCAATCCGATCCAGGTCGCGGTATTCCTTGGCATCACAGCTCTAATTGCCTTTGCTACATTCGTTCATTGCAGGGGCAAACGCGGCACCGGCACCGGTGATGAACGTGATTACTTCCTCGCGAATGGCGGGTTGGCCTGGTACTTCGTTGCTGGTTCTATCACGCTGACGAACCTGTCTACGGATCAGCTTGTCAGCATGAATGGCAATCAGATGTTGTTGATCGTCTGGTGGGAATTGGCCGCAGTCGTCGGCCTGTTCATTCTCGCCTTCGTATTCCTGCCAGTTTACTACAAAAACAACTGCACGACGACGACCGAGCTGCTGCAGAAGAAATATGGCGACAAGCACATTCGCGCGCTGATCAGTCTGCTGTTCCTTGCCGGCAATCTTTTCATATTCTTGCCTGCCATACTCTATGGCGGCTCGCGATTTTTCCTTTCGCTGTTGGGCTATGATGGCGGAATAGAGAACATCATGCTGGTCTCGGTGGTTCTCGCGATAGTAGGCGCAGCCTATGCGGTCTTCGGCGGATTGCGCGCTGTCGCGGTCTCAGACACTTATTCAGGGGTTCTGATACTTAGCTTGGCGTTGGTTGTGGTCTATCTCGCTCTTCAAGCGATCAATTTCGATTTCAGCGGCATTCCGGCTGATCGTTTGACGCTGATCGGAGATAGCGATTCCGATATACCCTGGACCACGTTGCTGACAGGCATGATCTTCATCCAGACATTTTACTGGTCAACGAACCAGACGATCACTCAGCGCGCGATGGCTTCACCGACCGTGAAGGAAGCCCAGAAGGGCGTGCTCGCGGCGGCTGCTATCCGACTGCTGATCGTTCCATTGATTGTGGTCGTACCAGGTATCGTGGCTTACAAGCTGTTCGGCGATGTGCCGTCCGATGGGGCGTACGGCATGATAGTCGCGGAAGTTCTCCCGACATGGCTGTCTGGCGCGTTTGCTGCGGCTTTGTTTGCAGCCGCACTCACCACATTCAATTCGATCCTGAACGCTTCTGCCGCGCTATATGTCTGCGATATGCATGAAGCCTATATCGACAAGCCGAGGAAAGTCGGCCGTCTGGGTGCGATTGTCTCGATCATCATGAGCCTGCTCGCGCTGACACTGGTGCCGTTCTTCGCCAGCCAGGAGAGCCTGATCAACACTGTACAGCAGCTCTACGGCCTGCTTTCCATGCCGATACTTTCGGCCTTCATTGTGGGGCTGCTTTTTACCAATGTGCAAGCTGCTGCGGCCATGATAGGCGTGGTGTCAGGCGTGGTCTTCTACGGCTTCTGGAGCATGGTCTGGGAACCAGCGCACTACATCCACGGCATGGCGGTGACCCTGCTGTTATCGGTGTTCGTGTCGCTGTTAGTGAACCGGGTACTGTTCGGACAAAGCGCTCAGCCGGTTTGGTCCTCCGCCAAGGCCTGAGTTACTGCGCTTGCAGATAAGCGATCAGGTCAGCCCTTTTTTGCCCGTCTTTCAGTCCGGCATAAGCCATGCGCGTGCCAGGAATGACGCGGCGTGGGTCTTCCAGATATTGAAACATTTTTTCGGGAGTCCATACGATCCCGCTGTTTGCATTGGCTTCGGTATAGCTGAAGCCATCAACGGTGCCTGCTGTGCGACCAATTATACCAGCAAGTGAGGGGCCAACCCGGTTCACACCTTCATCGACTACGTGACAGGCTTTGCATTGGAGAAACGCATTCTCACCATTCGCCGCGTCGCCCGTGAAATCAGCCAAAGTTGTGCCATCGAATGTTGCAACATCATCTGCCGCCGGAACAGACGGCGCGGCTTCTTCTACTGTCGCATCCGTGGTGGTTTGGGTTGGGGCTTCGATTTCAGCTGATTGCGCTGATCCGTCATCACCAGCTTCGCCACCACAAGCGGCAAGAAGAAGCGCGGACGCGCTAACAGCAAGACCCTGGTAAAAATTCTTCATCAAGAATGCCCTTGGACAAATTTGCCGACCATGCTCCCGACGTAGCGCGCGATCTTGGTATAGCTCAATCGAGCCGATGGGAAGGATATTTCCCGAACTCGATATTCGGCGCTTGCCGGCAGGGCGGCACAACCCTTGAAGATAGGCTGAAACCTCGCGGAGGTCGCAAATCGATCCGATTGCTATGCGGTTTCCTTTGGGTAATTCTTTCCAAAGATGACCTTGGGAAAGCCGCATACCGCTCGTGATGCTTCCATGCCAGACATGGTCGCAGCTTCCACGCAGCGGTAATTGAGCCCGGTATAGGTCCAGTCTCCGGCGCAAAAGAGATTGTCATAGCCGGTATCGCTCGCTCTGATCCGGCGATGGCGAGCGCCGATGAACCGAAGGTGCTAGATGCCACCCGGCGTAAAATCGAAGCCTTCTTCGCCCAGCGCTTCGCAAAGCGTGTCGACCGCGCTTCTCAGATTATCTTCGCTCGTCGAACGAACAACGAAATTCGCGCCCACTCGGCCTTCGCGGAAGAACGGGTAGCTGCCGATCTGGCAATTCTGATGGGCTTTCTCGACCTCGCGCAGCACATCGGCCACTTCGCTTTCAGCTGTCCAGCATCCCACTGTTTCAGTCAGAAGCGGTGCGCCACCTTCCAGCGTGCCGGTTAAAGCGTCCAACATGCCCGCCGTGATATGCGGGACGCCCGCCATCAGATGGACTTTGCCATACTTGATGCCGGGGGCGCCGGACATGCGATTCGGGATAAGCTCTGCCCCTTCCGGTACACGCGCCATGCGCAGTCGGGCTTCAGTCAGCTCCATATCCCGGCTGCTATAATAATTCTCAAGCATCTCGCGTGCTTCAGGGTGAACAATGACATTGACGCCCAGCGCTTGCGCCACGGCATCAACTGTAATGTCATCATGCGTGGGCCCGATGCCGCCAGTCGTGAAGAGGTAATCATAGCCTTCACGCAATGCGTTCACGGCTTCGACGATGCGTTCCATAACGTCTGGCACGACGCGAACCTCGGACAGTCGAATGCCTTGCACTTGCAGCCAGCTTGCAACCTGGGCGATGTTCTTGTCATGCGTGCGACCGGACAGGATTTCGTCGCCAATCACGACCAGTCCTGCGGTCCAAATCTTTTCCGATGCGGTCATGGCCTAAGCGTTAGTCAACTGCGCCACACGAGGGAAGAGCGTTTATTCCGCTGCTTCCAATTGTTCATCGGGTGATTGTGCATTCGCGCCTGCTTTTGTGAATGTCAGCACGCCATCCAGGATATCACCCTTACGCATGACCTTGCGATCGTAGAGATATTCCTGATTGAGCCGCCACGGATACGCAGTGGCACTTTTCGGCATGATATGCTTCCCGCGCTGAATATAACCGGAAGAAAAATCGAACAAATCGTCTTCTTCCAGCTGTGCTTCGGCTTCAGGCGTCAACACTGGCGTTGCCAGATCGCTGCCGTTGGCCTCCATCTGGTTCAAAACTCGGCAGACAAATTCGGAATTGATATCTGCCCGCAGAGTCCAGCTGGCATTCAAATATCCGAACACCACGGCAAGGTTAGGCAGGTTGGAGAACATCACGCCTTTATAGTAAAAGCGTTCATCGAACTTGACCGGTTCTCCAGCCATCCGAAGATCAATCTTGCCTGCAATTGCCAAGCTAAGGCCGGTGGCGGTTACAATAATATTCGCTTCGAGCAACTCGCCTGATTTCAAGCGGACACCACCAGCTTCGAACTTGTCGATATGGCCAGTGACGACAGACGCCTTCTTCGCTTTGATCGATTCAAACAGATCGTCATCAGGGACCAGGCAAAGCCGCTGTTCCCACGGATTATAGGGCGGGGTGAAATCCTTCAGATCGAAGTCGTTACCCATTGTCTTCGAGATGCGCTTATGCAGCGCGTCCTTCACCTTTTGCGGCTTGTCGCGCGCAGTCTTGAAGGTGAAATCCTGCATCCGGATATTCTTGAACCGCGTGATCGCATAAGCGACCTTTTCAGGCAGGATTTTGCGCAGGAAGTTAGCGATTGCGTCTCTCGCGGGGCGCGAGAACATCCATGTTGGCGTACGCTGAAGCATCGTCACATGCGCCGCTTTCTCCGCCATAGAAGGAACGATGGTCACTGCCGTCGCACCCGATCCCACAACGACAACTTTCTTACCGGTATAGTCCAGATCTTCGGGCCAGAATTGCGGGTGGATGACTTGTCCTTCGAACTCGCTGAAATCGAAGCCGGCATCATAGGGGTCGTCGTAATCGTAGTAACCAGAGCCGAGATATAGGAAGTTGGCTGTGAGTAATTTGCGCTCACCGTCTTCCAGTTCCACAGTCACATGCCAGCGCGCTTCATCAGGACGGAAATCAGCCAAGACCACCTTGTGCCCGAAGCGGATGTGATCGCGAATGCCGCGCTCGTCTGCAATGCGGTTGAGATAGTCCAGGATCGCAGGGCCATCTGCGATGGATTTCTCATGCTTCCATGGTTCAAAAACAAAGCCCAGCGTGTGCATGTCGCTGTCAGAACGAATGCCGGGATATTTAAACAGATCCCATGTGCCGCCGATATCGGCGCGCCGCTCAACAATGCCGTAGCTTCGGTTCGGACACATCATTTCAAGATGCGCGGCCATCCCGATGCCGGAAATACCGGCGCCGACGATCAGAACGTCAAAATCAGGCGGTGTTGCGAGCATCGATTTCTCTCCCTTGCTTACACAGATGTAAGCACATCCTGAAGCATCATGCGATCGCAAATGGCATTTTGCAACTGACTGCATTGAGAGGATCGTTTAGAGCGCGGCCTCATGCGTATCTTAACTCCCATTGCTTCGATCCTTCTCACCTTTGCACTTGCTGCGCCGTTGGCTGCACAAGAAACTGAAAACGTGGCAGAAGAGGGCGTAATCGTTGTCCTTGGTGAAGGCCTTAAGGACACGCCATCGGTTGTCGCATATTCGTCAAGCGAGATAGAGCTCGAGACGATCATCTCAGCCCCATCCGGGCGAATCGAAGACGTTTTATCCAATGTCGCCGGCTTCCAGCAATTTCGCCGTTCAGACAGCCGGTCTTCGAACCCCAGTGCGCAAGGCGTAACTTTGCGGGCACTGGGCGGGAATGCCACCAGTCGCGCGCTTGTGCTGTTGGATGGAGTGCCGATTACCGATCCGTTCTTCGGCTATGTCCCGTTGAATTCGATCAATCCGGAGCAGCTTAGTAGCATCCGCGTGACCCGCGGCGGCGGCTCGGGCCCGTTCGGTGCGGGCGCCTTAGCCGGTACAATCGAGCTGCAAAGCGCGGACGCAGCAACACTTGGACCCTTCGATGCGAGTCTGCTCGCAAACAATCGCGGCGCGACCGAAGCGACGGCGAGTCTTTCGCAGGAGCTGGGTGCGGGCTTTGGCGTGATCACCGGACGTTGGGATCGCGGCCAGGGATTCTTTACAACACCCGATGATCAGCGTGTGCCTGCCAGTGCGCGCGCGCGCTTCGATAGTTGGTCCGTCGGCATTCGTGGTGCCGCGCCATTGTCCGACACGGTCGAGTTGCAGATGCGCGCCGCCGCTTTTCGCGATGATCGGACCTTGCGCTTTGATGGCGCGGATTCATCAAGCGAAGGACAGGACGCAAGCCTGAGAATTGTCGGCCATGGTGATTGGGAATTCGATGCGCTTGCCTACATGCAAGCGCGCAACTTCTCGAACATTGTCATCAGTTCGACCCGCTTTGTGCGTGTGCTCGATCAACGCAATACGCCTTCAACCGGACTTGGTGGAAAATTCGAATTGCGCCCTCCGGTCGGGAATGACCGTACTTTGCGCCTTGGTGGTGATTATCGCCACGCCGACGGTGAATTGCAGGAAGATGCCTATTCCGCATTCACAGGTGCATTGACCCAGCGCCGCAGAGCAGGCGGTGTAAACACTAATCTGGGCTTGTTTGCGGAGAATGACTGGAACCTGGGCGCGCTGACTCTGACTGGTGGACTGCGGGCAGATCGCACGCGGATCAGCGAAGGTTTCTATCGCGCGCTCGACGCCTCTGGCGCACTGGTAACAGAAACAATTGCTTCAACGCGCAGCGATTGGGCAGTGTCCTGGCGGGCCGGTGCAGCATTCGAAACCAGTGACGCGCTCACGCTGCGTGCGGCTGCCTATACCGGTATGCGCTTGCCGACGCTCAACGAATTGTACCGGCCATTCGTGGTCTTCCCGGTTGTCACTCAGGCGAACGCAGAGCTGAAGAATGAGCGTCTTGAAGGGTTCGAGGTTGGCTTTGATCTTATGCCGACAGAGGCTGTCTCTTTCTCTTTGACCGCATTCGACAATCTCGTGAAGAACGCCATTGCCAATGTTACGCTGCAACCAAATTTGCGGCAGCGGCAGAATCTTCCGGCTATCGACGCGCAAGGTGTTGAAGCTGTAATGCGCGTGCGAACTGGCTCAATTAGCTTGGATGGCTCGCTCGCGTTCACCGATGCCACTATTGACGGTCGAGATGCGTCATTAGCGCTGGATGGCAATCGTCCGCCACAAACGCCCCGTTGGGCGGCTTCAGCTACGTTGGGCTGGTCACCAAAACCGGATTGGTACATCGCTTTGACGCTGCGCCATGTCGGTGCTCAATTTGAAGATGATCAGGAAACTGACCGGCTTGAGCCGGCGACCACTCTGGGTCTGTTTGCCGAAGTTCCGGTCACCGAGAAGCTAAGATTCGTGCTGCGCGGAGAGAACCTTACTGACGAACGCATCGTCACACGCAATTCGCGTGGTGCGATCGACTTGGGCACGCCGCTTACGATCTGGGCAGGATTACGTTACGGCTTCTAGAATGTTCACGTAAAATTCGCGGTGCATCAAATGCGACAAGATGTTGCATTTTTGCATCGTTACGTTTGCAGTATTGCTGGCTGGTGCCGCCTGCTCTTGTTATATTATTCAAGCAATTGGTAATCTCTCCGCACTTAAATACGGTTTTTTGGAGAGGGAACCAATGTCACGTAAACTTACCCAGCTAGCGGCTGGTCTTTTGGCCAGCACATTTATGGTCGCGCCAGCATATGCGCAGGACGCCGATGGCGCTCCGCAAGCTGATGAGGCGCTTAATGACAATGTGATCATCGTTACCGCGACCCGCCGCGCCGAGAATGTTCAAGACATTCCGATCGCGGTCACTGCGGTCAGCCCGGCGCAGTTGGAAAAGCAGGGCGTTGTCAACGTCCAGGAAATCACTCAGGTTTCGCCTAGCTTCTCGACTTCGCAAGCGCAGAACTCGTCCGGTACAGTGGTGCTTCGTATTCGCGGCGTGGGCACGACATCGAACAATATCGGCTTTGAAAGCGCGGTTGGCGTGTTTGTGGATGGTGCCTACCAGTCGCGAGCCGGTATCGCCTTGAGTGAATTCGTTGATGTGGAGCGCGTTGAAGTTCTGCGTGGTCCGCAAGGCACGCTGTTTGGCCGCAACACCTCTGCAGGCGCGCTGAATATCACCAACAAGCGTCCGGAGTTGGGCGAGTTCGGCGGCTTTGTGAATGCCACCTACGGCAATTATGATCACATGAATTTGCAGGGTGCAGTGAACATTCCATTGACCGAAGACACCGTCGCACTTCGCTTGACCGGTGCATGGCGCGAACGTGACGGGTTCATTGATTGGGTCGATGCCGGCGGTAACAAATTTGGCGAAGGAAATACCACTGATCAGTTCCTGGTCCGCGGGCAGATTGGCTGGGAAACCGATAGTGGTCTTAGGGGTCGCATTATTGGCGACTATTCCAAGTCTGAGGGTGTTTGTTGTTCAGCAGTAGAAGTGCTGCAATCTTCAGTTGAGACCGCAGGCAATTTTGCTTTGGTTGGACTTGGTGCAAGAGGGGGGATGGCCGGTCCGGACGTCGCGATCGACCCATTTGATACCAATGCCGCCCAAAGGGCGACCGACAATCAGATCGCGTCAATCAATACGCCGCATCTCAACAATACCGATCAATGGGGCATTACCGCGGAGGTTGAATATCCGCTGAGCGATGCAATCGATATGATCTACATCGGCTCATACAGAAAGTATGAATCTGCTGAGAGCTATGACTCAGACTTCTCTGCCCTGGACATTTTTGATGTTGCACCGGGCGGTGGAACCGAAATCAAGACCATGACGCACGAGCTGCGTTTGCAAGGCGATGCAGGTCGCCTGCAATGGATGATCGGTGGTTACTATTCTGACGAGTCTATCGATCAGGAAGTCAATTTCCGTTTGGGCGATGATTATGACGGGTTGGTTGGTGCGCTATTCGGCGGCGCATTTGGGCCAGCACCGCTGCAATTGCTGACCAATAGCAACGTGTTTCCTGGACCATTGAACGTTCCAGGTGGCTACAGTCCAGCTACTGTGACGGCGACAAATGCGTATTCGCAGGACAGCAAGAGCTGGTCGATCTTTACGCACAACACGTTCGAGATCACCGATGATCTAACCCTTACGCTTGGCGCTCGTTGGTCGGATGAAAGCAAGGACGGCAGCTTTACGCAGCCGGCAATCAACAACCCACTCTGCCCCGCAATTCAAGGTTCGATTGGAGCGGGTAACGTCCCGGCCTCATTGGCCACTACCGTATTTGTCGTTGGGTGTTTCCCGTTTGTGGCACCTGCGGTTGGATCGGATGCCAACCCATTCCCGTTGCCGCGCCTATTTAGTGGCAAATTCAAGGATGACGAACTGATCTACACCGCCAAAGTCGGGTATGATTTCGGCGATCTGAATGCATATGCCAGCTTTACGCATGGCTATAAGGCCGGCGGGTTTAACCTGGACTCGACGGCTGCGGCTGGTGGTGCCGATCCACGCTTCAATTCAGAGGAAGTGGACGCATGGGAAATCGGCATGAAGGGCCGTTTTATGGACGGCGCCGTGACCGCGAACTTGGCATTGTTCCATCAGGAATTCTCGGACTTCCAGGTTCTCGAATTCACCGGTGCACAGTTCCAGACGTTCAACGTTCCTACCGCCGTGTCGCAAGGGTTCGAGCTTGAAACTCAGATCCGACCAACCGATGGCCTCTCGATCAATGCCGGCCTGACCTACGTTGATGCCGAATATCCGAGCGATTGCGCGGACTCGAGCGATGCACTGCGCGTGCAGAACCTGTGTGGGAACTCCTTGACTAACGCACCTAAGATCGTTGCGATCTTGGGGGCGACTTATGAAGGGGAGATCGGCGATAGTTTGGGGTACTTCCTGAACGGTCAAATTCGCACTGAGGGTGACCGTCGCACTACCACGCAAGCGCGTGCGGTTCCAACTACAGCAGCACAGCTTGGCAATACTCCGCTCAGTCCGTTCGATGTTCAGGACAGCAATGTGAAGATCAACCTGCGCGCAGGGATCGGTGACATTGACGAAGCTTGGGGCATTGAGGCGTGGGTGACAAACCTCACCGATGAAGTCACCCGCGGTGTTACCTTCAACACGGTGCTTCGTGGCACCTCGCGCTCTGCCTTTACACAGCAGCCGCGGATGTATGGTGTGACGCTCCGCACGAAGTTCTAAGACTTCTGCGTTCAAGCCAAAAGAAAAGGGCGGTGGGGAAACCCGCCGCCCTTTCGCTTTGTCAGAAAGAAATGGCCGATCACATACTGCGCGCGATCACCATCTTCATGACTTCGTTCGAGCCACCGAAGATCCGTGTGATGCGGCTGTCGCGGTACATCCGCGCAATCGGGTAGTCATTGATGAAGCCCGCCCCGCCATGGAACTGCAGGCATTTGTCGACCACTTCGCCTTGAAGCTCGGTGACCCAGTATTTCGCCATACACGCGGTATCAACGCTCAGCTCTTTCTTGAGGTGTTTCGCGATGCAGTCATTGACGAACACCCGCGCTGCAGTCGCGCGAGCCTTTAGATCCGCCATCACGAACTGCGTGTTCTGGAAATCCCAGATCGTTTGTCCAAAGGCTTTGCGGTTCTTTACAAAGTCCATGGTTGTCTCAAGCGCTTTCTCAATGCCGGTCATCGCGCCCATCGCAATGATCAGGCGTTCCTGCGGCAATTCACCCATCAACTGGTAGAAGCCTTTGCCTTCCACGCCGCCAAGTACGTTTTCGGCCGGAACAAACACATCATCAAAAAACAGCTCTGATGTGTCAGCCGCGTCCAGCCCGATTTTGTCGAGCTTCTTGCCGCGTTGGAAACCCTCGGCCCCTTCGGTTTCAAGCAGCATCAAGGAGATACCCTTGGCACGCTCATCGGGATCGGTCTTCGCGACGACAATGATGAAGTCGGCAGTCTGACCGTTCGAGATATAGGTCTTCGCGCCGTTGATCTTGTACCCGTTACCATCTTTCAGGGCCGTCGTAGTGATGCTCTGAAGGTCCGAACCAACACCAGGTTCAGTCATTGCGATCGCGCTGACCAGCTCGCCAGTGACGAGTTTGGGCAAATACTTCTTCTTCTGCTCTTCAGTGCCGTGGCGCACTAGGTATGGCAGGATGACCGTGTTATGCAGCGACGCAGCAAAGCCTTCAACACCGTGCTTTGCCTGCTGATCGATCACGACCATATCGTGGCGGAAGTCTCCGCCGTGACCGCCATACTCTTCAGGCACAGATACGCCGAGAAGCCCGGCTTCGCCTGCTTCGTTCCAGAAACCGCGTTCGACTTGACCGTTTTCGCGCCATTGCAGCACACGCTTTTCCGGCGCGTGTTGTTGGTAGAACTTGCCCACGGCGTCTGCGAAGATCGAGATTTCCTCGTCCTCCATAAATTCGGGCTGGGGAACGTTTAAGACTGACATATTATTTCCCCTTCCAGTTAGGCTTGCGCTTCTCAGCAAAGGCAGCGGCGCCTTCGCGTGCGTCCTCGCTCATGAATACCGGGCCGAGAGCCTCGCCTTGGCGCTTGTAGCGCTCATCCATTGGCCATCCGCGCGATTCCTTCATGATCTTCTTTGAGATGCGCACTGCCAGTGGGCCATTTTCGGCAATCTTGGCAGCCAGTGCTTTCGCGCCGTCCAGTGCAGAACCATCAACGACCTGATTGATCAGGCCCAGGCTCGCCGCGCGTTCGGTGCCGATAAAGTCGCCTGTCAGAGCCAGTTCCATCGCCACGCGTTGCGGGATCTGATCGGGCAGCATCATCACGCCGCCAGCAGCCGCCACCAGCCCGCGCTTCACTTCAGGAATGCCGAACTTTGCGTCCTTGTTGGCAACGACAAGGTCACAAGCGATCATCAGCTCTAGGCCGCCCGCGAGCGCATAGCCTTCGACAGCGGCTATCAGCGGTTTTTGCGGTGGTGCTTCGACCACGCCGCCAAACCCGCGCCCTTCAACAGTCGGGCGTTCACCGCGCAGGAAACCTTTCAGGTCCATGCCAGAGCAGAACGTACCGCCTGCACCGGTCAGGATGCCGACTCGCAGCGAGTCATCAGAATCGAGCCGGTCCATCGCGGCCGCAATTCCTTCGGCTGCGGCCTTTGTCATGGCATTTTTGGCTTCTGGACGGTTGATCGTGACGATCAGGACACCGTCTTCTTCCTGCGTCAGAACTTCTTCGCTCATCAAGCGCTCTCCTATCACTTTTTGGCATTTCAGAATGCAACTGAAATCTTGTGTGAGTGGTGCAGGGGGTTTACGGAAACGTCAACCGCATTTTCGATAAGCGAGAGGATTCCCCATGGGCGAAGCATATATCATCGACGCAGTCCGCACCCCGCGCGGCATTGGCAAGCAAGGCAAGGGCGCGCTGGCAGCTGAACATCCGCAGCATCTGGCAGCGACCGTTTTGAAAGCAATTGCCGAGCGCAATCACCTCGACACTTCGACCGTAGATGATGTGATCTGGTCTGTTTCGACCCAAGACGGGATGCAAGCTGGAGACATGGGCCGCATGGCGGCGCTTGATGCAGGCTATGACATCACTTCCAGCGGGACCACGCTTGATCGCTTCTGTGGGGGCGGGATTACTTCGGTGAACCTCGCAGCTGCGCAGGTTATGAGCGGTATGGAAGACTGCATCGTTGCCGGCGGTACGGAAATGATGAGCCTGACGGCACAAATGTCCAAGGAGAAGATGCAGGCCGGGATCAAGCCGCCAATGATGGGCAGCTATAACGAACGGCTTCAGCGCGTTCACCCGCAAAGCCATCAGGGCATTTGCGGTGATGCCATCGCCAGCATGGAAGGTTTCACCCGCGAAGAGCTGGACGAAGTTGGTTATCGTAGTCAGCAACGCGCAGCCGCAGCAATTGAAGAGGGGCGTTTCGCGAAGTCAGTGATCCCGGTGGTGGACGATGACGGGAATGTTATTCTCGACCATGACGAATATCCGCGTCCCCAAACAACGCTGGAAGGGCTGGCACAGCTGGAGCCTGCCTTCACCAAGATCGCTGATGTGCCGCTGGATGCCAATGGTACCACTTTTCGCGGACTGGTAAACCAGAAGTATCCCGATCTTGAGATTCAGAATTTCCACCATGCGGGCAATAGCTCAGGCGTGGTTGATGGCGCGGCAGCTGTGCTGGTCACCAGCAAGGAATACGCGCAGAAGAACGGTCTCAAACCGCGCGCACGGATCGTTGCGACCGCGAATATGGGCGATGATCCTACGCTGATGCTCAACGCGCCTGTGCCAGCGGCCAAGAAGGTTCTCGAAAAGGCCGGAATGACGAAGGACGACATTGATCTTTACGAGATCAACGAGGCTTTCGCCGTGGTCGCCGCCAAGTTCGTGCGCGATCTTGATCTCGATTGGGACAAGGTCAACGTCAATGGAGGCTCCATCGCATTGGGTCACCCGATCGGGGCAACCGGCTCGATCTTGATCGGCACGATCGTTGACGAACTGGAGCGTCAGGACAAGCGCTATGGCCTAGTCACCATGTGCGCTGCGGGCGGAATGGCTCCCGCCATCATCGTGGAGCGCGTAGACGACTTCGTCGACTGAGTCTCACGCTATGATCGCTGACAACACGCCTATCATCATCGGGGTAGGACAAGCTTCGGAGCGCGTTGGCGAGCCGAACTATGAGGCTCTGTCCTACATGGATTTGGGCGGCCGAGCACTTGCAGCAGCCATTGGCAATGCGGGCGCAACTGGCGATCTGGCGAGTGAGATTGATACGCTGGCCGCGATCCGGGCGTTTGAAATGTCGCGTCCCGGTAAAGAGCCGCCCTTTGGCGGGCCAGACAATATTCCGGGTGCGTTGGCGAAGCGTGTGAATGCCCAGCCTGCGCGCTTAATCCTGTCCCCGACAGGTGGTCAGACGAACCAGCAGTATGTCGGTGAATTTGCAACCGACATTGCGGCGGGTGACAGCCAGTGCGCAGTCATTGTCGGTTCGGAAGTGATTTCAACGGCGTTGGCGCTCGCTGCCAAGGGCGAGAAGCCCGACTGGTCGGAACAAATCGGCGGCGAGTTCGAAGATCGCGGCTTTGGCTTGGACGGTATGATGGAGATGCAGCTTTTCGCGCATGGCGCGACCGGGGCGATCCCGCTTTATGCCATCGCCGAAAATGCGCGGCGCGCCAAACTGGGCAAGAGCCTGAATGAATATCGTCACGACATTGGCGAACTGTTCGAGCCTTTCACCAAAGTTGCAGCGGCCAACCCGCATTCTGCCGCGCCCGTTGAACGCAGTGCTGAAGAGCTTGCGACAGTTACCGATCGCAACCGCATCGTGGCAGAGCCATACACACGAATGACCGTCGCGCGCGATCAGGTAAACCAGGCCGCGGCGATCATCATCGCAAGTGCCGGCCTCGCTCGAAAGCTTGGTGTGCCGGAAGAGAGGTGGGTACACATTCACTCTGTCACTGCCGCTACTGAACTGATGCTATCTGCGCGGCCCGATCTGTCCGCAAACCCAGCCTCAATTGCTTCGGTCGAAGCTGCACTGGATCGGTCGGGCAAAGGCATAGACGACATGCAATTCCTGGATTTCTATTCCTGCTTTGCAATTCCAGTGTTCAATCAATGCGATCACTTTGGATTGGCCGTGGATGACCCTCGCGGATTGACGTTGACAGGCGGCCTGCCGTTCTTCGGCGGGGCAGGGAACAATTATTCCGCGCATGCAATCTGCGAAGCGGTGGAGCGGGTGCGCGGCAATCGTGGCTCATATGCTCTGGTTGGAGCCAATGGCGGCTGGATGAGCAAATACGCCACGGGCATTTACTCGACTGAACCTGCCGACTGGTCTGCGAACGATCGGTTTGAGAAACTGCCGATGGCGGACAATGGCGTGCCGTGCAGCGACGCGCCATTCGATAGCGCCACGGTTGAGAGCTACACTATAAACTACAGCAAGACCGGCAGCGACGCCGTGTTCATCGGGCGCAATTCTGCGGGTGTGCGCGTATGCGGCAACGCCGACCTTGCCGACGAAGCTACTCGCATAGCATTCGAAGGCGGTGAACCTTTTGGTGCAAAGCTGACCGTCACACAGGACGAACGCGGGCGTAATATGGGCAAGCTTGCCTAATCGTTCTTGCGTTCACCCCCGAGGAAATCGAGCGCGTCAAAGCCTTCAGGCGCAGGAACTTCCGTGACCGGATCTTCCCGATCATCGAATTCGGTGCGTAAGGCCCGGCTCATGATCGCATGCATGTGATACATCGCGGTGGTGTACGTCAGCTCGAGGATTTCCTCGTCTGAGAACTGCTCTTTCAATTCAACGAATAACGCGTCGGGCACGCGGCCTTGATGTGTGACAAGCCTGTCTGCATAGGCCAGTACGAGGCGTTCTTTCGCATCAAAGTACGGCGCCGTTTGCCACACCGGGATCGCTTCAATTTTGGCGTCGGGATAGGCGAGCCCGCGCAGGCTCTTGCAGTGCTGAGAGAATACGAACTGGCTGCCCGTGGCCCATCCGGCCCAAGTCTGGCCCAGCTCGCGCAATACCGGATCCAGCTTGCGCGAAGGATCGCGATAATAGGCAAAGCCTTGCGCGGCGTGCTTCAATGTTGCGGGCGAATTGGCAAAGATAGTCCACCAATCGCCCGGCGTGCCGGTTGGCGTACCTGGCTCTGCGACTGGATCGCGATCTCCGAACAACAGCTTATATAGCGGTAATGCGACCTTTTCGTCAGCTTCCGCCTTGGGAACCTCTCTCAATCGGGGCATGGCTCAGGCCTCCACTCTATCGGCCGCTGTCGCGGGTTCATGTGCGACATCTTCGGGCCCGAAGCTTTTTGTCGTGGCGGCAAACTCCAGCATGATGCTATTGGGGTCAGTAAAATAGACGGAGCGGACGAACACGCCTTCGTGTTTTTCGCGCGCGACGCCCATCGGGCTGTCGTCATGGTTTACGACAGCATGGGTATGAGGGACACCGGCTTGCTCAAGTCGGTCGAGCGCTGTTTCAAGCTCATCTTCGTCCATGTCGAATGCTAAGTGGTTCATGGATCCGACGGCGGTCTTCGCGTCGCCAGGAAAGCTTTTGACTGAGGCGATGCCGGGGGCAGCGGGCGGAGCATCTGCCCACCAGAAGAAAGCGACACTCGCACCGCCGCCGCAGTCGAAGAAGAAGTGCTGTCCACCGCCCGGCAGTTCAACCGTCTTGAACAGCGGCATATTGAGCACTTCGGTGTAGAAACGAACCGTTTCCTTCATGTCGCGGCACACCAGTGCGATATGGTTGATACCTTTGGTCTTGATCATCTCGCCTTCTCCCGCCACCTTCGTGCACGCATCGCTGCACGCTGGCAAATAGGCAGATCAGATAGGTGGGGCGGCGTGCCGCCTGCCAGTCTCACCGCCGCTTTGACAAAATGACGGGCTTCGCGTATTTAGTTACAAAAGAAACTATATTGATTCTCACTGGACTAAGCTCATGAACACGCACGAAACCCTTCACTCTGGCGACCTCTTCGAAAATCCCGCTGGCCTTGATGGATTTGAATTCGTTGAATTCTGCGCGCCCGAGAAGGGGCAGCTTGAAACGGTTTTTGAAGCAATGGGGTTCACTCATGTGGCTTCGCACCGTTCCAAGGACGTGCATCTGTGGCGTCAAGGCGGCATCAATTTGATCGCCAACTACGAGCCGCGCAGCGCGGCATGGTATTTCGCGCGCGAGCATGGACCGTCGGCATGCGGCATGGCGTTTCGTGTGCGCAACGCTGCCGCGGCCTGGGACCATCTGATGGAGCTGGGCGCAGAGCCGGTCGCAGTTGAAACGGGACCAATGGAACTTGCGATCCCTGCAATCCGCGGCATCGGCGGCGCGATCCTATATCTGGTTGATCGTTACGAAGACGAGAATGGAGAGGGTCTGTCGATCTATGACATCGATTTCGAATATTTGCCCGGCGTTGAAAAACACCCTGAAGGCGCAGGCTTCAAGCTGATCGATCACCTGACGCACAACGTCTACACCGGCCGGATGAAGTACTGGGCCGACTATTACGAGAGCCTGTTCAATTTTCGCGAAATCCGCTTCTTCGACATTAAAGGCGAGTATACCGGCCTGACGTCCAAGGCGCTGACCGCGCCTGACGGCAAGATCCGCATCCCGCTCAATGAAGAGGGCGAGGGCGGCAAGGGCCAGATCGAGGAATTCCTGCGCGAATTCAATGGTGAAGGCATCCAGCATATCGCGCTGATCTGCGACGATCTCGTCACCTGCTGGGACCGGCTGCAGAAGCTTGGCGTCCCGTTCATGACCGCCCCGCCCGCAACCTATTACGCCATGCTCGACGAGCGCCTGCCCGGCCATGGCGAGGATGCCGAGGCACTGCAGATGCGCGGCATCCTGCTTGACGGCACCACAGAAGGCGGCCAGCCCCGCCTTCTACTGCAGATTTTCGCGCAGGCGCAGGTCGGGCCGGTGTTCTTCGAATTCATCCAGCGCAAGGGCGACGAAGGCTTCGGAGAAGGCAATTTCAAGGCGCTGTTCGAAAGCATGGAGCGCGACCAGATCGAACGCGGCGCACTCAAGGTCGAGGAGCCCGCAGAATGAGCGTCATCAAGCCCTCAGGCATCCACCACGCCGCCTATCGCTGCAAGGACGCCAAAGAGACCGTTGAATGGTACGGCCGCGTGCTGGGGATGGACTACACCACCGCTTTTGCGGAGGATCATGTACCGTCGACCGGCGAATACGATCCCTACATGCATGTGTTCCTGGATGCGGGGAACGGCAACATCCTCGCGTTCTTCGAACTGCCTAATCAGCCGACCATGGGCCGCGATGAAAACACCCCGGCATGGGTCCAGCATCTCGCCTTTCGGGTCGCATCGGAAGACGAATTGCTCGCTGCCAAGGCGCATATAGAAGCGCAAGGCATCGATGTGCTTGGCCCGACTCATCACGGCATCTTCAAGTCGATCTACTTCTTCGATCCCAACGGCCACCGGGTCGAGCTCGCCGCCGATATCGGCACGGACGAGCAATACGCCGAGCTCAAACGCGTAGCGCCGCCGATGCTCGACGAATGGAGCCAAACCAAGAAGGCCCCGCGCCACGCCGACTGGCTGCATGAGATTGCGCGCGCAGAGCACGGTCTGGAATCGCGCGACTAAACTGAAGTCAAATCGGCTTCGCGATAAGACGAATCTTGTTACGATGCCATTCATATGTTAACGTTCCCAAAAACCGGGTTTTGGGAGCTCATGCACAATGTGGAAACCGATAATCGCTGTGGCGGCATTGGCACTTATTGGCCTAAGCGCTGCCCCGCTATCTGCCGACCAAAATGTTATTGCAGAACTTGATGCGCAACTTCCAGGAACACTGGTCAACGACCCTACAAGGCTTGATTGGGAAAGTTATGGCAGTGATTTAGAGCGTAGTGTCGTCCAAGACGAGGCGATACCTGGCGGCGGCGTTGCTGTCCGCTTCGATATCAAGCGGGCGGACGAGTTTATCTACACTGCGGGGACCAACGTGCCTCTGACCAAACCGGTTCGCCGTGGCGATACCATTACTATCGGGTTCTATGCCCGAGCGATTGGAGCACAGACGGACGATGGTAGAGGCGTTCTGCGGGTTCGTTTCCAGCAAAATGCGCCACCCTATCCCGGTTTTGGAGAAAAGACGCTTTCTATTGGCAACGAATGGGAATGGTACGAAGTAACCGCTGATGCCGAGCAGGGCTTGCGAAGGCAAGATGGAATCGTGGCTCTTCAATTTGGACGCACACGCCAAGTGCTCGAAATTGGACAGACCATCGTGGTATCCGGATCAGGTCGGATAGCTTCGGACGTCCCCGCAGCGCCAACTCAGCCCACAGCTATAGCTGAACCCAAGCCTAAGCCGACGCCTATCCCTGTGGTTCGTGAAGAACCCTTGATCCCTGACGCCTTGCAGGGTGCAGGCGAACTGCTCAATGATCCGCGGGGCAGCGATTGGCGGGTGATAGGCGATATGGCGGCTGCGGAGCAGCGTGAAGAGCCAGCAATATGGCTCAATAGAGCAACGCGTTTCACTGTGGGCACCCCTTCCGATGATCCGGATTCGTTGTCGCTAGCGATCCCTCTCGACGCCTCGATCGAAGCTGGCGATAGTCTGCTAATTGCAGTGGCCGGAAGGACCGAACAGGCCATAACACCTGATCGCCGTGCGCGTGTAGAAGCCAAGATCGACGATCTGGAGCCAGGCCGTGGGAATTTTGCGCAGGCGCTTTTCCCATTGGGCGAAGACTGGCAACTGATCCGCCTGCGGGCCCAGTCGCCGCGTGCTTATGCTCCGAGAGCCGCGGAACTGGTGCTTAGTTTTGCTGGATATGCGCAGATCGTCGATATTGGGCCGGTCTACGTATTTCGAACAGAGCCGACGGAATAGTGCCAAGGTAATAGATAACAAAAGCGCAGGGTGTGTCGGTTGCATTTTGCGCTATGAAAGCGGGATCTAAAGGAGATTCAGCTCTATGACCGGCTTTGTTGCCCGCCCAGTACCTAGCTACCCAACGCATTGTGCGACCGAACAATATGACGCGATGTATGCGCGTTCGCTCCAAGATCCGGACGGTTTCTGGCTAGAGCAGGCTCAGCTGCTGGACTGGGTGCAGGCTCCAGACAAAGGCGGTGAATGGTCGTATGACCCTGTCGTTATCAAGTGGTTCGCGGACGGATCCCTTAACCTTTGCTACAATGCGGTGGACCGTCATGTTGATGCCGGGCGGGGCGATACGACTGCGCTGATTTTCGAGCCAGATGATCCAGCATCGCCGGGCCGCAGTCTGACCTATCGCGAGTTGCATGCCGAAGTGGTTCAGATGGCCAATGCGCTGAAATCGCTGGGTGTGACCAAAGGTGAACGCGTCACGATTTATATGCCGATGGTAATCGAAGGCGTACTGGCCATGCTCGCCTGCGCACGGATCGGTGCGATCCATTCAGTGGTATTCGGCGGGTTTTCTCCTGAAGCGCTTGCGGGGCGCATTGTCGATTGCGGCAGCCGGTTCGTGATTACGGCTGATAGTGGGCTCCGAGGATCAAAACCGATACCGCTGAAAGATAATGTCGATGCCGCGCTGAAGATCGACGGCGTCGATGTATCGGGCGTCTTGGTGGTCAAGCATACCGGCGCAGATGTTGCGATGAGTGAGTGCCGCGATAACTGGTATCATGAATTGAAATCTGACGCGGATTGCCCTTGCGAGGAAATGAATGCCGAGGATCCGCTATTCATTCTCTACACATCAGGATCGACCGGAAAGCCCAAGGGCGTGCTGCACACCACCGGCGGATACGGCGTCTGGACCGCGACCACCTTCAACTACATATTCGATTATCAGCCCGGCGAGGTCTTCTGGTGCTCGGCCGATATTGGCTGGGTCACGGGCCACAGCTATATCGTGTACGGCCCGCTGATGAACGGCGCCACGCAGATCGTGTTTGAAGGCGTACCGAATTATCCGGACCATGGGCGTTTCTGGGACGTTATCGCCAAGCACAAGGTCAATATTTTCTACACTGCACCTACCGCTATTCGCGCACTGATGCGCGAGGGCGATAGCTTCGTGGAGGTGCATGACCGGTCATCGCTGCGGCTGCTCGGCACAGTGGGCGAGCCGATCAATCCAGAGGCTTGGCGCTGGTACCACGAAGTGGTGGGCGAGGGGCGCTGCCCGATCATCGACACTTGGTGGCAGACTGAAACCGGCGGCTGCATGATCACAACACTACCAGCGGCGCATCACATGAAGCCCGGCAGCGCGGGCAGGCCGTTCTTCGGTGTGCGGCCACAACTGGTGGGCAATGAAGGCGAAGTTCTGGACGGGGCAACCAGCGGCAATCTGTGCATCACGCACAGCTGGCCAGGCCAAGCGCGCACCGTTTACGGTGATCACGAGCGGTTCGTGCAGACCTATTTCAGCACCTATCATGGCAAGTATTTCACCGGCGATGGATGTCGCCGCGATGAAGACGGATATTACTGGATCACGGGCCGCGTAGACGATGTGATCAACGTTTCCGGACACCGGATGGGCACTGCAGAGGTGGAAAGTGCGCTGGTATTACATCCGCTTGTTTGCGAGGCGGCGGTCGTGGGATATCCGCACGACATCAAGGGGCAAGGTATCTATTGCTATGTTACACTGAATGCCGATGCTGAAGTTACGGACGATTTGGTCGCTGAGCTGCGCCAGCATGTGCGCAAGGAAATCGGCCCCATCGCCACGCCCGATCACATCCACTTAACGCCCGCGTTGCCAAAGACTCGCAGCGGCAAGATCATGCGGCGTATCCTCCGCAAGATTGCAGAGAATGACTACGGCTCGCTGGGCGACACCTCTACGCTGGCTGATCCGAGCGTGGTCGAAAGCCTGATTGAGGGGCGACAGAATCGGTAGAGACTAATGCACCCGTGCGGCCCCAGAACCGCGCGGTACACGGATATTCTCGACCAAGGCATCGATTTCTGCGGGCGGTTTGGCGGTCATCCGTGCGACCCCGATCGCAACGGCGAAGTTCAATACCATTCCGACCACGCCGATTCCTTCAGGCGAAATGCCGAACAGCCAATTTTCGGCTGTGTTTGCGGCTGGCTCCCACAGCTTAAAGTAAGCGATGTAGAGGAATGTCGAAGTCAGGCCCGCTACCATCCCTGCAATCGCGCCTTCGCGATTCATACGCTTGCTAAAAATACCCATAAAGATCGCCGGGAACAGGCTTGCGGCAGCGAGGCCAAAGGCGAAAGCGACCACTTGCGCCACCCATCCCGGCGGATAGATCCCGAGATATCCCGCAACCACAATAGCTGCAGTTGCAGCGATGCGCGCCGCCAACAGTTCACCCTTCTCGGATATGTCGGGCTTGAGAGTGGACTTTAGCAGATCGTGGCTGACCGAACTTGAAATGACCAGCAGCAGTCCGGCAGCTGTGGACAGCGCGGCGGCTAAGCCGCCAGCGGCCACCAGCGCGATTACCCATCCGGGCAGGTTGCCAATCTCGGGGTTCGCCAGAACCATTATGTCGCGGTCGACATAAACTTCGTTTTCATTGACCGTCGCCATGTTGTCGAGCAGCCGCTCTCCCGAATTGCCAACGCCACTCTCGCTAAATTCGGGGCTGCCTGCGAATGCGTCGCCGGCCCGGTATTGCATGACGCCATCACCATTCTTGTCGCGCCAGGCAATCAGGTCATTGGCTTCCCAATTGGTGAACCACTCGGGCGCTTCGGCATATTGTGTCTCATTGACGGTATCGACAAAGTTGAGCCGTGCGAATGCGCCTACTGGCCCTGCTGTGGTGTAAAGCAGCGCGATAAAGATCAGCGCCCACCCGGCCGAGCGGCGCGCATCCGATGCCTTGGGTACGGTGAAAAAGCGCACGATCACATGGGGTAGGCCTGCAGTGCCAACCATAAGCGCCAGCGTAATGCAGAACACATCAATCATCGACTTGCTGCCTTTAGTATATTGCCCGAACCCTAGGTCCATCAGGACAAGATTGAGCTTTTCCAGCACGTACAGACTGCTGCCATCGCTGACCTGTGAGCCCAGCCCAAACTGCGGGATCGGATTGCCGGTGATCATGAAGCTCAGGAAGAAGGCTGGCACCATATAGGCGAAGATCAGTACGCAATATTGCGCGACCTGAGTGTAGGTGATGCCCTTCATCCCGCCCAGGACCGCATAGACAAACACTATGCCCATGCCGATGATCACGCCCCACAGGATTGGCACATCCAGAAAGCGGCTAAACACGATGCCCACGCCGCGCATCTGGCCTGCGATATAGGTGAAGCTGATAAAGATCAGGCAAATCACCGCGACCACACGTGCAGCCTTGGAATAATACCGCGTGCCAATGAAATCCGGAACTGTGAACTGGCCAAATTTGCGCAGGTACGGCGCAAGCAGTAGCGCGAGCAGCACATAGCCGCCGGTCCAACCCATCAAGTAAACCGAGCCATCATAGCCTGCGAAAGCGATGATGCCCGCCATCGAAATGAAGCTTGCCGCGCTCATCCAGTCGGCTGCGGTTGCCATGCCGTTGACAACCGGATTTACACCTCCGCCGGCGACGTAGAATTCCTTTGTCGAGCTTGCGCGGCTCCAGATGGCAATGCCGATGTAGAGCGCAAAACTCGCACCGACGAAGAGATAGATCAGTGTTTGCGTCTCCATTAACCGGCCCCACCTTCCATAGAGGCAGCGACTTCGTCGTCATCATCAAGGTTAAAACTTTGTTCGATCTTGTGAATTCGCCAATTGTAGAAGAATATCAGAGCGATGAAGGTGTAAATTGACCCTTGCTGCGCAAACCAGAAGCCAAGCGGATAGCCCCCCAGCATGAACTGATCGAGCCAGTCTCGAAACAGGATACCTGCACCGAAAGAGACGGCGAACCAGATCGCCATGAGCGTGAGCAACAGTCGAATATTCGCTGTCCAATAGCGGCTATTTGATTCGCCCGCTGCGGATTCGTGCTCGTGTTCGCTCATACTGTCCCCTCCAAGGCAATGCATGGCAGCTTTCCTTTGAATTTGTCCAGTCACAGTCATTTGGTCGCACCTTGGCGATGGACCTTGATACACAGGCTGGTAAGACCTTCGCCCGACCCCAAGGAGACCCAAGTGACTGATTATCCCCAACTCGAACTTCTTATTGGCGGCGAAGCAATTGGCGCTGCTGGTCGCGAGACGATCGACGTGCTTGATCCGGCCAGTGGCGATGTCATCGCAGCATTGCCTGCAGCGACCGCGGCGGATCTTGATGCGGCGCTGGATTCAGTTTCAAAAGGATTCAAAAGCTGGCGCAAGACATCTGCTGACGAACGCGAAGCAGTGCTGCGCAAAGGTGCTGCACTGATCCGCGAACGCGCCAAGGAAATCGGTGCGGCAATCACCCTAGAGCAGGGCAAGCCGTTCAAGGAAGCTGTAGGCGAGACGATTTACTGCGCCATGCTGCTGGAATTCTATGCGGGTGAATGCAAACGGCTATATGGTCGCACACTGGTTCGTCCCGATGGTCAGCGCGCAGAAGTAAGGTATGAGCCTGTCGGTCCGGTGGCGGGTTTTTCAGCATGGAATTTCCCGGCATTGAACGTGATGCGCAAGGTGGGCGGTCCTCTGGCGGCAGGTTGCTCAGTCATCGTCAAACCGTCCGAGGAAACACCCGCAGGCGGTCTCGGCATCGTCAAGGCGCTGCACGACGCAGGTGTTCCAGGAGAGGTGCTGCAATGCGTTTTCGGCGTTCCATCGGACATCAGCGAACACTTGCTGGCCAGCCCGGTGATCCGCAAAGTGACCTTCACCGGATCAACAGCGGTCGGCAAGCATCTGGCCAAATTGGCTGCCGAGGATTTGAAGCGCACTACGATGGAACTGGGCGGCCACGGCCCAGTCCTGATTTTCAACGATGCCGACATTGACAAGGCGCTCGACACCATGTCCGCCAACAAGTTCCGCAATGCGGGGCAGGTATGTGTCAGCCCAACGCGCTTTCTGGTCGAAGAAGATGTCTTCGAACGCTTCCGTGACGGGTTCGTTGAACGAGCAAAAGCGATCAAGGTTGGCAATGGCATGGATGGGGATACGCAGATGGGCCCGATGGCAAGTCAGCGTGGCCCGGATGGTATTCAGGCGAAGGTTGCGGACGCGCTGGACAAAGGCGCGAAGCTTGAAGCCGGCGGCAACCGGATCGGCAATCAGGGCTTCTTCCATGAGCCGACAGTGCTCTCCGAAGTCCCGCTGGATGCCGAGATCATGAACGAAGAGCCGTTCGGTCCGGTTGCGTTGATCAACCCGATGAAGGGCGAAGCTGCGATGGTCGAGGAGGCGAACCGGCTGCCATACGGCTTGGCGGCATATGCCTGGACACAAGATGCCGGGCGCCGGATGCGCATGGCTAGTGATATCGAAGCGGGTATGGTCGCAATCAACAACGGTTCGGTCAGTGCCGCCGATGCGCCCTTCGGCGGAGTCAAATGGTCCGGTTCCGGCTTGGAAGATGGCGCAGAGGGCGTGACCGCCTGTCTCGTTTCAAAGACCGTGCATGAAAGCGCCTAGGGGAGACAAGGTATGAAAACACGCGCCGCCGTGGCTTTCGAAGCGAAGCAGCCGCTTGAGATTGTCGAGCTGGATCTGGAAGGCCCCAAGGCGGGTGAAGTGCTGGTCGAGATCATGGCGACCGGTATTTGCCACACCGATGCCTATACGCTTGATGGCTTCGACAGCGAAGGCATCTTCCCCAGCGTGCTGGGCCACGAAGGGGCGGGCATCGTGCGCGAAGTCGGCCCCGGTGTCACCAGCGTGAAGCCAGATGATCACGTGATCCCGCTTTACACACCCGAATGCCGCCAGTGTAAATCCTGCCTTTCCGGCAAGACGAACCTGTGCACCGCGATCCGCGCGACACAGGGGCAGGGGTTGATGCCGGACGGTACCAGTCGCTTCAGTTACAAGGGGCAGACGATCTTCTACTACATGGGCTGTTCGACCTTTTCGAACTTCACTGTCCTGCCCGAGATCGCTGTGGCCAAGATTCGCGAGGACGCCCCGTTCCAGACCAGCTGCTACATCGGCTGCGGAGTGACGACAGGTGTCGGCGCCGTGACCAATACCGCCAAAGTGCAGGTGGGCGACAATGTGGTGGTGTTCGGCCTCGGCGGCATCGGCCTCAATGTGATCCAGGGCGCGCGGCTGGCTGGCGCGAACAAGATCATCGGCATCGACATCAATGAGACCCGCGAGGAATGGGGCCGCAAGTTCGGCATGACCGATTTCCTCAACACGCGTGGCATGAGCCGCGACGACATCGTTGCCAAGGTGGTGGCCATGACCGATGGCGGCGCGGATTACACCTTTGACTGCACCGGAAACACCGAAGTGATGCGCACCGCTCTGGAATGCTGTCACCGTGGTTGGGGAACCAGCGTGATCATCGGCGTGGCCGAAGCGGGCAAGGAAATCGCTACCCGCCCGTTTCAGCTGGTGACAGGACGCAACTGGCGCGGTACCGCATTTGGCGGGGCCAAGGGTCGCACCGACGTTCCGAAAATCGTTGACTGGTACATGGACGGGAAGATCCAGATCGACCCCATGATTACTCATGTGCTGAGCCTCGAAGAGATCAACAAGGGCTTCGACCTGATGCATGCAGGCGAGAGCATCCGGAGCGTGGTGGTGTACTGATGGCTACAAAAGTAAATTTTTCCGAGAAATTCGCCTTTTTTTCAGAGCATTGGGTACCCCCTTGCTTCACGGTACAATGGCAACGAGGTGCCCTTGTGCAAAGTCGAGGGCGAATATCACTGGCACCAGCATCCTGACACCGATGAGCTGTTCCTGGTTATCGAAGGCGAGCTCGATATGGAGTTGCGCGACCGGACCGAGAATCTTGTACAAGGGGACCTGATTGTCGTCCCGCGCGGGACTGAACACCGCCCCTGTGCGCGCAAGGGTGAGGTCAAGCTGTTCGTGATGGATGCAGATGGCACACCGAACACCGGCGATGGGGAAACGGCATTCAAACCCATCGAAGTCTAAGCCTGCGCTAGTTCAGGCCTGCACAACCTTCTGTTCGATAGCGCCAAAGATTGAGTGATTGTCACGATCGCGCATTTCCACGCGCACCTGATCACCCGGCTTCATGAATGGCGTCTTGGGTGCGCCATCATAGATCGTTTCGATCATGCGGATTTCCGCGATGCAGCTGTAGCCTAGCCCGCCTTCGCTGACCGGCTTGCCCGGGCCACCATCCGCGCCTTTGTTCGAAATCGTGCCTGAGCCGATGATCGCGCCGGCACCTAGATTGCGCGTTTTTGCCGCGTGAGCGACCAATTGCGCCATGTTGAAGGTGGCATCCACGCCCACTTCGGCACGGCCAAAGGCTTCGCCATTGTAATCGACCATCAGCGGCAAGTGGATCAGCGTATCCTTCCACGCATCGCCCAGCTCATCTGGCGTCACACAGACTGGCGAGAATGCGCTGGAAGGCTTGGACTGGAAGAAGCCGAAACCCTTGGCGAGTTCGCCCGGGATCAGCCCGCGCAAGCTCACGTCATTGACCAGCATCACCAGCTTGATGTGTTTTGCTGCGTCCTCTGCCGATACGCCCATGGGCACATCGTCGGTGATCACCGCCACTTCGCCTTCCATGTCGCATCCCCAGGCAGTGTCGCCCAGCGGAATGTCTTCGCGCGGGGCCAGGAAACTGTCGCTGCCCCCCTGATACATCAGCGGATCGTGATAGAAGCTTTCCGGTACTTTGGCATCGCGCGCTTTGCGCACCAGCTCGACGTGGTTGATGTATGCACTGCCATCGGCCCATTGGTACGCGCGCGGCAGCGGCGAATGGGCTTCGCGTTCGTGGAAGCGTTCGCACGGCACCGCCTCATGCTCGACATCCATGGCCAGCACTTCGAGCTTGGGAGCGATTTCCTCCCAATTATCAAGCGCTGCCTGCAATGTCGGCGCGATATTGTCCGCCGCGCAGTAGCGGGTGAGGTCTTTCGATACGACGACGAGCTTACCGTCGCGGGTTCCGTCATTAAGTGAGGCGAGTTTCATGAGGACATCTCGGGATTATCTGGTTGATTGTCTGGGTGCGCGCGCTGGAACTCAGGCAGGGCGAGGCATGCTTGCGCAATGCGCGCGATATGTGGTTTGTCGCTGCAATCGAATTGGAAGCGTTCCGCATTGTAGAACTGCGGCAACAGCACGACCTCGAAGAAGCCGGGCCTGTCGAACAGGAAATCGCCCGTTCCGAGCTGCGCCAGCCGCGCTTCCAGTGGCGCGAATGTACGCGCCAGCCAGTGGCGATACCAAATGTCGATCTCTTCCTGCGAATGGCCGAGCGGATCCTTGAGATACTTCAGCACCGGCAGGTTGTTCACGGCGTGCGTCTCGGTTGCGATCGCATAGGCAAGCTCGCGCGCGGTGTAGCGGTCTTCCAGATCGGCTGGCAGCAGAGAGTTTTCAGGATAGGCTTCATCCAGCCATTCGATCTGCGCCATGGATTGGGCACGGTCGCACCCGTCAGCCTCTAGCATCGGCACGCTACCAAACGGGTTGCGGCTGGTGAAGGCTTCACCCTTCTGCTCGGACGTCAGCAGGTTCACCGGGATATACTCGTAGTCGATCCCTTTCAGCTCCAGCGCGATGCGCAAGCGATAGGTCGTCGAACTGCGGAAGTAGCCATACAGTTTCATCACGCAGAACTCCTACAGGATGGAACACTTGGAACACTGTTCAGGGGTGGAAAAGTCATCCGTTTTTCAAGGACTTGCAAAATGCGCCTGTTGGAGCATGTAGGGCGCAATGTTGGATTGGCACGTATGCCTGTCCTATGCCAGTTCTTGGCAGCGTAGGACAGCAACTCGCGCGTTTCCTTCATCAAAACGCCGCGATCCCCGTAATCCCGCGACCCAGGATCAGAGCGTGGACATCATGTGTACCTTCATAGGTGTTGACCGTTTCAAGGTTCACCATGTGGCGGATCACCTGATATTCCCCGCTGATGCCATTGCCGCCATGCATGTCGCGCGCCTGACGCGCGATATCGAGCGCTTTACCGACATTGTTGCGCTTGACCACGCTGATCATGTCCGGCGCAAAGCGGCCTTCGTCCATCAGGCGACCGACGCGAAGCGAGCCTTGCAGGCCCAGCGCGATGTCGGTCAGCATATCTGCCAGCTTCTTTTGGTAAAGCTGCGTTCCGGCCAGCGGGCGGCCAAACTGTTTGCGATCCAGCCCGTATTGCCGCGCAGCGTGCATGCAGAATTCGGCTGCGCCCATCGCGCCCCAGCTAATCCCATAGCGTGCGCGGTTGAGACACCCGAAGGGACCTTTCAGGCCTTGCACATTGGGCAGCAGCGCATCCGCACCTACCTTCACATCATCCATCATGATCATGCCAGTGGTGCTGGCGCGCAGTGAAATCTTGCCTTCGATCTTGGGCGCGGAAAGCCCCTTCATGCCCTTTTCCAGCACAAAGCCGCTAATGCCGCCGCCATGCTCTTCGCTTTTTGCCCAGACCACGAACACATCGGCGAAAGGCGCGTTCGAAATCCAGGTCTTGGAACCATTGAGGACATATCCATCGCCGTCCTTCTTCGCGACGGTCTTCATGCCAGCAGGGTCAGAACCTGCGTCGGGCTCGGTCAGGCCAAAGCAGCCGATCAGCTGGCCCGAGGCGAGGCCGGGCAAGTATTTGCGGCGCTGTTCTTCCGATCCGTATTCATAGATCGGGAACATCACGAGCGATGATTGGACCGAAGCCATCGAGCGATACCCGCTGTCGACGCGTTCGATCTCGCGCGCAATCAATCCGTACGCAACATAGCCAGCGCCTGCGCCGCCGTATTCCTCCGGAATGGTTGCGCCCAGCAGGCCCGCCTGGCCAAACATCGGGAAAAGTTCGGGTGCGTCGATTTCGTCAGCGAAAGCTTTTATTACGCGCGGCTGCAACTCGCTTTGTGCAAAGCCATGCGCGGCATCACGGATCATCCGCTCGTCTTCGGTCAGCTGGGTTTCCAGATCAAAGGGATCTTCCCAGTTAAACGGCACCATTCCGGCCATTAGTTACTCCTGAAACTATTTTACGGCTCCATTCGCAGGAATGGCGTGCGGCGACAAGTCTTGTCTAGCGATTTAAGAGTGTGCGTGAAAGGGGCGATGCGGAAGGCGCGAATGAGCACATTCCCTATCGAGGTTTCTCCCTTGAACCGGTGTCGCGACTGGTTCAGCCGTTCTGGCCAAACTTGCTTGTAAAGCCGGCCTCGTCGCCTGCACTCAACAGTTTGGCTTGCTCCACCCATGCATCGCGGCGGATGCGCCCCTGGAAGCGCCCGAGGTGGGCATCGATGCGCTCGATATCCGCATCATTCCATGCGGCAATATCTGCGAAACGCGTCACGCCTTGTTCGCGCAGCAATGTCGCGATCTTGGGTCCAAGGCCTTTAATCCGGGTCAGGTCATCGGCGCCGGCTGGAGTTGGCGCGGTAACCGAAGCTGGTGCGGGGCCAGCGTCAAGAGGCGGCGCAGGTGTGCCTGCATCAATCAGCGCCTGATTACGGCTCGCGCGCTCTGCGCCTTCATCGAGCACGTCCCTGGTCGAGCTCTCTCGCACAACCTTGGCCTTGCGGTTGGCGCGGCCAATCAGCCAGACAATTGCGATCGCGACCACAAATCCGATCGCGATATAGACTCCATAGGCTTCCAGAATTTCAGCAGCAGTCATCAATCAACATCTTCCTCAGCTCGGCGTGTCACCGCCAACATTCTTGCGAAACAGCAGCCGGTCTTCTTCGCCGAATCCCTTGCGCCAGATCACAAAGCCATAAGTTGCCAGAATCGCCGGAATGCCGAAGATCAACTCCATCCATTCGGGCAATTGCGTGAACGCGAAGCCCACAATTACCGCAGGCGCGGTTGCCCATACAAGGCCCCAGCGCCAATTGCTGACCGGCGCTTTAAGCAGATTCTTGAGCAGCAATGCCTTTATCAGGCTGGAGGCGCCGAGCGCCAGGAACAGTGCGCCAGCGGCGCCAGCGGCTTTGAAGCCTTCGTCCAGCTGCAGATACTCTGCCAGCATGATGAGGCCAATAGTCAGCGCGGCTTGAAGCGCGATGATCCCGATTGAAATCGCGAGGTTACGTTTGCGCGCAATATAGACCAGCACGCTTTCGGAAACGACCGCCATCGACGCAACGACTTCGGCGGCAAGCAGGATTGCGAGCGCGCCTGTACCGCCGACAATTGCCGGGCCGCCAAGCCCCATCACCGCTTCGCCTGGTATGGCCAGCGCAAGCGCAATCGCAGCCTGAACCGCAATGATCCAGAACCCGACCTGGCGCACTTGCGCCGCGATCGCGTCCATATTGCCGATCTTCAGGTTCTTGGTCACAACTGGAGACAGAATGGGTTCAAAGCTGGACTTCAGCTTTTGCGGCAGAGTGGCGATTTCTTTCGCGAAGAAGTAGATGCCCACTGCGCGCTCTGACGTGAATTGACCAAGCAAGAACACATCGAGCAATCGCGTACTGCGCTCGATCACGTCGGCGCCGGAAAGCGGTAAGGCCCGCAGGACCATCGAACCAAGATAGCGCGGGCGGGGGCGCCATCCATCAGGCAAGCCGTAAGTGCGGATGAATGACCACAAGGCTGTCAGAAGCGCGGCATAAATCGCAACGACAAAGGCGAGTGCCAGCCCGCTCTCGCGTGCGCCGGGTATGTAAAAGAACGCGAGCACAGCGATTGACTTGACCCATGGCTCGACAAGCGCGCGTGCGCGTACGGTTGTGGTAATATCATATCGATAGGCCTGCGCGGCGAGCAAGATCTCGGTCAGCGCAAAGGCAGGGATCGCTGCCACCATCAGGATGTCAAGCGGGCCGTTGACGCCGTTCGGGAACATGATTGCTGGAAAGATCAGTACAATCACTGCCGCCAAAGCGGACACGATGAGTGCGGCCAGCATCCCGTCGAACACGAGATTAACGGGTTTCTGAGCGTCTTGATCGGCCCCTTCGGTCAATCGTTGTGCAAGCCCGCGCTTCTCGCCCAGAGCGCAGAACAGCGCGAATATCTCGATAATGACGAAGGCCGATGCGAAGCGGCCCATGTCTTCGACGCCATACAAGCGGTAGCCAATGAACAGGAACGGGATGCCGCCGATCAAGCGGATCAGGAAGCCAAGCGTGTTGGTTCGCCCGCCCTTGGCGAGAGTTGCCATGTCGTCTTTGTGTGCAGAATCAGCGCTGCTCACACAGGCTCGCCCTGTTCGGTGGTCAATGGCCGTGCGAGCAGTTGCGCAACAACTTTGGCAGGGGTTGCGCCGCCCAGGATGGCATTGACCGCTTCAACGATAGGCATATCGATTTCGCGTCCTTGCGCCAGTTCATGCAGGACGGGGGCCGTGTGCGCCCCTTCGGCAACTGTCTTGCGATCCGCCATCAATTCGGCCGCGCTTTTGCCTTCGCCCAGCGCTTTGCCCAGCGAGAAGTTACGGCTCGACGTACTGCTGCAAGTCAAAACCAGATCGCCCAGACCGCACAGACCCGACAGCGTGTCACGCTGCCCGCCCAGCGCCTGCCCGAAACGCAGCATTTCGGCATAGCCACGCGCGATCAGCGCCGCACGTGCGTTCTGGCCCAGGCCAAGCCCGTCCACCACGCCGCACGCGATTGCGAGCACATTCTTGATCGACCCGCCGATCTCGGCTCCGGTCACATCCTCTGTGAAATAGGGGCGGAAAGTCGGCCGCGCGATAGCAGTGATCAGCCGATCCCATTGTGCTTCACCGCCAGTGCAGGCGAGTGTGACTGCCGTCGGCAGGCCGGCGGCAACTTCATGTGCAAATGTCGGGCCGGACAGAACGGCAATTTCACTGTCAGGCAGCGCGTCCTTCGCGACATTGTTCATCAAGCGGCCGGTGCCCGCTTCGATACCCTTGCTGCACAGCACAAGATCGCCCGGCGCCTTGGGCATCTGCCTTAGCACGCTGCCGAGATGCTGAGCGGGCGTGACGGCGAGAACAATTTCAAGCTCGGCAAACTCGCTCAGATCGCTTGTCGCGCGGATGGTTTCAGCAAGTTTGGCCGACGCCAGATAGGTTGTGTTGCGGTGCGTGCTGTTGATCTCTTCGACTACGTCAGGCTCCAGCGCCCAAAGCACCACATCACGGCCATCACTGGCCAGCATTTGCGCCAAGGCCGTACCCCATGCGCCTGCGCCAAGGACACCCACCGGTCGGTGAGAGGTCATGCTTTCACTCCTGCGCCGCGTACCGGCTCGGCTTGAGGGTCGAGCGGCCAGCGCGGACGCGCGGCGACATCCAGCGGATCGAAAACGCCAAGCGGCAAGCGTTCGCAGCCAGCCCAAGCGATCATCGCGGCATTATCGGTGCAAAGCGCCATTGGCGGCGCAGTGAAGCGCATGCCGTGCCGTTGAGCAAGCTTTTCCAGTGCAGTGCGGATGGTCTGGTTCGCGGCAACACCGCCTGCGACGACCAGATTGCCCGGCGTCTCGATACGTTCCAAGGCATATTCAAGCCGGTCAATCAGGCAATCGACGGCGGCTTGCTGGAAACTGGCCGCGATGTCTGCGTCGGTATGTTCGCCGCTGTCCTTAGCTCTCAAGACTGCGCTCTTGAGGCCGGCAAAAGAGAAATGCGGTTCTTTCGATCCCTTGAGTGGACGCGGCAATGGCACCGCTTGCGGATCGCCTTGCATGGCAAGCTTTTCCAATGCAGGCCCACCCGGATAGCCAAGGCCGAGCACCTTGGCGCTCTTGTCGAAGGCCTCGCCCAACGCGTCATCGATTGTTGTGGCTAATCGGCGATATTCACCGACGCCTTCGACCAGCAGGATCTGGCAATGTCCGCCGGAAACCAGCAGCAAAAGATAGGGGAATTCGAGGTCCGGATTCGCAAGGCGCGGGCTGAGCGCATGCCCTTCCAGATGATTGATCGCGAGCAGCGGTGTGTCAGACGCCATTGCAAGCGCCTTGGCCGTTACGAGGCCAACCATCACCCCGCCGATCAGACCGGGCCCCGCAGTCGCCGCAATCGCATCACAATCCGCCAGCGAAAGGCCCGCTTCGTCCATCACGGCTTTGAGCATCGGCGCGAGTTTTTCGGCGTGCGCGCGCGCGGCAATTTCGGGCACGACCCCGCCATAGGGTGCATGCTCTTCGATCTGTGAGGCGATTTTTTCGGCAATAATCGTCCGATCACTCGTAACCAGCGCCACGGCGGTTTCGTCGCAACTCGACTCAATGCCCAGAACTATTTTTGGCTTCGCGTTCATCGCGCTTTCCCTTAGAGGTTTGCGAGGTTAGAGCAAGCTCAGCGATGAACGACGAAACACCAATTATCCGCCTGGGAACGCGCAATTCCCCGCTGGCGATGGCGCAGGCCTATGAGACGCGGCGGCGACTATGCGGCGCGCATGGCTGGGATGAATCAAAGGTCGAATTGGTGCCGGTTGTGGCGAGCGGGGATAAAGTACTCGATCGTCCGCTGGCGGAAATCGGCGGCAAGGCGCTGTGGACCAAGGAGCTCGATCATTGGCTGCACGATGGCACAATCGATGCCTCGGTTCATTCGATGAAAGATGTGGAGACGCTACGGCCCGGTACGCTGACAATCGCGGCGGTCATGCCGCGCGCGGACACCGCGGATAGTTTGGTTGGCGCAAAGTCGGTTGCGGACATCCCTGAAGGCGCGACAGTGGGAACCAGCGCGCCGCGCCGCGCGGCGCAGCTGCTGCATGCGCGGCCGGACTGCAAGGTTGTGTCGTTTCGCGGCAATGTCGCAACGCGGCTCGCCAAGCTGGAAAAAGGCGAGGCGGATTGCACTCTGCTGGCCTCTGCTGGACTTGATCGATTGGGAGAGGATTCGGTCGGCGCGCGGCTTGATCCTGAGATATGGTTGCCCGCGCCCGCGCAAGGCGCGATCGGGATCGAATGCCGCACCGATGATGCACAGACGCAAGAATTCTTGGCGGCAATAGACCACGCGCCGAGTCACCGCGCAGTCATGGCCGAACGCACTCTGCTAAAGGCACTGGGCGGAAACTGCCATAGCCCGATCGCGATGCTGACCACAGCGCAGGATGATGTATTGGCGCTGCGCTGCGCCCTGTTCAGCCCGGATGGTCGTGAACGGATCGAAGCGACGCATAGCGGCTCAGCGGAGGACCTCGCATGGGTCGCGGCCATGGGGAGAGAACTGATCGCGCGCCTTACGCCCGGCATGGCACCACATTTCGGGCAACACGAGGTGTGACAAAGGCCTTCGCCATCCGGCCCGAGCCGGGGCTTTCCAAGACCATCGCAGCGGGTGCGGCGCGCGCGCTACCCATCGCTGGGGTAGCGCTTTTCAAAGTGATACCGAGTGGTTGGACTTTGCCGGATCTGGAGGCATTTGATGCACTTCTGGTGGGAAGCGCCAATGCCTTCCGCCATGGCGGGGACAAGCTTTCCGCTCTCACTCATCTACCGGTCCTCGCCGTAGGGCAAACGACCGCGGATGCCGCGCGTGACGCTGGCTTTACGGTCGCACGGGTCGGTTCTGGCGGATTGCAGCAAGTACTCGACGGGATCGGCGGCGATTTTCAGCATCTCTTGCGCCTTTCAGGCGAAGATCATGTGACGCTTTCCTCTCCCGCCGATGTGCAGATCACCGAACGCATCGTCTATCGGATTGGCAAGGTCGACTTGCCAGAAGAGGTCGCGGCGCAACTATCCAAGGGGGCGCTTGTCCTGTTGCACTCAGCCGAGGCGGCGCAGCACTTCGTGAATGAATGCAATCGTTTGGGCGTTGATCGGACGCATGTTTCGCTTTGTGCGCTGGGCCCGCGCATTCTCGAACCGGTCGGAGAGGGTTGGCAAGCGGCGCGCGCGGCTGCTAGTCCCAACGAGAACGATCTCTTGGCCTTGGCAATTGCAATGTGCCAAGAATAAGACCGGGACAGAGTGATGGTGGTTAAAGGCTGGCGAAAGCCTGTGGGTCGTAGAACGGAAAAATATGGAATCTAGGTTTGGTAGCCGACGCACAAAGCCTTCAAAGGGCCCGATTTTCGGGGCGGTTGCGGCTGCGTTTCTACTGGGTGCGTCGATTGTAGGGATTTTCTACTGGCAAGATACGAAAGAAGAAGAGCCGGTCGCGCTGTCCAATGAAGCGGGCCAGGCGCAGGCCAATCTCCCCGCCATCGCCGATAGCGCCGAAGACGCGCCAGCACCCAGTCCCACGCCAGCTGAAGAGGCGGCCGTGGTAGTAGCCGCGGTAGAAGCAACCGAAGCGGTTGAACGCGTTGCTGAGCAACAAGGCGGACTTGATCAGCGATTGGCAGCGGCGGAACAGCGACTTGCGCGTCTGGACCTGCAAGCACAGGCTGCAGCGGGTAATGCCGCGCGTGCCGAAGGTCTGTTGATCGCATTTGCCACGCGCCGTTATATCGAGCGCGGCGAAGAGCTGGGTTATCTGGCAGACCAGCTAAGGCTGCGCTTCGGCGACAGCTGGCCCAATGCGGTGCGAACCGTGATCAGTTTCTCGCGTGATCCGATAACGCTGGATTCCCTCCTGGCGCGGCTGGATGGCCTCGCTCCAGAGCTTCAGAAAAGCGAAGGGATCAACAGTTGGGCTGATTTCCGGCGCGAATTGAGTGAATTGTTCGTTGTGCGGCGTGAAAGCACACCATCGCCTCAGCCCGCGCGGCGTTTGGAACGCGCGCGGCAGTTCCTGGAGAGCGGGCGGATCGATTCCGCTATCGGAGAGATCAAGAATATGCCCGGGGCGGCAACCGCAGAAGACTGGATTGCCGATGCGGAACGCTATGCCGCTGCAATGAGTGCGCTGGAAACCATCGAGATGGCAGCCGTGCTTGATCCGGGCCGCTTGCGCGATGGCACAGGTACGCCTGTTGAACAGCGTAGCCCGGTTGAAGCACCCGGTGGCGAATAAAGCGTTGAGTTAGCCGCGCAGCAAAGCGGGTGCATCGCCAGAAACGCCGCGGGCTTCGTCCATAAACCAATGCTTAAGGCCCGGCATTCGTTGGACGCCAGCCATGCCCAGGCGCCGAACGGCCGATGCTGCCTTGCCGGGCACGCCGAACAACCGGGTCAGCCCGTCTGTCGCGCCCATTACCATCAGCGAGTCGAGCGCACGCCAATTCTCGTATTTCTTGAGCATCTGCTCATTGCCGAGATCGAGGCCCAGCCGCTGCGCTTCTTCCAGTACTTCGACCAGTGCGCCTACATCGCGCAAGCCCAGATTAAGGCCCTGGCCCGCAATCGGGTGCATGCCATGCGCGCTGTCACCCACCAAGACAAGCCGTTCTCCGATAATCTTGGCAGTGTGCTGCAGGCTCAAAGGATATGAAGATCGTTGGCTGTTGAGCGATACTTCGCCCAGCAGATCACCCATGCGTTTTGTAACCTCGGCCAGAAACGCGCGGTCTGACAGCTTCAGAATGCCTGCTGCGTCCTTTTCGTCGACGGTCCAGACCAGCGAGCTGCGATGCGTGCCATCTTCGCCATCAAGCATGGGCAACAGGGCAAATGGGCCAGCCGGATAGAAGATTTCCCACGCCACATTGTCATGCGGTTTTGTATGAGTCAGACCTACGATGATCGCGCGGTGGCCATAGTCCCACTTCGCCATCTTGAGGCCTTCTTCCTCGCGGCTAGGCGAAAAGCGACCTTCCGCGCCGACCATCAGGTCGGCCTCCAGCTTTCGTCCGTCTTCCAGTGTGACCGAGACACCGAATTCGCCGCGCTCACGCGATGCGACATTCACCGGCGCATGCCAGCTGATCAGCGGTTCCTGCGCCGCCGCTTCGAACAGCGCCAAGCGCAACTGGCGGTTGGCAAACATACGGCCCAGCGTGCCGTCATGCGGTTCCGGCGTGAAGTCGAGCCGCCCGGGCTTCATCTGATCGCTCACCGCGATACTGTCGATCGGGCTGCCATATGGCTCCAGCGCGTCCGCAATTCCGATATTGGTGAACAGGTTCCAGCTGGCTGTCGAGATGGCTGATGCCCGCCCGTCGAAGCCTTCGGCTGTCAGACTGTCAGGATCGGCGCGGTCCACCACATGGCTGGAAAATCCCTTGCGCGCCGCCGCAATCGCCAGGGTCATACCAACTAGGCCGCCACCGATGATCAGGAGATCGTGTTTTTGAGGCTGTGGATCGGACATAGGGAACTGTAACTCTCAGTATGGATTTGCGAACTGTATGTGAGACCCCTAGAGGGACAGGTGTGACCCAAGCAAGAATGTTCAAGTCTTTTGGTGCCTTTTGGCTGCTGTTGTCGCTGCTCGGCATGCTGGCGCTGGACACTGCCGCGCGCGCGCAGGATAACAATCTTGTCGGCAGCTTGCATGCAGAGGGACCAGCCGTTGCAGGCGAAACGTTGACGCTGGCGATCCATTTTGAACCGGTATCGGAAGAATGGCACGGCTATTGGTCTAATCCCGGCGATGCCGGGCTGGGCATGGCGCTGGACTGGGAACTGCCCGAAGGCTGGCAAGCGGGCGAGCCGCTGTACCCTGTCCCTCAGAAACTCTCGATCTCCGGTCTGATGAACCACGTCTACAAAGGCGCATATGCAGTCCTGGTGCCGATCAGCGTTTCTGCTGATTACGTTCCAACAGGACCTTTGCCCATTGCGGCAAAAGGCGAATGGCTTGCCTGCACCGATGCGATCTGTGTCCCTGAACAGGGGCGGATGACCACCATCATTCCGGCCGAAGACAGCTCGTTCACGCCCGACCAGCGCTTTGCCATGTGGCGCGCAGCGATTGCACCTCCGCTTGATCGTGAGGGCACATACGAACTTACAGCGGGCACTTTGCGCATAGCGATCCCGATCCCGGCGACGATGAGTCTCAGCGCGCCGCATGTCTTTGTAAGCAACACCCGCGTGGTCGATTATGCTGCGTCGCAGACTTTCCGGCGCAATGGCGATGTGTTGGTCGCTGAAATCCCGCGCAAAGGCCGCGGCGATTTCGAGACACTCGAAGGCATTCTGGCGCTTGGCGATGGCAATGGGATTCGCTTTGCCGCGCAGGCGGGCGAAGTACCGGCAGGCGGCGAATTGATCGCCGGACAGCCAGCCAGCACGCCGCCGATGTGGACGCTGATCCTGGGTGCGTTGGTAGGCGGATTGATCCTCAACATTATGCCATGTGTGTTCCCGATCTTGAGCTTGAAAGCGATCAGCCTGGCGCGCGCCGGTGAAAGCGAAGCACAAGCGCGCAGTGAAGGCATCGCCTACACGGCTGGCGTGGTGCTGGCCTGTGTGGCTCTGGGCGGCGTGATGCTGGCGCTACGCTCGGCGGGCGAGCAGGTAGGCTGGGCATTCCAGTTACAAAGCCCGAGTGTTGTCGTCGTCCTGCTGATACTGGCGGCAGTCATAACAGCAAACTTTGCAGGTGTGTTCGTGCTGCCCTCGCTTTCATTCACGCGTAGCGGCGAGCCGGCAAGCGCCTTTGCAACCGGCTTGCTGGCAGCCTTCGCGGCAACGCCTTGCACCGGACCATTTATGGCGGTGGCATTGGGCGCGGCACTGCTATTGCCCCCCTTGCAGGCCTTGCTGCTGTTTGCGGCCTTGGGGCTGGGGCTTGCCCTGCCATTCCTGCTGATCGGTTTTGTCCCGGCGCTGCGCCGGATGTTGCCCAAACCCGGCGGATGGATGAACACATTTCGCCGCGTGATGGCGATCCCGATGGGGTTGACCGCGCTCGCGCTGGTGTGGCTGACACAGCAGCTGGGCGGACGCGGCTTTGCGATGTTTGCTCTGATCGTCGTGTTCGGCGTGATCATGGCGCTGTGGGTGATCGGCAAGCTTCAGCAGCGAGGCAAGATGGCATGGCCCGCATTTGGGCTTATCTCAGCACCATTTCTTGTGTTTGGAGCCTTTGCGCTTCCGTCTGCCTATGCCGAGCAAAGCTCGAGCACTGCTGAGTCAATCCTCAGCCCGCGGCCGTTCAGTGAAGCCGCATTGGCCGAAGCGCGCGCGAGCGGGAAGCCGGTTTTCGTATGGTTCACCGCCGATTGGTGCGTTACCTGCAAAGTCAATGAAGGCGTCGCTATCGAACGTGAGACCACCAAGGCCGCATTCGAAGAAGCGGGCGTGATCGCGATGGTGGGCGACTGGACCCGGCGCGATGCTGAAATCAGCATGTTCCTCAACAAACAAGGCGCGGCAGGGGTGCCGCTTTACCTATGGTATGAGCCAGGACAGGAAGCCGAACAGCTACCGCAGGTGCTGACGCCGGACATGCTCATACAGAGGGCGATGCGCGACAATCCTCAATGAATTGAGCGGGGCGTTGGCTCGGGTTGAGCACCAGTCGCCCTGCGCCCGGGATCGTCACGGCCACTTGGCGCGTGCCAGTCAACACTTCCAGATCCTCGCTGAAAGCGGACAACTCTGTCCGCCAGAACGATCCATTGTCGATCTCGGTTGCGTCGACGGGGATACGGGCAATGTGCCCATTGCCGATGAACGCCGCCATCGCTTCTGCGCCTTCGTCTGCCAGCGCATAGCGTGTGATCAGAATGCTGGGATGGTCGCCCATATCGCCGCAGCCCAGCGCAAGCAGCGGTGGTTGCCCGGGGATGCCGTAAATGATGCGGCCTGTAGTTATCGGGCTGTCAGACCAGACCGCGCCTTCGGTATCCGGGCTGTCGATAGGCGCGGATGGACCGCTCTGGTTGCTTGTCACATCGCGCGCCGCAATATCCGCATCCGTTGGCGGCGGTTTGCAGGCGGATAGTGCTAAAACGAGCGCTAGGCTGGCACAGCGCCACATCATTTGCCGAACTTCCTTTGCGTTTTGCCATAGCGCATTTTGCGCGTCCCCGGCCTTCCTTCAGTGCTCTTGCCCTTGGGTGCGGCGCGCTTGTCTGTGTCGAGCAAGCCTAGCTCGTCATTCTCCAGCCGCCGGATTTCATCACGCAGGCGCCCGGCTTCTTCAAATTCCAGATCGGCGGCGGCTGCACGCATCCGCTTCTCAAGGTCTTCGATATAGCTGCGCAGATTGTGGCCAACCAGATTGTTGACCTCGTCATCGCCGGTATCGACCACCACGCCATCCCTGCTGGCCGTGTGCGCCACAATATCGGCAATATCGCGCTTGATCGTCTGCGGCGTGATACCGTGCTCTTCATTGTAGGCGCGCTGCTTCTCGCGCCGGCGATCGGTCTCTGCCATTGCGCGTTCCATGCTTTCGGTCACGCGATCAGCATAGAGAATGACGCGGCCATCGACATTGCGCGCCGCCCGACCAATCGTCTGGATCAGCGATGTCTCGCTGCGCAGGAAACCTTCCTTGTCAGCATCAAGGATTGCCACAAGACCGCATTCGGGAATATCCAAGCCTTCGCGCAGCAGGTTGATACCAATCAGCACATCATAGACGCCCAGTCGCAGGTCTCGGATCAGCTCGATCCGCTCCAGAGTCTCGACATCGGAGTGCATGTAGCGCACGCGCACGCCCGCTTCGTGCATGAATTCGGTCAGGTCTTCCGCCATCCGCTTGGTCAGCGTGGTGACCAGCGTTCGGTAGCCCTTTTGGGCGGTTGCAAGGCATTCCTGGATGCAATCCTGCACCTGATCTTCGACCGGGCGGATTTCAACCGGTGGATCGATAAGGCCGGTCGGGCGGATTACCTGTTCAGCGAATACGCCGCCGGTCTGCTCCATCTCCCAGCCACCGGGCGTTGCAGACACGCACACGGTCTGCGGGCGCATCGCGTCCCACTCGTTAAACCGCAGCGGACGGTTGTCGATACAGCTCGGCAAGCGGAATCCATATTCGGCCAGCGTGATCTTGCGGCGGTGGTCCCCCCGCGCCATCGCGCCGATCTGCGGCACTGTCTGGTGGCTTTCGTCAACGAACAGCAGCGCGTTCTCGGGCAAATACTCAAACAGCGTTGGTGGTGGCTCGCCCGGCAAGCGCCCGGTGAGAAAGCGCGAATAGTTTTCAATCCCTGCGCAAGAGCCGGTTGCCGCGATCATCTCCAGATCGAAATTGGTGCGCTGCTCTAGCCGCTGATGCTCCAGTAGCTTACCTTCGGCCTCCAGCTCCTTCAGCCGATGCTCAAGTTCAAATTTGATCGCTTCGGTGGCCTGTTTCATGGTCGGGCCAGGGGTGACATAGTGTGAGTTCGCGAAGACGCGAACCTTATCGAGGCTCGCGCCCTTCCTGCCTGTCAGGGGATCGAATTCGCTGATTTCCTCGATTTCATCGCCGAAGAAGCTGAACCGCCATGCCATATCTTCATAATGGCTGGGATAAAGTTCCAGGCTGTCCCCGCGCACGCGAAAGCAACCGCGCGCGAAAGCGGTATCGTTGCGCTTGTATTGCAGGCTTACGAGCTTGCGGATCAATTCGCGCTGGTCGACCACTTCGTCTTTCTTGATGTCGAACACCATCGCTGAATAAGTCTCGACCGAGCCGATGCCGTAAAGGCATGAAACCGACGCGACGATGATCACGTCATCACGTTCAAGCAGCGCACGCGTGGCTGAATGGCGCATCCGGTCGATCGCTTCGTTTACGCTCGACTCTTTCTCGATATAGGTGTCGCTGCGCGGGACGTAGGCCTCTGGCTGGTAGTAGTCGTAATAACTGACGAAATATTCGACAGCGTTGTTGGGGAAGAAGCTTTTGAATTCGCCATAGAGCTGCGCGGCGAGGATCTTGTTCGGCGCAAGCACCAGTGCGGGGCGCTGCAATTCCTCGATCATCTTTGCCATGGTGAAAGTCTTGCCGCTACCGGTCACGCCGAGCAGGGTTTGCGTCTGCTCGCCATCATTGGCCGCGCCAACCAGCTCTGCAATGGCAGTCGGCTGGTCACCCGCGGGTTGATACTCGCTGACCAGCTCGAACTTCTTGCCAGGCATGGATTTTTCCGGGCGGGCAGGGCGGTGCGGGACAAATTCCTCGCCGGTCTCCGGCTCGTTCAGCCCGCGTCTGATCACCAATTCAGCCATAGCGGAACATATGGGGGACATCGCGCAGATTCGCAACGATGCTTTCTGACCTTAGTCAGAGAATTTCGCACAATTTGATATGACAATTTTCTTACTTGCGCAGAATATCGTTGCTGCGATCAAGGCTGGCGCATTGGACTATCTGGCATTGCCCATAAAGCCTGATCAGTTCCTGCGTACACTCTCGAAACTTGAGCCCGAAGCAGAAGAGTTCCCTTTGGCGCGCAGGCGGGTGATCGAGGCGCGAAACCGGATTGAGAGCCTTTCAGGCCGCGAACGCCAAGTGCTGGAATGGTTGAGCGCGGGTAGCAGCAACAAGGTGATAGCGCGCGAACTCGAGATCGGCCCCCGCACTGTCGAAATCCACCGTGCGAATATGATGGCGAAGTTAGGCGCGCAACACGCGGCCTAGGCAGTGCGGCTCAAGCTGGAAGCAAAGCTTTAAGACGCGTCAAATTGGGCAGTTATCGGCAAAATCCGCCACCGCTGATCTCGACATGCAAATGGTCGCGATGCGCCGCGTTATAGTCTGGCCCCAGCACCGTGCCAAAGCGCCTGCAAGCGCTGTTATGCACCACGCGCAGGAATTCGCGCTCTTCACGGCTTCCACCGGACCAGGCACTTTTTACGTCAATGCGACGGCCATCCTCCAGCACAAATGCGCCCACATCAATCGCTTGCGCCGTGGCGTGGGCGGATCTGCGCGAAGTGCCGGCGACATTGCGGCATGAGTAGCTGCCCATGGTCTCGATCCGATCGATGGGCGAACCCAGGATCTTCCGTGCTGCGCGATCGACTCCAAACCGGGCCCAGGCGATGAAAATCTTCGCCGTCTCGCATTGAACCGGGCCGATATTGCTGATGCCCAGATCGGATGCATCTCCGCGCACAGCGGATAGCTGGACAGCGCGAGTGATGGCGCACCCGTTTCCATTGTACTCATCAGGTAGGGGCGAGTAGCGCGAGCCTGTCTCGGTGATCGCAGCCAGGCACATTTGAGCATCCGGGCTAACAGCAACGGGCCGAGGCGCGGATTGCGGGTTTCGCGTGGATGACGATCCGCCAGGCACGGTGCCGCAAGCTGCCAAGGTCAATGTGGCGAGTAACAGGATTGATGAGCGAGCGAACATGGCCGGGATTTTGAGAATATATGATTAACTAAAAGTAAACGTGGGAACAGCTGTTTTAGCTAGGCAGCTCTTCTGCGACCTGCTCCCAAAGTTCGATTTTCACGCCATTGGGGTCCAGTATCCATGCAAACTTGCCATAGCCTTCGTCCACCGTGTCGAGCACTTTCACGCCCTTCTTCTTGATCTGTTTGACGAAGGCATCAAGGTCATCGATCCGCAGATTGATCATGAAACCGCGCGTGCCGGGCTTCATATAGGTGTCATCCTTGAAATGGCTGATCAGCGAATAGGGGTTGCGCTTGGTTTCCTAGCTCCACGCCAACTGCGGGCCATATTCGCCATCCAGCCCCAGCTTCTCGCGATACCATGCACGTGTCGCTTCGGGGTCTTCCACCATATAAAACACGGCGCCAAGCCCGGTAATCTTAGCCATTTTCGCTCTCCTTGCGGCGAGTCTAAACACACTCGCGAAAAGAAGAAATAGTGCGTTAGAAGCCTTGTGCTTGCCCGTCTTTCCGCTTCTCTGTCGCGCCGGTGAGCACGCCGGTGTCCGGATCGCGTGCAATCGCCTGATAACCGCCGAACATGATGCCGTTGGTCACCACACGGACATTGTGACCCATCGCTTCTAGTGCTGCGATGGTCTCTGCCGGAATACCAGGTTCAACATTCAACGTCCCCAGCGGATCCTTCGCCGGGCCGGTTAACGGTTCGGTCGGTTGGCGACCGCCGTCATGATTGATACGCGCAGCATCGCCCGCTTCTTGCAGGTTCATGCCATAGTCGACGATATTGATCAGCACCTGGACGTGGCCTTGCGGCTGCATACCGCCGCCCATTAGACCCAGTGTCATGAACGGCTTCCCGTTCTTCTTCACGAAGGCCGGAATAATGGTCTGAAACGGGCGTTTGTTCGGCTCATATGCATTGGGGTGCGCGGGATCGAGGCTGAACAACTCTCCGCGATCCTGAAACATGAAGCCGAGGCCGTCGGGCGTCAGCCCGCCGCCCATACCGCGATAGTTTGACTGGATCAGGCTGACCATCAACCCGTCCCCGTCAACCACGGTTAGGTAGGTCGTGTCGCCGGGACCTTCCAGCTTGGGCTCTGGCTTTGGCTCGCCCGGTGCGAACTCCGGCGTGGCGCGTGCCGGATCGATCAAGTCAAAACGAGCTTTGCCATATGCGTCGCTCAATAGATCCATCGGAAAAGCCCCGAAGTCGGGATCGGCATAGAAACGCGCGACATCGGCATAGGCGAGCCGCTTGGTTTCGGTGATATAGTGGATCACCTCAGGGCTGCCGCGTTCCCACTGGGCAAGGTCCACATTCTTCAGGATGTTGACCATTTGCAGCGCTGCGAAGCCTTGCCCGTTGGGTGGCAATTCGCACAGTTCGAACCCGTTGCGGTATCCTACGCAGGCTGGCTCTACCCACTCCGACCGGTGGCTGGCGAAGTCATCCAGCGTGTAGGCGCTGCCTTGCCGCTGAAGGTAATCGACCATCACTCGTGCGCTCTCGCCCTTGTAGAACTCATCGCGGCCATTCTGGGCGATCCGCTCCAGCGTGTTGGCCAGATCAGGGTTCTTGAAGATTTCGCCAGCTTTCGGCGCGCCGTCTGCGAACCAGGTGGCGCGCGCGTTGGCAAAGTCGAACAGGTTTGAGCGAGCTTCAAAGGCGCGCAGATTCCGTTCGAAATAGTGGCCGATGATGGGCGCAACCGGATGGCCTTCGCGGGCGTATTTGATGGTTGGGGCAAGCACGTCTGCCATCGGCAATTGGCCAAAGCGATTGTGCATTTCGAACCAGCCATCAACCGTGCCGGGAATAGTGACAGGCAGTGGTCCAACCGGCGGCAAGCTGTCTCCGCCATCCAGTTTTTCCAGAAGTTGGTCCAATGTTTGTCCAGCCGGGCTGCGGCCGGAGCCATTGATGCCGTAAAGCTGGTCAGACTTGGGGTCATAGATAATCGCAAAGAGATCGCCCCCGATGCCGTTGCCGGTCGGCTCCATCAGGCCAAGCGCCGCATTAGCCGCAATCGCCGCATCAACCGCGTTGCCGCCGTCCTTCAGAATATCGAGTGCGATCTGGGTCGCGAGCGGGTGCGCAGTAGCTGCCATGCCATGCTGTGCATGGACCGGACTGCGTGACCACGGCGCGCCGACCGGACGTCCGCCTGCACCGATCTGTTCGTGCACCGGTCGGGCCTTCTGCTCTTCAGCGGAATGGTCGTCTGCAAGTGTCGGTGCGGTCAGTGCCATCGAGGCCAGTGCAGCAAAGGTGAGTTTGGTCGGTTTCATGTCTCTCTTCGATATCGTGTGCAATCAACCTCGGGCAGGCCGAGCGGTTCCTGTCGCCTTGCTGACAATCACAATTGCCAGCCACGCAGCAATGAATCCCGGCACAATTTCATACAGATATTGGCCGCCCATAAAGCTGGCATTGAGGCCGCCTGCGATCCAGATCGCAACAACTGCAGCGCCTGTGACAAGGCCAGCCACCGCGCCCGCGCCGGTCATCTTGTCCCACGTCAAAGCTAGGATGATCAGCGGGCCGAACGCTGCCCCAAATCCGGCCCAGGCATTTGAGACTAGCCCCAGAACCTGACTGTCAGGATCAGCTGCGATTGCAATTGCAGCCAGCGCGACGATTGCTACACAAATCCGCCCGACATTCACCCGCTCGCGCTCGCTTGCTTGCTGGCGCAGGAAAAGGCGGTAGAAATCTTCTGTCAGAGAACTGGAGGATACGAGCAATTGCGAGCTTATCGTGCTCATGATCGCTGCCAGCAAGGCGGCTAACAGGAAGCCTGTGATCAGCGGGTGAAACAGCAGCTCGGAAAGAACAATGAAGATCGTTTCAGGATCTTCAAAAAGGATACCCTTGCGCTCTGCATAGGCGCGTCCGGTTATACCGATCCCGATTGCTCCGATCAGCGCTACTCCCATCCATGTAAGGCCGATATTGCGTGCGGTTTTGACCTGTTCGATGGTGCTGATCGCCATAAAGCGAACGATGATGTGCGGTTGACCAAAATAGCCCAAGCCCCAGGTAACTGCGCTGATAAAGCCGAGCAGTGTCAACCCTTCGGTCAGGCTCAGAAATCCGGGCTGCGATGCCGCCACATCGGCGATCGAACCGCCTGCCTCGCCGCCGCTGCCGAACATGACCACGAGCGGCATCAGGACAAGCGCGACAACCATGATGCAGCCTTGCACGAAGTCCGTCAGGCTGACTGCAAGGAACCCGCCCACCATTGTGTATGCCAGCACCACCAGAGCTGTGATCCATATGCCGAGCATATAGTCGCTCAATGCGATATTTGGCAGCAATCCGGCAAAAGCCGTCTCGAACAGCTTGCCGCCGCCGACCAGCCCTGCAGCTGTATAGACCGTAAAGAACGCGACGATCACAATCGCTGAGACCACCCGCAGCGCAAAAGCCTTGTCTGGAAAGCGGTTGGCGAGGAATTCCGGGATGGTCAGCGCGTTGCCGAGTTCCTCTGTCTGCTGGCGCAGACGCGGCGCGACGACAATCCAATTGACTACAGCGCCCGCGAACAAGCCGATGCCGATCCAGGCTTCAACCAATCCGCTGGCATAAAGCGCGCCGGGTAGCCCGAGCAGCAGCCAGCCCGACATGTCTGACGCACCCGCGCTAAGCGCGGCAACGGCTGGCGGCAGATTGCGGCCGGCCAGCAGATAGCCTTCGGACGTGTCGGTGGATTTGCGCCAGGCGAATAACCCGACGCCGATCATCAAGACAAAATAGAGCGCGAGTGTTATCAGGGTACCTGTCTGCATGAAGCAGGCGGGTAACAGGCTGCAGCCGTAATGGCTACCGCTCTCGTCTCAGTCTGGGAAGAGCTTACGCTGCGTCCTTCTTGCGCTTGGCTTTCTTGCGCTCGTGCGGGCACAGCAGCGCTTTACGCAAGCGGATTGAATGCGGCGTCACTTCGACCATTTCATCATCATCGATATAAGCGATCGATTGCTCGAGGCTCATCCGGCGCGGCGGTGTCAAGCGGATGGCATCGTCCTTGCCTGACGAACGCACGTTGGAAAGCTGCTTCGCCTTCATCGGATTTACTTCCAGATCGTCCGGCTTGGCGTTCTCTCCGATCACCATGCCTTCGTAGACTTTCATCTGTGCGCCAATGAACATTTCGCCGCGATCTTCGAGCATATTGAGCGCGTAAGCGTTGGATTCGCCATCTCCGTTGGAGATCAGAACGCCATTGTTACGGCCGCCGACAGCGCCTTTGTAAGGGCCGTATTTTTCGAACAGGCGGTTCATAATGCCGGTCCCGCGGGTGTCGGACAAGAATTCACCGTGATAACCGATAAGGCCGCGCGAAGGCGCAGAGAAAGTTATGCGGGTCTTGCCCATGCCCGATGGGCGCATCTCAGTCAGATCAGCTTTGCGCAATTGCATCTTCTCGACAACGGTGCCGGAATGCTCGTCATCAACGTCGATAACCACAGTTTCGTAAGGCTCCATGCGTTTGCCGTCTTCTTCGCGGAACAGGACTCGCGGGCGGGAAATGCCCAACTCAAAGCCTTCGCGGCGCATGGTTTCGATCAGCACGCCAAGCTGCAATTCGCCGCGGCCGGCAACTTCGAATGCATCTTTGTCTTCTGACTCGGTCACGCGGATTGCGACATTGGTCTCCGCCTCACGAAGAAGGCGGTCCCTGATCATGCGGCTGGTCACCTTGGTGCCTTCGCGCCCCGCCAGCGGGCTGTCATTGACGGCAAATCGCATTGCCAGCGTTGGCGGATCGATCGGTTGCGCGGCAATCGGCTCTTTGACAGCCGGATCAGCGATGGTGTTTGCAACGGTAGCTTTCTCAAGCCCGGCCAAGGCGATGATGTCACCTGCCACGGCGCTTTCCACCGGAACCCGCTCAAGCCCGTCAAAACTCATCAGCTTGGTCGCACGGCCCACTTCAACTACATTGCCGTCCATGTCGATGGCGTGGATCGGATCATTCACCTTGAGCGAGCCTGACTGCACGCGGCCGGTCAGAACCCGGCCCATGAAATTGTCGCGGTCCAACAAGGTGGCAAGGAAACTGAACGGCCCGTCTTCATCCAGACCAGGGGATGGGACGTGGCTAACAATCCGTTTGAACAGCGGAGCAAGCGTGCCTTCACGCGCCTCCTGATCTTCGCTGGCATAGCCATCGCGGCCAGAGGCGTATAGCACCGGAAAATCGAGCTGCTCGTCATTTGCATCAAGGCTTACGAACAGGTCAAAAACTTCGTCCAGAACTTCTTGAGGGCGGCCATCAGGGCGGTCGATCTTGTTGACGACCACAATCGGCCTGAGCCCTAGCGCCAGCGCCTTGCCGGTAACGAACTTCGTTTGCGGCATTGCACCTTCAGCCGCATCGACCAGCAGGATCACACCGTCGACCATGCTCAAGATACGCTCAACTTCAGCGCCAAAGTCAGCGTGGCCAGGTGTATCAACGATGTTGATGCGCGTGGTTTCGCCATCGGCACCATGCCATTCAACACTGGTGCATTTAGCCAGAATAGTGATGCCGCGCTCTTTCTCCAGATCGCCTGAATCCATCGCGCGTTCTTCTACGCGCTGGTTTTCACGGAAGGTACCGGACTGGCGGAACAATTGGTCAACCAAAGTGGTCTTGCCATGGTCAACGTGAGCGATGATCGCGATATTGCGAAGCGAGCGAGACATAACGAACTTTCGAATATAAAGAGGGGGACGGCATGTTGCGCCGCACAATTTAGCGCGCCCCTAGCCTAAGCTGCATCACTTAACAAGCAGGTGACGTAACGGAAGGTGTGTCTAGCACGCAACATAGGATGATTGCGTCGTCTATATGCCGCTGATTTACTTGTGCCTTGTTAATCACTCCCGTATTAAACAGTTCGAGGTCGGTATAAAGCGTTCAAAATAAATGTCGCGCACCCCACCGGTCGCTTTTGAGAGGAGAACTCAATGAACTTTGATAAGACCGGCTTTGCCGGATCAACTCGCTTTGCCCTGATGAGCGGTGCAGCGGCCCTTGCGTTTGCCATGCCCGCCGCGGCCCACGCGCAAGACACAGCTGACGACGACACGAGTGTTGAAGATGAATTCAGCGGTGCACCCGTTATCGTAGTTACCGCGACAAAGCGTGAGCAGACACTTCAGGAAACCCCGATTTCGGTTTCTGTGACCACAGGCGAAACGCTTGAAAATGCACAGATTCGTGACGTTCTCGATCTCCAGACGGTTACTCCATCGCTGCGCGTCAGCCAGCTTCAAACTTCGTCTGCATCAACTTTCATAATTCGCGGTTTCGGCAACGGCGATAACAACTTCGGCATTGAGCCATCGGTTGGCGTATTCATCGACGGTGTTTTCCGTTCGCGTTCAGCAGCCGCGCTGTCTGACCTTTCAAACGTTCAACGCATCGAAGTCCTGAACGGCCCGCAATCGACATTGTTCGGCAAAAACGCGTCGGCCGGTGTAATCTCGGTCATCACACGCGAACCGCAGTTTACATTCGGCGGCAGCGTTGAAGCCAGCTACGGCAATTTCAATGCAATCGTTCTGAAGGGCGATGTAACCGGTCCATTGACTGACAACATCGCATTTTCGATTGATGGCAGCTACAACAAGCGCGACGGCTATGCGACGATCGTCAACCTCGACGAAGAGCAGAACAATCGTGATCGCTGGGCGACTCGTGCACAGCTTTTGTTTGAGCCAACTCCTGACCTGCGCATTCGCGCAATCGCTGACTACTCGGAAATCGATGAAATTTGTTGCCAGGTGGCAACGCTCGTTTCGGGCCCTGTGACCGGTGCGATCAACGCGGTTGGTGGACAATTGAGCACGGACTTCTTCGGTTACGAAGCATTCCTGAACTTCGTGCCCACCAACGAAGTGAAGAACTACGGCGGCTCAATCCAGGCAGACTGGAACACTGGCCCCATCAGCGTCACGTCGATCACGTCTTATCGTGAGCTGGAAAATTTCTTCCTGTCAGACATCGACTACACAAGCGCCGACATCGCGACTGAAACGCGCGATCAGGCAGTTGAGACCTTTACGCAAGAACTCCGCATCGCGTCGGATTTCGACGGTCCGATCAACTTCCTGCTTGGCGGTTTCTACTTTGATGAGAAGATTAACCAAGACAGTGCGATCCCGAATGGCAGCCAGATCCGCAACGTATTTGAATTGCTCGCTGGCGGCAATCCAGTCGATGTTTTGACGGGTGCACCCAGCGTGTTTAACGGAGTAGAGGCTGCTCTCGGCCTGCCGCAGGAAAGCATTTTCCTCACGCCGTTGCTGACATCTGAAACGTTCAGCATGGATAACACGTCATGGTCGATTTTTGGTACGGTCGACTTTGAGCCTGTTGATGGCCTCGTGTTCACCGCGGGCTTCAACTACACAGACGATAAGAAAGACTTCGCGCTAAGCCAGACGTCTTTCGATCCGCTTGGTCAGGTTAATCTGGTTGACGCATTTATCGTTGGCGGAATTGCGCAAGCACTTATGGTTGCGCCAGGCAGTGTCGATGCGGCAACTATTGCCGGATTTGCTTCGAATCCGGCGACAGCGCCGATTTTCCAGGCGATTACTGCTGCAGCGATTGATCCAGCTCAGAACCCGCTTCTCGCGCTTCAAGCGTTTCAGTTCCAACCGCCATTCCTTGCCATCCCGAATGCTGTCGAAGACGGCAAGACCCGCGATGACAAGCTGACGTATCTCTTCCGCGCTTCTTACGAGGTTACGCCGGAAGTCAATGTCTACGCCAGCTACGCAACCGGCTTCAAGGCAAGCTCGGTCAACCTGTCGCGTGACAGTCGCCCGCTCAATACAGACTTTACGGCTGGTCCGGGCGGCTCGACAATCCTTGCGCCATCTTCGCCAATCTTGAATGCAGGTCTGGCTGTTCCAAACCTGGTTTCAGGCTCGCGTTTCGCAGGTCCGGAAGAGGCGGAAGTCTACGAAATCGGTCTGAAGGCTTCAATCGAAGGCGTGAACTTCAACCTCGCGCTGTTTGACCAGAGTATCGAAGGGTTCCAAAGCTTTGCCTTCACCGGCACGGGCTTTGCGCTTCGGAACGCTGGTAAGCAGTCGGTTCGCGGTTTCGAGATGGACGTCAATATCCGTCCGACAGATGGCTTGGTCCTGACGTTTGCGGCAACGCACCTTGATCCGCTGTTTGACGATTTCCCCGGCAGCGTTCTGGGTGATCTGACAGGTGTACGTCCGGCCGGTATTCCTGCCTGGGCAATTGCCACTTCGGCAACTTACACGCATGAGTTTGGTCTGTCGGGCAACCGTCTGGTTACCCGCGTGGATTACAACCACGAGAGCGACACACCGATCAACAACGGTCTGCCAACATTCGGCCCGAACAACTTCACGCGTGAAGTCAATCTGGTGAATGCGTCAATGACCTTTGCTATGGAGAACGGTATCGAAGTCGGCATCTGGGGCCGCAACCTGTTTGATGATCAGTACATTCTGACCATCTTCGATGGTGTGGCTCAGGCTGGTACTGTATCTGGCTACCCAAGTGCACCGCGCACCTATGGCGGCGTAGTACGCTTTAAGTTCTGATCACACGGACTTGGTTTGAGTTTAAGGGGGTCGGTGAAAACCGGCCCCTTTTTATTGATTTTGCAAGAATTGCCGGCACACTGGGCAAGATCGCAGTGGGCATCATCGTAACTGATACGAACGGCAACCGTATTACCTGGCTGCGTGCGCTTGGCCGTTACTTTGCCAAGATTCTGTCCGGAATAGTCTTGCTCATCGGCCACATCATGGTTGCCTTCACAGAGCGCAAGCAAGGCCTGCATGACATGATCTGCAGCACATTGGTGGTAAAGGGGCGCCCGGGCGAAGGCTCCGTCGACCCGACAGTATTTGACTGATTGATTGTTAGGAGCGGGCTCTGGCCCGCTCCTAGAGCTCTCTAAGCGCTTGGGCGGGTTTTGCTCTTAACAAGGGGAGCGACCCGCCTATTGCGAATGCCAGCACGAGGACCAATCCGATGCCGAGCACGCTGAGCACTTGCGTCCAGTCCGGCAGCCAGTCGAACTCAAACAGTTGGGTGATGACAAACCACGCGAGTGTTGACCCAAGCGCTAACGCCACTGCAGCCAGCAGTAGCGCCAGCAATCCATACTCCACGAGCTGCAGACCCAAAACTTGACGCCGGCTGGCGCCCATAACGCGCAGAACGACGGTGTCATAGGTACGCGAAGCACGCGCAGCCGCTATGGCGCCCATCAGCACAGCAAGACCAGCCAACACCGCCACAGAAGCCGCCGCAAGCGTCGCTGCGCCGACCTGTTCAAGAATTGTGCGAGCTTCGATCAGCACCTGACCGATTTCGATCACGGAACTTGAAGGGAAAGTTGCAACCATCTGGCGCAGCAGGGCGCCCGATTGACTGTCATCGGTCAGCTCGATTGTGGCTGCCAGATTGTGCGGAGCATCGGCAATGGCATTGCTGCTGAAGACCAGCGCATAGTTGAAGCCCATGCTCTCCCAATCGATTACGCGCAGGTTTGCAATGCGGACATCGCGCTCGATGCCCAACACGCCGATCGTGATGTAATCGCCTATTTCAAGCCCAGCCGCGCGCGCCGCGTCAGCCTCGATAGAGACGAGCGGTTCGCCGTCATAGCTTTCGTCCCACCACTCACCTTCAGCCAGTGAATTTCCTGGTGGTAGCGTGTCTGTATAGGTGAGGCCCCGCTCACCACGCAGGAACCAAGCGCCATCGGGTATTTTCTCGAGGTCTGCAACGCGGACCATGTCATCCTGTGGGCCAAATGCCAGCACAGAGCCGCGCAAGGCAGGTACTGTGCGGATCGTGGCTTCGCTGTCGAGATTGGTCACTAGATTGCGGAAATCGGCTTCGCCATCGCGCGGGATGTCGAGTACGAAATAGTCGGGCGCTTCTTGCGGCACGCGGCTTTCGATATTGCCGTTAATCGCGCTCTGGATGGCTGCAAGCAGGACAAAGGACGCCAGGCCAAAGCCCAGAGCCGTCACAAGCGCCCCTGTCGGCGCGCCCGGACGGTGCAGATTGGCGACTGCTGAACGCAGCAAAGGGTTGCTCGTGCGCGGTGCACGCCTAGCTGCCAATCGGATCGCAAATCCGATCAGGGCCAGCGCGATCAACGCGCCACCAGCACCGATCAGGAAGCCACCTGAAAGCATGGGTTGATTGGTTGTCAGCAAAGCCAGCGCGCAAATGGCGACGATGCCAAGGCCAGTCCAGACGAGAGCACGCAGATCGCGGGCGAGGGGGGAAACGCGTGCCCGCATCAGCGCCATCGCCGGAAACGTTTTTGCGCGCAGCAGCGGCGTTGCAGCAAAGGAGAACGCGACCAATAGGCCGTAAGCGCCGGCGAGCAAGAGAGGAGCGGGCTCGATCACAAACCCGCCTTCAACCGGCAGTAGGCCTTGGAGTGCCGTACCAAGCAGCGGGGTGACCAGAACGCCGGTGGCGATGCCTGCCAAGCTGCCGACAAGCGCCGCCGCGCCGATTTGCAGTGCGTAGATCTTTACAATGCCTCGGCTGGAAGCGCCCAGCACCTTGAATGTCGCGATGGAGTTGCGCCGAGCGTCAAGATAGCTCGAAACGCCGCCACCTATGCCGATTCCGGCGATTACCAGTGCGGCCAATCCGACCAGCGTCAGGAAATCGCTCATATTGCTAACAAACCGGTCTGCGCCGGGAGATGCGCGGTCACGATCACGGAAATCGAAGCCTGAATTGGGGAAACGCTCTTCCAGCTGTTCGCGCACTGCATCGGGTTCTTGCCCGCTGTCGAAGGCGATGCGGTATTTGCTTTCATAAAGCGCGCCGGGCGCGATCAGGCCCGCACGCAGTGGATAATCCGCAGCGACAATGATAGGCGGCCCTAGCTGGAAGCCTTCCGATAAACGGTCCGGCTCGTTCGCGATCACACCGGCAGCGGTCAAAGTACCTGTGCCAACGCGGAATGATTCGCCCAATTTGATGTCGAGCCGGTCCAGCGCGCCTTGGCCAAGCCATGCTTCGCCAGCGGCGGGGGCGCCCGCTTCGCGCCCATCTGCCAAAGTAAGTACACCATACAGCGGCCAGCGTTCATCGACGGCTTTCAGTTGCACTGGCGCTGCTGCGTCATCGGTACTCGCCATGGCTTGCATTCGCGTGCCGCCCGATAGCGTGCCGTACTGACCCAGCCCCGTCTTCTCTTCGTCGGTCAGATCGCGCTGCCAGACTTCGACTTCCAGATCGCCGCCGAGCAGCTCCTGCCCGCGATTGGCCAGTTCCCGCTCGATCGCAGCTGTCAGCGTTCCTATCGCAGCAAGCGCCGCCGTACCCAGAAATATGCACACCAGCAGCAGGCGTAGGCCCTTGAAGCGCGCATTGAGATCGCGCTTGGCTATGCGCCAGGCCATCGCCCAGCTCATCGGAGTGGCAGATGCGGCGGTCATGCTGCTGTGCTGGCAGAGGCGGTGTCAGAAACGATCACGCCGTCTGCCATCGTGACCACGCGCTCACACCGCTCAGCCAGTGCGCGATCATGCGTGATCATTAACAGTGTCGCGCCGGTCTCTGCGCGGCGTGCGAACAGCAATTCGATGATGTCTTGCCCGGTTGTCGCGTCCAGATTGCCGGTCGGCTCGTCGGCAAAGATCAGCTGCGGGCGTGGCGCGATCGCGCGCGCAATCGCTACGCGCTGCTGCTCTCCGCCGGAAAGCTGGGTTGGATAGTGGTGCAGCCGGTGGCCCAGACCGACAGAGGTAAGCTCCGCTTCGGCGCGAGCCGTTGCGCCTTCGGTGCCAGCCAATTCCATCGGCGTGGCAACATTTTCAGCGGCTGTCATGGTTGGCAGCAAGTGAAACGCCTGAAGTACAATGCCGATGCGGCCACGGCGGGCCTGCGCCAGCGCATCTTCATCCATGCTGGTGAAGTCTTCACCTGCCACGATCAGGTTGCCGCCACTGGCGCGCTCCAGTCCGGAAAGCACCGCCATCAGCGAGCTTTTGCCAGAACCGGATGCGCCGAGCAGCGCGACGATCTCTCCTTGCGCAACGTCAAGGTCGATCCCGCGCAGGATTTCAACCGGCGCGGCACTGCTGCCCAGCGTTAGAGTGAGATTTCGGGCGGAAATTGCGAGAGGGGGCTTGGTCACAGGGGTCGCATTCGCATAGGGGTTGCATCCGCACAAGGAGACTCGCAGATGCAAAAAGGCGTTTGGTCGATCATACTGGCCCTTTCACTGGCGGCCTGCAGCAGCGAAGTGCCTGCTGAGGGGGCAGCAAGCACGGGTTCGGACTCCAAACTTGCAGAGGCGCCTCCGGTTCCCGTCATGGGCCCTGAAATGGATATTGTCGCGTTCGGCAACAGCCTGTTCGCTGGCTACAATGTCGACAAGGAAGATAGCTATCCCTCGAAATTGCAGAATGCATTGCGGGCGAGGGGCGTAAATGCGCGCGTGTCCAACGCCGGCATTTCGGGCGATACGAGCGCGGCTGGATTGCAGCGCTTTGCTTTTACACTGGACGCGCAGGACTATGAGCCCGAGCTAGTGATCATTGAGCTGGGCGGCAACGACTTGCTGCGCGGACTTTCGCCGGATCAAACGCGAGCTAACATTGCCGCGATGATCGAGAAAGCTCAGCGACGCGGCATTCAGGTGCTGCTGATGGGAATGCGTGCGCCGCCAAACTATGGCCCTGAATATCAGGCTGAATTCGATGCACTTTATAGCGATCTTGCGCGCGAATATGGCACTGCGCTGATCCCGTTCTGGCTGGAATCGATCTATCAGGACCCGACGTTGTTTCAGTCTGACCGCATTCATCCGACTGAAATCGGGATTGAGCGGCTTGTGGGGGCGACAGTCGAGCAAGTGCAGGGCGCCTTGCCTGACGATGAAGGCTAGACTCGCTCCACTGTTCCGCCGCTAACCAGCCACACAGCGGCTTCTTCGAGAATATCCTCAAACGGGCCGGCCTCCGTCCCGGTCAGCCAGACTTGCGCTTTGCCCATCCGCAGACGCTCGAACAGCGCGGCCCGCCGGACAGGGTCCAGATGTGCGGCGACCTCATCGAGCAACAGGACGCCGGGGCGCCCCTCCGCTGCCAGCACGGCATGCGCCAGTGTCAGCGCGATCAGCATCGCTTTCTGCTCGCCAGTTGAGCAGGACGCGGCGGCTTGACCGCTGCCAGCCATCACCACGTCCAATTCGTCGCGATGCGGACCGGTGAGGGTGCGTCCCGCCGCACGGTCTCGCCCTCGGGTGCGGGCCAGCTCTGCGCGCAGTTCCTCGCGCCCGGCCGGGCCGCCGGGCAGATAGGTCAGGTTTGGTTTGGCAAAAGGAGCGTCGGGCAGGGCGGTAAGTTCGTCCGTCAGCGTTGCCACCAGTTCCGCGCGATTGGCGCTGATGGCTGCACCATGCTCGGCGACCTGCGCTTCGATTGCGTCGAGCCAAGTTGCCTCGCGGTTCTCCTCCAACAGCTTGTTCCGCTCGCGCAGAGCGGTTTCATAGCGTGAGACATGGCGAGCGTGATCAGGCCGCAATGCAAGCGCCAACCGGTCCAGATAACGCCGCCGTGCGCCCGCGCTGTCCATGAACAACCCGTCCATCGCCGGGGTCAGCCATCCGATTGCGAGCCATTCGCTTAAGGACTGCGCGCTTGTCTCTGCGCCGTTGACACGGACCAGGCGGCGTCCGGGACGATCTGCTTCAACATAGGTGCCGAGCCGCGCGCTTTCGTGCCCTTGCTCGATCAGGCTGGAGCCGATCTGGAAACCGCCTTCCCCTTGCTGCCCGGGCAAGTCTGACAGTGGCGCACGCCGCAATCCGCGGCCGGGGGCAAGCAGAGAGATCGCCTCAAGGATATTGGTTTTGCCCGCGCCGTTTTCTCCCCACAACAGGTTGAGTTGCGCTGTCCCGCGCAGCTCGGTCTGGCGGTGGTTGCGAAAATGGGAAAGGGCGATGCGATCAAGCGCCATATTACATTGCATCGCTTAGCATTTCGCCGCGAATTGACCATCGTGCAGCACTAAGAAATCACCAATCCCGAATGTTGGGAAAAAGCACTAACCTTTCGGATTGATGAACGAAGCATTCATGAGCGAATATTCGGAAAACCGCAAAATTCCGCCATTTTTCGAAACTGGCACGGTCCCTGCCGCGTGTTGGGCATTCGGCGAAATGGTTCGCCAGAGCAAATTGAAAAAGGAATAGCCCCCATGTTCTTCAACGCAGAAACCACAAACAAGGTCTTCGCAGCCGCATTTTCGCTGGTTCTTTCAGCTTCAGTAATGGCTGCAACCATCATCCCCGGTAGCCCAAGGATGTTTGCTTGATCGCTGGCCGATCCAACACAAGTTTCACAGGGAGTTTAATCATGTTTTCCGGTTCTGATATTGGCAACCGCCTGATCGCAGCCACCACGTCACTCGCGCTTTGCGCTGTCATGATGCTGACAATCGTTGACTACGCTACTCCGTTCACCGGAGGTGTCGCATGAGCCAGATCGACCATAACACCGCCGGTGGTCCGCCCAGCAACGCTGGCTTCCACCTCGACAAGTACAATGGCAAGCTGATGGGCGTATGTTCGGGCATCGGTAATTACTTCGGGATTGACCCGCTGATCGTTCGCCTTGGCTTCGTGCTCGGCACGTTGGTAGGCTTCGGCAGCTTCATCCTGATCTACCTCGCGATCGGACTGATCGCTGACTAAGAGGCGTGGCAACCATGAGCTGACCCGGTTTTAAGGGCAGCCACGCCTTCACAATCTGAATAAACCTGGAGGGGCCACTTGGCCCCCTCTTTTGATTCCAGAGCGTGGCCAGAAAAAGTGGGAACCGGTTTTTCGGTTCGGACACGCGACCAAGGAAAAATTACATCGCGGAGATACCGCCATCCAGCTTTATCTCAGCGCCTGTCATGAAGCGGCTTTCATCGCTTGCCAGATAGACCACTGCGTTGGCGATATCGTTGGGTTCGCCGACGAACTTCAACGGGATCTGACGCGCCAGTTTTTCCAGCAAAACATCCTTGTCGAGGCTATGTGCCTTTGCTGTCCCGTCCAGGATCGGCGTGTCGACAAAAGTCGGGTGGATGGAATTGCTGCGGATCTGCATATTGTTCTTGGCGCAATGCAGCGCGATCGATTTGGACAGCATCCAAACGGCCGCTTTTGACGCGTTGTAGGCCGGCATCGTGTCGCTGGCGATCAAGCCGGCAATCGAGCTGATGTTGATGATAGAGCCGGGCGCATGTTCGCGCATGAGCGGCAAGGCCTTCTGGCAGCCGTGAAAAATCGAATCGACATTGACGGAAAAGCAGCGCTGCCAGTCTTCGAACTTGCAGGTCTCGATATTGCCGGCAACGCCGATGCCGGCATTGTTGACGAGGACATTCAATCCGCCAAGTTCTGCATCTGCCGTTTCGATCGCGCGCTCCCAATCATCGGGATTGGTTACGTCATGCTGGATGCCATATGCGTGGCCGGCACCCATTTCTTCGACAATTGAAGCAGCGGTCGCCTGCGCACCGTCACCATTGATATCGGTACAAAGAACGCGCGCGCCTTCTTCTGCTAGCCGCCTCGCATGCCCAGCGCCAAGGCCTTGCGCCGCGCCAGTCACCAAAGCGAGCTTGCCCGCACATCTTCCAGCCATTTGTTTCAATCCTCTCTGATAAGTCCGGTCGCAGCCATCAACATGGCGATACGTACATCCACACCGTGGCCCTTTGCGCGCCAATCTGCAACGAATTGCGGCAGGTCACGCAAGTTTACGCGGTGCACCGTGATGTCTTCACTGGCGGTTCCGCCACCCTCGCTCACTTTCGTAAGACCATGCGCGCGCAACAGAGTGAAACTTTCAGAGACCATGCCGGGGCTGGAGTAAAACTCGCCCAGATTCTCCATGCGTTCCGCGCGATAACCGGTTTCCTCTTCCAACTCGCGCTTGGCAGCGTCTTCGGCCAATTCGCCTGCTTTGCCTTCGTCGTCTCCGATCAGGCCAGCTGGGATTTCCAGGCATATCTTGCCTAGCGGTACGCGATACTGCTCGACCAAGATCACGTGGCCGTCATCTATCGCGATGATCGCAGCGGCACGAATGCCTCGGGTGCGGGCAACATATTCCCAGCGGCCGCGGGTCTTGGTGGTGATGAATTTGCCCTGCCACTCGATGTTTTCGGGCTTGCTCGCGTCTGTATCGCTCATGGAGCGGGGTCTTAAACTTCAATCAATCGATCAGGCAACTCGTTCTGGTCATCTTCATCGCGCTTTTTGAGCTGATCACTTCCCATTAAGCTGAATGCGCCTATATAGGGCGCGTCGGTTTCGGCCGACTATGACGATAAATTGCGGCGTGCAATAGGCACAACGGACCCGGGGGCAGTACCCGGCGGCTCCACCATAAAGCCCTGAAATCAGGGTGTTCTGACGGGGCCGAACTAGGATCGACGTGTGTTGAAAAGCGTTGTTTTCGTCCGGGTTGAGAAACCCCGTTAAAGGCTCATTACACACAAGTGCCAATGATAATGAAGCACTCGCAGTTGCAGCGTAATTTTAAGGCCTAACGGTCTGAATTTACAAAGCTAAAGCGCGGTTGGACCCACCGGGCAACAGAAGCGGATTCCGGGGGCCCGGGGGGGCCTAGCAACAGAACCCCCCACCTGTTCCCATTACCATTCCAACTCTCGGCCTCTTCATGGCCTTGCCAAGTTTTGCAAACTGCTCCAGTTTCATTTCGGGATTGATGGCGCTGAGCTGTGTTCAAGCGCCGGGAGAGGATCACAATGAAGAAGCTATTTGCCGTCACGGCGTTGTCATTCGCGCTTGCTGCATGTTCTGCTCAGGAATCTGCCGATGAAATGCCGCTGGGCGACCCGGGCTATGAAGAAGTGCTTATGGCGCAACTGCTTGATGCGCAGCCGGGCGATGTCATCACGATCCCCGAAGGCAAATTTCCGATAACGCGCAGCCTCAGCCTGACGGTCGACGGCGTGACCATTCGCGGTGCCGGCATGGATAAGTCGATCCTGTCATTCAAAGGGCAGGTATCTGGCGCGGAAGGGCTGCTCGTTACCGCGTCCGACTTTAAAATCGAAGGGCTGGCGATCGAAGACACCATCGGAGATGCGCTGAAAATCAGTGAAGGCAACAACATTACGATCCGCGGTGTGCGCACTGAATGGACTGATGGCTACAAGACCGAAAACGGCGCTTACGGCATTTATCCCGTGCAGACGACCAATGTGCTGATGGAAGACAATGTCGCAATCGGCGCGTCAGACGCAGGCATCTATGTCGGACAGTCCGCCAATGTCATCGTGCGCCGCAACCGCGCGGAATGGAACGTCGCCGGGATTGAGATCGAAAATACTGTCGATGCCGATGTCTACGAAAATGTCGCGACTAATAACACCGGCGGTATCCTGGTGTTCAACATGCCCAACCTGCCCCAGCTGGGAGAGCGCACCCGCGTGTTCAACAATCGGGTGGTGGACAACAACACAGAGAACTTCGGCCATGAAGGCACCCCAGTGGCCAGTGTGCCTGCTGGCTCTGGCATCGTCATCACCTCCAACGACAAGGTTGAAGTGTTCGATAACGAAATCAGGAATAACCAGACCGCCAATATCATCATCTCAAGTGTCTTTTCGACCAATTATTCCGGCCTCAGCGCTCAGCCGAACTACGATCCATATCCTGAAGGCATCTACATCTACGGCAACACGCTGGAAGGCGGGGGCGATTCGCCTGACGGGCTCGATCTCAAGGCTCTAAAGACCATGATGTTCGGCATTAACGGCAGCTTCCCTGACGTGCTGTGGGATGGCTTCGTCAATCCGGACAAGGTGGTGAATGGCAAACTGCCGGTGGATCAGCGGATCTGCATTGAGGATAGCAGCGTGGGAATCATCAATGTCGATGGCCCGAATGAATTCGCCAATCCCAATACCGAAGATGCCGATCACCGGTGCACACTGCCCAAGCTTCCTGCTGTCAAGTTAGAGAACGCTGACGCATGATCGAGACAATGCGTGCTGGATTGCTGGCAGCGGCGGCTGGCGCGGCTCTGGCGCTGTCTGCGTGCGGAGAGACCACGCAGGGCGGGCCGGAAGTAATTGCGTCGACTGTGCCGGTTTTCCACGCCGAGGGGCGACCTGAGAAGCTGAGCGAGTGGAACCTGTTGCGGGTTGCGGATGGCGGATTGGTACTGAACGACCGCGTGACCGCTTATGATCTTAATTCCTCACTCTTCACCGACTACACACACAAGTTGCGCACGGTGTGGCTGCCCGCTGGCGAGGCGGCGAAATACGATGGCGAAGAGACATTCGACTTCCCGGTTGGCACGGTCATCTCGAAGACGTTCTATTACCCGCGCGAAGGCGACGCGGTTCTGCTGGCGGATGACACGACTGCCAAGCGTTTGAACAGCGGCTTTGCGCTGGCCGATGTGCGGCTGATCGAAACGCGTTTGCTCGTCCGGCGAGAGGCAGGGTGGGAAGCGCTGCCCTATGTCTGGAATGCGGAGCAAACAGACGCGGTGCTCAAGCGCACCGGCGACGCGCAGACGTTGACGCTAACCAGCGGAGACGGTTCTTCGAGCGAGTTTACATACATCGTGCCCAACGCGAACCAGTGTGCCGGTTGTCATGCGACCAATGCGACGACGCGCGAAGTGATGCCGATTGGCCCCAAGGCTCGGCATCTCAACCGCGATTTTTCTTATGCGGAAGGTGCGGAAAACCAGCTGGCTGAATGGAGCAGGCTAGGCCTGCTGTCCGGCGCGCCGGAACCGGGCGAAGCGCCGCGAAACGCGGTTTGGAGCGATGCGAGTCTGTCATTGGAGAGCCGCGCGCGCGCCTATCTCGATATCAATTGCGCACATTGCCATAATCGCGTGGGTCCGGCGGACACATCAGGCCTGCTGCTGGAGCATGATGCGCCGGTCGGCCCTTCGTTGGGCCTGTGCAAACTGCCGATTGCAGCAGGGAAGGGCACAGGCGGGCGTCTGTTCGGGATTGTGCCGGGCAAGGCCGATCAATCGATCTTCACTTACCGGATGGAATCGACCGACCCTTCGATCATGATGCCCGAACTGGGGCGTTCCCTATCGCATGCAGAGGGCACGCAACTGATTGCAGAGTGGATCGCGGCGATGGATGGCAGCTGCGCTTAGGCGCTATTCGTGTACAGAGGTTTCTGCCGCTTCGGCTGCGCGCTTTTCCTGCTCGTATGTGATCGCATCGAGGATCTTCGCGCCGCCCAGGAACACCGCGCCGGCAGTGGCTGCCCACAACAGATAACCGCCAAAACCGGGATATTCGAGCGTGTAATGCACGCCGCGAGTCATTGCGCCAAGGGCCAACGCATAGATGATCAGATACGCTTCCCAGCGCGTCTTGATCACAAACAGCCGGCCAATCTTGCGCAGCATGCGGTTCCTTTCGCCTTCCAACCGCAGACAGCGACTGGTGAATGAAAGGTTATCCTATGCGAAGCGTCTCTGGTGTAAAGTGCGTTAACCCAGTTCGGTAAGGTTAAGCGCTTCCAGAAGTGCATAACGTGCCGATCTGACACTGTTTTTCAGGGCTTCATTGCCCAGATCGGCGGGATCGATCTGTTCCGGCCAATTCGCCGCGATCACCGACTCGATCAAATCGGCCTTGGCCTCGTTGATCAGAAAGCGCGGGTCGACCGTCGCTGGATCGCATACAACGCGCAGGCGCAAACACGCGGGTCCGCCGCCATTGGCCATTGATTGGCGGACATCGACAGGGATCACTTCACGGATCGGGCCATTGCCGGCCATCATCTGCTCGCACCAGCGCCAGACGCTCGCGCTTTCGCGGCATTCCTCCGGCACGATCAGCGCCATCCCGCCGTCTGGCAGCGTCAGCAATTGCGCGTTGAAGAGGTAAGTCTTGATCGCATCTGCCAGGCTCACCGCGCTATCAGGCACTTCCACCACTTGTAGTGCGGGAAAGGCCGCGCGCATGGCGTCATAGGCGCCTTGACGATCTGCAAAGGCGAGTTCATGTGCGAAAACCACGGTCTCATTGGCGACCGCCACCACATCATTGTGGAATGCACCTGCTTCCATGGCTGCCGGGTTCTGTTCGATGAAAACGGCGCGCGTGGGATCTAGTCCATGCAAGCGCGCAACCGCGCGGCTGGCCTGTTCATGCTGGCGCGCCGGGAATTTGCCGCCTTGCTTGCCATACACGAACACTTCGACACCCGCTTCGCCATGTTTCTCGCACAAGCGCATATGGTTGGCAGCGCCTTCATCACCGAACGTCGGCGGCACGGCATCGTGCACTGTGAAATGGTCTGCATTGCCAAATGCAATGTCTAGCATAGCCTTGGTGTCCGGCCATTCCTGGCCGCGATGGAGCATTGTCACAAGGTTTGCCGGGGTGAGGTGGCATTTGCCATCAGCGGTGTCGGCAGCCGGACTGACGGTGGCCGCATTGGCGGTCCACATGCTGCTTGCGGACCACGCAGCAGCGAGCAGAGCGCGCTCGGCGGTCTCGTCAACAGCCAGCGAATGCAGCAGACTGTCATTGGGGCGGGGCAGGGGCAGCAGGAAACCCTGCACGCCAAGGCGGGCCAGATTGCCGCGCATTTTCTCCACGCCTTGCAGCGCCGCCGCGCGCGGATAGGACGGGTCGCCCTTGTGGCTCGCGCTGGCGATATTGCCTAGACTTAGTCCGGCATAATTGTGTGAAGGGCCAACAATCCCGTCAAAATTGATCTCGGTTACGCTCACCGCGCCACGCTCCAGACCTGATCACCAGCCTTAACGTCCAATACATCTGCGGCTTGCGCGTCGATAGAGATCGTTCCGTCTTGGTTTAGCGCCCGCGCGCCATAACAGGCACGGAAAGTGCTGAGCCTGCCGGTGGCCAGAATCGCGCGTTCGCCTTGCTCGAGGTTGATGCCTGCGATCTGTCGCTGCACGCTTTCCTTGACACTCTTGATGTCGTCAGTGCGGGCAATCATGCTTGGTCCGCCGTCAAAAATGTCGACGTAGTTTTCGTAGCGAAAGCCTTCATTCTCCAGCATCCGCATGGCGGCGCGTCCGGTGGGATGCGGCACGCCGATCACGCTGCGCGCGTCATCGTTCAGCATGGCAATATAGACCGGATGCTTGGGCATCAGATCGGCGATAAACTGATTGCCATTGATCGCATTGAAATAGTCTGCGTCCTGAAAGCTCATGCCGAAGAAGCGGCCTGCCACGCCATCCCAGAAGGGCGAGCCGCCGCGTTCATCAATAATCCCGCGCAGTTCCGCCAGAGTACGGTCGCCAAACCGGCTGCGATGCATTGCAATGAACAGATAGCGGCTGCGCGCGAGCAGCAGGCCCAGCCCACCGGCGCGCTCATTCGGATGCAGGAACAGCCCGCCGACTTCGCTAGAGCCTTCAAGGTCTGTTACCAAGCTCAGCAATTCAGCGCGAACCGTGCGGTCCAACTCCTGCGAATATTGAGTCAGGGTATTCAGGCGATAGGAATAGAACGGCCATTGTTGGCCCACTTGTGTCATCAATTGGCACGTGCCGCGGATTGCACCTGTTTGGGCGTTCTCCAATACCAGCACAAACTGTTCATCAGCGATTTCATCACCATCATTCGCGAAGGCTTCGCTCGCGCGTTCCAGTTTTGCGCCCAGTGCTGCCCGATCAGGCGGCAGGTTGGTGAACCCGCCCCCGGTCAGCTTTGCCATCTCGTAAAGCGGCTCCAGGTCGGCGGCGCGCGCGGCGCGCAGGCGGAAAGTCAATGCAGCTCTCCGTTCGCAATGCGAGTGATGACCAGAGCAGAGAGCGCTGCACGCTCTGCCAAGCTTGGCACTATCAGAAATTCTTCCGGGCTGTGGATTGCCCCTCCGCGCACACCCATAGTATCGACCACTGGCACGCCGCAAGCCGCGATATTGTTGCCATCGCACACCCCGCCGGTGGATTGCCACTTGATGTCTTGGCCCAGCTCTGCGCCGCATGCCTTGACGAGATCGAAAAGAGCTTGCGCGCGGTCATCAACCGGCTTGGGCGGTCTGGTGACGCCACCATGGCGATGGATGCCCACTTCGTGCTCTGCTTCGACCTGCCTCAGGACATCGGCCAGATTGTGGTCAAAGCCCTCCATCGCTTCGGTTGACTTTGGGCGAATATTGAAGCGCAGCACTGCGTGGTCCGGCACCACATTGTTCGCCGCGCCGCCTTCCAGTTTTGCAGGATTGATCGTGATATCATCGCGCTCCATTGCTTTAAGGCGCAGGATCAGGTCAGCTGCGGCGACGACAGCATTGCGGCCTTCATGCGGATTGCGGCCTGCATGCGCGCTTTTGCCGGTGAAAGTGATCGAATAATTGCCTGTGCCGCCACGCGCATGGGCCAGTGTGCCATCGGGCAATGCGGCTGGCTCATAGGTAAGCGCCGCGAGTTTGCCTTGCGCCAATTCTGCGATAAGATCGCGTGACGCAAGCGAGCCGGTTTCCTCGTCTGAATTGATCAACACATCATAACCCAACGATCCGATCGCGCCGCTGGCCTCCGCCGCTATAAGGGCATGCAGCATGACGGCGATCCCGCCCTTCATGTCCGCCACGCCTGGCCCGTTCAAAGTATCATCATCAAGCCAGGTCTGGTTCTGGAATGAATGATCGGCCGGAAAGACTGTGTCCATGTGGCCAGTGAAGAGAATGCGGCGATTGGCCTTAGCGCGCACGCGCAACACCAGATGTTTGCCATGTGGCTTTTCAAACTCGCGTCCAGCAGAATCGATAGCTGTGACCTGTGCAGGCTCAACCAGCTCGACATCACCGGGCAGCGCTGAAAAGGCTTCCGCCAGAACGCTTGCCTGCTGCGCCAGCCCTTCCAGATTGGCAGTGCCGGTGTTGATCGCGCACCAGCTTTGCACCTGTTTCAGCATGGCAGCTGAATCGATCCGCTCCATCACAGCGGCGGCATTGGATGATAGATTTTCTTGCATTGCCCGCTGTTCTAGCCGTGTCGTAACGTCAGACCAAGTCGTGTGTTGATTGCGCGTGAAAGTACGGTTGCAAAGGCACAAGGCTTTGGCCATAGCGGCCCTCGCTCCTCCCCGGGTACAATTCAAATGACTGCCTGCCGCGCAAAGCGGTGGCTCTATCTGTACGAGGGCGTGAAGTGAGCGAATTTGTGAACCGTGCCGGGATTAGGATCGATTCCCGTCTGGCGACTTTCCTTGAAACCGAAGTGCTGACGCCGCTTGAGCGCGATGCTGGCGCGTTTTGGCAGGGATTTGCGGATTTGCTGGGCGTATTTGCCCCGCGCAATGCAGCACTGCTTGCCAAGCGCGAAGATCTGCAAGCCAAGATCGATGCATGGCATTCTGAACGCCGCGGCAAGCCACTTGATCAAGACGAATATCAAGCCTTTCTGCGCGAGATCGGATACCTCGTTCCGGAACCAGACGATTTCACTATTGGCAGCCAGAACGTTGATGCGGAGATCGCAACTATGGCCGGGCCGCAGCTGGTGGTTCCGATCCTCAATGCGCGCTTCTTGCTAAACGCTGCCAATGCGCGCTGGGGCAGCCTGTATGATGCATTCTATGGCACAGACGCGCTGGACGCAACTCCTGCGCAACCTGGGGGGTATGATCAGGCACGCGGTGACGCAGTGATTGCACGCGGTCGCGAATTTCTCGATTCCGCATTGCCGCTCGTGGACCAGAGTTGGGCAGATCTGGCGGACGAAAATGACGGAAAATTGCAGGATGAAAGTCAGTATGTCGGCAAGACAGAACGTGGCTTGCTCTTCCAGAACAATGGTTTGCACATCGAAATTGTGTTCGATCCTATACATCCGGTCGGCCAGACGGATAAAGCTGGCATTGCGGACATCATCATCGAAAGCGCGCTCACAGCAATTGCCGATTGCGAGGATTCTGTCGCGGCGGTCGATGCTGAGGACAAGCTGCTCGCCTACACCAATTGGCTGGGCGTGATCCGCGGCGATCTGCAGGAAAGCTTTGACAAGGGCGGCCGCACGCTGACCCGCCAACTGTCTGATGACAAGTCATACACAGACCGGGGTGGGAAAAGCCAAAGCCTGCACGGGCGCAGCTTGCTGTTTGTGCGCAATGTCGGCCATTTGATGACGAATCCGGCGATCCTGTTGGCCGATGGCGGCGAAGTGCCCGAAGGCATTATGGATGCGGTCTTCACGAGTGCGATCAGCACACTGGATGTTGAAGGTCACGCGAAATACGGCAACTCGAAACACGGCAGCATCTACATTGTGAAGCCCAAGATGCACGGGCCGGAAGAATGCGCCTTCACCAATGACCTGTTCAATGCGGTCGAGGATCTGCTCGGCCTGCCGCGTCACACGGTGAAGGTTGGCGTCATGGACGAAGAGCGCCGCACCAGCGCGAATCTTGGCGCCTGTATCCACGCAGTGAAAGACCGCGTGGTATTCATCAACACCGGCTTCCTTGATCGCACAGGCGATGAAATCCAAACCTCGATGCAAGCGGGCCCGATGATGCGCAAGGGGGAGATCAAGGGCTCCAAATGGCTCGCCGCTTATGAAAAGCGCAATGTTGCGATCGGCCTCAAACATGGCCTTTCCGGGCGCGCGCAGATCGGCAAAGGCATGTGGCCTGCGCCTGATTTGATGAAGCAGATGATGACGGAGAAGATCGGTCATCTGAAAGCAGGCGCGAACACCGCCTGGGTTCCATCGCCCACCGCCGCCACCCTGCATGCGCTGCACTATCACGCCTGTGATGTGTTTGCAGAGCAAGCGCATGTCACAGATGTTCCGCCTCTCGATGATTTGCTCACTATTCCGCTGGCCGAGGGCACCAACTGGTCTGAAGACGAGCTCCGCGAGGAACTGGATAACAATGCCCAAGGGCTATTGGGTTATGTCGTGCGCTGGGTGGATGCAGGCGTTGGCTGCTCGAAAGTGCCGGACATCAATGATGTTGGCCTGATGGAAGATCGCGCAACCTTGCGCATCAGCTCTCAGCATATGGCGAACTGGCTGTTGCACGGTGTGGTGACAAAGGATCAGGTGATGGACAGTCTGCGCCGTATGGCGGCCAAGGTCGACGCGCAGAACGCAGGCGATCCATTCTACGAGCCGATGGTAGGCAATGAAGATGCCCCAGCGTTTCGCGCGGCCTGCGATCTGGTGTTCAAAGGGGTGGAGCAGCCGTCTGGCTATACCGAACCGCTCTTGCATCAGTGGCGGCTGGTCAAGAAGGCTAGCTGAGTTCGCGGGCGAGTTCGACGAATTCGTCGACACTCAATGTCTCCGCGCGGCGAGTTGGATCGATCCCGATTTTTTCCAAGGCTTCTAGCGCGCCCGGCACACCCTTCAAACTCTGACGCAGCATCTTGCGGCGTTGGCCAAAGGCGGCCTCGGTCAAACGTTCCAGCGTGCGGGAACTCACACCCTCTGGTGCGTTGACCGGCGTCACATGAACAATTGCGCTCATCACTTTGGGTGGCGGTGTGAAGGCGCTGCGGTGCACTTTCATCGCCAGTTTGGCCTTACTGCGCCATTGTGCCAGCACAGCAAGTCGCCCGTAAGCACCTCCGCCTTCCTTGGCGACAATCCGCTGCGCGACCTCTTGCTGGAACATCAGTGTGAGCGAAACCCATTGCGGCGGCCAAGTTTCTCCACCGAGCCACCTTACGCATAACGCCGTACCCACATTGTAGGGCAGGTTTGCCACCACGTGGAAAGGCTCTCCGCCCATCAAATGGCCATGGTCGATCTTCATGGCATCGCCTTCAATCACGGAAAGCTGATCGGGAAATGCGTCGCTGAGTTCGGCCAGCGCAGGCAAGCATCGGCTGTCCATCTCGATCGCGGTCACGCGCGCGCCAGCCTTCAGCAAGGCGCGGGTCAGACCGCCAGGGCCGGGACCAATTTCCAGCACAGGCTGGCCGTGCAAATCCCCCGGAATGGCGGCTATCCGGTCCAGCAATTGCGCATCGAACAGAAAATTCTGCCCCAGCGCCTTGGATGCGCTGAGCCCGTGCCGGGCGATAACTTCACGAAGGGGAGGAAGCTCAGCCATGGGCGTAGCGCCGCGCAGCCATTTCGCCGGCCATGCGGATCGCGGCGATCATTGCACCCGGATCAGCGATGCCTTTGCCAGCGATGTCAAAAGCGGTTCCGTGATCGGGCGATGTGCGGATAATCGGCAGGCCCAGCGTGACGTTCACGCCTTCGTCAAATTCCAACGCTTTCAAAGGGATCAGCGCTTGATCGTGATACATACACAGCGCGGCATCATATCCTGACCGGGCGCGCGGTGTGAACATCGCATCGGCGGAATGCGGCCCGGTTACATTGAGCCCTTCGCTCTGCAACGCAGCGATGGCTGGTGCGATCGTCCCAATCTCTTCGCGGCCAAATTTTCCACCTTCACCAGCATGCGGGTTTAGCCCGGTGACGGCGATGCGGGGGTTTTCGATGCCAAAGTCGAGCTTCAATGCGGCGGCGACAATGCGGCCGCGTGTGGCGATTAGGTCGGTCGAGATCAGGCTCGGAACATCAGCCAGCGGGCAGTGGACTGTCAGCGGGACTGTACGCAGGTTTGGCCCGGCCATCATCATAACGGAGGTATTCTCTGGCAATCCGCAAGCTGCCGCGAGAAACTCGGTCTGCCCGGGATGTTGGAAGCCCACTTCTTCGAGCAGCTTCTTGGCGATCGGAGCGGTCACAACAGCGCTTGCCATGCCGCTCACGGCCAGCTGCGTGGCTTGCTCCAGTGAAGTGAGCGCGAGCTTTGCGCCTGCAGTGTTGGGGACGCCGGGGTGATAGGCGACATCCTTGTCACCAAGCACCGGCAGCGCGGTATCAAAGACGTTACTAGCCTGTGAAAGCGAGCTGATTTGAGTGATCGGACAATCGACACCAAGCGTTTCTGCAGCAGCGCGCAATACTCCGCTACCGCCAACAACGGCGAATGGCTTCAAACCCATTTCTGCCCGTTGGCGCCACGCATGCACGATGATTTCAGGCCCAATGCCCGATGGATCACCGAGTGATATCGCTAGAGGAAGATGTTCGCCTGTGCTGCTCAATTGTAGTCGATGTACGCGTCATTGCGCAGATCGCGCAGGTAACGCTGTGCGCGTTTGTTAACCCGTTCATCTTCGAGCTGGTTCATCATGTCGTCAAAGCTTGGCCCGCCAACCACTTCGGGATCGTCACGACCGCACAGCATCAGAACCCGCACGCCTTCCTCGATAGAACCGAATGGAGGTGTGGGCTGACCAACTTGAAGATTGAGCACGATGTTCTGCAGCTGCTCCGGCAGCGAACGCGCCCGGATCTGGTCATTGGTTACAACACTTGCTCCTAGCGAACCTGCAACCGCATCCGCATCACCGCATCCGCGCATGTTCTGAACACCGGTCGAGAATGCCTGGACTTGCTGTGCTGCCAGTTCCTCAGTGATTCCCGGCTCGAAACTGATCGAAATTTGCTTCAGGCTCAGCACCGCATCGCGCGGATCAGCCATCAGCACCTGACGCTTGTCGACCAGATATACAATCCAGAAGCCGCCCGGAATTTCGACGGGGCCGACCAATTGGCCCGGCTGCATTTCGTTTACGATCGCTTCGAGTTGGGTCGAGCGCAACTGCGCAAGGCGAAGCCAGCCGAGATCGCCGCCAGTGGCCGCTGTCGATGCCTGCGAGAACTGACGCGCGTAGCCTTGGAAACTACCGCCCTGGCGGAGTTGCTGCATGATCTGCTGACCATTTTCGAGCACTGCGTTGCGATTTTCAGGCGTTGCAGCAAGGAAGATCTCAGCAAGGCGAAATTCTTCGGTTCCGCGCGATTCTTCCATCCGTTTGAGAAGCTCGTTCACTTCCTCCTCGGACACGTTCACAAACGGTGCAATGTTGCGGCGAAGCAGGTTCGACCAAGCCAATTCGCCTTCGATCTGGCGTTTGAGCGAAGCTGGTGACGAACCAATCGAAATCAGATATTCGTCCATCGCGCCGGCTTCCTGGCCGAAGTTTTGTACCGCCAAGGTATTGTAGCGGTCGGTGACTTCCGCCTGTGTCACTTCGATCTCTTGCGATCGTGCTGCTTGAATCTGCAGCGTTTCATCGATCAGATTACGCAAGACCTGCATGCGCAGACGCGCGAGGTCTTCCTCGGACAACTGGTTGTTGGAAGCGGAAATCACCAAAGCAACACGTTGATCGATGTCCGTACCGGTAATGACATGGCCATTTACAATCGCAGTTGCGGTTCGGACATTGGGGTTAGCTTCGCCGAGCAGCGAAATATCAGCTGGAATGCCCAATGGGTCGTCCAAGGTTTGGGCAGATGCAGAAGCCGGCAAAAATGCCAAGGCTGCAAGTGAAACAAGACAGTTTTTCAATATATTACGTGTCACTTAGTCAATCCATTTGCGGGCGACATCTTCACCCCGTCTATTCACGCCAATTGGCAAAAACTGGCTGAACCCTAGCTGAGCCGGATTGGCCCCGCTCTGTTCATGCGGCAGATAACCGCTTTCAGCGCGCCTGCCAACGGTTGAAGCTGGGCTATCGGGACTTATCGCAAGCCAAAATTGCGCAATGCAAACGTCAGCTGAAATGTGTCGCCGCGTTCCGCGTCGCCCGCAGTCACGTAATCGCGCCGCCATGTGAAGCCGAATTCCAGGCATTCATCGCGGTAGGCGATGCCCAACCTTGAGCGGATCGGTTCGAAACCATCGCTTGAGAAAGTTGGATCTTCATTGCGGTCTGTCAGGTTGACGATGCCCGATCCAAAGATGGACCAATGCCGCGCGAACGCGACCCGGGCCGCGGCACGTAATTCTTCGCGGTCCTGCAAATCCTCAAAGTCCTCGATATCGCGGTTCAATCGCAGATAGCCCACTTCGACATAAGTGCGTGAGTTGCCCACAGTCGCGTCGAATTCATTGCGGCGCACCTGGAAATTGTCTTTGTCGATGCGGAAACGGTGGGTCAGCTTGACTGTGTCTTTGAAGCGTAGCTCTGTACGCCCGACGAAGTCCGAGACGCGTTCCGACAATCCCGTACCATCGGGCAGAATCGCGCGCTGCGTGTCGAAGCGATAGGATTGACCGACTGTGGTTTTGATGCGCCAGCCGGGGCGCTGCAATTCCCAATCGAGACCATAAGTTAAGCGAACGCCATCTTCGACGCGGTCATAACCCGGGAAACGGTTGAGCGCGAAGAGATTGGAATCCTCCAGATCGATCGCGCGCGAGTCCTCATTGGGAATTTCAAGATTACGGATAGCAGGGCTTACGACCAGCTGAAGCCGGGGCTTGAATACTTGCGTTCCGCCAAAGGCTTCGCCGACGAATGGCCATTCAACGTCCACAGCACCGATCGCGATCGCGCGGCCTTCCCAGCCTTCATTGCCGCGATAGATTTCCGTGGTGGTGAAACCGTTCTCATCGCTGTGATAGACATCGCCACGCGCAAGTGCGCTGAATGTCACAACCTGACCAGGTCCTGTGAGTCGCCGCAGATCCCATCTCGCACCGGCGAACGCGCGCTGCGTGTCCTGGCCTTCGTCGCGCACGAGGCTCAGAGTATTGGCTTGAAGCTCAACTGTGCCGCCAAGCACCGGGTCGGCCATGCGATGACGGAAATCGATCGCGGGCAGCGCCATCGGCACCTGACCCTGGCGCGCATCCAAGCGCAATGTCTGAGTGTCCCATCCCGCTATCGAGAAATAGGTCTGATCATTCGTCCGCTCGATATTGAAAGTCGAACGCAATCGGTCATCCCGGCTGATGTCATAGCGGCGCAGGAATGTGCGGTCGCTCGCGAGGCGGATTGATCCGGTCAGGCTCCACTCTGGATCGAACTGGAATCTTCCGTTCGCAAACAGATAACCGCGCAAATCGCGCTCTGTCGTTGGATTGCCGGTAAAGGTTGAGATACGCCGACTATGCGTTCCATATCCGCTGATCTGATAGGCACCCTTCTTAGTCAGATGGCGCCATTCCGCTGACACCAGCGGGGTTGCCTGCGTGAAGAATCGCGTGCCGAGCGTCAGGTCCTTGTTGTCGGCAAGCCGCAGATAATATTCGCCGCTCACCTCCACGCCGTTCGATTCCGATATCCTTAGATCGGGAACCAGAAAACCGGAGATCGCGCTGCCGTCGGTCCGGAACGCCAAGCCCGGCATGGGTAGAATGCGTGCGCCGAACAATTCCAAAACGGCGCTGTCAAAGCTGACCGTGCTGTCTTCAGGATTGTAGATTATCCGTTTGGCCGTGATCCGCCAGCTGGGCGTTTTGTCGCAACCTTCCAGAGTGGTGACTGGACATGCCGTATATGCAGCATCGTTCAAGATGACATCGCCATCAGCTGCACGCTGTCCGCCACGCGCGGCCAATCTTCCGCCCGCCCTTAGAGAAACCAGCAATTCGTTGATCGCGCCAGCTTCGAAACGTTCGGTCAGCTCGAGCGAATCCGTAAACAGCTGATTGCCGCTTTCATCGACCAGGCGCACATTGCCCGAGGCGTAGATTGTGCCGCTCTGACGGTCCCAGCGGATATTGTTGGCACGAACAGATTGGTCTTCGCTCGAAAGCAGCACATTGCCACTGGCAGTTATGACCTCGCCGTCATTCTCGTTGTCGTAATCGAGATTGTCCGCTTCAAATGCGATGATCCGACCGTCTGTAACCGGCGGCAATGCCTCTGGATCAAGCTCGGTGACTTGTTCTTCGAGCGGCTTCAGCGCGTCGGGAGCGATGCCCGCTTCATCCTGCGCGAGCGCCGGCTGTACGCCCATGAACAAAGCCAGCGCGGCGGGCACCGCACTAAGCGAGAATTTGAGACGTGAGTGGGCAGGCAGGTAATGCTGCAAAGGCAGGGACATGGCTTGCCTATCGCACCGCTCGCGCCTAATCGCAATCGCGATTGGCCATACCGTTCCACAACGGTGTTTAACTGGCCGTAGACTAACATGCATTCAATCGTTCCGGAGCCTTCATGCAGATCAAATTCTCAGACACTTCACCCGCTAATCCCGGCCTTATTGCTTACGTCGTCAATCAAGGCAGCATGCCGGCGGCAGTTGAACCTGTGCTGTCTAACGGAGCGAAAGCGGCGCGTTTCAAGGGGCGCGGCGGCCAGTTTTTCGAAGGCTTCGTTGAACGTTGCGATCACACGGTTCGCGTGGCAATCGCGGGGGCAGGGGATACAGGCGCAGACGCGACCAAACGCGAAGAGGCGTTGGAAAAAGCAGGTGCAGCTCTGGCGGCCAAATATCTGACCTCGGGTGAGAGCGAGATTGTGCTGGACCTGAGCGAAGCGGGCCTGAACGCAGCGGAAACCGCATCTGTCTTGCTTGGCTTGCGTCTGCGCAGCTGGCGGCATGATGCGTATCGCACGAAGCTGAAGGATGAGCAGAAAGTCTCCCTGAAGAGCGCGATTGTGGTGGGTGCAAGTGAAGGCACCGAAGCTGCTTGGGATGTAGCAGCGGCCGTGGCCGAGGGTGTCGAATTCACTCGAGACTTGATAGCAGAACCTGCCAACAAGCTATATCCGGTCAGCTTCGTGGAGATGTGCCAGAAGCGTTTTGAAGGCACAGGCGCTGAGCTGACAGTGCTTGACGAAGACCAGATGGCAGAGCTCGGCATGGGTGCACTGCTCGGAGTAGGGCAGGGCAGCACTCAGCCTTCACGTATGCTTGCGATCAAATGGAATGGCGGCAAGGACGGCGATGCGCCGATCGCATTTGTCGGCAAAGGCGTAACATTCGACACCGGCGGCATTTCGTTGAAGCCGCCTGTCGGCATGTGGGATATGAAATGGGACATGGGCGGATCTGGGGCAGTGGCGGGCGCGATGCTCGCTCTGGTAAAGCGCAAAGCCAAAGCCAACATCGTCGGCGTGGTCGGGCTGGTCGAGAATATGCCGGATGGCAATGCGCAGCGCCCCGGGGACATTGTGACCTCGATGAGCGGACAGACGATCGAAGTGCTCAATACCGACGCTGAAGGGCGGCTTGTGTTGTGCGACGCGCTGACTTGGACGCAGCGCACCTTCAAGCCTTCGCGGATTGTCGACCTGGCGACCCTTACTGGCGCGATGATCATCGCACTGGGCAAGGAATATGGGGGTATGTTTGCCAACGATGATGATCTGGCCGGTGAACTGGCTACGGCGGGCAAGCAGGTTGGTGACAAATTGTGGCGCCTCCCGCTGGGCCCAGAATATGACAAGCTGATCAATTCGCCGATCTGCGACATGAAGAATATCGGCCCGCGCGAAGGCGGATCGATCACGGCGGCGCAATTCCTGCAGCGTTTCATCGAAAACGACACGCCTTGGGCGCACTTGGACATCGCCGGCATGGTTTTCTCTGACAAGGCGGGCCGCACGTGGGACAAGGGGGCAACCGGTTATGGCACGCGCTTGCTTGATGCGTTTATTCGCAACACGGCTGAGGGGTAAGCCAGCTTCTGATGGCCCGTATGCGCAAAAAGTCCGAGCTGCCCAGCAAGACTTGTGCGCATTGCGGGCTACCGTTCACCTGGCGCAAGAAGTGGGAACGTGACTGGGACAATGTGCTCTATTGTTCGGAGCGTTGCCGCAGGAGCAAGGGATCGACGGGATGAGCGCGAGAGTTGATTTCTACCAGCTCAGCCGTGACCCGGTAGAACAGGTCGCGGTCATGTTGGCCCGCAAGGTCTTGCAAGCGGGCAAGCGGCTGCTGATTGTCAGTGACAATCCCGGTCAGCGCGCAGCGATCGGCAAGGAATTGTGGCGCGGCGGGGGCGCAGAAGAATTCCTCGCCAATGGTCAGGCCGATGCAGCTCATGCAAACAATCAGCCAATCTTGCTATCGGACAGCATGGATGCGGCGAATGGCGCTAGCATGGTGATGTTCGTTGATGGGAAATGGCGCTCTGAAGCCCTGAAATTTGAGCGCGCGCTGCTGCTTTTTGATTCCGAAGCAACGGAGGCTGCACGCGGGTTGTGGCGAGAACTGGACGACGCCGAAAATGTTGAGCGCGAGATCCACAAGCAGGATGAGAACGGGCGTTGGCAGGCAGGGGCCGGAGCAGGGCGCTAGGCTCGCTAGGGCTTGCAGTTGACGCAACTCGGCGCTAGTGGCGCGCGCAATCAAAATTACCCCCAAATATTCGCAAGGAACACATGCCATGGCGGTTACCCGCACATTCTCGATCATCAAGCCGGACGCGACCAAGCGTAACCTGACCGGTGCGATCACAAAAATGCTCGAAGACGCGGGCCTGCGCGTTGTCGCATCGAAGCGCATTCACATGACCCGCGAGCAGGCCGAAGGCTTTTACGCGGTTCATAGCGAGCGTCCTTTCTTCGGTGAGCTGGTTGATTTCATGATGAGTGAGCCGGTTGTTGTTCAGGTCCTCGAAGGTGAAGACGCTGTGAAACGCAATCGCGACATCATGGGTGCGACTAATCCTGCTGAAGCCGCTGAAGGCACCATCCGCAAGGAACACGCACTGTCGATCGGCGAAAACTCGGTCCACGGTTCGGACAGCGAAGAGAATGCGAAGATCGAAATCGACTTCTTCTTCAAACCCGAAGAAATCGTCGGTTAAGCGCGCTTACAAGGCGTATTTGAAAAGGCCTCGCAGCAGAAATGCTGCGGGGCCTTTTCGATTCAGGGGCTTGAGCGCTGGATTCGCGCTGCAAGACACAATCAGCTATCCTGATTTGGGTCACCTGAATGATTCTGGGGGAGGGAATCATGGGCAGATTGCTGTTGATGTTGGTTTCACTGACATTTTATACCGCCGCCGTTGCGGCTCTACTTTTTCTGATCGGCTGGGTCGGCGCGTTCGATTTCATGCCGCTAACAGTCGACAAGGGACGCGAAGGTCCATTGGCTACTGCTCTGTTGGTCAATGTCGGCCTGATTGCACTTTTTGGCGTTCAACACACCGTAATGGCTCGCCCCACTTTCAAGGAAGCGTGGACAAAGGTAATTCCTGCGCCGGTCGAGCGCAGCTTTTACCTGCTTGCTACTGTTTTGGTATTGGGCGCACTATTTCATTACTGGCACCCGATCGAAGGAACCATCTGGTCGATCCAGAACGAAGCAGCGCGCACGGCAATCTGGGCTGTGTTCTGGCTTGGTTGGGCGATCCTGCTGCTGTCGACTTTCCTGCTCAATCATTTCGAATTGTTCGGATTGCAGCAGGCTTGGCACAATCTCACGGGAAAGAATGCATCGCCGCCGCAGATGCGTACGCCGCTGTTCTACAAGCTGGTGCGTCACCCTCTTTACACCGGCTTCTTCCTGGGGCTTTGGGCGACGCCTGACATGACATACAGTCATGCCTTCATGGCCGCCGGGTTCACGATCTACATCGTGATCGGGATTGCCTATGAGGAGCGAGATTTGCTGGATGTCTTTGGCCAGGAATATGCCGAGTATCGCAAGCGGGTCGGTGCGTTCCTGCCGGGGATCGGCAAAGTCCCCTAAACCGGTTTTCCTGATTTGAACCTTTGCAACTGGGCGGCGTGCGCTCTGTGCGCGCCGCTTTTGCTGCTCGTCATTTCCTTGAGCATTTTAGCGCTCGCCTGCGGCGTCAGCTCGATATCGAGTTCGCGATAGATGCGCGCAATCTCGTTTTCCCAATCGGCACCCAGCTCATCGAAATGGACATGCGCGACTGTGCCATTGAAATCTGCAAGCGCTGCCTGGACGCGCGAATGGCGCAGCTCCAGCTTGCGACGCCATTCGGCTTCGATCCACTCAAGGTCTACTTCGTCCGACTGGATCGCCATCTGATTGGCTACTACTGACATCGAACTGTGCAAGACATCCTCGTCATGACGGTTCGCCACCACCAACCGGGCATTGGGGAATTGTGCAAGCAGAGCCGGCAGTTCTTCGGCGATCTGTGGAACCTTCAACACGCGGGGCTTGTCGGCATTGCCGTGATGCGCGGCGTCGATGCGCAAAATTCTGGCAAATTCGCGATAAAGCGGTGAAGGGTCGCGTTCTTCGCAAAAACGCGTGAAGCTCGGCACATGCCATTGCGTGTCATAGGTACTGTGACCAAATGCGCTTGCAAGCCAGCCGAGTTCCTCTTCAGCGCGCCGTGAACCCATCGGGTGGAGCGCATCAATCCAAGGGTCGAGCTTTCGCGCTATGGCGAGCATCATCGCGCCCGATAGCGGACGCATATCAGGCCTTCGTGGCACCGGGTTCCAGCTGTCGCAAAACCGCGTGGCGCTGTGTGCCGGGTCAGCCGCCAGCAAGCGGTGAATACGCGTTGTCCCGCTGCGCATTTGGCCAATCACTATGATCGGCGGCGCCAGTTCAGTTTTCAGCAATTCAGGCTTGTTCGACCAAAGTTGCCCCAGACCCAGCCGCTGTTTGATTACCCGTACGATCTGACCATGCGCCATGGTTTTGCCAAGCGCATTGAGTTTGGATTCAGCAGATACGGCGCTGCACAAAGCAATCAACCGTTCGCGAAAATCGATCACGTCCTCTTGGCTTCGTCCGCCATGTTCAGCAGCGATTCTGGTGCCCTTGGCGGCGCGGCGCCACAGATCATTGGGATCAATAGAAGGTGGGGCCACACCCTTAGCCCATCCTAATTCCAGCGCGGCGCAGGCTTTGTCGACCAAGGGCGTCCGCGCCAATGGGTGCGGGCGCTCTGGAGGCAGCACACCCACGCTCAGGCGGTGACCCGGGCTGCCCGGGCTACATAGCTTGCCAGTGCGCGGGGGTAGAGCTGATACTCAGCCAGCTTGACCCGCTCGGCGAGCGTGTCAGGCGTGTCTTCGGGCAGAATGGTGACTTTTACCTGCTCAAGGATTGCGCCTGAATCGAGTTCCGGCGTCACCAGATGAACGGTCGCGCCGCCATGCCTGTCGCCAGCCTCAATCGCACGTGCATGCGTGTTTAGCCCTTTGTATTTGGGCAGCAGCGAAGGGTGGATATTGATTATGTTGCCCGTCCAGCGCGAGACAAACTCTTCGGACAGGATGCGCATGTATCCGGCCAGAACGATATAGTCCGCGTCCGCATCCTGCGCCGCGCGCTCCATCACCGCGTCGTGATCGGCGCGCTCCAAGCCTTTGTGCGAATGGGCAAAGGTCGCAATGCCTTCGGCTCTAGCCAACGAAAGCCCGTCTGCGCCTGGCCGGTTACTGGCGACCAGAACGACTTCATAGGGGCAATCTGGCAGCCTGCTGGCGTAAAGCAGCGCGGCCATATTAGTGCCGCTGCCGGAAATAAAAATGGCGACCTTTGCCTTAGGCAAGGTGCTTTGCTTCCCAGTCGGTCGTGGCCGACCATGTCCCTTGGCTGCCCTTGACGGTGCAGCCCCGATCGCCCGCTTCGATTGTGCCGATGGTGAAGGCATTCTCGCCTGCATCTGCCAGCCGGGTAAGGACAGCATCCTGATGATCCGGCGCAACCGCAAGCACCATTCCGGTGCCGCCATTGAAGGTACGCGCCATTTCCGCCGGTTCGATATTCCCCTGCGCTTGCAGGAAGGCCATCAGCCGGGGCTGCTCCCAGCTATCGGCATCGACCATCGCATGCGCGCCTTCGGGCAGAACGCGCGGGATGTTTTCAAGCAATCCGCCGCCGGTGATATGCGCCATTCCGTCGATCAACCCTTCGCGAACCAGCGGCAGCAGCGATGTGACATAGATTCGCGTTGGCTCGATCAGCGTATCAATCAGCAGTCGATCTGAATCGAACAGGGCAGGGCGATCCAGTTTCCATCCCTTGTCGGCAGCAAGGCGCCGCACCAGCGAATACCCGTTCGAATGCACGCCCGAGGAAGCAAGCCCGATCAACATATGGCCCGGCGCAACTTTCTCTCCGGTCAGCTGTTCGCCGCGTTCAACCGCGCCAACACAGAATCCAGCCAGATCATAATCACCTGCGGCATACATGCCGGGCATCTCAGCAGTTTCCCCGCCAATCAACGCGCATCCCGCTTGTTTGCAGCCTTCGGCGATGCCCGCAATCACGCGTTCCGCAACCCCATTTTCCAGCTTGCCGGTGGCAAAATAGTCCAGGAAGAACAGCGGTTCTGCGCCTTGCACGATCAGATCGTTGACGCACATGGCGACCAGATCGATCCCGACTGTGTCATGCCGGTCGTGATCGATCGCCAGCTTCAGCTTGGTGCCGACGCCATCGTTGCCCGCAACCAGTAGAGGGTCTTTATAGCCAGCCGCCTTGGGGTCGAAAAAGCCGCCAAATCCGCCGATTTCGCCATCCGCACCAGGGCGCATTGTCGCTTTCACCAGGGAACCGATCGCCTTGACCAAGCGGTTGCCGGCATCAATCGAGACGCCTGCGTCTTCGTAAGTATAGCTTTCGGGCGGTGTGTTATTGGCCATAATGTCCACCTCTTTAGCCTTTCGAGCTTGGAATTCCACTCGCCTTTGGGCAAAAGGCATCAGCTTTTCCCCTATGACTGTATCATCTGCCTTCATGCGCCTTACGCAACCGCTTCCAAGCCGCACAATTGTGGTTGCGATTCTCGGCGTAATCGCGCTTGTCGCGGGCCTTGCTGCGCTGACAGCACAGATCACCGGGGATCGCGGAATTGCGCCGGTCGCGTCGAGCAGTGACATCGATGTGACAGGAATTGAGGTCGACGTGCGCGGTGACACCGCTGAAGAGGCGCGCGCAGCCGGCTGGCGCAAGGCTCAGCGCGATGCTTGGGCGAAGATTGGTGGGCCGAACCTACCGGATTCGCAGATTGACGGTATGGTCTCGGCCATCGTGATCGAGCGGGAACTCATCGGGCCGCGCCGCTACCGTGCCAGCCTCGGCGTTATTTTTGATCGCAATCGCGCAGGCCAGTACCTTGGCGGTGGTTCACGTGGTCGGTCGTCTGCACCGATGCTCTTGCTGCCGGTGACTGCGAGTGCGGGCACCTACACCATGTATGAAGTTCGCAATCCGTGGCAGCGGGCCTGGGCGGAATTCAATCCGGGCACCAGCCGCATCAACTATGTTCGCCCTGCTGGCGCCGGTGGAGACTTGCTGCTGCTCAACCATGGGCAGAGCATGCGCCGCAGCCGAACCTGGTGGCGCGTGATCCTCGATCAATTTGCAGCCGCCGATGTGCTCGTGCCGGTCGCGCGGCTTGAGTATTCTTACCCGGGCGGGCCCGTAGAGGGGACGTTCACTGCGCGCTACGGCCCGGATAACCGCTATCTCGACAGTTTTACCATGGACGCGGGATCGCCGGCGGAACTGCCCGAAATGCTATCTGAAGCAGTGTCACGTATGGACAGCATTTTCGAAGCGGCTTTGGCCGCAGGTGTATTGCGGCCAGACCCGACTTTGAACATCAGTACGACGGCTGAGATGGATCCCGCTTTGGCACGGCTGATCGAAATCGGGCGAGCGATCCAAAGCCGAGAAGCGGCCATTACAGCCGGAGAGCTGGATCCGACAGCTCCCGCAGTCGCGCCGAACGCGACCGAACCCGCAATCGTCAGTTCCTATGTCGTCCAATTTGCCAGCCCCGATGCGGCCTCGATCGACGCGACATTGGCTGCGGTGCGCAGTGTGCCCGGCGTTCGCGGAGCGGCAACAACCAGCCTCGCGTTTGGAGGCACTTCGGTCATGCGTGTCAGCTTTGGCGGATCGCTTGATGCATTGGCGCAGGGCCTGCGAGAGCGCGGCTATAATGTGACGCAAGGCGCAGACGCGCTCGCAATCAGTCGATAGGTTCGAAAGAGCCCCACCATGCCGTCACAGATTGCGCTTCCATTATCACTTTCCGGTTCAGGCGACCCTTCTCGCATAGTGATTGGGAACGCCAATAAGGCGGCCTATGAAGCGCTATTGAAGCCCGAGCGCTGGCCCTTCAACACGGCGGTCCTCACCGGACCTGAACGTTCCGGAAAAAGCCTGTTCGGCAAATGGGCGCTGGGGCAGGGCATAGCGGTAGTCGATGGTGCTGACGCCTGGGATGAAGCGGAACTTTTCCACCGTTGGAACCGCGCGCAGGAATCGGGTGAGCCGCTTCTATTGATTTCAAATCGCCAGCCGTGGGACATCACATTGCCCGATTTGAAATCCCGCCTGAGTGGTTCGTTGCAGCTTGAGATTGGTGTGCCGGATGACGATATGGCGGCGCATCTGATCGAAGCGATCGCTGTTCAGCGCGGGCTTGCACTGGCTGATGGAGCTGTCGATTATCTGGTTCCACGGGCGGAGCGCAGCTTCGCGGGAATTGAGCGACTCGTGGTTGCAATTGATCGTTTGAGCCTTGAACGCAAAGCCCCTGCCACCATGTCGCTGTGGCGGGACGCATTAGAAGCCACACGGGGCCCAGAGCAGGCACGCTTGCTTTAAAGGCTGTTTGGTGGGAGTATTTGAATATGTTCGACCGGCTCAAAGGCTATCTGGACTCAGTCAAGGCGCGCGATCCGTCACCGCGTTCGCGTTGGGAAATCCTTTTTTATCCAGGTGTTTGGGCGCTGGGGCTCCACCGCGTCGCGCATTGGTTGTACGAAGCCAAGCTTTATTTTCTAGCGCGGTTCGTGAACCATTTTTCGCGATTTCTGACAGCAATCGATATTCACCCCGGGGCGGAAATCGGGAAGAATTTCTTTATCGATCACGGTTTCACGGTGGTTGGAGAAACAGCGCAAATCGGTGACAATGTCACGATCTACCAGAATGTGACATTAGGTGGGACAAACCCGACCAACGGCGTGGGGGGCAAGCGCCATCCCACCATCGGGGACAATGTCATCATCGGTTCGGGCGCGCAAATCATCGGTCCGATCACCTTGGGTGAGCGTGCACGCGTCGGTGCAAATGCAGTTGTTGTGGAAGATGTCCCTGCGGGAGCAACCATGGTGGGGTTCAAGGCACGCTCGACCCTGATCCCGGCCGAGGAATGGATGCGCGAGTTTATTCCTTATGGCATTACGCCGGAATGCGAAGATGCTGAAGGCAATCGCATCGATTGCATCGAAAAGCTGGAAGTTGAATTGAAAGTCCTGAAAGCAGAGATCGAAGCATTGAAGGCCGAACACGAGCTCAATGTGCCCCCACAACGCAGCGGGACTGACGATTGATGAATTCTCGTATGCGTTCGGGGATTCCTGGATCAGTCGTCGCGTTTCCCGGACGTGCTCCAAACCAGATTGCATTTGACCGCGAAGAATTACAGCGCATTCTCGATCTCTATGGCCGAATGGTCGCGGCCGGTGAATGGCGTGACTATGCGATGGATTTCACCAAGGACGTAGCGGTGTTTGCGGCCTTTCGGCGCACAGCCGAGCAACCTCAAACACGGATCGAGAAACGCCCTGCCTTGCGCGGCAAACAAGGCATGTGGGCGCTGTTTGGCGAACAAGGCCAGGTATTAAAGCGCGGGCACGAGCTGGCCGGCGTGCTGGCGCCGATCGAACGGCGGCTGGTGAAGGCAATCGATATCTAAGCCTTAAGGAAAAAGGGCCCGCGCCTAGGCACGAGCCCTTTCCGGTCCAACTCGAAGTTATGGAGTATTACGTTGCCGCTGCTGTTATCGGCAGACGGGCCTGAAGATCCTGCGGCAGAGGCTGGACAACGGCCCAGCGGATCGGAGTCCAGAACGCCGACAGTGTGAGCAGGGCAGAGCCGATTACCAGCGCAGTCAGCGCAACATTCAGCTCTACAGCGAGAATTATCCGCGTGCGCTGGACGGTGCGGCGTCTGCGCCAAGCACTTTCTGCATCGCTTTCAGGATATTACCGCTCTGTTCGCTGCCCGATTGCGGGGCAGTGAGGTTCGAGAATTCGCTGATCTTGTCCCAGTTCGCGGCAAAGCCTTCGACTGTGCGGTCTTCTTCCTTGAGCCAAACCGCATCATTCATAACGGTCCAGCTGCTGTGATAGCCGCCTGCGCCCGCGCCAACGATTGCGTTGGTGGGCGAATCTTCGCTGACCAGGAACAGCGCAGCAGGAACAACGTTGACCGGATCGAACAGCTTGAATGCTTCTTCCGGGAAAAGGTCTTCCGTCATGCGTGTACCCGCAACCGGCGACAGCGTGTTCACGCGAATGTTGTACTTCGCGCCTTCAAGCTGAAGCGTCTTGGTGAGGCCAGCCAGACCCAGTTTCGCTGCGCCATAGTTAGCCTGGCCAAAGTTGCCGAACAGGCCGGTCGACGATGCTGTCATCAAGATACGGCCATAGGCTTGCTCACGGAAGGTTTCCCAGCATGCCTTGGTGACGAACGCTGAGCCGGTCAGGTGTACCTTCAACACAAACTCAAAATCTTCCGGGCTCATCTTTGCGAAGGTCTTATCGCGAAGCACACCGGCATTGTTGATCAAGACATGCACGCCGCCCCATTTCTGTTTGGCGTCGGCGACCATCTTTTCCATCTGTTCGTATTCAGTGACAGAACCGCCGTTCGACATGGCTTCGCCGCCCATGGCCTCGATTTCCTCGACCACTTTCAGCGCCATGTCCGAATGGCCTGTGCCATCCCGCGAACCGCCAAGGTCATTCACCACGACCTTCGCACCGCGACGTGCCAGTTCCAGCGCATACTCACGGCCCAGACCGCCGCCAGCGCCGGTTACAATGGCTACTTTGTCCTTGAAGTTGATGCTCATGGGGGATCCTCTCCTGCTTATCCGGCCGCCTCAGGCCTTCCGTTTACGTAATATGCGGCCTGCGTGGCACTTTCTTTGCTGCGTTGCAACAGGCGGTTGCAGCGAGGCTGTATTCCGTAGCGGCAATCGTGCGTCTCAGAGCGCTTCCAGAGCCGGAATCAGCGCTTTGAGCGAATCAATAACCGCATCCGCGCCCAGATCCTGTGCCGGCAGATCGCAATAGCCGTAGGCTGCAGCGACAACCGGTACACCCGCTCCTTGCGCGGCTTTTACATCATAGGTCGAGTCGCCGACAAATACGAAACGTTGCGCTTCGCATCTTTTCCGGGCTTCAATCACCGGATCAGGTGCAGGTTTGGCGAGAAACTTGCCGTCCTCACCGCGCCCCATCGAATCCCCGCCAATGATCCCTACGAAGTGGTGAGCCAGACCAAGCTCTGTCAGCACCTTGGTCGCAAACTCTTCAAACTTGTTGGTCACCACCGCCATTTTGACACCGCGCATCGTGAGTTCATCAAGCACGCTTTCGGCATGTGGGTATGGAGCTGTATAGACCGCGTTGTGCTCCGCATAATATCGCAGCATCTCCTTATAGAGCGCGCGGAAATCGTCTTCGGGCATACCGCCCTGTCCCTCGACCGCCTTTGCCAGCATGATCTTTGCCCCACCGCCGATCAGGTCTTTCGAACTGTCCACGGGCACGGGTTTCATGCCGCCTAGCTTGAGCGCATGGTTCACCGCTGCGCCCAAATCACGAAACGTGTCGAGCAAGGTCCCGTCGAGATCGAACCCGACACCATCAAAGGGAAAATCAGTCATGCACCGCGCCGTGGAGGATGGTTCTTCAAACCGCAAGCGTTTGGTGCCATATCGCTTATATGAGTGATTTAGCTGCGATCGTTCTTGCTGCGGGCAAGGGCACACGAATGAAGAGCGACCTGCACAAGGTGCTGCACCCGATTGCTGGACGGGCGATGCTTGACCATCTGCTTGCATCGCTGGACGAGCTGGCACCGAAACAGACCGTTGTCGTGGTCGGCGACAAGGCAGATCAGATTGCGCGGGCGGTTGGAGGTCGGGCTGAAACCGTCCCGCAGGAGCCACAACTGGGCACAGGCCATGCTGTGCAGCATGCGCAGGATACGCTCACCGGCTTTAGCGGTGATGTGCTGGTGCTTTACGGAGATGTCCCATTCGTTCGCGCAGAAACAATGCGCTCGATGCTGGAGCGTCTGCATGGCGCAGATGAGCCCGCTTGTGTGGTTTTGGGCTTCGAGCCCGCCGATCCAGGGCATTATGGCCGCGTCATTGCCAACAATGCTGGCAGCATATCCAAAATGATCGAATTCAAGGATGCTAGCGAAGAAGAGCGTGCGTGCAGTCTGTGTAATTCTGGCCTGCTCGCCGCCCGGAGCGAAGATCTGTTCGCGCTGCTCGCGCGGGTCAGCAATGACAATGCGCAGAGTGAATATTACCTGCCCGACATCGTCAATATCGCGATCGGAGACGGCCGGGCTTGCGCGGTGGTGGTATGCGATGATCCGGGCGAAGTAACCGGGATCAACAGCCGCGGCGAATTGGCTGCTGCCGAAGCTGCGTGGCAAGCTGCGCGCCGTGAAGCCGCGCTGGCCGATGGCGCAACGCTGGTCGCGCCTGAAACCGTCTTCTTCAGCCATGACACCCGGCTGGGTCGCGACGTTATGGTTGAGCCTAATGTCGTATTCGGTCCGGGCGTTACAGTTGCCGATGGGGCATGGATCAAGGGCTTCAGCCATATCGAAGGCGCGAGCATCGGTGCGGGCGCGCAAGTCGGCCCCTTTGCCCGGCTGCGCCCGGGGGCAGTGCTGGAAGAGAATGCCTTTGTCGGCAATTTCGTGGAAATGAAGAAAGCGACGCTCGGCCCCGGGGCAAAGGCCAGCCACCTCACCTATCTGGGTGATGCAATAGTGGGCGAAAACGCCAATATCGGTGCGGGTACTATTACCTGCAATTACGACGGCTATTTCAAATACAAAACCGAGATTGGCCCGCGCGCCTTCATTGGATCGAACAGTTCGCTTATCGCGCCGGTAAAGATCGGTGCGGATGCCATTGTGGCTGCGGGCAGCGAGGTCAGCCGTGACGTTGGCGACGGGGACCTGCGCATGGTGCGTGGAGAGCAGATCGTGAAGCCCGGCTGGGCGGACCGGTTTCACGACGCGATGAAGAAGAAAGCGGCGAAGAAAGATTGAGGCGCGTGTGAGCGAAGCCGCTTGCCTCACCTGCTGGTTGTGCGAACGTCCGTTCGAAACGCTTATGCAGTGGCACCACACGGTTCCGAAGGCGAAGAAGGGCCGCGAAACTGTGGCTATCCATCCGATCTGCCACAAGGCGATCCACGCGAACTTTACCAATGCCGAACTTGCAAGAATGGGCGCAGATCAGGGGGCGATCCGCGCCCATCCGGAGATTGCCAAATTCGTGAATTGGGTCAGCTCCAAGTCGCCTGACTTTCACGCACCGACCAGGAAATAGTGCGTTCGATCAGGCGGCTAGCGTGACGATACGGGTTGCGACCCTTGGTAGCTGCGACCCTGTCGGACTAAACCTCAGGCTTCTTCCAACTCTCCGCCTCTGGCCAGCTCGCGATTGCGCAGCTCCAGCGGTTGTTTTGGAGTGACCTTCTGTGCGTGGCGGGCATCCACCTGCTGTTCCCACTGGCGGAACTCGCTGTGACTCAGCAGATAGCGCCACCGCGCTTCGTCGAAGCTTATCAGCTTCTCTCGTACGGCTTGCACAACCTCTTCCTTGCGCGCTTTGGACCAGTGAATGTCGTGATTCCGAGGCAGACCGGCACGCTTGATCGCGTCAGTCACATTCTCATTTGGGGCGTATACCATCGACTTTCTCCAACAAAACCATAACCCCCGCGGAAACAAATCGTGGATTTTCTGAGTTAATTCGGACTTTCGAAAGATAGTTCTTTTTGAGTTAAACACTCGATCGGTGCTGCTTATGCGACGAACCGCGCAAGGTTATCCGGGTTAGCTGACGGGTCAGTGCAAAGATGGAACCAATACGCTTCTCATTCGCTTGAAATCTCAAGACGAAGGGGATTCGTATGGCATTCGGGAAAGTGTTCTTGGCATTGGCTGGAGCTGCAGCCGCGGGGCTCGTCTTTGCGCCCGCCCACGCTCAGGAGGATGATGAGCAGCCAGCGTATCAAGCGCTGGTTGAAGAGGATCGATTTGAGGTTCGTCAGTATGAGCCCATGCTGGTCGCTGAAGTCACCCATCGCGGCGAACGGGGCAGAGCGCTGAATGCGGGTTTCCGCCGTCTTGCCGCTTACATATTCGCTCAAGAACGGCCTCGCCGCGACGAGGGCGATGATCAGAGCGAAGCTATCGCCATGACTTCTCCGGTTATCGTCGATCAAACCGAAGAGATCGCGATGACATCACCTGTGATGCAGGATCCCGGCCAAGAGGGGGCATGGCGCACGCGGTTCGTGATGCCCCGCAAATACACCTTGGAGACACTGCCAGAAGCGGCAGAGGACATCACGTTGTCCGAAGTTCCTGCGCGCAGGATGGCTGTGGTTCGGTTTGCCGGCGCCTCGAGCAGCCGCAATTTGGAACGGGCCGAGGTCATTCTGCGCGAATGGATGAATGAGAAGGATATCGAAGCGATCGGCGCGCCTGAATATGCCTTTTATGACAGCCCGATGGTGCCGCCCCAATATCGCCGTAACGAGGTGCTGATTCCGGTTGCCGAGTAACCCCCAAATGAAAAGGGCGACCCGAACAGGCCGCCCTTATGCATTTTTTTCAGTAACTTACTCGCCGTCACCACTGTCCATCAGCTGTTGCATGAGATAGACATATTGCAGCGCCTGTAGCTTCGCGCGTTGTTCATTATCGACGCCGCCCGAGTGCCCGCCAGTCATGTCTTCGAAGTAGAAGTAAGGCTGGCCCAATTCCTTCAGCTTGGCTGCACCCTTGCGCGCGTGCGCAGGATGGGTGCGGTCATCTGCCGTCGATGCCCATAGGAACGGAGTGGGGTAGTCCACGCCTTCGACGATCTTCTGATAGGGAGAGTACCCCTCGATCCATGCGCGTTGCTCTGGAATGCGTGGATCGCCATATTCGCCGATCCACGAGGCGCCGCGCCCGATCAGGTGATAGCGCAGCATATCGAACAATGGGATCTGCACGATTGCGCCGCCGAACAGGTCAGGGCGCTGTGTGAAGGCGGTTCCGACCAGCAATCCGCCTTGGCTGCCACCCTGAATGCCGAGGTGCTGAGGCGAGGTGAAGCCCTTGTCGACCAGATCCTGACCGACAGCGATAAAGTCATCCCAGGTGCGTTGCTTGTTCTCGCGGATCGCGGTCTGGTGCCAGCCGGGGCCGAATTCACCGCCCCCGCGCAGGTTTGCCAGCACATAGGCCCCGCCATTTTCAAGCCACAGCTTGCCTGTCGTGCCAAGGTAGCCGGGCAGGCGCGGAACCTGGAAGCCTCCATAACCGGTCATCAGCGTTGCTGTGGTGCCGTTCATCTCCATACCTTCTGGCTTGACGATGAAATAAGAAATCTTGGTCCCGTCAGCGCTCGTGGCCTCGTGCTGCTCGACTTCCATACCCGCCTTGTCAAATCGGCTGGGTGACTGCTTGAGCGCCAGTGGAGTGCCGCCGTCCGAATAATACAGCGTGGTAGGATTGAGGAAATCCGTAACCGTGAACATGATCTGGTCGGTTTCAGAAGACGATGCCGCAATGCCTACGGTTGCATTGTCTGGCAGATCAACCTGCTTGCTGACCCACGCGCCATCTTCGAAATCGAATTGGACGACCTTGCCAACGACATTGTCGAGCATGCCCACGAATAGCGAATTGCCCGTGATAGCGCCGCCGCGTTTCGTCTGGCGTTCAGCGGGAGCCCATACCAGCGTTTTCTTCGCGCCGTTTGGATCGGCTTTCCATTCTTCCAGATCGACCGCGATCAAGCTGTCCGCCGGGAAGGTTTGGCCATCAACCTCCCAATCGACATCGGTCGAATAGAGAATGTGGCCGTCCACAATGCCGTAGGGCGATGTTTTGAGTGGAATATCAAGGCGTAGCCACTCGCCATCTTTCTCGACGTAGTATTCGACCTCATGGAAGCTGACTGATCTATACGCGATCCGGGCATGCACCGTCGCGTCATTGTCGCGAAGCAGATAGGCGCCCGAAGATACATCGGTCTTCTCTCCGCGGAAGATTTCCGGCGCATCCTCAATTGATGCGCCACGTGTCCAGATGCGGGTTGTGTAGGGATATTCGCTCTCGGTCTGCAGTTCTTCGCTGAAGTTGCGTGAAACGAGCATGGTGTCTTCATCGACCCATTGGATGCCGCCCTGGCTCTTTTGATCCAGCACAAATCCATCTTCGACAAACTCCTTCGACGAGGTGTCAAATTCGCGCAGTATAGTCGCGTCTTCGCCACCATCCGAAAGTGCAATCATGCATCTGTTGAGTGCCGGGGGCAGGCAGGATGAGCCTTTGTAGACCCATTCCATGCCTTCAGCCGTTGCGAGGGCATCAACGTCAAGGATGATCTCCCATTCGGGATCATCGGTTTGATAGCTTTCCAGAGTTGTCCGGCGAAGTAGACCCTTCGGGTTTTCCTTGTCCTGCCAGAAATTGTACAGGCCATCCGGGCGGAAGGAGACGAAAGGAATGCGGTCCTCGCTATCGAGGATTTCCAAAGCATCGTTCTTAAGCTGTTCGAAGCGCGGATCGGCTTCCATATGCGCCAAGGTGCGTTCGTTCTCTGCCCGTACCCAGGCAAGCGCCTCTTCGCTGCGGGCTTCTTCCAGCCAGATATAGGGATCCTGTTCAGGGCCAGGCACACCGTCTTCGGCGGCTTCAGCCTCATGCTCGTGGTGGCCGTGGCCATCTGCAAATGCCGGGGATGTGGTCATGGCAAGTGCACCTGCCAGGGCAATTGTCGAAACAATTTTCAAATATCCTCTCCTTTGGGGGAATTCCGTCGATAGTTATGTGGCGGTTGCAACGTCGAATGTGAAGGAGATTCCAACGAAAAAGGGCGACCAAATGGCCGCCCTTTCCAATTTCATCTGTGTCGAGGAGGGTTACTCTTCGATCTTTTCTGCCAAGACTGTCAGCCCGTTTTCGCCCACTTCGGCGAAACCGCCGCGCACTTCGATCAACTCAGGTTCTACGCCTTCCTTGGCGTAAACCTGAACCGCACCGTCGCGGATGGTCGACATGAAAGGCGCATGGCCTTCCAGTACACCGAATTCACCTTCGGTGCCGGGGACGACGACCATATGGACGTCTTCCGAGCGGACCAGCTTGGCCGGAGTAACGAGTTCAAAGTGCAGTGCCATTGTCTTTTCCTTGGCCCGGCTTAGGCTTCCTCAGCCATTTTCTTGGCTTTTTCGACCGCCATGTCGATGCCGCCAACCATGTAGAAGGCCGCTTCAGGCAGGTGGTCATATTCGCCATCAACAACAGCCTTGAACGATTTGATCGTATCTTCGAGCTGTACGAACAGACCCGGAATGTTGGTGAAGACTTCCGCCACGTGGAACGGCTGAGACAGGAAGCGCTGGATCTTGCGCGCGCGCGCAACGGTCAGCTTATCTTCTTCCGAAAGCTCGTCCATGCCGAGAATGGCGATGATGTCTTGCAGCGATTTGTACTTCTGCAGCGTTTCCTGAACGCGGCGAGCAGTCTCGTAGTGCTCGGTGCCGACAACGCGCGGCTCAAGAACGCGGCTGGTTGAGTCCAGCGGGTCAACCGCCGGATAAATGCCGAGTTCGGAGATCGCACGCGACAGCGTGGTGGTCGCATCCAAGTGCGCAAACGAAGTTGCTGGCGCAGGGTCGGTCAAGTCATCGGCAGGAACGTAAATTGCCTGAACCGAGGTAATCGAGCCCTTGGTTGTCGAAGTAATACGCTCTTGCAGGTTACCCATGTCAGTCGACAGGGTCGGCTGATAGCCCACAGCCGACGGGATACGGCCGAGAAGTGCGGACACTTCTGAACCAGCCTGCGTAAAGCGGAAGATGTTGTCGACGAAGAACAGAACGTCCTGGCCTTCCTCATCGCGGAAGTATTCCGCCATGGTCAGACCCGAAAGAGCAACACGTGCGCGCGCACCAGGAGGTTCGTTCATCTGGCCGAACACCAGCGCCACTTTAGAGCCTTCGCTGATGGCTTCGCCAGCATCATTCTTGGCAATAACGCCTGCGTCGAGGAACTCGTGATAAAGGTCGTTACCTTCGCGGGTACGCTCACCCACGCCAGCAAACACGGACACGCCGCCGTGACCCTTTGCGATGTTGTTGATCAGCTCTTGAATCAGAACTGTCTTGCCCACGCCGGCACCACCGAACAGGCCGATCTTGCCGCCCTTTGCATAAGGAGCGAGAAGGTCGATAACCTTGATGCCGGTCACGAGGATGGCGGCCTCTGTTGACTGGTCGACGAACAGTGGCGCTTCAGCGTGAATTGGCGAGGTCTTTTCAGCGCCAATCGGGCCGCGCTCGTCAATCGGCTCGCCCACCACATTCATGATGCGGCCGAGTGTTTTCGGGCCAACCGGCACAGAAATCTGCGCGCCAGTACTGGATACATCCTGACCGCGAGTAAGACCTTCGGTCGAGTCCATCGCGATTGTGCGAACGGTGTTCTCACCCAGGTGCTGGGCAACTTCTAGAACCAGCTTCTTGTCGCCGTTCATCGTCTCCAGCGCGGAGAGAATCGCGGGCAGTTCGCCTTCGAAGGTCACGTCGACAACAGCGCCGATGACCTGGGTAATTCTGCCAGTGGTTGTCTTGTTCATTACAGGTGCGGTGGCCATTTTCTATGTCCTGCCTTGGTCAAATACTTACGCGCCGGTGGCGCAAACTGTTTCAGTGTCGGTCAACACCCACTCGCCATCGCCTGCGGTTAAGGTTGCCTTATTGCGGAGGTATTCGTCTTCACCCAAACCGTACTCGCAAATCACGTCGTCACTGCCCATGCCTGCACGACGGCAGGCAGCGGTGTTAACCGGCTTTGCGCTCGGGCATGACGCCGCGAAAACGGTTGAGAAAATTTCCTGATTTGGAGCTGGAAGTGCGGGTTCAACCGGCGCTTCGACAACTGCTTCTGCGGCTTCTGCTTCTGGCGCAGGTGCGGGTTCTTCACCGCAAGCCGCGAGAGCGAACACGGAGAGAAGCGGGAGGATGATCTTCTTCACTGTTTCGTCCTATTGTTAAAGCGCTTCCGCGCCAGCGATAATTTCGATCAGTTCAGTGGTAATCGCGGCCTGACGGCTGCGGTTGTACTGAATGGTCAGCTTGTTGATGAGGTCGCCTGCGTTACGCGTGGCGTTGTCCATAGCAGTCATCGAAGCGCCTTGCTCGGATGCTTCACGTTCCAGCAGTGCGCCGAAGATTTGCGTCTTCACGTATCGTGGCAGCAATTCCTCGAGGATTTCCTCTTCGCCTGGCTCATATTCAACAACTGCATCGCCGCCGCTTGCTTCCTCTGGAGAAGGAACCGGGATCAATTGTGCTGTCGTCGGAGTCTGAACCAGCGCAGACTGGAAGGTAGGGGCGACAAGATGGGCAACATCGAACGCGCCATCTTCGAACATCGCGATGAGTTCGTCTGCGACCGCGTCTGCTTCTTCGAATCCTGGCGTCTTCACGTTCGAGGTGTCGAAATGCTTCGCGATCTTGTTCGCATAATCACGCTTGATCGGTGCGCGGCCTTTCTTGCCAACAAGATAGAACTGAACGTCCTTGCCTTCAGCAATCAGCTTCTTCGCCTGAAGCTTGGCTTCCTTGACGATGTTCGAGTTCAATCCGCCGCACAGGCCCTTGTCCGTGTTGACCACGACCAGCAGGTGTTTCTGGTTCGAACCAGTGCCAGCCAGCAGTTTCGGCGCGCTATCGCCGCTAACCTTGGTCGCGAGCGATGCCATCACCGCCGCCAGACGCTCTGCGTATGGGCGTGCAGCTTCGGCAGCTGACTGCGCACGGCGCAATTTCGCCGCTGCGACCATCTGTTTGGCCTTGGTGATCTTCTGAGTCGATTTTACCGACCCGATCCGATCCTTGAGTTCTTTAAGCGAGGCCATGGTGGCTCCCTAGTCAGTCTCTCTCAGGCTTAAGCGAACTGCTTAGCGAAGGCTTCGAGCGCCTTGACCGTGCGGTCCTTCACATCATCTTCGAACTTCGTGCTTTCGCGAATGTCCTTAAGAATGTCTGCGTGCTCGCTGCGGAAGTAAGCCAACATTTGCTCTTCGTAGTCGGTCACGCGATCAACATCGACAGGATCGATGAATCCGTTGGTACCAGCGAAGATCGACACGGTTTGCTCTTCAAACGGCAGCGGGCTGAACTGCGGCTGCTTCAGCAGTTCGGTCAGGCGTGCACCGCGGTTAAGCAGCTTCTGTGTCGACGCATCAAGGTCAGAACCGAACTGCGCAAAAGCCGCCATTTCGCGGTACTGCGCCAGGTCCAGTTTCATTGAACCGGAAACCTTCTTCATAGCCTTTGTCTGGGCGGCGCCGCCAACACGGCTAACCGACAGACCCACGTTAATCGCCGGGCGGATACCCTGGAAGAACAGGTCGGTTTCAAGGAAGATCTGGCCGTCCGTGATCGAGATCACGTTGGTCGGAATGTAGGCCGACACGTCGCCTGCCTGCGTTTCAATGATTGGCAGCGCTGTCAGTGAACCGCCACCATTATCCTTGTTCATCTTCGCCGCGCGCTCAAGCAGGCGGCTGTGGAGATAGAAAACGTCACCTGGATAGGCTTCACGGCCCGGAGGACGACGAAGCAGAAGCGACATCTGACGATAGGCAACAGCCTGCTTCGAAAGATCGTCATACACGATCACAGCGTGCATGCCGTTGTCGCGGAAGAATTCGCCCATCGCGCAGCCGGTGTACGGTGCGAGATATTGCAGTGGTGCAGGCTCTGAAGCGGTTGCAGCGACCACGATGGAGTATTCCATCGCGCCGTTTTCTTCGAGCTGCTTCACAATCTGCGCAACAGTCGAACGCTTCTGACCGACAGCTACATAGACGCAATAGAGCTTCTTGCTTTCGTCGTCGCTCTGGTTCGGGCCCTTCTGGTTGATGAAGGTGTCGATTGCGACAGCGGTCTTGCCGGTCTGGCGGTCACCAATGATCAGCTCGCGCTGGCCGCGGCCAACTGGAACAAGTGCGTCGATGGCTTTCAGGCCCGACTGCACCGGCTCGGAAACCGATTCGCGCGGGATGATGCCCGGCGCTTTCACTTCGACACGGCTACGCTCGGTTGTTTCGATCGGGCCCTTGCCGTCAATCGGGTTGCCCAGAGCGTCAACAACGCGGCCCAGCAGAGCTTTGCCAACCGGAACGTCCACGATGGTTTCGGTGCGCTTGACGCTGTCACCTTCTTTGATCTCTGCGTCAGAGCCGAAGATAACTACACCGACGTTGTCTGCTTCAAGGTTCAGAGCCATGCCCTGAACGCCATTGGCGAACTCAACCATCTCACCGGCCTGGACATTGTCGAGGCCGTGGATGCGGGCGATACCGTCGCCCACAGAGAGAACGGAGCCAACTTCGCTGACTTCTGCTTCAGTGCCGAAATTGGCGATCTGGTCTTTGATGACCTTGGAGATTTCTGCGGCGCGGATTTCCATGTCTTTAGTCCTTTAGGCCTTCATTGCCTGCGCTAGGGAATTCAAACGGGTACGAATCGAGCCATCAATGCGCTGCGATCCAATGGTGACGACGAGTCCGCCCAGAAGATCCGGATCGACACGCGGGTTGATTTTGACTGTGCGACCCTGGCGGGCCGTCAACTTGTCGTTCAGAGCTGAGAGCTGCCCATCTGTCAGAGCATGCGCAGTGGTGACTTCTGCAGTCACTTCCCCGCGCTGAGCCGCTGCAATCATCTGGAAAGCGCGGATCATGTTGCCCAGCGCCGACAGCCGGCGATTGCTAGCCAGAACACCAAGAAAATTCTTTGTCAGTCCGCTCACGCCAAGGTGATCGGCAACCGCTGCAATCGCGCTGCCTTGCGCGGCGCGGCTCAATTCAGGGTTGGTTGTGACTGCCTGAAGGTCGCTCGATTCGGAAAGCGCAGCAGACAGTTTTTCAAGGTCCGTCTCAACGGCCGTGACTGTCCCGCTTTCAGAAGCGAGGTCGAACAATGCTGAGGCGTAACGCCCTGCAAGGCTAGCCTGAATACCGGCGGAAATATCCACGCGCTGAAGGTCCTCGATTGGATCTGCGAAAATAACGATGCAACGCTTAAACCGTTCCGGATGCGTTGGAGCACCCCGGCAAAGCTGGCGCGCGCCTAGCATCGCATATGCTGCGATGCAACCCGATTGAGCGGGAATCTATGGACTCATTTGGCGTAACGCTGCAGAAGCCGGTGAAACAGCGGAATTCGCAGGGGAGAGAGACGATGAAACTGACGCCGATGGCGCCCAAATGTGGGGTCGAGATTTCAGGTGTTACGCTGGCGACATGCAGCGATTCTGAAATGGATGAGATCAAGCAGGTCATCTATGAGCATGGCGTGGCGGTGTTTCGCGATCAGGAGTTCTCACCCGAAGATCACATTCGCTTTGGCAAGCGTTGGGGCGGGATCGATGTGAACAATTATTTTCCGCTGCAGGAAGAGTATAACGAGATCGCTATCGTCAAGAAGGAAGCCGACGAGCAGACCAATATTGGCGGCGCCTGGCATACCGATCATTCCTATGACCAGATCCCGGCGATGGGTTCCGTATTGGTGGCGCGCGAGCTGCCTCCTCAGGGCGGGGACACGCTGTGGGCGCACATGGGCGCGGCCTATGATGCTCTGCCCGACGATATCAAAGAGGAGATTGACGGGTTGGAAGCGTTCCATACCGCTGATCATGTATATAAGGCCGACGGCATCTATGCGCAGACCGACATGGGCAAAAATTTGCGCGGGCAGGATCTGAAGACCGGCGCAGTGCATCCGGTGGTGATCCGCCATCCGCATACCGGCCGCAAAATGCTTTATGTCAACGGCGGTTTCACGATCAACTTTGTCGGTCAGTCCCGAGAAGAGAGTCTGCCGCTGCTGCAAAAGCTGCTCGATGCAGCGCTAACTGACGACAATCAGTGTCGCCTGCAATGGAAGCCCGGCACGATTGCGATCTGGGACAACCGCACCACGTGGCACAATGCGATGAATGACTATCAGGGCCACCGCCGCGAGATGCACCGCATCACGCTAAGCGGGGAAGCGCTGGCAGCTTAAGCAGTCATTCCTCGCTGGCCGCCAGGTCGCTACCACCCGCTGTAGCACGCGGCTCGCAGGAATATACCAACCGCTCGTTCGGGCGTGCAGGAAGCAACGAGATCACGCTTTGCTGTCGCTCACCAAGGCTCTTCGCCGCCTCGCTGACGCTGCAACTGGGCGCTTCATAGTTGGCGCGTATGTCGCGCACTTGTGCCATATCATTCCGGCCCAGAAGATAGCGCTCGCTGAGGAAGGTGCGTGTTGCCGGATCGTAGCGATTGACCGAGACGACTTCCTCATCGTCCGGAACAAGCACGCGGGTCCATTCGCCCGAGTTGAGCCCATATTGCGTGCGTGTGTTGACGCAGCCATCCGCAGCCCAGTCAAACTCGACATCATCTGTACGCGCGCCGGTAACACGGCTGCGTTCGGGCACCAGAGTGCAGATCATCGTGCCTTCGCTTGCATTTGAGGCGATGGGCGGCGCTTCGCCATTCTCGCCCTTGTTGAGTGCGGCCTCGACGCGGCGGTCAATCTCGTCAATGCCTGGCCGGCTGATCCACAGGATCAATGCGCCAATGAAAGCCACGCCTGCGATACCGGCTGCAATCATAAAGCGCCGTTCAGCGCCTTCCTTTCCGCGCGCATTGGCCGCGACATAGCCCGCGCCAATTGCGATCATCAACAGGATCAGCGCAGCAGCCATCGCATTCTCGCGCTCGCTTTGCACAGACAGCTGAGCTTCCAGTTGGGCGCGGTCGCGGCGTTCGCGCAGTTCGGCTTTGCGCGCTTCGATCCGTTCGCGGGCTTCCTCGCGTTGCTGCTCGATCCGCGTGCGCTCCGACGCTTCAATCTCGTCGATGCTGCGGCAAGGCAATGCATTGACGCTCGGTTCGACGTCGTTCTCGCGCAGGAAAGGCAGCAGTTCGCGGATCGATACAGCGAAGTAGAACTCGGCATCCGACCCATCCGAATCCGCGCCAAAGCTGTTAACGCCTAACACCCGGCCGCAACTGTCGAGCAGCGGCCCGCCCGAGTTGCCGCGCGCGATCGGCGCGGTGTGCAGTATCGTGTCAAATTGGCGGCTGGGCCGCGCGCCAGACAGGAAGCCGCGGCTTTTCACCGGCGGTTGCGCAAGGAAAATGTCACTAATCTCCAGTCCCTGGGCACGATCGACATTCATCGGATAACCAACGGCTGAAACTTCACCCATGTCGCCGACAAGACTGCCGGAGATGGTAAGCGGCGGCAGGCGCATGGCATTGTCGATAATCTCGATCAGTGCCAGATCGTTGCGCGGGCTGACGGATATGGCGCGGGCATAGGCTGCGTCGTCACCCTCGGATGGGACTACGCCAATTCGCAATGTGTCATCCTGCAATACTTCGCGAATGACATGCGCATTGGTGACGATCCGCGTCGGGGAGACCGCAAAGCCAGAGCCATGGCTGACCGGATAGACTTCGCGTCCGTCGCTGCCGACGATGACCACGCGCACCACACCGCGTGCGGCGGCGTCAATATCTGCACCATCGGCCAGCGCGATATGTGGCGTGAGCAGCGCAATCAAAGCGGCAAAGAGAGTGATTATCCGACCCATAGACGCCATATTTGACGCGGGCGGGCTTTGATCGCAAGCTTCGGGATGCAGTGAATGGCGCATTACCCTATTAATCTGAACATGACCGATGAATTGATCCCTAACGAAACCGCATGGTCCGCTGTTATGCGGCGGGACCGCGCATTTGATGGCCGCTTTGTAACCGGCGTGCTGACCACCGGCATCTATTGCCGGCCCAGCTGCGCTGTGCGGCATCCGGACCGCAAGAACGTGCGCTTTTATGCCACTGGTGAAGAAGCACGGGCGGCGGGGCTTCGCGCTTGCAAGCGATGCCTGCCTGACGATGTCGGCCGCGATGAAGCAGCGGTGCTGGCCGCGATTGAAGAGATCAAAGCGTCGGAGGGCGCGCCGACGCTGGACGAGCTTGCGACCATCACCGGCTATTCGCCCACACATTTCCAACGGGTGTTCAAGCGGGCGACCGGACTGTCGCCGGCAGCCTATGCAAGGGCATTGCGCGAAGAACGAGCCAAGGATGCCTTGATCGGCGCAAACCGGGTCAGCGATGCGATTTACGATGCCGGATACGAAGCGCCGAGCCGATTTTATGAAGGAGTGGAAGGCAAGATGGGCATGACCGCCAGCGACTGGAAAAACGGCGGTGCGGGCCGTGTGATCCATTGGACAGTGGTCACAACGTCGATTGCGCCCATGCTTGTCGCTGCAACCGACAAGGGTGTGTGCTGTCTCAGCTTCAACAAAGGTGAAGAGGAGTTGCGCGCCCGCTTCCCAAACGCGGAACTGATCGGCGGTGGTGATGCATTTCGCGAACTTTTTGAGCAGGTTATCGCTGCCGTAGAAGACCCTACGCTCGACAATTCGCACATCCCCCTGGATGTGAAGGGCACCGCGTTCCAGCAGCGCTGCTGGCAGGCTTTGCGGCAGATCCCGGCTGGTGAAACGCGCAGTTATGGCGATCAAGCGGCGATGCTGGGCAATCCCAAGGCGAGCCGTGCCGTCGGTAGCGCGAATGGCGCAAACAACATTGCGGTGCTGATCCCTTGCCACCGCGTTGTGCCGGCGAGCGGAGGCGTGGGCGGCTATGCCTATGGACCCGAGATCAAGGCCGAACTTCTGAAGCGCGAGCGCAATGATTGAAACCTTTTGCTGGTTTTCTCCGTTGGCAATGTAAGAGAGTTTCTCGAACAGCGGAGCCAGAGTTATGTGCGATGAAGAAAAGATCACCCGTTGGGCTCGCGAAGGGCTGACACGGCGCGAATTTGGTATGCTTGGCGCCACTGCGGCGGTCGCGGCCTGCGCTCCTGGCAATGGCATGGCCCAAGATCAGGTAGAGACTGTGTCTTCGCCAGGATTCCCCGCGTGGACCGAGCAGGCGGTCAGTTTCGTCACCGACGATGGTACGATGGATGGCTGGCTTGTCTCCCCCACATCGGGCCCTGCACCTGCCGTAATAATCTGGCCCGATATCGCTGGTTTGAGAGAGAGCAAGAAAGCCATGGCCCGGCGGTTGGCTGACCGCGGATACACAGCGCTCGTGGTGAACCAGTATTACCGCGATACGCCAGCCCCCATTTGGAAGGATTTCGCCGACTTTGCGGGAAATGGCGGCTGGGGACTCGCCCGTGAAATGCGCGGGAAGTTGGATGCGGATGCAATCATGCGCGACGCAAACGCTACCGTTGCCTTCCTTGACAACAGTGCGGAAGTCGACAGCGAACGCGGCATCGGAACGCAGGGCTATTGCATGGGCGGCCCCTTCACAATGTGGAGCGCCGCCGCTGTCCCATCTCGCGTAAAGGCCGCAGCCAGCTTCCACGGGGGCGGGCTGGTGCGTGAAGGCAACCCAAATAGCCCGCACAGACTGTTTGGCCAGATGGACGCCAGCCTGCTTATCGCGATTGCGCAGGATGACGATGCTGAAGCACCGGAAGAGAAAGACACACTGCGCGAGGCCGCTGCGGCTGCCGGACGCGATGCGACGGTTGAAGTCTTTGCCGGTGACCACGGTTGGTGCGTGCCCGATAGCCCCGCCTATACCGAAGCGGAAGCGGAACGAGCCTGGGCCGAGTTGCTTAACCTCTATGAGCGTGCACTCTAGGGAGAACTGGAGCAAACCGCTCCACTATTCCAACAGCACGGAACACATGGAATACAGTTCAGGCGCGAAACCTGTTCGGTCCTGCGAAAGGCGACTTGACTGTATTATCAACACTTTGAAAGAGTCTTCGCCCTTATCGCCAGTTCGCGCTGTGTAGGAGAGAGTTCCCTCGAAATCCGGACCTCATGTCGGAGCAGTCTCCGAAGCCGAAGCCTATTTTTGTTTAGGCCCGGCGCGCTTGCCTTTGGGCTTGCCCGCACCCTTGCCTTTGAAACCTGATTTGGGTTTTCCCGAAGATGGCTTGCCGGTGAATGGGTCGCTTCTGCCTTCGCCGCCAGAGCGCGGCGTATCCTTCCTGTCGCGCTTGTCTTTGAAGCGAGGCTTGCCGCCATCACCCTTACCACCGGACCCCTTACCACCGGGGGCCTTGCCACCGGGCCCCTTGCCACCGGGCCCCTTGCGGAAAGGCTTGGCTCGCACATTCGGCGCGCCATGCTTGCGGTTATTGCGCGCTTCCACCCGCGGCCCTTCAGCGGATTCCTCGATCAGGATCGCATCCTGCTCGTCTTCGCTCGCTTCGGTACGTTTCAAGGTGTCCGCAAACTTTGGTGCGATTGCGCGAGGGATCTGGAACCAGCTCTCGTTCGGGCCAACCCGGATCGCGCCGATTTCATTGCGCGTAACATGTCCACGGCGGCAGATCAGCGGCATCAACCAACGCGGCTCTGCATTCTGACGGCGGCCTATGCCCATTTTGAACCAGACCACATCCTCGAAACCGGGGCGGTGACGTTCGGCCTTGGCCTTTTCGCGTGCTTCGGGTGTGTTGGCGAGCAGCTCTTCAGGTTGCGGCATCTTCGCGCGGTGCGCTTGCACAAGTGCTGCGGCGATGTCCTCTGCCGGAAGCCGTTCCATCAATTCAGCTGCGATCGCACGGTCATCATCTTCATATTCAGCCGGTGCAGTCAGCTTTTCCATCAGCCGCGCGTGATCTTTCTTGCGGATCGCCTCCGGGGTCGGCGCATCCATCCACTTCGCTTCGATCTTTGCACCGCGCAGCATGTTCTCCACGCGCTTGCGGCGATTATAAGGCACGATGATTGCAGCGGTGCCTTTTTTGCCTGCCCGGCCTGTCCGGCCAGAGCGGTGCTGAAGCGTTTCGGCATCGCGCGGTGTCTCGACATGGATCACTAGGCTAAGCGTCGGCAAATCGAGGCCGCGTGCGGCAACGTCTGTTGCTACGCAAACGCGGGCGCGGCGGTCGCGCATGGCTTGTAATGCCTGATTGCGCTCTTGCTGGGAGTGTTCGCCTGACAGCGCCACCACACCGAAACCGCGGTTCTGCAAAGTCGCATGCAGCCGCCGCACGCTGTCGCGCGTTGCGCAGAAACAGATCGCTGATTCCGCTTCATGAAAACGCAGCAGGTTGACGACGGCGTTTTCGATTTCAGACGGACCAACGGTGATCGCCTGATAGCTGATGTCACCGTGTCCGCGATCTTCGCCCGCCAAAGAAAGGCGCAGCGCATTGGACTGATAACGTTCTGCCAGCCGCACAATCGCGCGCGGCATAGTGGCCGAAAACAGCAGCGTGCGGCGCGTATCCGGCGTTGCATCGAGAATTTCTTCCAAGTCGTCGCGGAAGCCCATGTCGAGCATCTCGTCCGCTTCATCGAGCACAACCCCGACCAGGGCAGAGAGGTCTAGCGCGCCGCGCTCCAGATGGTCGCGCAAGCGGCCCGGCGTACCAACAACAATGGCTGGGCCGGAACGAAGCGCGCGGCGTTCTTTGCTCGCATCCATTCCGCCCACACAGTTTGCAATGCGCAGGCCGGCCTTTTCATAGAGCCAGCCGAGTTCGCGGCTGACTTGCAGGGCCAGTTCGCGTGTCGGCGCGATGACGAGCGCCAATGGGCGTTCGGTCAACGGTGTCCCGCGAATCTCTCCGAGCAGTTCGGGCGCAAGTGCCAGTCCAAACGCGACCGTTTTGCCAGAGCCGGTCTGCGCAGAAACGATCAAGTCGCGTCCCGCGGCATCGGGTGCGATGGTAGCGGCCTGAACAGGGGTGGGTGCAGAATAGCCGCGCTCGGCCAGAGCCTCGCCCAGGATCGGTGGTAGGGATTCAAAAGACATGGTATTTCACTTGGGTAACGGCGCAGGAGTTCGCGCGGAGGGAGAGAGGCATGAGAATAACGCGCTCTTTGCACTCATCTCAAACGGGCGACGGCCAATGCCGCAAACGCCCGTGCCGCGCCCTATAGCGACAATTGCTCCACTTGGCTTGCGTTATTTTGCAAGTGCGAAGAGTCAGTCCAGCTTGGGCGGGAAACCCGGCTCGCATTTCGCCATCGCACGCTGGTAGGCATCGCGCGCGCCGATACGCTTAAGATAAGCCTTCAGGTTCGGCATGTGATTGATGCTCATGTCGTTGAACGCGCGCGCGGTCGTGAGTGAGAATCCCAGCATGATGTCGGCTGTCGTGAAATTTGATCCGCCGAAATAGTCCGCTTCACCAAGCGCGGCTTCCAGATGGGCCCAGGCATTGGTAACGCGCTTCATCAGCGGCGGGGGCATTTCAGCTTGAACTGCATTCACCGCGATCATCATCATGCCATTGGTCATCAGCGTCGCATTGGCGAAGTGATACCAATAGAGGTGGCGCGCAAAATCGGGGTCGGTGGGGCCGGGCACCAGCTGTGTATCAGGCGCATATTTGCCGACGATGTAATCCATGATCGCCCCGCTTTCTCCCAGCACGAGATCGCCATCCTCAATTACAGGCGCAATTTCCATTGGATGGAGCGCTTTGAGTTCGGGTGGGGCAAGCCGTGTTTCGGGATCGCGGTTATAGAGCTTCAGATCATATTCGAGCCCCAGCTCCTCGCAAAGCCAGACGATACGTTCGGATTGCGAAATGCGCAGGTGGTGGACGGTCAGCATGTCTGGTTCTCCCTAGGTGTAGCGCGCCCAGCCTTTGCTGGCCGGCTGCAGAGAGTCGAGGAAATTCTCCGCACTATCAAGATATTCGCGCCGTTTCTCTTCGCCCATCCGGTCCCAGGTCGAATAGATTCGCCCGATGCGGTGATTGCTTTCCAGCTGGTCGCGATTTCGGTCCATGAAATGCCAATAGAGCGGGTTGAAGGGGCAGGCACCTTCGCCGGTTTTCTTCGACACGGAATAGCGGCATTGCTTGCAGTAATCGGACATCTTGTTGATGTAATTTCCGCTCGCCGCATAAGGCTTTGTCGCGAGCTTCCCGCCATCGGCATACAGGATCATGCCAACCACATTGGGCAGCTCAACCCAGTCATAGGCATCGGCATAGACCGCCAGAAACCAGTCCTGCACATCGCGTGGATTGATGCCGGCAAGCAGAGCGAAATTCCCGAGCACCATCAGCCTCTGGATATGGTGTGCGTGCGCGTTTTCGCGCGTAGAGCGAATGCTGTCTGCCATGCACCGCATGTCGGTTTCGCCGGTCCAGTAAAATTGGGGAAGGGCGCGCTGGGCGTTCAGTGCGTTGCGGCTCTCCAGTTCTGGCATGAAGTGCCAGTAGAAGCCGCGGACATACTCGCGCCAACCAATGATCTGGCGGATGAAGCCTTCAACCGAATTGAGCGGCGCATTGTCTTCTTCATAGGCTTGCTGCGCACGCTCGCACAGTTCCAGCAGGTCGAGCAGGCCCAGGTTGATGCTCGTTGACAGCATGGAGTGGTAGAGATCGTCAGACCCGTGCACCATCGCGTCCTGATAAGGGCCGAATTTCTCGATCCGTTCTGCGAAGAAGGCATCGGCGGCTTCCTCTGCCTGCGCGCGCGTAACGGGCCATTCGAAGTGCTCCAGCGATCCAAAGTGATTGCCAAACTGGCCTTCGACCAATTCGATCACTTCGCGTGTAATTTCGTCCGGTTCGAATTTCGGCCGTGCGGGCGGGTCCATGCTGTCTTTGGGAGGCTGGCGGTTTTCCTTGTCGAGATTCCATTCACCGCCGACAGGCTTGCCGTCGCCGCGCATGAGAAAACCGGTTTTCTTGCGCATTTCGCGATAGAAATACTCCATCGTCAGATGCTTGCGACCCTCGGCCCATGCCTCGAATTCGGCATGCGAGCAAAGGAAACGGTCATCCGGCAGAATCTCGACGTCACAGACGAACTTGTCTGGCCATTCGTCCTGCATCTGGTGCACGCGCCACTCGCTTGCTTCCACCACATGGACTGCGCGGGGATCATAGCGCCCGATTGCGCGCGCGACTTCGCCGGTGAAGCTGCCCGAATTGTCCGCATCGGTCAGCTTTATGTAATCGACCGTCCATCCGGCTTCCCGAAGTTCGGCCGCAAAATGCCGCATAGCGGAGAATATCAGCGCGATCTTTTGCTTGTGATGTTTGACGTAGGTCGCCTCGTCCCAAACCTCCATCATCAGGATGACGGTATCGTCCTGCGTGCGTCCGCGAAGGCTGGCCAGATTGCGGGTCAGCTGATCGCCGAGGATGGGGACAAGGATCGGTTGAGGCATAGCTACTCAATGAGCGAGCACGAGATTGGTGCCTCAAACAAAGCTGTAGGGGTCAATGTCGATCCCGATGCGCACGCCGGGCGGGAATTCCTGCGTTGCGATCCACTCCGTTATGACCTTTTGCAGGTTTGCGCTGCGCCGCGCGTTGACGAGGAAGCGGTGGCGGTATCGCCCGCGCAGCATGGCGAGCGGAGCCGGGGCAGGGCCCAGGATTGCGACATCGTCCACATGCGGGCGAATATCGCCCAGCCGGTTTGCCGCTTGCCGGGCTTCCGCATCGTCCTCAGACGAGATGATAATCGCCGCCCAGCGCCCGAATGGCGGCGCGCCGACATATCGCCGGGCTTCGGTTTCGGCTTCATAGAAAGCATCCCGGTTGCCTTCAGCCAATGCGGCGATAACCGGCGCGTCAACATGGCGCGTCTGGATTAGGACTTCGCCCGGCTTTGCTCCGCGTCCCGCGCGTCCGGCGGCTTGGGAAACTTGCTGATAGGTGCGCTCGCCCGCGCGTAAGTCGCCGCCCTCCAGGCCCAGATCCGCATCGACCACGCCCACCAGCGTCAGTTCGGGGAAGTGAAAGCCCTTGGTGACCAGCTGCGTACCGATGATGATATCGATCGCACCAGCCTCTGCCGCGGCGATGAACTCGGCGGCTTTCTCAGGTGAGTTGAGCGTATCCGAAGTTGCGACCGCGATGCGCGCTTCGGGAAACAGTTCGCGCACTTCATCGGCAATCCGTTCAACCCCGGGCCCGCAAGCGACCAGACAATCGGGCTCGCCGCATTCGGGGCAAGTCGCGGGCGGCGTTTCCTCATGTCCGCAATGATGGCACGCCAGCCGCTGAGACAGGCGATGCTCGACCAGCCACGCGCTGCAATTTGTGCATTGAAACCGGAACCCGCAATTGCGGCATAGCGTTAGCGGGGCATAGCCACGCCGGTTGAGGAACAGCAGCGATTGCTCTTTCTTCGCAAGCCGATCTTCCAGCGCTTCGACCAATCGCGGCGCGAGCCAGCGCTGCCGGTCGGGCGGTTCCTCAGTCAGGTCAATCGTGTCGATATGCGGAAGCTGTGCCCCGCCAAAGCGGCTGGGCAGATCGAGTTTTTCGTAGATGCCGCTTTCGGCCATTTGCAGGCTTTCCAAGGCAGGCGTTGCGCTGGCGAGCACCACGGGAAAGCCTTCAAACCGCGCGCGCATTACAGAGACATCGCGCGCATTGTAGCGCACGCCGTCATCCTGTTTGAAGCTGACTTCGTGCGCCTCGTCGACCACAATCAGGCCGAGATTGGCATAGGGCAGGAACAACGCCGATCGCGCGCCGACCACGACTTGCGCCGAACCCTCCGAAATCGCGCGCCATGCGCGACGTCGTTCAGTGGACTTTAGCGATGAATGCCATTGCACCGGCGCTGCGCCAAAGCGTCCTTCGAAACGATTGAGAAAATTCTCTGTCAGCGCGATCTCAGGCAGCAGGACCAGCACTTGCTTGCCCTTGCGAATGGCCGCGGCGACCGGTTCGAAATAGGTTTCGGTCTTGCCCGATCCGGTCACCCCGTCGAGCAGGAAAGGCGCAAATTCCTCGGCCTCCACAGCTTGAACCAGCCGGTCTGCCACTTCGCGTTGGTCGGGTGACAGATCAGGCACATCGTGATCCGGGTCGGCGGGCGGGAATGGACGGTCGATTGCGACAGAGATCGGCTCGATAACCCCTTGCCCAACCAGCCCGCGCAGAACAGCTTCGGATACGCCTGCGATGCCTGCAAGCTCGCGAATTGTAGCTTGCTCGCCTTGCAACGCTTCGATCGCTTGCTCGCGTTGCGGCGTCATCCTTTCGGGTATCCCGCCTGACAGCCGATATTCGGTCATAGTGGCCGGGCCATTGAGTGCGCCGCCGGAGGAAATCACCATCCGCGCGACCGAGCTCATCGGGGCACAGTAATAGTCCGCTGTCCACTCAATCAAGCGGCGCAATGCGCTTGAGAGAGGCGGGACCGGAAGGACTTCAATAATTGGGCGAAGCTTGTGATCTGGAACCTCGTCGGTAACAAGCCGATCTGGTTCCCAAACTATGCCGGTCAATTGCCGCGGGCCAAGCGGAGCGATAACGACATTGCCGGGCACAACCTCAACCCCTTCGGGCACACGGTAATCCAGCACACCCAAAGCACGGTTGAAAACAAGAAGGCGGATACGTCGCATAAGAGCCTGCCAATATGGGCCTCTCATGCCATCAACTACAAGCGGGGATGCCCGCGATATGAACGGCTAAGCGTACCGCCGCGCGTATCAGAACGTGTAGGACACCCCGGTCAGCGGTGCATGGCCGACCCGATCTGGCGCATTGTCGCGGAAGTCCTGCTGACGCAGATTAGGTCAGGCTGAGCGACAGTTTGTCATTCACATCATGCGCCACACCGAACTGCGTTCGCAGGCCGGTCAGGCCGTCCTGTCCGCCCTTGCTGGTGCTGCGCACGGTAAGAAACAGTTCTGCATCTGTCCTAAAGCTCCAGTCGCCGCTATCGTTGATGGGCACCACAACGCCCAAGCGCGGACGGATGCGAAAGCCCATGCGGCTTTGATCTTCGACCCAGCGTTCTTCCAATCGAACCCGTGTTCGAATGTAGCCATGTTTGCCCGAAAGCTGCTGGGTCATGCGAACTTCGTCAAAGCCACCATCATTCTCGCGTTGGTCCAGCGCCCCGGAGAGGGTGAAGGTTTCGTTCAAATCATGGTGCAGCCATGCCCTCACGAAGTAAGTATCGGCTCTGCCGTCGCTTGCGCTGCGAAATCGTTGCGCCGTTTCCAGTTCGATCGAGTCATGTTTCGACAGATCATACTCGATCGAAGGGTTGAGCCACACTTCGAAGGCATCATCGGCAGCATGCGCAGCAGTGGTCATCGCTGCGAGCGACAGGCCAAGCATCAGTTTTGGCAGAATTGCGGGTTTCATCGCACTTTTCCTCAACGGTCATTTGTTCATCGCCCGTCGTCTAGGTGATTATGCCTAACACCGGGTTGACCATCCTGAATTCACCCCAACTGTGGCTTTCGCGGTGCGCGCACTGTCCGCGGGGCACCAGCATGCGCTAGAGCGTAAGCGATTCGAATCCATGATGCGGAGCCAAGCCATGAAGTTCTTTGCCGACACAGCCGAAATTGACGACATCAAGGAACTGGCAGCGACCGGCCTGCTCGATGGTGTCACCACCAATCCCTCGCTGATCGCCAAGTCGGGCCGCGATTTCATGGAGGTGACGAAGGAAATCTGTGGGATCACCGATGGGCCCGTTTCTGCAGAAGTCGTCGCGCTGGATCATGAAACCATGATGAAAGAGGCAGAAGTCCTCCGTAAGATCGCGGACAATGTCTGTATCAAGGTGCCGCTGACGATTGATGGCCTAAAGACCTGCAAGGCGCTGACCAGCGATGGCACGATGGTCAATGTCACGCTGTGCTTCAGCGCCAATCAGGCTCTGCTCGCGGCGAAGGCCGGTGCGACATTCATCAGCCCCTTTGTCGGTCGCCACGATGACAACGGCTTTGATGGAATGGAGCTGATCGAAGATATCCGCCTGATTTACGACAATTACGAATTCGGCACGGAAATCCTGGTCGCAAGTGTGCGCCATGTCACCCATGTGCTGCAAAGTGCGAAGATTGGAGCCGACGTTATGACTGCGCCGCCCAAGGTGATCAAAGCGCTGTTTAATCACGTCCTGACAGATAAAGGGATTGAAGGCTTCCTGAAGGACTGGCAAGCGACCGGGCAATCAATAGTTTAATGTTCGGAGCCGTCTTTGGCGGAAGAAACACCTCTCGATAAGTTCAAGCAGGCGCTGACCGGCGCCAGCCGCGCGATTGCACGTGAAGCGGAGGTGGAAGTTGCCTGGAGTGCGGATTCCCCGTCTGCCAGCGGCAAGAATTTCCGCGTGCCTTTGCCGGGGCGCGATTTGCCGCCGGAACAGGTCGCTGAAGCGCGCGGATTTGCAGACAGTTTTGCTCTGAAGTTGCGCCATCACGATGCCGACCTACACAGCAAGAATGCGCCGCCCGAAGCGACTGCGCGGGCTTGCTATGACGAGTTTGAGCGTGTTCGCTACGAAGCGCTGGGCGCGAACAATTTCGGCGGGATCAAAGCGAACCTCGAAAGCGCGACCGAGATGCGCGTACTGTCCGATCCGATTGCGCGTGCGCAAACTCGCGAAGATGTGCCACTGCAGACCGCGCTTTCACTGATGCTGCGTGAAAAACTGACCGGCGAGGCCGTGCCAGAGGCTGCGCAGCACGGAGTCGAGCTAGTGCGCGAGTTTATCGAAGAGCGGGTCGGTGATGACTTTGAAAACCTGCTGACTTCGCTGGACGATCAGGAAGCCTTCCAGTCGCTCAGCCTCGACATGCTGCAGCACCTTGATCTGACCCAGCCGAGCGATTCCCCTGACGAAGCCGATAACGATCAAGGCGACGACGAAGAGGGGCAGGAAGAGCAAGAGGAGGGCGATCAGGATCAGGGCGAAGGCGACGCGCAGTCCTCCGAAATGGCCGGCGAGATGAGCGAAGGCGATTCCGACGGCGAAGGCGACACGGAAATGTCGTCCGATTCCGAAATGCAGGATGGCGAGCCGGGCGAAGAAGGTGACGACGGCATGATGCCGGTGCGTCCCAATCGGCCGCAAGGCGAGATTCCGATGGATCTCGACTACACATCCTACACCGAGGCTTATGACGAGGAAATTCCGGCCGAGGAGCTATGCGATGCAGAGGAGCTCGACCGTCTGCGCGCCTATCTCGACAGCCAGCTGACCGGGCTGCAAGGGATTGTGACGCGGCTTGCCAATCGGCTTCAGCGCCGGTTGATGGCGCAGCAGAACCGCAGCTGGGATTTTGACCAGGAAGACGGTGTGATCGACGCTGCGCGGTTGGCGCGCGTGGTTGTCTCGCCCGGAACGTCGATGGCGTACAAGATCGAGAAGGATGTCGAGTTCAAGGACACCATCGTGACCTTGCTGATCGACAATTCCGGTTCGATGCGCGGGCGCCCGATCAGCATCGCCGCGATCAGCGCGGATATCCTGGCTCGCACGCTTGAGCGTTCGGGCGTGAAGACAGAAATCCTCGGATTCACCACCCGCGCCTGGAAAGGCGGGCAAAGCCGTGAACAATGGCTCGCCGATGGCAAGCCACCAAACCCTGGTCGCCTCAATGATCTGCGGCACATCATTTACAAGAAAGCCGACGAGCCTTGGCGCCGCGCGCGCCGCAACCTCGGCCTGATGATGCGCGAGGGCTTGCTCAAAGAGAATATCGACGGCGAAGCGCTGATGTGGGCGCATAACCGGCTGATGGCGCGGCGAGAGGATCGCCGCATCCTGATGGTGATTTCGGATGGTGCGCCGGTCGATGATTCGACGCTCAGCGTGAACAGCGCGGGCTATCTTGAGGCGCATTTGCGCAAAGTGATCGACTGGATCGAGCGCGTTTCGCCGGTGCAACTCGTCGCGATCGGTATCGGCCACGATGTGACGCGTTACTATCGCCGCGCGGTGACCATCATGGATGTCGAACAGTTGGGCGGCACGATTATCGAGCAGCTGGCGGAATTGTTTGAGGAAGAGAAGGGACGCAGATGAACGTTACCGAAGCCGTTAAATCCCGCCGCAGCGTGCGAGAATTTTTAGACAAGCCGGTTGATCTCGAAACGATCCGCCGGGTGATGGATACCGCGCGCTGGGCCGCCTCGGGCTGCAATTATCAGCCGTGGGAAGCGAGCATCCTCACCGGAGAGTCGCTTAAGGAACTGCAGGCCAAGTTGGCGGCTGATGGCCCGCAAAAGCCCGAATATGATTGGACCGCACCGGGTCAGGAAGAGGCGTACAAGAAGCGGCTGGATGCCGTGTCTTCCGGAATGTTTGGCGCGATGGGCATTGCACGCGAAGACAAGGCGGGGCGCATGGCGGCGATGGGCCGCAACGTCACCAGTTTTGACGCGCCCGTGCTGCTGCTGTGCTATTTCCCGCGCCTGATGAAAGAAGCGCAATGGTCTGACACCGGCATGTGGTTGCAGACGGTGGCACTGCTATTGCGCGAGGAAGGGCTCGACAGCTGTTTTCAGGAATTCATGGGGCTTTACCCCAAGACGATCCGCGATTTCCTGGGCCTTGATCATGACCGCTATATGGTCTTCTGCGGCATGGCGATCGGCTATCGCGATCCGGACGCGCCGGTGAACAATTTCGAGCGTGAACGTGTGCCGCTAGACGATCAGGTCAAGTTCCTCGGCTTCTGATCGGTTGACCGCTGCGGCGCGCCTCGGCAAAGGCCTCCACATGACTGAAACGCCGCCGCTACAACTATTCAACAGCCTGACCCGCCAGTTGGAGACCTTCCAGCCCGTCCATCCGGGTGAGGCGCGCGTGTACACTTGCGGCCCCACGGTCTACAACTATCCGCATATCGGCAATATGCGCGCCTATGTCTTTGCCGACGTGCTGGGCCGTACGCTGAGCTGGAAGGGTTACAAGCTCACCCACATCATCAACATCACCGATGTCGGCCACCTCACCGATGATGCCGATGCGGGTGAGGACAAGATGGAAAAGATGGCGGCTGAAAAGGCGCAATCCATCTGGGATATCGCGCAGCATTATACGCAAGCATATTGGGCGGACGTGAAGGCGCTCAATATCCGTCAGCCAGCGAAATGGTCGATCGCGACGGACTACATCGACGAGATGATCGATTTCGCGAAAAGCATCGCGGACAAGCACTGCTACGAGCTAGAGAGCGGCCTCTATTTCGATGTCTCGACCATCGAAGATTACGGGCGGCTTGCACGGGCTGTTACCGAGGATGGAGAGGGCCGGATCGATACAGTCGACGGCAAGCGCAACCCTCAGGACTTCGCGATCTGGCGCAAGACGCCTGTCGGCGAAAAGCGCCAGATGGAATGGGATTCCCCATGGGGCAAAGGCGCGCCGGGCTGGCATCTCGAATGCTCGGTGATGGGGGAAAAGCTGCTCGGCTTTCCGTTCGACATTCACACCGGCGGGATCGACCACCGCGAAATCCACCATCCCAATGAGATTGCGCAGAACCAGGCGTTTTGCGGGTGCGGCGGGCTATCCGAAGCGACCAATTCGGGCGCGAAGATCTGGATGCACAACAACTTCCTGGTCGAGCGCAGTGGCAAGATGTCCAAAAGCGCGGGCGAGTTCCTGCGCCTGCAATTGCTGATCGATAAGGGCTATCACCCGCTTGCCTACCGCATGATGTGTCTGCAGGCGCATTACCGCAGCGAGCTGGAGTTCAGCTGGGAAGGTTTGCAAGCGGCACTGACCCGGCTGAAGCGGATTGTGATGGCGGTTGAGCGGCTGGCGGATGCGCCCGCGCAACCCATGGCGGAGCATCCCAAATTCGCCCCATCTCTTGCGAAATTCGAAGAGGCCATGTCTGATGATCTCAACACCCCGATCGCGTTGACGGCGCTTGAAGAGGCGCTGGCGGTCAAGAAGGTTGATGCCGGGATCAAGCGCGCGGTTGTGGAGCACATGGACACGGTTCTTGGCCTGGACCTCTTCAAGATCACCCGCACCGATCTACGCATCCGGCCCAAGGATGCGCAGATCACAGAGGCCGAGATCGAAGACGCGCTCGCCCGCCGCAAGGTTGCGCGTGCTGAGAAAGACTTCGCCACCAGCGACGCCATCCGCGATGAACTCGCGGCCAAGGGCGTCGAAGTGATGGATGGCGATCCGCTGGGTTGGGAGTGGAAGCTCGATTGATGCTGCCATCCATTGTGGGGGTAGCGTTCCCGCAACTGCCGATTTAACAAGCGCGGCATGACAATTCTCGCACTATCCGGCCTGATCCGCCCGCTGCTCGAACCGCGTTTGCCCGAAGGGCTCGATGTCCGCTGGTTCATGACCAAGGAAGAGGCTCTCAAGGCCGTGCCCGAGGCCGAAATCGGCTGGTTCGACATGTATGAGCAGGACGCGATGGCCGAAACGCTGCGCGCCGCGACCAATCTCAAATGGCTCAACTCGATCTACGCAGGGCTCGATTTCCTGCCGATGGATGTGCTGATCGAGCGCGGGATCACCGTTACGAATGGCGCAGGCATCAATGCGCTGACCATCGCCGAATATGTCGTGATGGGCATGCTCAATATCGCCAAGGGATATCGCGATGTCGTGCGTGCGCAGGAACGCCGCGAATGGTTGCTCGACAGCCCCGGCAAGCGCGAGCTGGCGGGATCGAAGGCGCTGCTGCTGGGTTATGGCGCGATCGGGAAGCTGATCAAGCCGCGGCTTGAGGGTTTCGATGTCGATGTGACCGTGGTGCGGCGCACTCCAGCTGAAGGCGTGCTGACACCAGACCAATGGCGCGACAAGCTTGGCGAGTTTGACTGGGTGATCCTTGCCGTGCCCGCCACGCCGGAAACCGATGGCATGATCGGTGCTGCAGAGCTGGCGGCAATGAAATTGGACGCAGTGTTGGTGAACATCGCGCGCGGCGCGGTGATCGATCAGCCCGCGTTGGTGGACGCGCTCACGGCCAAGACAATCGGCGGAGCGTTTCTGGACGTCACGACACCAGAACCACTGCCCGCCGATCATCCGCTATGGGCGCTCGACAATGCGCATATCACCATGCACCTGTCTGGCCGCGCGCAGGACAAGATGTTTCAGCGCTCCGCTGATCGCTTCCTCGACAATCTGGATAAGTATCTGAAGGGTGAGCCGATCGGCCCGATCTTCGATCCCGCGCTCGGCTACTGATCAAGCATCTTCGAGCAGCAGCAACACACAGGTCACCACCATGCGCGGGTAGGGCAGCGTGCTGCTTGTCACTTCACTGACTGTCGCATTCGCTACCAATTGCCCGGGGATCGAGAACTCGTGTTCGGGCAGGGCGGCTGGCGCTACTCAGCCAGAACCTCGCCTACCCACCGGTTGAAGTTGCGGCGGATGAGGTCGAGATTATCGGCCGCGTGGTTTGGAAAGGCGGGCGGGTTTGAATGTCTGTTTTTGGGGTGGGGAGCAGACCCACGGATCAGCTCGCAGGACCTTCCTATCCGTGCATTTGAACGGTGTGCTAAGGTGTGCGAAAGACGTGTCGGGGGGATTAGATGAACCAAGCAAAAGCGCTAATTTCTGCAATGTTGTCGAGCGTGCTTGCGCTCGTAACCTGTCCCACAAGTGCGGTCGCCCAGGCATCGGAATACGAGCTGCACAGTAATGTCGTTTATGGCACCGGACTGATAAATGCATCTAGTCAGCCCACAACACGCGACCTCCTTCTCGACGCCTACATTCCCGTCCAAGGTGACGGCGGGGCAACCCCGAAACCGGCAATCATTCTTGCTTTTGGCGGCGCATTCCATCGGGGTGGGAAGGGTGATTTTCAGTTCAGCGAAGACGGCGCGAGCGACTCTTCAATGGCGGATTATTGCATGGCGCTTGTGCGGCGTGGCTTCGCCTGCTTCTCTATCGAATACAGATTGACGCCAGAGGACCCAGCGCAACCGGAAGATTTGGATCGAAGCGCCTTGATGCCTGAAAGCCTCCTGCAAAGCCCAATCGTGACCGGTCGCGTGGAGTTCGTCCGGCAAAGAATGAGCCTGCCACCCTTGGACGATAATTCTCGCGCTCAGCTCTGGAATGCCACGTTCGCTGCGGTTGAGGATATGGAAACCGCGCTCAACTTCATCCGGGCAAACGCGAGTGATTACAATGTCGATCCCGACCGCATCGCCGTTGGTGGATTTTCGGCGGGCGCGATGACTGCAATTAACCTTGCATATGGCAAACAAGCCAACGTTCGCGCTGTGGTTGCTTTGTCTGGCACCAGCTGGGGCTACGATCTCAACAAAACAGTTTCAGAAGATGCACCTCCATTGCTGATGTTTGCAGGGCAATGGGACCTGCCAGGGATCAGACTGGGCAGCGCCGACATCGCAAGCCTGTTTGACGAGCGCAAGCTCCCAATTTCACAGGCGTGGGTGCCGGGTTTTGGGCATTTCTACCCAATGGAGGCTCCAAGCCTGTCCACCCAGTTCGACCAGGTTTCCATCATTGATCGACTGACAAGGTTCTTGAACGCCGAGCTAGCCGCTCGATCTGACTGAACATCTGATCTGGCGATTGGGGCAGAGCCAACCGAGCGTCCACTTTTGGGTCGTTTGCGGACGTTGAAGATTTCTTGCATTCCTCTCCTCCTCCCGCCACATCGTATCCCATGACTGACACATCCAAGCCTACACCCCCAATGCGCGCCGCGATCCTGCCGGTTACGCCGCTGCAGCAGAATTGCTCGCTGATCTGGTGCACCAAGACGATGAAGGCTGCGCTGGTCGATCCAGGCGGGGATTTGGACAAGCTCAAGGCGGGTGTCGAGAAGGCCGGCGTGACGCTGGAGAAAATCCTCATCACGCATGGGCATCTGGATCACTGCGGGCAGGCGGGCATGCTGGCAGACGAGTTGAGCCTGCCCATCGAAGGCCCGCATAAGGATGACCTGTTCTGGATCGAGCAGCTCGACAATGACGGTGCGCGCTATGGCATGGAAGCCAAAAGCTTCACGCCCACGCGCTGGCTGGAAAATGGCGATACGGTAACCGTGGGTGAGCTGACGCTGGACGTGATCCATTGCCCCGGCCACACGCCCGGCCATGTCGTGTTCTACCACGGGCCGAGCCGCTTTGCGATTGTCGGCGACGTGCTGTTCCAGGGGTCAATTGGACGGACCGATTTCCCGCGTGGCAATCATCAGGATCTGATCGATGCCATCACCCAGCGCCTATGGCCGCTGGGCGATGACGTGATGTTCATCCCCGGCCACGGCCCGACCAGCACATTTGGCCAGGAACGCAAGACCAACGCGTTTGTGAGCGACTACGCGCTTTCCTAGTTCCGCACGACATCCGGCGTGCGATTTCCTCGCTCACGCGACCTGAAGGCCGCATCGCTGCGGGCGGGCGGTCGCCCTTGCGGCTCGCTGGTCGCTCGCCGTTGGGAGCGAACCAGTTGGCGCTTTCTCTACATAACCCCCATCAGGATCAGAAGCGCAACCACAGCCAGGCCGAGCAGTGTCAGCATGGTAATCAGCACGCCGATCATGCGTGGCTTGGTCGGGCCTTCGCCATCCATCCCGATGCCATGCGCAACACGCCCCAGCATGTAGATGCCAGCCACATAGGCCAGCCATGGTTCGCCGCGCCCGGTCAATTCTATCGCTGCAATCAGCGCGAGCACAAAGGGAGTATTCTCGACAAAATTGAGCTGCGCGCGCATCCGGCGCGTGAGCGGTCCACCGCCATCATCGCCGTGGACCACCTTCAGTTTGCCACGCATTTGCCCGACGCGAATCGACAGCCAGATATTGATGATCGCCGCTGCAGCGACTGCGGACAGTGTAACCGGTAGAATAATTGCCATGAGAGCTCCCCTCAAACTTCGTTCCCTGGTGTGCTATGCGGTGCTGCTACGGGTTGCAACCTTGGATTTTTGCGTTATAGCGCGCCGCTTACCGCCAAAGCCGGGATCGATTCTGGTGTGCATGACTTGTGCGCCTTCGGTTCCTGCACTAGAGCGGCTCACGATTTGACCGATTTATTAAGGAACAGGTGCCGAGATGGCTGTCCCTAAGAGAAAAGTATCGCCACACCGCCGTGGCATTCGTCGTTCGCATGATGCGTTGAAGGTTGAAGCCTTCCACGAGTGCAACAATTGTGGCGAACTGAAGCGTCCGCACAATCTGTGCCCGCATTGCGGCTTCTACAACGGTCGCGAGGTCGTTGCGGTCGGTTTGTAATCACCGCTGATTAGGAGATTGTGGAATGAGCCTGCCGCGTATCGCGATTGATGCGATGGGCGGCGATGAAGGCGTGCGCGTAATGGTCGAAGGTGCGGCCTTGGCTCGCCGCCGCCATGACAAGTTCCAATTCCTGTTGGTTGGCGATGAGACGCAGATCAAAGCTGCGCTCGATACACACCCGCAAATGCGCGGGGCATCGGAAATTCTGCATTGTGAAGATGTGGTGGGCGGCGACGAGCTGCCCAGCCGCGCTTTACGTCGTGCGAAAACCACCAGCATGGGGCTGGCCGTCAATGCGGTGAAGCAAGGCGATGCAGGTGCCGCGGTGAGCGGCGGCAACACAGGCGCGCTGATGGCAATGAGTAAGCTTGCGCTGCGCACTATGCCAGGAATTGATCGTCCGGCATTGGCCGCAGTTTTGCCAACGCTTGAAGAAGATGACGTGGTCATGCTCGATCTGGGCGCGAACACCGATGCCAATGCGCGCAACCTGGTTCAGTTCGCGATCATGGGTGCGGCATATTCCCGCATCATTACCGGGCGGGAAGAGCCGCGCGTCAGGCTGCTTAATATCGGTACCGAAGAGATTAAGGGTACAGAGGCGCTGCGCGATGCAGCGTCTGTTCTTCAGGACGCGGCTGGCACTTTGGCGATGCAGTTCGATGGTTTTGTCGAGAGCGACAAGATCAATCGCGGTCAGGTGGATGTGGTGGTTACCGACGGATTCTCCGGAAATATCGCATTGAAGGCGATCGAAGGCACAGCGCGCTTCGTCACCGATTTGCTGCGCAGCGCGTTCACAAGCTCGCTGCGTTCGAAGATCGGGTTTCTGGTATCACGCCCGGCGACAGAGCTGCTCAAGCATCATCTGGATCCGAACAATCACAATGGCGCCGTTTTCCTGGGCCTGAATGGCGTGGTGGTCAAAAGCCATGGCAGTGCGAGTGCGGCCGGCGTTGCCAATGCTGTCGCTGTCACAGCGCGCTTGCTTGAAAACAAGCTGACCGAGCGTATTGCGCATGATCTGGCCGAATTGGGCGAAGACAGATTGCGCACCCAGCCCGCCAATGGGTCAGAGGGTGCGAAGTGATCCGTTCTGTCATCCTCGGCAGCGGCTCTGCGCTACCAGCGAAGGTCGTCACCAATGCGGAGCTTGCACAGCGGGTTGATACGACCGACGAATGGATCGTAGAACGCACCGGTATTCGCCAACGCTATATCGCCGGAGAGGGCGAAACGACATCGAGCCTCGCGACCGAAGCTGCGCGCGCGGCGCTTGAAGATGCGGGAATAGATGCGAAGAGCATCGACCTGATCGTGCTGGCAACCGCGACACCGGACAACACATTTCCAGCAACCGCCACCAAAGTGCAGAACGCGCTTGGTTGCAATGGCGGGATCGCTTTCGATGTCGCTGCGGTTTGCTCAGGCTTTCTATACGCGCTGACCACAGCCGATTCGCTGATTCGCACCGGCACGGCAAAGCGCGCTTTGGTCATTGGCGCAGAGACATTTAGCCGCATTCTCGATTGGGAAGACCGGACGACCTGCGTTCTGTTCGGTGATGGCGCGGGCGCGGTGGTTTTGGAAGCTTCTGAAGCTGAAGGCTCGAAACGCGCCGGGCTGCTCGGTAGCCGGCTACACGCAGATGGCGCGCAGCATGATCTGCTCTATGTCGATGGCGGGCCGTCGACCACGCAAACGGTGGGCCATTTGCGCATGAGAGGCCGCGAAGTGTTCCGCCATGCCGTCGTGAATCTGGCTGAGGTATTAGGCGAAGTCCTTGAAGATTCAGGTGTTTCAGTTGATGAGATCGACTGGGTGGTTCCGCATCAAGCCAACAAGCGCATTCTGGATGCAACCGCGAAGAAGCTCGGCATTGCGAGTGAGAAAGTGATCGTGACAGTCGATCAGCACGCCAATACTTCGGCCGCATCTGTGCCACTTGCGTTCGATGTTGCGCGCAGGGATGGCCGCATCAAATCTGGTGATCTGGTGATGTTCGAGGCGATGGGCGGCGGCTTCACCTGGGGGGCGTGCCTCGCGCGCATGTGAACAAGTTAGTTGGTCAATGTCCTGAAATTTGCCAAAATTCTGGCAAAATCATACGGTAGGTTGATCGATAGGGGATATAGATTGGGGAGAATGCGTATGATGCGTTCGGTGGGCACGCTAACACGCGCGGATCTGGCAGAGACGATTAATCGCAAGATGGGGCTGTCGCGCGCAGAGTCGCTCGATATGGTCGAAGCAATTCTTGAAGAGATGTCGAAAGCTTTGGAAGCGGGTGAGAACGTAAAGATCTCGGGCTTTGGTACATTCGTTCTGCGCGATAAACGCCAGCGGATCGGCCGTAACCCTAAAACCGGCGTTGAAGTTCCGATTACGCAGCGCCGCGTCATGACATTTCGCGCGAGCCAGCTGCTCAAAGAGAAGATTGCGAAAGCGAGCTAAGCGATGAGTGACTTCGCAGATGGCAAGGACGAAGGAGCTCTCCGAACCATCGGCGAAGTCAGCGACGCGCTCGGGATCAAGCAGCACGTTTTACGGTATTGGGAGCAACAGTTCCCGATGCTCAAACCTTTGAAGCGCAGCGGCGGGCGGCGGTACTATCGGCCTGCTGATGTGGAGCTGGTTGAAACGATCGACCGGCTTGTGAACCGCGAAGGTTACACTCTCAAAGGCGCCAAATCGGCGATTCGAGAAGGCAAAGGTGCGGCTGCAAGGCCGTCACTTGCCGAGCAAACCAGTTCGGTTATTTCAGTCGCAACGAATAACGATGTTGGCGATGTGCTTGCGCAACTGAAATCGATCCGTTCCCGTCTGGAGGCTGCGCTAGAGGCCTAGCGCGCTCAGCGAAACGCGAAGTCGACTGCGACGCGGCACTGCGCATTGGAGCCGAACTGGCGCCATACATCCGCGCAGATTGCTTGATCTGGCCCGCCTGCATTGCGGTACTTGACCCACAGACCGTTCAACGTGTGCGTTCGTCCAGATGAAGCAGCACGTGTGTTGTGTTCGCGCAGTATGGAAATCACTTCCGACACACGATCATAGCCCTGACCGGGCTTGACCACGAAGAGGAAGAAATTCTCATTCCTTGAATCGGCGCATTCGAACGCAAAGCCCCGCTCAGTGTAGTGAAGCACGGTGCGGCTGCATTGCACCTGTTGCTCGGTTCGGTTGGCTTACGCCTGCGTTGCGGAAGGAATGGATAGAGATGCCGCGGCGGCAAACCCCATTCCTAGAGTTCCTGCCATCATTCGCATCATATCATCCCCTCCTTCGATTATTCTGCGGCCATCAACTCCGCTTCGCCCAGATCGACGCTGACCAGTCGCGAGATGCCCTTCTCGGCCATCGTCACGCCGAAAAGGCGGTGCATCCGGCTCATTGTGACGGCATTGTGGGTCACAATCAAATATCGCGTCGCAGTGTCGCGCACCATGGAATCGAGCAAGTCGCAGAACCGCTCGATATTGGCATCATCAAGCGGTGCATCGACTTCGTCCAACACGCAGATTGGCGCTGGATTGGTCAGGAACAAGGCAAAGATCAGCGCTGTCGCGGTCAGGGCCTGTTCGCCGCCTGATAACAGGCTGAGGCTCTGTAATCGCTTGCCCGGCGGTTGTGCGTAGATCTCCAGCCCAGCTTCCAGCGGATCATCGCTGTCGACCAGCGCGAGATGCGCCTGTCCGCCTTCGAACAGCCGCGTAAACAGCTTACGGAAGTGGCCATCGACTTCTTCGAACGCCGCGCGCAGACGCTCGCGTCCCTCGCGGTTGAGATTACCGATCGAACCGCGCAGACGGTTTACCGCTTCAGCAAGCTCGGCCTGTTCAGTCGCGCTGGCGCCATGCTCTTCCTCGATCCGCTTCAGTTCTTCAGCCGCGACGAGATTGACCGGTCCGATACGCTCACGGCTGGCGGTCAGACGTTCCATCTCGTCCGATTCCGCACTGGCATCCTTGATCTGTTCGGGTTCAAATTCGAACCGATCAGCCAGCATCGGGGGTGGGCATTGGAATCGCTCGCCTGAAATACGTGCCATTTCGCCGCGCCGCGCTTCTTCGTTTTCAGCGCGTGCGGCGAGGCCAGCGCGGGCTTCGCGCTGGGTTGCGAGCGTTTCGTTGACTTCGGCAAAGGCGCGATCGGCGGCGTCGAGCTTGGCTTGTGTTTCAGCGACCACGTCTTCTGCCTGTGCAAGCTCTTTGCCGAGCTTTTCGCGCATGACATCGCCTTGCTCGATTTCTTCGATCAGGCCGGCTGGCTTGGCCGCGACAACGTTGCGCTCTTCTTCAATCTCTTCGAGCCGCCGTGCGACTTCGGCCAAGCGGCGTTCGGCTTCGCCTGAGCGCGCTTCCCAATTGGCCTTGTCAGAGGATTGCGCGGCCAAGCGCTCTAGTGCAACCGCCAGTCCTTGGTCATGCGCGGCCATTTCCGCTGCTGTGCCCTGTACTCCGCTCCGAGCCGCTTCATTGCGTGCCTGGGCTGCTTCCAGAGACGCACGGCCTGCGTCGGGAGAGGGCAGATCCGCCCGCTTCGCCTCTGCGGCCTCCAACTCCTTGGTGGCTGCACTCAGATCGTCCGCAAGACCTGCCTTGGCTTCGCTTAGCTCTTTACTGCGCAGCGCATGACGTTCGCGCACTGCTTCGGCCTGGTCGAGCGCGCGCAAGGCCTGCCGTTCTTCATTTGCCGCTTCGGACAATTCGCGTTCACGTGCCACCAGGCTGGTCTGTAGCGCGGTCAACTCATCGCGAATGGTTCGCTCGGATGCTTCTGCGGTTTCGGCTGCCGAGCGCAGCGCTGGCAATTGCTTCTCCAGCTCTTCCAGCCGGTTCGCCGCTTCAAGGCGTGCGGCCTCCGCTGCGCCTTCGCCGCGCGCGATAAACCCGTCCCAACGGCGCAAATGCCCACCGCGCGTGACCAGCCATTCGCCCGGCTGCAAATCGCGACCGTCATCGCTTTCGGCAAAATGGACCAGCGCAAGCCGTGCTTTCAGCTCGGCAGGGCAATTGGTAATGTGCGTAAGCATGCTGTCAGGCACGTTTGACGGAGCGTTGCCGCCGGTCCAGAAACGTCCGTCGCTGCCGTCTTCCGGCCTGCCCAATGGTGATTTACCGTCGCGGCCCAGAACGGCAGCCAATGCCCGCTCATAGCCCCTTTTGACGGCGATATTGTCGAGCGCGGCGGGAAGGCCAGCACGGTTCTTCGCCTGGCGTTCACGCGCCTCGCGATCACGCACCAGCGCATTGTATTCGCGCTCGATCCCGGCCAGTTCAGCCTTGGCAGAGGCTGTCGCTGATCCTGCTTCATCGCGCTGCTCCTGCAGTTCCGCCTTGCGCGCCTGCGCGGTTTCCAGTTCGCTGCGCAAGTCAGCCAGTGCTTTCGCAGCACGCTCGGCATCTTTGCGCGCTTGCTCAACCGCGGCGATTGGATCACCGTTTCCGGTCAGCTCTTCCAGCTGCCGTTCGATGCGCGCTTGATCTTCCTGCAGCCGAGAAAGGCGAGACTTGGCTTGCGCAATTTCGGCCTCGGCAACACGCCATTCAGCCTCGACACCCGCATGATCGGCGGTCGCCTTGGCCAGTGCCAGCTCTGCGGCGCGTGACACGCGCTCGGCTTCTTCGGCCTTGCGCGCGATTTCCGGGCGGCGTGCCTCGTCTTCCTCCAGCGCAGCCTTGCTTGCAGCAATGTCGCGCTCCAGCCGTTTCAGCGCTTCGGTCGCATCAGTCGTAATGCGGCCTGCGTCGCCGCGGTCTTCTTCCAACCGGGTCCTTTGCCGATCAAGGTCCGCTAACCGTTGTTCGGCTGCTTCCAGCTGGCTGGTGAGCGCCGCCATGCGGTGTCCATGCGCGCTGGCATCATCGCGCCGGTCCGCCAGCTCGTCGCGCGCTTCAGCTACGGTGTGTGCTGCAGCGGCCTGGGCCTTTTGCGCCTCGTCCGCAGCTTGCTTTGCGGCGACCACGCGATCATCAGCCTTTTTAGCAGCCTCACGCGCTTCTTCAGCCATCCGCGCTGCATCGCGCCAGCGGGCATAGAGCAAGCGGGCCTCGGCCACTTTGATCTGTTCGGATAGTTTGGTGTAGCGCTCTGCCTGCTTTGCCTGTCGCCGCAAGGACGACATTTGCGAATCCAGCCCGGCCATCAAATCTTCAAGCCGCTCCAGGTTCTTTTCCGTCGAGCGTAGCTTGCTCTCTGCGTCCTTTCGGCGCACGTGAAGTCCGGCAATGCCGGCTGCTTCTTCCAGCATTTGCCGGCGTTCGGTCGGCTTGGCAGAGATGACTTGTGCGATCTTGCCCTGGCTCACGAGCGCGGGACTGTGTGCGCCGGTCGCGGCATCGGCAAAGGTCAGCGCCACGTCTTTCGCACGCACGTCCCGCCCGTTTACGCGATAGGCGCTGCCCGCCCCGCGTTCGATCCGGCGGGTGACCTCCAGTTCTTCATTGTCATCGTCGCGACCTTGAAGAATGACTTCGGCGAAGTCGCGCTGTGGCCGTGTCTCTGTGCCTGCAAAGATAACATCATCCATCCCGCCCGAGCGCATGGATTTGGGCGAGTTTTCGCCCATGACCCAGCGGATCGCTTCGAGCAGGTTGGATTTTCCGCAACCGTTGGGGCCGACAACGCCGGTTAGGCCCGGCTCCACACGCAATTCAGCCGGCTCTACAAAGCTCTTGAAACCACTGAGCTTTAGCCGGTGAATCTCCATGCGTGTCTATTGCCCCTCCCTAGTGCGGTTTATCGCGCGCCAGCGCGTTGTAGGATCGGCTCAAGGGCTTCCCACTGGTTTACGTTCAATTTTTGTCCGTTGAGGATGAAGGTTGGCGTACCAGTCAGCCCCAACTCGTTGACCTGATCCTGAGAGCGGGTCGCGATAGCTTGCACGGCGTCCGCATCGGCGAGACAGGTTCGCGCCTGATCAGCGCTCAAACCGCGCGCGCTGAAGAAGTCGATCAAACCAGCAGCCTCTGCGATTGCCACAAAACGTTGGTCTTCCGGGAGGCTCGAAGCGGCCTCAAATGCAGCACCGTTTTGGTTCACATTGGCGAAGATATCGTTGAGCGCGTTCCATGCTTGTGAAGATAGTGGTTCCATATTCTCCGGCTGGCCACAACGAACCAGCGAGGCAATTGTGAGGTCGATCGGATCACGCACCAAATTGCGCAACTCCAAGCTCACGACACCTGTCGAAACATAATTCTCTTTGAGCGGAGGGGCGCCGTTCTCAGAAAAATAGGCACAACCGCCGCAAGTGTGGCTGGCATATTCGATCAGTTTCAGCGGTGCATCGGGGTTGCCGATCAGATAGCCGTCAGCGTCGGTTACCGTAACAACATCGGTCCAGCTTTGGCCCTCAGGCGCTTCAATCGCCGCAATTGGCTCACCATCGAGAGCCGCGGTATCTGCATCTTCGGTTTCACCACAGGCTGCCAGCGAAAGAGCAAGGCTGCCAGCGAGGGTGGCGGAGAGAATTCGGCGCGAGAGTTTCATAAGCTTTGTGAGTCCTTTGTCTCGAACGGTGAAGGCTATACCAAGCCGTGTTGGGGGTGAAGCGTGGAAACCTGCTTTCCACAGGCGCTTCCACAGGAGTCTGTGGTTAACGACCCGGCATTATTGTCCGTCTGCGGGCGCAGGTTTGGTGCGTTCGTCCAGCGCGATCTGAAGTTCCTGCCAGCGATGGACACCGTCCAGTAGTCGATCATTGATGGTAAAACTGGGCGTTCCGCGAATGCCAAGGCGTTCTGAGTCGGCTCGTGAGGCCTGAATCAATTTGGTTTCCTTGGCGCTGTCTGCCAGGCATCGATCAACTTCTGACCTCTGATAGCCGCGTGTTTCCATAATTTCGTAGAAATCGAGGTCGCTGGCGATGGCGCGGTGGGCTGCGGCGCGATCGGGTACTGACCAGCGCTGTTGCTGGGCCGGCGTGGAATTGACGGCAATCGGGAACCACTCGTTCTGCTTCAGCATGAAAATCGAGTGGTTCTGCGCAAACTTATCAGGGGCGCCGCAATGGGTCAGCATGGCCGCGGTCAGATCAATCGGGTCGCGCAGCATATGGCGGATCTCGACCGATACCTTGCCAGAGCGAACATATACGAGTTTCAGCACAGGGTCGCCGCTGCGAGCAAACTCGGCGCAATGGCTGCAAGTATAGCTGACATATTCTGCCAGCTTGATTTCCGCATCGGGGTTACCGATCAAATGCCCTGCAGGGGTCTCAGTGACGGTTACGGCCCAATTGGTAGCAAACCCGGTGCTCAGCACCATCGCACCAGCCAAAAACGCTGTCTTTGCAGCCTTCATTCCGATCTTTCCTCTTTGTCTGTCATCGTTCGCGCGAGCGATTCCAGCACAGCGCGCATTTCAGGATCGCCAATATCGCGCAAACTGTCTCCCAATTCCATCGGGATCGGCTTGAGCGACGGCGGCGCTTTGGCGGGCGTTTCAGCAGATGGCGGCTTAACCGCGCCTTGCCGGATCTTTGCTCGTGACACCGCCTTATATCCGAAAAAGCGGTTCACCCGCTCGATAATTTCCGGGATCACATGCTGGATCAGCGGAGCATTCGCGGGCACGACCACCAATTGCAATATGCCTTCGGATTTCTCTCCAGGGGGGAAACGGATCGCCTCTGGCGCGCAAACTCTGGCATGCGTCGGGCCGACGATCTCGGGCCAGCGTGTCACGATGGAGCTTTGCACGAAGCCGAACCGGCGAAAGGCTGTTCGCCCGATTTGCGGCATCAGCTCGCCAATAGGTTTCGCCGTGCCACCGCGCCGCCGCTGAAACGGTTTCGCGGTCTTCGCTTTGTGCCCTTTTGTGGTTTTGGAGGTTTTGTCCCGTTCCATTGCAGCAAAGCCAATGCCATAGCGGGCACGTGACCGCCAGTACGAAGACAATCGAGCACGCTTTGCTCCACTGGTATGATGTGCATGCGCGCGATCTACCCTGGCGCAATCCGCCGCGACGGGCTGTGCCGAATGATCCCGCTTGGCCTTATCGCGTTTGGCTGTCTGAAGTGATGTTGCAGCAGACCACTGTGGCTGCGGTGAAGCCCTACTTTGCGAAGTTTATTGAGACTTGGCCGACGGTCGAGGCTCTCGCAGCGGCCGACGAAGCCGATGTTATGAGCGCCTGGGCAGGGCTGGGCTATTATTCGCGCGCCCGCAATCTGGTGAAATGTGCGCGCGAAGTGGCGACAAGCGGAGGGTTCCCGAAAACAGAGGCTGAACTGCGCGAATTGCCGGGCTTGGGCCCGTACACTGCCGCTGCGATTGCCGCGATCGCGTTTGATGAGCGCGCCGTGGTGGTTGATGCAAATGTCGAGCGGGTAGTATCGCGGCTATTCAATATCGAAGAGCCATTGCCCGGTGCCCGCAAGGCTATCCGAGCGCGAGCGGAGGAGATCACCCCCGCGAAACGCGCGGGCGATTTTGCCCAAGCGATGATGGACCTTGGCTCATCACTCTGTACCACGCGCGATCCCAAGTGCCTGCTGTGTCCGCTGGCCGGGATGTGCGAGGCCAAGGCGGGCGGCGATCCGGCAAGGCTACCCGTCAAGGCACCCAAGAAGCCCAAGCCCGAGCGCAAGGGCCGCGCATTCTGGATCGAGCGGGATGGCCCCGATGGCACAGAGATCTGGCTGGTCACACGCCCCGGCACTGGCATGTTGGGCGGGATGCGCGCCTTGCCCGATGACGGCTGGAGCGCGCAGGCAGACGGATCAGGCATGGCTCCTTTCGCGGGAGCTGCCCAAACGCTTGGTGCGGTGCGGCACGTCTTCACTCATGCGTCACTCACGCTTGAAGTGGTGCGGCTCGACGCGGCGCCGGGGGGTGAGGGCGAGTGGTGGCCGCTCCAGAAAATAGAGGATGTGGGGCTACCGACACTCTTCGCCAAGGCTGCGCGACTGGCGCTGGCGCAGCGTTAGAAAATTCCACCGCCAAGGGTCAGACGGACAGCCGCGATCAAGAGAATAACGAGGCAGAAATTCCGCCCGCCGTCACTCGAAGATATCTGGCCTATAATCAGGCCGATCACGATCAACGGAAGCGCGATCCAGTTGGCCCAGCCCAGAAAAGGGATAGTTGCGGGGATGACAATCACCAGAGAGATGATGCCGATGATGTATGAGAGCACGTTGAACATGTGTGTTATATGACCACAACACCGAACAGTTTCAAGACTCAATCTATCGATCAATTGACCAAGCGTGCCCAATCGCTCAAACACCCTCGGAAATAGATTTCGAAAGAGGACGCATAAATGGCATTCCGCGAGTTTGACTCCCCCCAGATTTCCCGCCGTTCACTTCTAAGAGGCGGCGGTTATCTCGCCGCTGGCGGCGCGCTTACGACGCTGCCACTTTCGGGCAGCATTCTGAGAGCCCACGATGTCGGCGCGATGTGGCCCAATGTCGCGGCGATGACAAAAAGCTATCTTAGTTCCAACAAGGTGCCGAACCTGCTTGTCGCATTCGGCCGCGGGCAAGACGATATCGCGCATACGGTTGGCGGCGGAACGCTATCATTTCGAAGCTCGCAGCAAGTTGATCTGGATTCGCTATATCGCATCTATTCGATGAGCAAGCCGGTCACAGGCATGGCGACCATGATGCTGGTCGACGAAGGCAAGATCGGCCTGGATCAGCCGGTTGCGGAAATCCTGCCTGAATTCAGCAATATGCAAGTGATGGTCGATCCCGAGGGTTCACTCGACAACACTGTACCGGCAGAGCGGCCCATCACAATTCGCCAGTTGCTGACCCATACCGCAGGGTTGGGATACATCATTGGCGTGAAGGGGCCTCTACTCGCAGCCTATGCGCAGAACGGGCTGGTTGGCGGGCGGGTTAGCCGCATGCCTATTCCCGGTCTGCCCGAGTTTACACCTGCGCCCGATCTGGCAACCTGGTCAGAGCGGCTGGCGAGCCTGCCCCTTGTCGCACAGCCGGGCAAGAAATGGATTTACTCAGCCAGCATCGACTTGCTGGGCCGGGTTATCGAAGTTGCATCAGGGCAGGATTTTGAAAGCTTCCTGCAACAGCGGATTTTTGAACCGTGCGGTATGGGCAGTACATATTTCACTGTCCCGCAAAGCGAGGTTGGCCGACTGACCACCAATTATGGTGTGAATGAAATGCTGCCCGTTCCGCTGCCAATCGATCCTGGGGCCACTTCTATTTACCTCGACAAGCCAAGCGTGCCGTCCGGTGGCGGCGGCTTGGTCAGCTCCGCGCGCGACTATGACCGGTTCCTGCGCATGCTGCTGGGCTATGGCAAGATCGATGGGCGCCGCGTTATGGGCGAACTTGCGGTGCGCGTCGGCACATCCAACCTTTTGCCAAAATCGGTGGACACAGCGGGCTCCTGGATCGAAGGCGAAGGCCATGGTGCAGGCGGTCGTTCGACTGGCACCAGCTTTGGCTGGGGCGGGGCAGCCGGCACACTCGCCAGCGTAGATTTCGGGTTAGACATGCGTGTTGGTCTGTTCACGCAATACATGCCGGCTGAAGCCTATTCGATCCGGGCAGATTTCCTTTCGGCCATCGAGCAAGACCTTACTGTAATGCGGGGTGCAGCTTAAATGGGGCAACGCGCACCGATCGCCTTTTCCGGCTCGCCAATTGACCGTGCGGACAATTTGCGTGCGGATCCCGATGCGTTGGCCGGGATGATGAACTGGAAAGCGCGGCTGCTCGCTCTTGATCAGCTGATGCCGTCGCTGGATGATAACAACCGGCTTGTCTGGGGCACGCTGGCTGATGCGCCCGAAGATGCCGAGTTGGTGTTCCTGGGCATTGACCGCACCGACGGCGGGGAGAAGCCATGCTTTGCGGCTGTCCCGGCAAAAGGCGACGCGAGTCCGCGCATGGCGAACCCGCAGCTATGGGCACTGATGGCAACGCTCGATGCCGGTGACCTTGCGCTCTATGGCGGGGCACGCAGCCTGATAGACTGGCACGCGCGCCATCGCTTTTGCGCGGAGTGCGGCGGCAACACCAAGGTCGCCAAGGGCGGCTGGCAACGCGGCTGTGAAAGCTGCACCGCGCAGCATTTCCCGCGAACCGATCCGGTCACAATCATGTTGGCCGAGTATGAAGGGCGGCTGATGCTTGGTCGAGGCAAGGGATGGCCGGAGGGCGCGTTCTCTGCCTTGGCGGGCTTTGTCGAGCCCGGCGAAACCATCGAGGAAGCTGTGCAACGCGAAGTGTTCGAGGAATCGGGGGTGCGCGTGCGCGATGTCTCTTACATTGCCAGCCAACCGTGGCCGTTTCCCAGCCAGTTGATGATCGGATGCCATAGCTATGCCGATGACGACGCATTGGTCATTGATGAAACCGAAATGGCGGAGATCATCTGGTTCACGCGCGAACAGGTCGAATCCTCGCTTGCAGGCAACGGGCCATTTCGTGCTCCGCCGCTGCATGCTATTGCTTACAACCTTATGAAATGGTGGCTTGAAAAATGACCGATCCCGCACCGCACCGCATGACCATCGACATTTATTCGGATGTCATGTGCCCGTGGTGCCTGATCGGTTATGGCCAGCTGACCAAAGCGCTTGGTGAACTTGACGGAGAGATCGAAGCGCAACTGCGCTGGCGCCCTTTTGAGCTCAATCCTGATATGCCGGAACAAGGCGAGGAACAAGAAGCGCATCTGCAACGCAAATATGGCCGCAGCGCTGAAGAGGGCGCAGCAGTTCGTGGCCAGTTGAAGTCGATTGCAGACAGTGCGGGGGTTTCGCTGAGCTATGAGGGTTCCGGCGAAGCGCCGCCGGCAATGATGTGGAATACGCGCGCGGCGCACAAGCTGCTGACATGGGCGCTAGAAGAGGCAGGGCCCTCGGTGCAAACCGACCTGAAGCTCGCGCTGTTCAAGGCACATTTTAACGAGCGGCAAAACGTATCTGACGAGGGCGTATTGCTGGATGTCGCGGCAGGTATCGGCTTGCATCGCGAAGCGGCGAAGGCCGCGCTGACGGACGACGAATTGGAGGCGCGCGTAATCGCTGAAGAGCGTCAGGCGTGGGATCTCAACATATCTGGCGTCCCGGCGATGATTGTGAACGGGAAGTTCATGATCCCGGGCGCGCAATCGCCCGAAACCTACGTCAACACACTGCGGCGAGTTGCCGAGAAGACTGTGGCGTGAGTGGATTCACCCCTCGCACTGCGGTGATAACCGGCGGGGCGAGCGGGATAGGCTTTGCGATCGCTCAGGACCTTACCGCGCGCGGCGTTCAGGTCATGCTGGCAGACTTACCTGGAGACAAGCTCGAGAAGGCCGCTTCGTCACTTGACGGGGCCATCGCGCAGCCTTGCGATGTGAGTGATCTGGAACAGGTTGAAGCACTTGCAGAGGTGGCATTTGACCAGCTCGGCGAAGTGCATCTGGTGCTGAACAACGCGGGGCAGGGCGGCGTTCGCGGCAAGATGTGGGAAGTCGATCCAGAGGCGGCGCGCAAGCACTTCGACGTCAATTTCTGGGGCGTTTGGCACGGCTGCAAAGCATTCGCGCCGCGCTTGATCGAACAAGAAGCCCAGTCAGCGATCTATAACACGGGCAGCGAAAACAGCTGGTTCTGTGCGGTCAAGCAATCCGCAGCCTATATTGCCGCGAAACATGCTGTGCTGGGCATGACGGAAAGCTTGCGGGAGGATTTGCCGGATCACGTCCATGCCGGCTTGATTGTGCCCGGCTGGGTCTTCACCCCGCTTGGTCCCGAGCAGTTTATGAAGCTGGGTATGCCGGTCGATGAATATGCCAGAATCGTTGTGCCGCAATTGCTTGCGCGACGACGTTTTGTGGTCAGCCATGGCTACAACATGGTGCGCATCGCCGAACGGATGGACCAACTTGCCGAGAGCTACGCCGAATATGCGCTGCCGCCGGAACAAGACGCGAAGCACGATGTGCAATTGGTGATGGCGCAGTTGATGAAAGCGCGCGAGGGTTAGATCAATTCCAGCCGTGCCACTTTCGGTACCCGACAATCAGATACATCCCAAAAAAGACGGCCGCTCCGCCGGTCCACAACCAATCACCAAGGCTCTTTGGACCTGCAAGGAGCTTGCTTCCAAATATGGTGCCGCTCAAGATAAAGACAAAAGAGATCAGTCTCTAGGGAATTGCTTCATGCGCCAATTGCCGGTTGAGTTCTTTTGAGCGCGGCGGCCCGAAGTCGGGGCGACCTTTCACAAGTCGGCGTGGGGCAAATGATGCTCAGAAAAGCCAGCCCACTACAGCCAATACGACTGTGGCCAGAAATACTCCAGAACCCCACTCTGGCAGGGCCAGCGTTCGTTCAACTGCAACGAATACAAAAATGGCACCCATGATTGCGCCAAGCATCAACCAGAATCGCTTTCCTTTGCTCGCATCCGTCCAGTCTCGCAGGAGACCTTCATACTCCTCGTGGCTAACGAGCTTCCCGCCACTATTGGGGGAGGGGTAATAGAGATATCCGTCATCGACTGGATCGAACTGGCGTTTGAATGCTTCTACAGGGTCAACCATCGCGCAGTGCCGTCCTAAATCAGCCCCAGTTTCTGCAACTTGACCGCCATCTTTCCGGGCAGCGCATCGCCGATGTCTTCGTCGTCTTCCAAGTCACGCGGTGGCTCGCCTTTGAGATAGCGCCAACCCTGATGCGCGCGCTTGGGTTGGGGGTGCACCCGGATCAGCTTCGGCTCCAACTCGATCAGCCAACGGCCGCTGTCGGTTTGTGAAAATCCTGTGATCTTCGATCTCGCGACCAGATTGTGCTGATGAATCCAGTAAAGTGATCCGCCAATGCATTGCTCCCACTTGGTGGGCCGATACTTTGTCGTCAGATGCGGGCTGCGCCGTCCGGCATACCAGCTCTCGATATCGTCGAAGCTTTGAGCTCCAAATGCAATCTTGGTCAAATTGAGCGGCATGGGTATGATCTGGCACATGAGGCCGCAGATTCAAGCCCGCTGGGGCAGTTTTGCGAGGGGAGAGTTTCAATGAATACGAAGAATTTCCAAGGCGGCGTGCTTGCCGGAGTACTTTTGGCGGTGGCTGCTTGCTCGCAAGCTCCAACGCAGGATGCTCCCGTCGCTGTTGGCGAACCTGATCCTCAGCTGGGCATGGTGACCACGATCACGCCGGGAATGACCGCGCGCGCTGCGCGATTGGTCACTGAAGGCAAAACCTATGCGCTGGGGGTGATCACCGGCCCTGACACAGTTCCTTATCCGGGGCGGAGCTATTCAATCAGTGTTGTAGGCATCAATGAGCCGATGGGTTCGAACAAAGCCACCGCGCATGATGACCGGCTCGAAACGCATGTCGGGATCGGCAGCCAGATCGACGGGTTCGGGCATATCGGGCGTGACGGAGTGCACTATGGAGGGGTCCGGCGTGAGGATATCTTTTCTGAAGATGGATTGAAGGCTCTAGGAATAGAGCACATTCCGCCCATCGCCACGCGCGGGATCATGCTCGATATGGCAAAGCATTTCGGCGTGGACCGGCTTGCTCCCATGCAGGGTTTCGGGCGCGAGGAGATTTCCGCCGCTGCCGAAGCGCAGGGTGTAACCATCGAAGCGGGCGATATTGTGCTGTTCCATACCGGATGGCTCTCGATGGCGGACGAAGACCCAAAAGCCTATATCGAGCAGCAGCCGGGCATAAATATGGACGGAGCGGAGTATCTTGCCGAACTGGGCGTTGTGGCCATCGGTGCGGATAGCTCAGGGCTTGAAACGCAGGACTTCGGCGAGGGCCGTGTCTTTCCTGTCCACCAATTCCTGTTGGTGGATGCCGGTGTCTACATTCTGGAGACCATGAATACGAACGATCTTGCAGCAGACGGTGTGCACGAGTTCTTCTTTGTACTGGGTCAGCCGCGATTTGCGGGATCAGTGCAAGCGGTGATCAATCCGGTGGCGATTAGGTAGATAGCGAGGCAGCCGCGCCCGCTAGAAAAACTGCCGTTAGGCAAGGCCAGCAAGGACAGCCAGGCCAAGGAAGGCGAAAAAGCCCATGCTGTCAGTGATCATCGTCACGAAAACTGATGATGCCACAGCCGGGTCCTGATCCAGACGTTCAAACATCACCGGCACCAGAACGCCGGCCATGCCGGAAACGATGATATTGATCACCATCGCAACCGCGATCACCGTACCTAGCTGAGGCGTGAATAGTATTGCGGTTGCGATTCCGATCAGCACAGCGATGGTTACACCGTTCAGCAACGCAACGCGCAATTCGCGGCTCACGATTTTCCAAGTGTTGGCCCGCGTCAGCTGATTGGTCGCGATTGCGCGCACAGCGACAGCCATGGTCTGTGTACCGGCATTGCCGCCGATACTGGCAACGATCGGCATCAACACCGCGAGTGCGACCAGTTTCTCGATCGCGGCACCAAAGAAGGCGATGATGGCAGAGGCAACCACGGCTGTGCCAAGGTTCGCGATCAGCCAGCGCACGCGGCTGGAAAAAGCTTCGCGGATCGGCTCGTTAATATCGCCATCGCCCGCGCCCGACAGCAGCAGCACATCTTCACCGGCTTCTTCGGAGATAATGTGGACGATGTCGTCCACTGTCATCTGCCCGACCAGGCGCCCGCTCTCGTCGACCACAGCGGCTGATATCAGATTGTATTTCTGGAACATCAGCGCGACTTCTTCCTGATCGGTATCGACCGGGATCAGAGTCTGATCGCGTTTCATTACATCGGTCAGCTTGATGTGACGCGGCGTGGTCAGCACCCAGCTTAGCGCGCAAGTGCCAACCGGATGGTGCCGTTCATCCACGACGAATACTTCGTAGAATTCCTGAGCCAGATCGCCTTCGTGACGCATATAGTCGATCAGACCGCCGACATTCATATGTTCCGGTACCGCCACAAAGTGCCGGCTCATCAAGCGGCCAGCGGTTTCTTCCGGATAAGCGAGCGCGCTTTCAATCGCCGCGCGGTCTTCGGAATCGACCTCGGCAAGGATTGCTTGCTGATCGTCTTCGTCCAGATCCTCGATCAGCTGAACCGCATCATCGGTTTCGAGCTGCTCGACAATGGTCGCAACCGCTTCAGGCGCGAGCGCTTCCATCATGTCTTCGCGCACGTGGTCGTTCAGCTCGGCGACCACTTCAGAACTCATCAAGTCTGTTATCGCAGCGGCGAGCTGTCCGCGCTCATCCTTGTCAAACAGCTCCAGCAAGTCGGCGACGTCAGCTGGGTGAAGCGGCTCCACCAGATCATACACGGCATTGTTGTCACCCGACTCAAATGCGTCACGTACGCTGCGGATATATTTGGGTTTTAGCCGGTTTTCTTCATCGTGCCGCTCGTCATCGATGCGGTCGTCAGGATGCGGGCCGTCTTCTTCCGGCATTTCAGCCGTCAGCAGGTCTTCCTCTTCAAGGCGCGCATCATCGGACATGGCGCTTGGTCTAGGCAGGCAGGGGGAAAAGGCAAGGTGCAGGGTGACTCACGCTCACAACTCTTTATACCGCTGCGCCAACAAAGGAGATTCTACCCATGGCTGAGAAGCTGACATTTACCCTCGAATCCGGCGATGTTGTGATTAAATTGCGCCCCGATCTGGCACCGGGCCATGTTGAACGCATTACCGATCTGGCACAGGAAGGCTTTTACGATGGCGTGGTGTTCCACCGCGTGATTCCCGGCTTCATGGCGCAGGGCGGCGATCCGACCGGGACCGGCATGGGCGGCAGCGACCGTCCTGACCTGAAGGCGGAATTCAATGCAGAGCCGCACGTGCGCGGCACATGCTCTATGGCCCGCACGCAAGTTCCGGACAGCGCGAACAGCCAGTTCTTCATCTGTTTCGATGATGCGCATTTCCTTGATGGCCAATACACCGTTTGGGGCCAGGTCGAGAGCGGCATGGAATTGATCGATGGTTTGGCAGTGGGTGAACCACCAGCCAATCCGAGCAAAATCGTGAAAGCCACGGTTTCCTGATCCAACTATCATGACGCACCGCAGAGCAGCACTGGTCCTGCTGGCATCGCTGCTCAGCGGTTGCGTCACATATCCTGACATCACCCGGTCGCGCAGCCCCTGCCGGATGGAGCCGGGCGGGTGGTGCGACTTTGGCCGCGAGAAGGACGTGCGCCGCGCCGCCTCTATAGCAGAATGATTGAACCCGCGCGGTCTTCCCGCTAAAGCGCGCGCCATCATGAGACCGACAGAGACCCCCAAGACGTACCGCGTCAAAAGCTTCGGCTGCCAGATGAATGTCTATGATGGCGAACGCATGGCGGAACTGCTTACTGAAAAAGGCATTACTGAGGCACCCGAAGGCAAGGACGCCGATCTGGTGGTTCTTAACACTTGCCATATTCGCGAGAAAGCAGCGGAGAAGATCTATTCGGACATTGGCCGCCTGACCAAAGGCAAGACGCAGAAAAAAGCGCCGATGATTGCGGTCGCTGGCTGCGTGGCGCAGGCCGAAGGCGAAGAGATCATGAAGCGCGCGCCGGCAGTTTCCATGGTGGTTGGGCCGCAAGCCTATCATCGACTGCCTGAAATGCTGGACCGGGCAGTGAAGGGCGAACGCGCGACCGATACCGACATGCCTGCGATTGCGAAGTTTGACAGCTTGCCTCAGCGCAAGCGTCGCTCCCCCACCGCATTCCTCACGGTCCAGGAAGGCTGCGACAAGTTCTGTACCTATTGCGTGGTACCCTACACACGCGGTGCGGAAATCTCGCGTCCATTCAATGATCTGATCACTGAAGCGCAGAAACTGGTTGAAGCCGGCGCGCGCGAAATCACGTTGCTGGGGCAGAATGTGAATGCCTGGTCCGCAGAGGACACAAAGGGACACACAGTAGGTCTGGCGGGCCTTATCCATGCGCTAGCCAGGATCGATGGGCTCGAACGCATTCGTTATACAACAAGCCACCCCAATGACATGGATGATGCGCTGATCGCGGCGCATGGCGAAGTCGACAAGCTGATGCCCTATCTTCATCTGCCGGTGCAGTCGGGCAATGATCGCGTGCTGAAAGCGATGAACCGCAGCCACACCGCGGAAAGCTATTTGCGGCTGCTTGAGCGGTTCCGTGAAGTGCGCCCTGATATCGCGCTGTCAGGCGATTTCATCGTCGGATTCCCAGGGGAGACCGAGGCCGAGTTTGAAGACACGCTGAAGATCGTGGACGAGGTCCGCTATTCTCAGGCGTTCAGTTTTAAATACTCGCCGCGTCCCGGCACGCCCGCAGCTACGATGGAGAATCAGCTCGCCAAAGAGGTGATGGATGACCGGCTTAAGCGCTTGCAGGCGCGGCTTAATCGCGACCAGCATGCATTCAACCAAGCGCTGGTCGGCAAAACTTGCGACGTGCTGGTGGAGCGCAAGGGCAAGCTGGACGGCCAATGGCTGGGCAAGTCGCCCTGGCTTACCTCGGTCTGGTTCGAGGATGACGCCCAGATAGGGGATATGGTAACGGTTGAGATCGTTGAAGGCGGCCCCAATTCGTTGATGGGCAAGCTCAAGCAGCCGGTATTCGCCTGAGGGAATTGCGTGACAGCTGAGTGACTTTCCACCGCTTCGTGAAGGGCGCGCGCTTGCCAGCGGCGAAAACCCGCTTACATTTTCGACTCAGAAACACAGCTGGCGTTAACGCCAAAGGAGCGCATGGCACGTAAACCCGCCAATCAATCGCCCCGCGAAACCGGATCGAAGGTTTCGCCCTTTCCAGCAGCAGCCAGGCCGCGCCGCGCGCGGATCGAAATGAGCTTTGAGGATCAGTCGTTGCTGGTCCCATTGTTCGGCGAGTTCGATGCCAATCTGGTGCAGGTCGAAAACCGACTGGGCGTGTTTATCTCTGCCCGCGGGGACCAGCTACAGATCGAGGGGCCGCAAGACAGCGTGGCGCGCGCCCGCGATACGTTGCAAGCAATGTATGACCGGCTCGCCCAAGCGCAGGATCTGGATGCTGGCGCGATTGAATCGCTGATCGCAATGTCGAATGAGCCGACGTTGGAGGGGATCATCTCGGGCGATGAGGACAATGGCCCGCCGGTGATGATCCGGACCCGGCGCAAGACGATCGTGCCGCGCAGTGCCGGGCAGATCCCTTACATGCGGCAACTGGCGAAGGATGATATCATCTTTGCATTGGGCCCAGCGGGGACCGGAAAAACCTATCTCGCGGTGGCACAGGCCGTCAGTCAGTTGATAACGGGCAGCGTACAACGCCTGATCCTGTCGCGCCCGGCGGTGGAAGCTGGCGAAAAGCTGGGCTTTCTGCCCGGCGATATGAAGGACAAAGTCGATCCCTATCTTCGTCCGCTTTATGACGCGCTGTTCGATTGCATGCCGCCAGAACAGGTGGAAAGACGGATCGAAAGTGGAGAGATCGAGATCGCGCCGATTGCATTCATGCGCGGGCGGACACTGGCCGATGCATTTGTAATCCTGGATGAGGCCCAGAACACCACGCGCGAGCAGATGAAAATGTTTCTAACCCGTTTTGGCCAGAACAGCCGGATGGTGATCTGCGGCGACCCCAAACAGATCGACATTCCGGGTGGTGACCGGATGAGCGGCCTCGCGGATGCAGTAACCAAGCTGGAGAATGTTGAAGGGATTGCGGTGTCGCGCTTCACCAGCGCAGACGTGGTGCGCCACCCGATCGTGGGCCGTATTGTTGAGGCCTATGAGGGCCCGTCCGAGTAGGTGGAACTAGACACCGACATTGATGGTTGGCCTTCGGGCGATTGGGAGGCGTTGGCCGCGAGCGCTGCGCAGGCTTGTGGAGACAACGCGCCCGAGCTTGCCAATGTGCGCCTGAGCGCAAGCCTGCTGTTCACCTCGGACGAAGAGGTTCGCACGCTCAACCGCGAGTGGCGGGGTCGTGACAAACCCACCAATGTTTTAAGCTTTCCCATGCTGACCCGCGAAGAATTGCTCGATCTGGCGCCTGACGGCCCGCCTGTCATGCTGGGGGATCTGGCACTTGCGTATGAGACTTGCGCTCGCGAAGCAGGGGCGAAATCGATACCGCTGGACCATCACGCCGCGCATTTGATCGTCCACGGATTGCTGCATCTTGCGGGCTACGACCACGAGATTAGTGAAGAAGATGCGGACAATATGGAGGCTTTGGAGATCCCGATACTTGCAAAACTTGGTATCGCAGACCCATATATGGATCGTGACTGATAGGAGTAGCCACTAAGGGCCATGCCCGATTCCCCATCTACCGCGGGAGACGCGGACAGTAGCAGCGGTCTGATGACCACTCTCAAGAACTTGCTAAAGATCGGCAATGGCGATCGCAGCCTTCGCGCGCAGCTCGAAGATGCGATTGATGAGCATGAAGACGGCAATTGTGATGCCGCTCCATCCGAAGATGCTGGTGGCGATCTGTCGCCGGTTGAACGGCAGATGATGCGCAATCTACTGCACTTCAGCGAACACGATGCCGATGACGTGGCGGTGCCGCGTAGCGAAATCATCGCTGTGGAAGCGTCGATCAGCTGGGATGAGCTGGTCGCCGCATTTAGCGAGCATGGCCATTCGCGCATGCCGGTTTACCGTGAAAAGCTGGATGATGTGATCGGAATGATCCACATCAAGGACGTCTTTGCTTTCCTTGCAAATGGCAAGCCGCCGCCGGCGGATTGGACCACGCTGATGCGGCAACCACTCTATGTGCCGCAGGTGCGCGGCGCATTGGATGTATTGGCCGACATGCGCGCACGGCGCGTTCATCTGGCAGTTGTCCTCGATGAATTCTCGGGAACAGATGGCCTCATTACGATTGAAGATCTGGTCGAAGAAATTGTCGGTGACATTGAAGACGAGCATGACGATGCGCCAGAAGCGCTGATCGTGCCGATTGGTGACGGCATGTGGGATTGTGATGCGCGTGCCGAGTTGGATGATGTCGCTGAAATCGTGGACCCGCGCTTGGCAGAAGTTGCTGAATCGGTTGATACCTTGGGCGGCCTGACGTTCGTTCTGGCCGAACAGGTTCCGCCGGTTGGCGCAGTGGTTGAACATTCCAGTGGGTGGCGCATCGAAGTGATAGACGGCGATGAAACCCACGTCACGCGGCTGCGTTTGCACGCGCCAAAGGATGCGGAAACAACAACAAAAGCCTAAAAAATTTGGGCTTTTCTTCGATTTTTTGCATCTTTTGACTGGCGTAAGCGTATCTTTCTTGGAAAGAGAGAAATTGAAATGCCAGCTCGTCGCCTACCCCCACTCCGCGCTCTTGAAGCGTTCATGCGAACAGTCCGCCTGGGCTCTGCTCGTGCCGCCGCTGAAGAGATCGGCCTGAGCCCTTCGGCGTTGTCGCGTCGGATCACCAATCTTGAGGAATTCGTCGGCAAGAAGCTGTTCACCCGGGCGCGCCAATCGATGCAGCTTACCGACGAAGGTCAGGCGTTCTACGAAGCGGTGAACCCGCACATGGAAGCGCTCGCTCGTGCGGTGGAAAGCCAATCGGACAATATCTCCTTGCTGCGATTGCGGTTGGGCGTGCTGCCACTGTTTGGTAGTCAGCGATTGTTTCCACGGCTGGGCGAGCTGCGTAAGCGGCACCCCTTGCTGCATATCGACATCGACACCGGGCCGCATCTGGAGGGCCGTGTTGGCGATACTCTCGATGCAGCCATCATCCTGTCCCAGGGGCCAGAGCAAGGCCTTCATGCGGTGCGGCTCGATCACAACATGGTGCACGCGATCTGCAGCAAGGAAATGGCGGGCACGCTGGGGGACGAGGTTGATATCGACAAGCTCGGCAAGCAAACCTTCCTAATCCACAACGAGCTGCCATTTAGTTTTGAAGCATGGAAGCGGGCACTTGGTTTGGAGAATCTGGAGCCTGCAGCGATCGACCATTACGACTCTGGCCAGTTGATGCTGGAAGCAGCGGCGCAGGGTCTTGGCATAGCAATCATGCATGATGACCATTTGCGCCGTGCGGCCGACAATCGCCTTACTGACCTATATGGGGCGGAAGTTGAAAGCCCGTACAGCTATTGGTTTGTGTGCAAGCCGACCGCGCTGGAAGAACGGCCTGTCCGCCTGTTCCACGATTGGCTGGTCAGTGCGGGGCTTTAAGCCCGCTATTCGATCGGGAAAATCTTTTCCGGCGCTTGATAACGCACCGGATCAACCGAAAACTCGAATTCGCGCAAAGGTTTGCCGAGCGCATTGACCAGTGCGGACTCGATTTCGTTTCGAGCCGTTGCGGCAATCGCCTTGCGTCCATGATGATCTTCCGGGCTGAACGGCTCCAGAAAATGCAGCTCAAGCGGGAATGTGCCCTTGCGCGCCATGACGCGTTTGAAATTGTTAAGCCCGGTCTCATCACCGACCCAGCCAACCCATTCTGCAATCTCGCCGTAGAATAGCATGACCGGTTGAACGAGCACTCCTGGCGGCGGCGGCTCGAGCACGCGCAACATGCTAGTCTTGAACGGCAGCAGAGACTGGCCATCGGTTACAGTGCCTTCGGGAAATACCGTGACGGACCAATTGTCCGAAAGCACTTCACGCAATGAGTTGATTTGCTCGGCTACGCCCATGCGGTTCTCACGCCTAACGAAAACCGTGCGGTTGAGCCTCGACAGCCATCCGACGATTGGCACCTCGTTGAGTTCTGCCTTGGCGACAAATGCGGTGCCGCTCGCGCCAGCCAGCGCCAGGATATCAAGCCATGATAGATGGTTCGATATGAAGAACACATCGCGGCGCAAGGGTGTGCCGATCACTTTGACTCGCGCCCCGGCGACCCATGCGGCGAAGCGCAGGAAGTACATCGGAAAAGGCGAGCCATAGGCGAGCGCTCGATACAGGTAATGCACTGGTACGAGCAGCAGCAATGCCAGGAACAGCAGGAATACCCGCCTGCCCAGACGCACCCAGCCCATTGGCGATATTGGAGTTGGCTCACCGCGCGCCGCGGCTGCCCGTAACTCGGCGTCAGTCTTCGCGCGCGATGCGGACGCCATACAGTTCCATTCGATGGTCGACCAAGCGATAGCCGAGCTTCTCTGCTATAACTTTTTGCAAGGCTTCCAGTTCAGGATCGACAAATTCGACGACCTTGCCCGTCTCGACGTCGATCAGATGGTCATGGTGAGCTTCCGGCGCGGCTTCATAGCGCGCGCGGCCATCGCCAAAGTCATGCCTGTCCAGGATTCCCGCCTCTTCGAACAGGCGGACTGTGCGATAAACGGTGGCGATCGAAATCTTCGGATCGATAGAAGAAGCACGTTGATGCAGAAGCTCGACGTCAGGGTGATCTTCGCTATCCGACAGCACGCGCGCGATCACGCGGCGCTGCTCTGTGATACGCAGCCCCTTGTCGGCGCAAAGCTGCTCAAGATCGATTTTCTGCGACAATCCTGCCTCCGCTAGTGTTGGAGTACGCCTTGTATAGCCACAAGCTGCGGCGAAACAAGGCGCTCTTCAACAGACCACGGCCTGCGTCTTTAGGTGGTCTTTTTACGGCGACCGCGCTTCTGGCCGGGCATGCGGCCAAGGCCGATTTCCTTGGCCAATTTGCGGCGCGTTTCTGCGTAGTTCGGCGCGACCAGAGGATATTCGGGTCCGAGCTCCCACCGGGCGCGGTATTCGTCAGGCGTCATGCCATGCTCTGTCGACAAGTGACGCTTGAGCATTTTCATGCGCTTGCCGCAATCCAGGCAAACGATGTGATCCTTCTTCACTGAAGCCCGGACGGTAACAGCAGGCTCTGGGCGCTCTTCCTTTACGCCGGCCACCCCACCAAGCGTCGAGAGAGCTGAATACACATTGCTGATCAGCGATGGTACGCTTTCGACATCGACATTATTGTTGCTGACATGTGCAGCGACAATATCCGAAGTTAGCGTGATCAGCGTTTCTTTCATGTCTACTTCGGTCATATCCATAGAGTTCCTCACTTTTATTATATTTTGCTCTTCGGAGTGTAGCCCCCCGATTTGTTTCGCATGCACCTAATCTGCGAGATTTTCAAGGCATGTGTGTGTGAAATTCTACATAAATGAGTACTAATTCACATCAAATAGATAATCCATAAGTAATGGCATCCATACGATTTCCGTCTGAAAGCAAGTAGTATGCCCTGCGTCTGCCGATGGGTTCAAAGCCTGCCCGAAGGTATAATACTTTGGCTGGGTTGTTCTCGCGCATCTCAAGAAAAATATGTGATGCCCCGCGAGTGCGTGCGTCAACCTTCAATTGCGATAGCATTTTCTTTGCTGTACCCTGTCTTCGATAATTTGGATCGACCGCGATCAGCAGAAGCTCTTCTTCCCCCGGAGCGTGGCGCGTTATAAGAAAGCCGGTTGCTGTTTCATCTTGGCTGTCGCTAGTATTGAGAATGGCAAAAGTATTGGGAAGAAGAAGCGCATCTTCGACTTGGCGCCTGTTCCATGCTTCGCCCCATTGCGGGTCAAAGGCGGTCTCCATAACCGCCATGATCTGATCGACTTGGCTGATCTTGTTCATCCGGTTGGCAACTTCGCATCAGGCCCGCGGCCATAGATCGGCGCAAGGTTGGTCGTTAGGTGGGCTTCGCGGAGCAGGTAGGTCTTGCGGGCATCGGGCAGTATATTGAGTGCCACGCTCTGACCTCCCAATTGATCAGCCATTTCCTGCGCCCGATTTCCTGCAATGACTTGGTAGTTGCAGACAGCGACAGCTTCATCCGGCGTAAGTGACTGCACTTCGCTTTCAGGATTGCTGCCATGCGAATAGTTCTGAACGAACCATTCGCCATGCCCGCCATTCATGCAGACCATAAGCGGCGCATCCGGTCGCTCGCTCTGAGCCATTGCTGCGAGCAGCGTGAGTGTTGGATAACCTTGCACATCAGCATCCCATGCAAAGCCCAATGCGCGCGCTGCCGCGATCCCGATCCTGACGCCGGTAAAGCTACCCGGGCCAAGCGAGACCAGGATACGGTCCGCTTTGCCATTGTCGGGCAGCGCTTGGATCATCGGCACGAGCCGTTCGGCATGGCCGCGGCCCAATACAACATGTTGGCCCGCCAGCAATTGGTCTCCCTCGAACACGGCGACCGAGCAGGCCTCAGTTGCTGTTTCGATTGCGAGTGTTCGTTTGGGCGTCCGCATGGAAGTTGCGATGCCTCAAGCGGCCAAACGCTTCAAGTCAGACGATTGTGTTGAACGTGTCAAAATCCGGCCTTGGGCTGCGATCAAAGATGCTTTCCGGATCGCCGTAGCCCACAGAGCAGATGAAATTGACGCGGTGGCGCGGTTCATCGGCGAAGAATGCGGCGTTGACTGCGTCTGCATCGAAGCCCGACATAGGCCCACAATCGAGCCCGACCGCGCGTGCCGCCAGCATCAGATAGGCGCCCTGAAGCGTGGAATTGCGGAACGCGCCTTCCTTGCGGCCTTCTTCGTCGCCTTCGAACCAGCTTTTCGCGTCGCTATGCGGAAACAACCAGGGCAGCTCTTCATGGAAATCGATATCGTAACCGATCACGGCAGTCACTGGCGCGGCAAGGATCTTTGCCTTGTTGCCTTCCATGGCGCAGTTTGCAAGCGCCTGTTTTTGTTCGTCAGATTTGACCCAGACAATCCGCACAGGCTGCATGTTCGCCGATGTTGGCGCCATTTTCAGCAGGTCCCAGATCGCATGCAATTGCGCGTCAGTCACCGGCTTGTCGAGCCAGTCATTATAGGTGCGCGCTTCGTTGAACAGTTGATCGAGCGCGTCGACAGACAACACGGTTCCGTGAAATTGCTTGGTCATCAATCGTCCTTGAGTGTTAGGCTGCGCGCACTTCCAGCACCTCGGGAACATAATGCTTTAACAGGCCTTCGATGCCGTGCTTGAGCGTCGCTGTGCTGGAAGGGCATCCCGAGCATGCCCCTTGCAGGGTTAGGTAGACCACGCCGTCCTTGAAACCGCGATAGGCGATATCGCCGCCGTCACCGGCAACCGCAGGGCGCACTCGCGTTTCCAGCAATTCGTTGATCTGAGCCACGACGTCCGCATTGGCCGGATCATCTTCGACAACCAGTGTGTCTGCTTCGTCTGCGGGGATTGATATCCCCGATGCGTCACCGCCAGCAAACAGCGGCGCTTCTGAAACGAAATGGTCGAGCAGGATCGCGACCACTTGCGGCTTCAAATCGCTCCAACTGACGCCGGGCGCTGATGTGACGCTGATGAAGTCTGCTCCAAAAAAGACATTGGTGACTTCGCCGGTGTCGAAGATGGCCTGCGCCAAGGGGCTCGCTTCGGCGGCCTCGGGTGTCGCAAATTCGTGCGTTCCTGCGCTCATAACCTGCCGGCCAGGCAGGAATTTGAGGCTGGATGGGTTGGGTGTCGTTTCGGTTTCAATGAACATAGGTGTTAATGTAGGCGCGACGCAGCCTGCCGACAAGGCAGCAAAGCTTGGCGATCATTCACTATCCCTTCACTTGTTGCGCCCCTATAGTGAATTTCATGAAATCAATTGCCGGCGCATTTGGCGCAATCATTCTTCTTTCAACTCCGGTTGTGTTCGCCTCTGAGCTCTTGGCTCAGGATATTGCGGCAAAGCAGCAATCCGCGCCTGATCCGCAATTCCTTCAGGCGGAAGACGAAACACCGTGGCTGTATGAAGGCAGCAATGTTCCGGTGGACCGCGAATGGCAGTTCGGCGAGATCGACAATGGCTTGCGCTATGCAGTGCGCAACAATGGCGTTCCGCCGGGTCAGGTTTCGATCCGCGTTCGCATCGATGCTGGCTCCTTGCATGAAGAAGATAGCGAGCAGGGATTTGCGCATTTGCTAGAGCATATGCTGTTCCGTGAAAGCAAATACCTTGGTGAGGGCGAAGCGATCCCTCGCTGGCAGCGGCTGGGCGCGACGCTGGGGCATGACACCAATGCGAGCACCAGCCCCACTGCTACGGTCTACAACATCAATTTGCCCGCATTTACCCCAGCGAATCTTGAAGAGAGCTTCAAATTGCTGTCGGGCATGATCCGCGAACCTGTGTTGAGCGATGCCAATGTTGCAGCAGAGGTGCCGATCGTGCTCGCCGAAATGCGCGAGCAGGGCGGGGCGCAGCAAAGGGTCAGTGAGAAAACGCTGGAAACGCTGTTTGCAGGACAACGCCTGGCCAACCGTCGACCGATTGGCACGCCGGAAACGCTGGGCGCAGCAACGGGCGAGACTGTTCAGGCCTTCCATGCGCGCTGGTATCGGCCCGAGAACGCCGTGGTAGTTGCGGTGGGCGATGTTGATCCGCTGCTCCTGGCTAAACTGATCGAAACCTATTTCGGAGATTGGCAGGGGGAGGGGCCGTTGACCCCTGCTCCCGACTTTGGCGATCCGATCCCGCTGGCTGGGTCAAGCGGCGGTACGACGGTGGGCGAGCTTGCCGTCATTACAGAGCCGGACATGCCGCGCAGCCTGACTTATGCAGTGATGCGCCCGTGGCGCCCGGTGCAAGACACCGTGGTCTACAACGAAGGCCTGATGATCGAAGCCATTGCGCAGGCGATCATCAATCGCCGACTTGAGACCCGCGCACGCAGCGGGGGAAGCTTCCTCTATGCGCAAGTCCAGCAAGACGACATTTCCCGCTCTGCCGATGCGACGATTATCAGCTTCGCGCCTTTGGGTGGGGACTGGAACGCAGCCCTGGCCGATGTTCGCGGCGTGGTCGCGGATGCATTGGCTACACCGCCCAGCCAGGAAGAGATCGACCGCGAGGTCGCTGAATTCGACATCGCCTTTGCCAGCGAGGTCGAGCAATCCCGCGTGACTGCAGGCGGGCGGCTGGCTGACAATATCGTGCGCGCGGTTGATATTCGCGAGACGGTTGCTTCGGCGCAGGTTGCGCTCGACATCTTTCGCGGGACCAATCCGCGTTTCAACCCCGCTGAAGTTTTCGCTGCAACGCAAAAGCTGTTCGAGGGCGACGTTGTTCGCGGCGTCTATGTAACACCTGTTAGTGGCGAAGCCGAAGAGGCAGCTTTGCGTTTGGCTTTGGCCCGCGACACATCGCCCGATGAGAATGCGCGTTTGGCCAACAGGACAATCTCATTCGACGAATTGCCTGCGATTGGGCCGATCGGGACGATTCTCGAGCGCAAGGACATTGGCCTGCTGGACATTGAGCAGCTGACATTTGCCAATGGTGTGAATGTCATCTTGTGGTCGAACAATGACGAGCCCGGCCGCGTGTCGGCCAAGGTTCGGTTTGGCGCGGGCTATCGCGCATTCGAGGCCGAAGACGCACCTTATGTTTCGCTCGGCGAAATCGCGCTTGTATCCTCGGGTCTGGGCGAGATTGACGAAAATGATCTCGATCGTCTCGCAAACGGTCGCAAAATGGGCTTCGATTTCTCGATCGAAGACGCAGTCTTCACATTCACGGCGCAAACCCGTTCCGAAGATGTGCAAGATCAACTTTATCTGTTCGCGGCCAAACTGGGCATGCCGCGCTGGGATCCCAACCCGGTCTTGCGCGCCAAGGCTGCAGCAGAGATCGGTTATGCGTCCTACTCATCCAGCCCGGCTTCCATGATCTCGCGCGATTTGGATTACCTCTTGCGTGACAAGGATGAACGGTGGGCCACATCGACACCGGAAATGATGGCAAAGGTAACACCGGAGGGCTTCCGCGAGGTGTGGGAGCCTCGCCTTAAAGAAGGGGCGGTTGAAGTTTTGGTATTCGGCGAATTTGACCGCGAAGCTGTGGTCCAGACATTGCGCGAAACCTTTGGTGCCTTGCCAGCGCGCATGCCGTTGACGCCGGAAATCGCCAATCGATTGCCAGCATTCCCCGCACCTGACGCGCCGACCGAGGTGTTGGCTCATCGCGGCGATGCCAACCAGGCCGCAGCGGTCATCGCTTGGCCCACTGGAGGCGGCACTATTCGTCTGCGCGAATCTCGCCAGCTCGAAATCCTGACAGAGATATTCAACAATCGCCTGATGGATGCGCTGCGAGAGAAGTTGGGCGCTAGCTATGCGCCGCAAGCTATCTCTCGCTGGCCGGCCGACATCCCGCAAGGCGGGACAATCATGGCTCTGGCTCAGCTGGAGCCGCAAGATGTTCCAGTGTTCTTCGCTGAGGCTAACCAGATCGCAAAGGATCTGGCCGAAACAACACTGACAGAAGAGGAAATCGCGCGCGCCACGCAGCCATTGGGGCAACTCTACAGCAGGGCGGCGACCAGCAACTTTTTCTGGCTGCTGCAATTGGAAGGTGCCAGCACTGATCCAAAGCGGGTAAAGCTGGTACCAACCTTGATCCGAGACTATTCCAGCACGCGGCCTGAAATAATGCAATTGCTAGCGCGACGTTATCTGGCGGCGCGTCCCGGATGGCAATTGGCGGTGATTCCGCACGGGCAGGAATTGGCGGAAACTACGCCTACAATCCGGCCAGCGGCGCCTGCTGTAATGGGCCGATAGACAAGCAAAGCTTGGGTCATGACGTGAAATTTTGTTACCTTTTGTCCATATTGTGCTTTGTGCTTCTTAGTCCGGGCGTGTTAACGCTCTGACTGAATTTTAATGGAATGAGAATGTGACAGTGGCGCACAACTGGAAACCCGACGGCTGGAAAGCCCATGAAGCGCGGCATTTGCCGCATTACGAAGACGCAGCTGAACTAGCCGAGGCGGAAGCGACGCTGTCCGTCTATCCGCCGCTAGTCTTTGCCGGCGAAGCACGTGCGCTGAAGGCGGATCTGGCAGACGTGGCCAACGGCCATGCATTCCTGTTGCAGGGCGGTGACTGCGCGGAAAGCTTTGCCGAATTCCACCCGAACAATATCCGCGACACTTTCCGCGTGCTTTTGCAGATGGCGGTTGTGATGACTTTCGCCAGCAAGCGGCCAGTGGTGAAGGTCGGCCGCATGGCTGGTCAGTTTGCCAAGCCGCGCAGTTCCGCAACGGAAACGCAAGGCGACCTGACATTGCCGAGTTATTTCGGTGACAACATCAACGGGATCGATTTCGATCCGGTGCAGCGCCGCAATGACCCGGCGCGGATGGTAAAGGCCTATTCACAAGCGGCCGCGACGCTCAATCTGCTGCGCGCGTTTGCCGGTGGCGGCTATGCCAACCTGCGTCAGGTGCACCAGTGGACGCTCGATTTCATGGGGCGCACGCCCTGGGCGGAAAAGTTCGCGGAAACCGCTGACAAGATTGGCGACGCGCTCGATTTCATGGAAGCTTGCGGCGTTGATCCGGCAACTGTCCCGCAATTGCAGGGCACAAGCTTTTATACCAGCCACGAAGCGCTGCTGCTGCCATACGAGCAAGCTCTGACGCGCCAAGATTCTCTGACTGGAGATTGGTACGCCACCAGCGCGCATATGGTCTGGATCGGCGATCGAACACGCTTCCCGGGCAGCGCGCACATTGAATTTGCGCGCGGCATCGGCAATCCGTTGGGTATGAAGTGCGGACCGTCGCTCGAACCGGACGCTCTGCTTGAACTGCTCGACGTGCTCAATCCATCGCGAGAAGCGGGCCGGATCACGCTGATCAGCCGCTTTGGCCATGACAAGGTCGAAGAGGGGCTGCCCAAACTCGTGCGCGCGGTGAAACGCGAAGGGCATCCGGTGGTTTGGAGCTGTGATCCGATGCACGGCAATGTGATCAAGTCGGACAGCGGCTACAAAACCCGTCCGTTTGATCGCATCCTCTCGGAAGTGAAGGGCTTCTTCAATGTGCATCATTCGGAAGGGACTCATCCGGGCGGCATCCATATCGAGATGACCGGGCAGGATGTAACCGAATGTGTCGGTGGGGCAGTGGCGATTACAGATGAGGCGCTAGGCGATCGCTATCACACCCATTGCGATCCGCGTTTGAATGCGGCGCAGTCGCTAGAGCTGGCATTCCTGATCGCGGAGATGCTCAACCAGCAAGTGAACGAGCAACAGGCCAACGCGGCCTGACCAGCGTTTGCCACCTTCAGTCGCTGGGCATGCCTTTCAATTGTAACGCCTTTCGGGCATGATCTTGCCAGCACAAGCTGACGCGGGAGAAGTAACGTGCCTGAATCGCTTGCCAGCGCTGTTGTTGATCGGGCGGCTGGGCTAGCCGATAGATTTCGCGCAACACGGCGTTTGAGCAAAGCGTTGGTTGCGCCGCTCAGCGATGCCGACGCCACGATCCAGTCGATGGAAGATGCTTCGCCAGCGAAGTGGCATCTGGCCCACACGACATGGTTCTGGGAAACATTCCTGCTGCGCGGTCATGCGCGCGGGTATCAGCTGTTCAACGAGCAGTATCCATTCCTGTTCAACTCCTACTACGAAGCAGAGGGCGAACGGATTGCCCGTTTCTCGCGCGGGATGCTGTCGCGCCCGACTTTGGAGCAAATCCTCGAATGGCGATCACATGTTGACGCTGCGATGGAGCGTTTGCTTGATGATCCGGCGCACAGCGATCTGATTGAACTGGGTATCGCGCATGAACAGCAGCACCAGGAATTGCTGCTGACAGATATCAAGCATGCGCTGTTCCAGAACCCGCTCGGCCCAGCGATGTTTGACGGCGCTTTACCAGAATCGGGATCAGCGAAAGAAGGCTGGCACGAACATCCTGGCGGTATCGCAATGATTGGGTACGAAGGCAGTGGCTTTGCGTTCGACAATGAAGGGCCATGCCATCGGGTCTTGCTGGAACCCTTTGCACTGTCAAAACGGCTTGTGATCAATCGCGAATGGGCGGAGTTCATTTCGGATGGCGGTTACACCAATCCTTCGCTTTGGCTGTCTGATGGTTGGGCCTGGGTTCGAGGCGATCGCATCTCTGCGCCGCTTTATTGGCGCGAAGGCGAGCAATTCACTCTGAACGGATGGCAGGATCGCGATCCCGACGCGCCGGTCACGCATATCTCCTATTTCGAAGCTGATGCCTTTGCCAGCTGGGCTGGTAACCGATTGCCGACCGAGTTCGAATGGGAAGCTATGGGACAGGCACAAGACTCTGCGGCAGGTAACCAGCTGGATGATGCAAGCGGGGTGCAACCCACTGGCGGCGACAGTCTGTTCGGCGATTGCTGGCAATTCACCCGCTCGGCCTACTTGCCGTACCCCCGCTTCAAGCCCGCGCCGGGCGCAGTGGGCGAATACAACGGCAAATTCATGAGCGGCCAGTTTGTGTTGAAAGGTGCCAGCTGCGCTACGGTGCGCGGGCACTCGCGTTCCTCTTATCGCAATTTCTTCTACCCGCATCAGCGTTGGCAATTCACTGGCCTGCGCTTGGCAAAGGACTTTTGATGAACGCGTCTGAAGGCATGAGGCTGATCAATCTTGACGAAGATGGCGTGGACCGCGCGTTCAGGCAGGACGTTTTGGCAGGGCTGAAGCAAGTCCCCAAGGCGATCCCGGCACGCTGGCTATATGACGATGCCGGTTCACAATTGTTTGAGGAAATCACGCAGCTGCCCGAATATTATCCGACACGCGCGGAGACCGATATTCTGAAAACGCGCGGCGGTGAATTCGCGGAATTGATCGGTCCGGGCAGGGCAGTGGTCGAATTCGGCTCTGGCAGTTCCGTTAAAACTCCGGTGTTGCTGTCTGCTATTGCGCCTGCGGCCTATGTACCGCTTGATATCTCTGGTGACTTCCTGCGCGCTTCGTCCGCTGAGCTCGCAGCCAAGTTTCCCGGCCTTCCAGTCTATCCGGTCGAGGCGGATTTCATGCGCAAGGTCGCACTGCCTGATGCAGTTTCGGACATGCCCAAACTTGGTTTTTTCCCGGGTTCCACCATCGGCAATATGGTCGCGCGTACTGCAGTGGATCTGCTGCGGACAGTGCGCGAAACGCTGGGCGAGGGCTCAAAGCTCTTGATCGGTATGGACCTGATCAAGGATCCCGATGTCCTGATTGCCGCCTATGATGATGCGGCGGGTGTAACCGCTGAATTCAATTACAACCTTGTCCGTCGGATTAATCGTGAGCTCGATGGCGACATTCCGCTTGAATTCTTGCGGCATGAAGCGCGCTGGAATGATGACTTTGCGCGGATCGAGATGCACTTGGTCGCGCAGAAAGACATTAGCTTCAGCGTGTCAGGCCAGCCATTTGCACTGGCTCAAGGCGAGAGTTTGCACACTGAAAACAGCCACAAATTCAGCCGACGTACGGGGAACACATTGCTGTTGGCAGGTGGGTGGACACCAACTCATCGATGGCTTGATAGCAAGGAACGCTTCTCGCTCGTGTTGGCCGACGCGTCGATCCCGCGCAGCGCACCCTAGTTGGCAGCAGATGGACCTGCGCCCATTAGCTTCCTATATTCCGGTGATGTCGATCAAGGCCCTCTGGGAATATCTGGCGATGACCATTTCCGCGATCCCGCGTTCGGGATTGCTGTTGATGGTGGTCGCGGCAATCGCCGTAAGCGCGATCGGATCGCTAATGGTTCGCCGGAAAGTGCCACTGGGGCTGATGGTTCGGCGCGCCAGCACGGTTGTATTGGGCGGCGTTCTGCTGGTCGTTGTGTTGCAATTGTCGCGCTTCGATTCACGTCTGGAGATAGCTGTTCCGCAGTTTGGCTTGCCCGAACAGATCGTTGAAGGCGGCGAAACCCGCATCCCCATGGCACCTGACGGGCATTTCTGGCTGCGCGCACAGATTAACGGTGTGCCGGCAAATTTCCTCGTCGATACGGGCGCTACGCTAACGGCCATTTCTCAGGATCTGGCGGATCGCGCAGCGATCAAACCACGACCTGGCGGATTGCCCGTTACCATCAACACCGCCAACGGCCCAGTCTCAGCTGAACTGTCTACCATTGACGAAATGCGCTTTGGCAGTGTGGCCGCCCGCGGGCTCGACGTAGTAATCGCGCCGTCTCTTGGTCAGACTAATGTTGTCGGGATGAATTTGCTATCGCGGCTCGCGTCATGGCGCGTTGAGGGCAACAATATGATTTTGGTGCCTAATAATCCGCAGCCCGAATCTGATCAGCGCTAGCCAGGCAAGGGAGGCAGAGGCTGTGGCAGGGCGGAAATCCGTTCTGCAAGGAAGTCGAATACCAGTCGGATGCGGCGGCTTGTCTTCAGTTCGCGGTGCGAGACAAGCCAGAGCTGGTAAGCAAATCCAGGCATAAACGGGGCGGCGCGTTCAACGCCGGGTTCACCATCGCCGCGGGACTCGGAGTTTACGCCAATGCCCATGCACGCCACGTTTCCCACGTCACGGCAGTCGATGTTTCAGAGAAGATGCTGGAATTCGCGAAGATAAATGCGGCGGAAGCTAACGTCGACAATGTGACATTCAGGGCTACCTCAATCGAAAGTTTTGAGGCCGCTGATGGCAGCTATGATGCTGTATTGATGCTAAGCCTACTGCATTTGCTGGAGAATCCCCGCGCTGCGCTGGACAAGGCGCACCGGCTTCTCAAACCTGGCGGCTTGCTGATCACCAGCACAGCGTGCCTTGGTGATAGTATGCGCTGGTTCGGCATGATTGCTCCGGTCGGCGCAGCATTGGGCCTGATACCCAAAGTCCAGTTCCTGTTCGTGGAAGAATTGCGCAGCGAGATCGCAGACCGTGGATTTGCCAGTCTGGAAGAATTCAATCAGGGCGACAATCGCACCTACTTTCAAATCGCGCGCAAGCTTGCGTAGCGATCCGGGCGGCTGGTCAGCCCCCCAAGTACCTCGCTTTTGGCCAGCCGCCCACCCTCACTGATCGACCGACATTTCACTAGTGGATCGTATCTCTATGCCCAGCTAGCCCTTACCGCGATGATCGTAGGAGAGCGCGCATGAAAGAACTGTTTGATCTTACTGGAAAGGTTGCCGTTGTTACGGGAGCAGGCCGCGGCATTGGAGAAGGTATCGCCACGCTGCTGGCAGATGCTGGCGCTGATGTGGTTTGCGCGGCGCGCTCTACCGACCAGATCGAACATACCGCCAAGCTGATCAATGAAAGCAATTCCGGCGGGCGTGCGGTCGCGCAAAAGACCGATGTATCGAGCGCGGAAGATATGGAAGCGCTGGCTCAGCGCGCGGTCGATGAATTCGGGCGGCTAGATATCTGGATTAACAATGCCGGTGGATCGCTGGTTTCCGCACCTCTGACTGAGCTTGATCCGGCAGAATGGGACAAGACACTGGCCGTCAATCTGACGTCGGTTTTCTGGGGCGTACGTGCGGCGGCCAAACACATGAAAGACGGCGGCTCGATTGTGAACACGTCATCGATGGCGGGGCGCGATCCGTTTCCCGGAAGCGGGCATTATAGCGCGGCCAAGGCCGGCGTGAATATGCTCACCAAAACACTTGCTCTGGAGTTGGGGCCACAAAAGATTCGTATCAACGCGATCTTGCCCGGGTTTGTGCCGACAGATACAGTGAAGAAGGCACTCGACATGACAGACGCAGATTTCGGGCCTCTGCTTGAACAGCTTAATCTTCCGGCTGGAAGGCTTGGGACACCGCGTGATATTGCAGCTTGTGTGCTATACCTTGTCGGGGGATCAGGAGAGTGGGTCACGGGTCAATGCCTTTGTGTTGCTGGAACGGTATAGCACTCGGTCTACTGACCCTTGGTCGGCGTTAAAAGCCTACTGAATGTTATCAATCAGGGCCAAATGTTTTCTAAATTTTCATATCTATTCAATACGCTATTAATATTTCGTTCAATTTAATGAGGATTTTGGGAAGGGTAAATTAACCGTAGTAAATTCAATCATCAGTATGAAAATTCTTACAAACATCATTACAATTGTCTTGGTCTCGACTTTAGTTTCTTGTGGAGACGAAGGGCAACAAATGCCACCAAATACGGTTGGAGGAGGGGGTGTTCTGCCACCATCGCCACCCGTGTCTTCTCCTGCTTCCTTTGATACCTTGGTTTTTGAAGATCAGTTTGCGAATGGCTCACTGGATAGAAGTATATGGAATGTTGTCGGGCCGGATTTTTGGGTAAATAACGAACAGCAAGCCTATATAGACTCTTCGGACACAATATTCTTTGAAGCTGCAACAGGTTCTGAAGATGATGCAGTGTTGGTTCTCAAACCTGAATGGCGCGAGGGTTATCCAACACCAACTGGTCGTATAGTGGATTTTGTTTCTGGCCGTATTAACTCTCGCAACAAACTTGATGTTACGTATGCAAAGGTTTCAGCTCGAATTCGGATGCCTGATGCCCAAGGAGTTTGGCCCGCGTTTTGGCTTCTCGGATATGGTAGTTGGCCTAATTCTGGCGAAACCGATATCATGGAATATGTTGGTGAAAAGGCGTGGACGAGTTCGGCTTTGCATGGCCCTGGATATTCTGGCGGAGAGAGCATTGGGGCGCGAAATAATTTTGAAGACGGTGCAGAAGTATCTGATTGGCATATATATACGGTCGAGCGGCGTACTGAAGATGTAAGATTTTTTGTAGACGAAGAAGAATTTTTTAGAGTTACAAGAGCGGAGGTTGAGGAGCGAGGTGAATGGAGATTTGATAGAGCTCAACATTTAATTTTGAATTTTGCTCTGGGAGGAAATTATCCTCAAGGCGTTAATGGAGTGAATTCACCTTATCCTGGCTTGCCTGCGGCCACAGTAGAGGCAATTAAGGCTAATGAAATCAGTATGGAAGTAGACTGGGTCCGCATTTGGGAATGATCAAAAATATTTTTGATTAGGTTGGCTGGGGTGGCAGGATTCGAACCTGCGCATGCCGGTACCAAAAACCAGTGCCTTACCACTTGGCTACACCCCAGCAGAGGGGCGGTCTATAACGGCTTGTGCGCGGATGTGAAGTGCAAACGCGCTGTTTTATGCAGGCCTTTGTCTGAGTGTCTATGCAGGCCTCGCGCGGCGCTGAGCCAATTCGCTTTCTATTGCCGCCAAAGTGCGTCGATCGATGTTGTAAAACAGCATCGCGATCCCGCCAGGAACCAGAACAATCGCCGGGATAATCGCGAAAGCGAGGTTGATTCCCATTATGGCGCTTTCGGATTGCTGCTCCCCCGCGACAAAGCCGGTCATACTGATGATTAGACCGGGTAGAGCGAGACCAAATGCAACGCCGGTCTTCACAGCGAAGATTGATGCGGCGACCACCAGAGCTGTCATCTGCTTACGCGAACGCCAGTCGACATATTCCGCGATATCCGTGAACATCGCGTAGGCCAGAACCATCAGCATGCCGAAGCCGATCCCAACTCCAAATTGTGCAAATGTTTGCAGCCATACAGCGTCCAGCGGCATGGAGTGGAACAGCATGATCGTCGAAGCTTTTAGTGCCCCGGCAAAGATCACGAGATGCGATTTTTCAAACCGCCGCTGCAGGAAATTGGCGAAGATCACGCCTGTAATCTGACCTATCGCCAAAGCAGTCAGGAAAAGCGCGGGGCGATCAAGAAACGCGAGGACCGGCGAGCCATCGTCGCCTGCAACATACTCGAAAAAGAACAGCGCGCTGGCTTGTCGGGCGGCAATTGCTGTGACGCCCAAGATCGCGGCTATTGCCACCGCGATCCACGGGCCGGTCACGACCAGTTCCTTGCAATCACCCAGAATAGATCCGTTTTCCTGGTTCGGCTCGATCCGTTCTTTGGTGGTGAAGAACGTTGCCAAGAGGCAAAAGAATGAAACGCCTGCAATGCACGCCATTGTCCACATAATGCCGCTTGCCTCGTCTCCGCCACCCAGTTCGCGCACCAGCGTAGTTCCAAGAACACCAATCAAGATCCCCGACATTGCCGAGAAGAACATACGGTATGCGGTAACGCTGCCACGTTGTTCGGCGCTGGGAGATATCACACCCAGCAGACCGCCGTAGGGCACGTTCACGAAGGTGTAGACCAGCATCGCGAGCGTGTAGGTGACATAGGCCCAGATCAGCAGGCCGGTTGGGCTCAAATCTGGCGCTGCAAACACCAATACGCCAAAAAAGCCAAACGGCACCGCTCCAAACAGCATGTATGGCCGGTATCGGCCCCAGCGGCTGCGCGTGCGGTCGGAAATTGCGCCCATCATCGGGTCAGTCACCGCGTCGACCAGCTTGGTCAGGAGCAACATCAAGCTGATCGCGGCAGGCGCCAGACCGTTCAGATCGACCAGAAAATAGAACAGGAAAAAGCCGAAAAAATTGAGATAGAGCCCGGAGGCAAGGTCTCCCACGCCGTAGCCCAGCTTCTCTTTCAGCTTGATGCGCTCAGGCGGGACGTGGTCCAATCAGCACTCCAATAACGGCTTGGCGGCCCAGGCAAAAACCCTGTGCCACGAAACCCTAACGCACTGACTACGTCAAATATCCCGGATCAAATATCCTTGCCTTCAAAATCCGCTGCCGAGTGGCGTTCACGAAGTTGCTGGTTCTCTTCGCCCCAGGTTTTGTTGACGATGCGGCCACGCTTCACTGCGGGGCGTGCAGAAATTTCCTTCACCCAGCGGCCAACGTTTTTATACTCGTCGATCGAGAGGAAGGTCTTGGCATCGTTGTAGATATCGCCCGTGGTGAAAGGCGCGAGCCAAGGGAGGTTGGCCATGTCTGCGATGGTGTATTCGTCACCTGCCAGGAAGCGGCTTTCCGCCAGGCGCTTGTCCGCGACATCAAAGATGCGCTTTGTCTCCATCGCATAGCGATTGATCGGGTACTCATATTTCTCCGGCGCATAAGCATAGAAGTGTCCGAAGCCGCCGCCGATGAACGGGCCTGTGCCGACTTGCCATGCCACCCAACTCAGCGTTTCAGCGCGAGCGGCGGGATCGGTTGGCAGGAATTCGCCGAATTTCTCGGCCAGATGGATCAGGATTGCGGCCGATTCAAAAACGCGAAATGGCTTGTCACCGCTGCGATCTTCCATTGTTGGGATTTTCGAGTTGGGGTTGAGAGCCACGAACCCGCTCGTGAATTGTTCGCCCTGGCTGATGTTGACCGTGTAGGCATCGTATTCCGCGCCTTTGTGGCCCAACTCGAGCAATTCTTCCAGCATGATGGTGACTTTCACGCCGTTCGGCGTAGCGAGCGAGTAGAGCTGGAAGGGGTTATCGCCGACCGGCAAGTCCTTCTCTTCGCGCGCGCCGGAAGTGGGGCGGTTGATGCTGGCAAAGCGGCCGCCGCTTTCGGTATCTGCTGACCATACTTTGGGTGGGGTGTAGGTGGGATCGGCCATATTTCTTGGTGTCCTGTCTCTTGAAGCTCTCTCTGAACTCGAGAGTTGGGGCATCGACGCTACGAGTGCAAGGCGCATGTCCCCAAGCGTCCGTCGCCAATTGCTTTCCAGAGCAGTAGCGAAACTTGCCAAATGTATCACAAAAGGATACTAAATTCGATATGCATTTGGCTGGATACAAGATTCGCACCTGGCGTGACGCGTACAAGCCGCCGCTGTCAGCGGAGGAATTTGGCATTCGGTTTGGCGATCCCTGGCCAAGCAGGACTGTTTATGGCTGGGAATCCAAGGGGAAAGTTGCCCGTCCACCGGTCCAAAGACGCTTGGCCGATCTGGGCATATGTTCACCCGAAGACTGGCTTGAGCCAGCTCCCGAGCAGGATACTGACAATTCCCTAATGGTATCAAGAAATGATCAATCAGATCGGGATACTGGCGATCACCCCTTCTTCGACCTGCACCAGCACGGGATGGTTCGTGTCGCGACGAGTACGCCGAAAACGCGCACTGCGGACATTGATTACAACGTAGATGGAATTCTGGCCGAGGCCGAACGCGCGCACGAGGCGAGGGTCGATCTTGTCGTTTACCCAGAGCTTTGCGTGTCATCCTATGCAATCGATGATCTGCATTTGCAGTCCGCTTTGCTGGATGCAGCGGAAGCTGGTGTTGCTCGCATTGTCGCCGCGAGTGCCGACATTGATCCTGTGCTGCTGATCGGCGCGCCGCTGCGGCACAATGGACGTGTCTATAACTGTGCAGCGGTTGTCGCGCGCGGGCAATTGCTGGGCGTTGTGCCGAAAAGCTTCCTGCCCAACTATCGCGAATATTACGAGAAGCGGTGGTTTGCGCATGGGCGAGAGATCAGGGGGATGGAGATCGCCGTGGCGGGGCAGGCCGTGCCTTTCGGTGTTGACCTGATTTTTGCGGCATCGAACTTGTCCGGGTTCATGCTGCATGTCGAAATTTGCGAGGATTACTGGGCGCCAACGCCGCCATCGACGCAAGGGGCGCTGGCAGGTGCAACCGTGCTCGCTAACCTCTCTGCCAGCAACATCACCATCGGCAAGTCGGATGAGCGCCATCTGTTGGCAAGGGCGCAAAGTTCGCGCGCGGTCGCGGCCTATCTCTATTGCGCCAGCGGGTATGGCGAAAGCACCACGGATCTCGCGTGGGACGGGCAGGGGATGATCTACGAATTGGGCGACCTGTTGGCAGAAAGCGAACGTTTCAGCCTCAATGCAGAGCTGTGCATCGCGGATGTGGATTGCGAACGTATTCTTGCAGAGCGTGCACGGATGCAGACGTTCAACGACGCCGCTGAGGCGGCAGGGCGCCCAGAGGACAGTTTTCGCACAATCAGTTTCGCATTCGCGCCCAGCGATGGTGATCGCGGTCTGGTGCGCCCGGTCCGGCGGTTCCCCTTTGTGCCCAATCGCCAGCACAAACTTGATGAAGATTGCTACGAAGCTTTCAACATTCAGGTCGATGGCCTTATGCGGCGGTTGGAGGCGACCCATGCCAAGAGCATGGTGATCGGCATATCGGGTGGTCTTGATTCCACCCACGCGCTGATTGTTGCCGCTAAATGTTGTGATCGGCTGGGTCTGCCGCGCAGCTTTATCCGTGGCTACACCATGCCCGGATTTGCAACCTCTGATCACACCAAGTCGAACGCATGGAAGCTGATGAAGGCGCTGGGGATCACAGCGGAAGAGATCGATATCCGGCCGGCAGCGACGCGGATGCTCGAAGACATGCAGCACCCCTTCGCTGACGGGGAGCCGGTCCACGACGTGACGTTCGAGAATGTCCAAGCCGGGCTGCGCACCGATTACCTGTTCCGGTTGGCGGGGCACCATTCGGGCTTTGTGATCGGGACGGGCGATCTGTCAGAGCTCGCGCTTGGCTGGTGCACCTATGGCGTTGGCGACCAGATGAGCCATTACGCCGTCAATTCGGGCGTGCCGAAGACCTTGATCCAGTATCTGATACGATGGGCTGTCAGCACCGAGCAGTTCGATCCGACAACCGATGAAGTTTTGCTGTCTATCCTCGATACGGAGATTTCGCCTGAACTAGTGCCGCCGGGCGAGGGCGGTGAGATCCAGAGCACGGAAAGCATCATTGGCCCCTATGAACTGAATGACTTTTTCCTGCATCACACCATCCGCTGGGGGCAGCGGCCCAGCAAGATTGCCTTCCTTGCCTGGCATGCGTGGAAGGATGCCAAGGCTGGGCTGTGGCCGGCTGAATTTCCTGAAGCAAAGAAGAACGAATATGATCTGGCGACCATTCGCGAGTGGCTTGAGAAATTCATCAAGCGTTTCTTTGCGTTCAGCCAGTTCAAACGCAGCGCCATTCCCAACGGCCCCAAGGTGAGCGCGGGTGGCGCTCTTTCACCGCGTGGTGATTGGCGCGCGCCAAGCGATGCGGTGGCCGATGTCTGGCTGAAGGAATTGCGCGATAAAGTGCCGGAGAGCGAGAAGCTCCCCGACGCCCGATAACCCTAGTATGCGAGCCGAAGGGCCTTGGTCCTTTATCCGCGATCCAGACTGAAACGGCCCGGTCCAAACGCGGCGACCATGAACATGCCGCGTCATCAGGTTGCCGAAGATTTGCGTGAGGGCACGCTGGTCGAACTCGACCTGCCGGAGAAACCCGGTGCGCACTATACGCTGAGCGCGACCTGGCGGCGAGATGCGCGTCCAGGCCCGGCGACCAGCTGGGTGATCGATGCCATGCGCGATGCCTTGGCACAGTGTCCGGACTAGTTATGTGGCTTGATCGGGCCCGAAAAGGATCCGGTCGTCACCGGCCTTCCAGGGCACGAATTTCGGCATGATCGACTTGAACAGGTCCGAGGCGAGGTGCTGTTCCAGCCATTGCTGCAAATGCGGCAGGCCTTGTAAGTCAAACCAGTCGCGGTCGGTGTTGGCGAATTGCCGGACAAAGGGAAACAGCGCGATATCGGCTAGCGTACGCGTGTCGCCGCAGAGGTATTTCTGACCACCCAATCGTGTGTCGAGATCGGTCAGAATGGCCAAGCCGCCTGAACGGTGATCGTAACGGAAGGTTTCTTCATCGCCGTTCGCTTCATCGGGATAGCGCGTGGGATATTTGTAGCGGTCCAGGTGACGCTTGAACGGGCCGTCATTGCGCTCGATCAGCTCGCGATCATCTCCGGCAAGCCATCCTTCCGGGTCATTCTTGCCGAGTGCCCAGCGCATGATATCGATACTCTCTTCGAGCAGCGGGCCATCGGCTGATATCAGCACCGGCACTGTCGCTTTGGGCGAAATTTCACGCAGCGCTTGCGGTTTGGCGGAAAGCTTCACTTCGCGCAGGATCACGCTGATTCTGGCGCTCCACAGGGACATCCTTGCGCGCATCGCATAAGGGCACCGGCGAAAGGAATAGAGGACCGGGGGATGCTCAGTCATCGGCGGTTTCTTTTGCGTCTCGCTCCAGCCGCTTGCCGATATGTTCTTCACCCCGCTTGCGCGCCAGTTTCTGCTGCTTTTGCCGCTCGGCATAACGCGCGCGCTGTTCTTCATTGCGCGCGTCGATGCAATGCGGGCAGCTGACCCCCTCCGCATAAGCGGGTGAAGCCATTTCTTCGTCAGAAAGCGGCATGCGGCAGGCAAAGCATTGCCCGTAAGAGCCGAGCTCTAGCCCATGCTTTACCGACACACGTTGATCGAACACGAAGCATTCACCGTGCCATAGGCTTTCGTCCTGCGGCACGGTTTCGAGATATTTCAGGATGCCGCCTTTCAGGTGAAAGACATCGTCGATGCCTTCGCTGCGCAGGAAACTGGTCGATTTCTCGCAGCGGATCCCGCCGGTGCAGAACATCGCGACCTTCTTCTTGGCTTCCAGCAGCTCGTCGCGGTGTTCGCGAAACCATTGCGGAAAGTCGCGGAAGCTCGCGGTTTCCGGATCAACCGCACCTTCGAATGTGCCAATCGCGACTTCATAGTCATTGCGCGTATCGATCACGATAGTGTCGGGATCGCTGATCAGTTCGTTCCAGTCTTCGGGCGCGACATAGCGGCCAACGCTTTGGCGCGGGTCGATGTCGGGCTCTCCCATGGCCACGATCTCGCGCTTTAGACGCACTTTCATGCGGTTGAACGGCATGCTCTCGGCATGCGAAAACTTGACGTCCAGCTCTGCGCATCCGGGCATGGCGCGGATATGGCCAAGCACTTGTGCGATAGCGTTCTCGCTGCCAGCGATGGTACCGTTGATGCCTTCCTTGGCCAGCAACAGCGTGCCCATCGTGCCCACTTTCTCGCATTTGGCGAGCAGCGGCTCGCGCAAGGACGCGGTCTCCTCAAAACGCGTGAACTGGTATAGCGCGGCAACGGTGATGGGGGCATTCGCCACTGTGGTCAATCCAGCTTCATCACCCAGCCATGGGTGTCTTCCATTGCGCCGCGTTGAATCGCGACCAGCTTCTCGCGGAGCTTCATGGTCAGCTGACCGGGGCCGCCGCTGCCGATTGTGAACTCGCCATCATGGCTGGCAACCGTGCCGACAGGCGTCACCACAGCCGCGGTGCCGCAAGCCATAGTCTCCAGCAGTTTGCCGCTTTCCGCATCCGCGCGCCATTGATCGATGCTGTAGGGCTCTTCGCGCAGTTCCAGTCCCTCTTCGCGGATCAATTGGATCAGGCTGTCACGCGTTATACCGGGCAGGATTGTTCCCGTTAGCGGCGGTGTCACCACGCTGCCATCATCGAACACGTAGAACAGGTTCATGCCGCCCAGTTCTTCGATCCATTTGCGCTCGACCGCATCGAGAAACACAACCTGATCGCAGCCTTGCTCGATCGCTTCGGCTTGGGGCACGAGTGATGCAGCGTAATTGCCGCCGGTCTTGGCCGCGCCAGTGCCGCCGGGGGCCGCGCGAACATAATCCTGGCTGACCCAGATTTTCACCGGGGCAGGGCCGCGTTTAAAGTAACTGCCGGACGGGCTGATAATCACAACGAATTTGTATTGTTTGGCCGGGCGCACACCAAGGAAAGCTTCGGATGCGAACATGAAGGGGCGCAGATAAAACGAGCCGCCTTCGACTGGCGGGAACCAGCTCTTGTCCTGCTCCACCAGCTTGCGGATGCTCTCAAGGAACAGTTTCTCTGGCAGTTCGGGCATCGCCATACGCCGCGCTGAGGCATTAAAACGCCGCGCGTTTTCTTCGGGCCGGAACAGGGCCATGGTGCCGCCGTCCAGTTTATAGGCCTTCATGCCTTCGAAGATTTCCTGCGCGTAGTGCAGCACGCTGGCCGCCGGATCGAGCGGGATCGGCTTGCGGGGCCCGAGCGCCGCGGAAAACCAGCCGCCTTTCGCTTCGTCATAATCGATCACTACCATGTGGTCGGAAAAACACTTTCCAAAGCCAGGGTCAGCGATTGCCGCGAGGCGTTCTGCTTCGGGCGTTGGCGAAGGGTGGGTGATGTAGTCGAACAACATGGGAGTTGCGAATAGTGAGATGGAGGAACGAGGGCAAGATATGAAAAGGGCGGTCACCGCCGGTCGGGGTGAACCGCCCTTTCATGGTCAGCGGCGGCAAGCGCCGCTCACGAAGTCTCTATAGGTTCCGAACTTACCTATAGTACCTCATGCGGAAACTTGCCGACCTCTCTACTGAACCATGAGACATCGGATCACCTCCTTTCGCGCTTGTAAGCCAAGACCCAGACCGCATCACCGGGGGCCGAGAGCCGCGTTCGCCGCTGGCCTCAGGTGTCAATCTGATTCATGTGAATCACGAAAACAAGACTTGAATTTTAGTTTTCCCACGTCAGAATAGTTCGCCTTCGCCAAGAGCGCTCTGCTTAAGAGTATTTACCTACAATCCTCGATTACGCGGGTCACTTCGGCCCATGCCGGAAGATAGAGCGGCTCCATGCCCTCGACTTCGACGGCGAAGCGCCCTTTGGTAATGGCCATTGCATCAAGGAGGCGGTTGTTTGCTGCCAGCTCAACCGCGATCAGGCCGGTCATTGGAACCGGCTGTGCGGTAAACAGCTGGTCTTGTGTCTCTGTTCTTACACGCATCAAGACATCGCCCACCTGTTCCGAGGAACGAGCGAGCCAAACTTGGCGCGTTGGTCTATCGCAGCGGATCATGAAATGTCGGTTATCCGGCATGGCGCGATCACCAAAATAGGCAAAGGCCTCACCCGGTTCGGAAACATAGACCCAAGTGCCGGGCGTTTGTGGCTGGTCGTTCCAGCTGCCATCATCTGCCATCTCGATTTGAACCAGAGGCGTTTCATTTTCCTGCTGCTGAGCGCAGGCGGTGCTTGATCCGATCGTAAAGGTCGCCGCTAGCCCTGCGGCCATTTGCAAATAGATGTGTTTCATGTGCGCATATTGCGCGCTAGTGGCTGTTTCGTCCATGACCAAGATAACGCTATGAGCAAAAAACAACGGATCGATCAAATGCTTGTCGAGCGCGGGCTCGCGGAGAGCCGCGCGCGCGCTCAAGCACTGGTGATGGCGGGGCTTGTCTTCAGCGGGGACACCAAAATCGTCAAGCCCGGTCAGCAGTTGGCCCAAGACGTGCCGCTTGAGGTGCGCGGACGCGATCACCCATGGGTCAGTCGGGGCGGGATCAAGCTTGCCCACGCGATCGAACACTTCGGGCTTGATCCATCGGGCGCGGTCGCAATGGATATCGGCAGTTCAACCGGCGGCTTCACCGACGTGCTGCTGCAGGGCGGGGCAGCGCATGTCTTTGCAGTCGATAGCGGCACTAACCAGCTCGCATGGAAGCTGCGCCAGGATGAGCGCGTGACCGTGCTGGAGCAGACCAGCGCGCGCATTCTGACACCAGACATGATCGACCGTCCAAGCAATTGGGTGGTGTGCGATGCGAGTTTTATCGGACTTGCCAAAGTGCTTGAGCGGCCTTTGGAGCTGGCGGCACCGAAATGTCAGCTGGTTGCGCTAATCAAGCCGCAGTTTGAAGTCGGTCGCGAGGAAGTAGGCAAGAAAGGCGTGGTCAGCGATCCCGCCTTGCACGCGCGCGTATGCGATGAAGTGCGCGATTGGCTGGAAAGCGGTGGTTGGAATGTCGAAGGTATTGTTGAAAGCCCGATCACTGGCCCGCAAGGCAATGTGGAGTTCCTAGTTTCCGCGACGCGCACTTAGCGGTCTATTCCAAATCCAGACTGCTGATTTTCGCATCCAGATCGATCGGGATCTGTGAGAGCACTTCGACGCCGCTTTGTTTCTCATAAGCCTTATCGCCATGCTCGACGACAAGTTCGGCATGGCGGAGATCGCGCTGGCGCAGAAGCTCCGCAATTTCTTCGCGGTAAAGCGCGACCATGGCCGTCACGAAGCGATTGACGAGATCGTCCTCCTTCGTCTGGTCGACATTGAAGTCGGGCAGATGCTCGATCATCACATCGGCCGGAAAGAGAAACTCGTTCGTGACAAAGCGGTTTACGGTGAACCAGGCACGCGGGATGCCTATGGTATCGATCGACAGCCCTACCAAATGCGTAACATGCGCTTTGCAATCTTCGCCCTGCGGCGGCCAGACCGTGGGCTCAAAACCCTTTGGCAGCTGAGTGCGGTGCAGGAACAGGTGAAAATGTCCGTGTTCGCCTTCATCTCGCGATCCCGGCGCGTGTACATGGTAGTACCAGCGCGACTTGGTTTTGGCATCGCGCGCATCGCCTTTCGGGTAATGTGTCCAGAAGTTGCTCTCGCCACCCTCTGGTAGCACGCGCAGCATCAGCGGGCGCTGTTCTTGCGCCATCTGCGTAACGGTTTCGATGACGGTGTAGGCGGCGTCTGTGGCGTTCATACTCGCTTGCCTAGAAAACGAAACGGCCGACGGCAACACAGTCACCGTCGGCCGAATTGTCTGTTTTGAACAGCTAGAGCTTATTCAGCTGCTGCTTCTTCTTCAGCAGCGGCACAGCAACCTTCAGCTGCACAGCAGCCTTCTTCAGCAGCTGCACAGCAACCTTCAGCTGCAGCTTCTTCAACAGCTGCTTCTTCAGCAGGAGCTTCTTCAGCTGGAGCCGAACATGCAGCAGTAGCTACAGCGAGGCCGCCTGCAACTGCCAGCATCGATGCCAGATTCTTTCTCATTACCAAATTCCCCTTGTGGGTTGGGCGCCCCAAATGACGACCCCACGCCGCTATGCGCCCAATCGCACGACGCGGAAACAGGGAGCTTAGCAGAAGATTTCCTTTTCGCTCAAATTCTTTTTCCACTTCTTTTATGAGACACGCCGTTGAGGTTTTTTTGACCTTTTCTCTGTTTGAGACAGCATTTGGCGTGCAATTGCCCAAAGTGTATCGCGTGGCAGGACGCAAGATGGGCGATTCGCCCTACCTTTTGCCGGGAGATCACATGAACGTCATTGCCTCACGCAGCCAATTGCGCGCCAGCTTCTTTCGCTGGGCGCTTTTCACTGTGCCATTGATTGTTCTGTTGGGCTTTGTCGCTGGCCAGTTAGGCAGTCCGAATACCTTGTGGTTTCAAAGCCTGGTCAAGCCAGACATTTTTCCGCCACCCGCGGCTTTCGGTATCGTCTGGTCGATCCTTTATGTGATGATCGGTATCGCATTGGCGCTGGTTTGCAGCTCTTGGGGAGCACGCGGGCGCGGGGTCGCGATTGGAATTTTCGCAGTGCATTTCCTGTTCAATCTCGCGTGGACGCCGGTTTTCTTCGGAAATCAGAACATCGAAGGCGGGCTTATAGTCATCGCAATCGTGCTGCTGACGCTGCTGGCTGTCATTGTTGCATTCTGGAAGGTGCGCAAATTGGCGGCCTTGCTGCTGCTGCCCTATCTCGCATGGGTTGGCTTTGCGACCTTGCTCAACTACGAATTCCTCGAAGCAAATCCTGACGGTGGGCAATCGATCCCGAGCAACGCAACCCAGCGCATCCAGTTGTAGGAATTTCTTGCCTTTTGCGGCCTCCGACCCCATTTCCCGGACGATGCAAAGCAAGAATCCGATGATCGCCGATTTTGTAAAGATGGCAAACAGTGCTGCGGGCACATTTGCCGGCATGACCCGTGAAGCGCGCGAGAGCGCACGCGAACGCTTGAAAGAAAGCATGGCGGGCATGGATTTCGTCTCTCGTGAAGAGTTCGAAACGGTCAAGATGATGACTCAGAAGGCGCGCGAAGAGAATGAAGCGCTGAGAGCGCGGTTGGAAGAGCTGGAAGCGAAGCTCGCTTCCAAGTAATGACTGCGCGCGATGAACCTGCGCGCGCCAGCCATTCTTGTAGCCTCCCGTAGCCACGGCGAAACCGCCAGTATTGCGCGGCTTCTCACAGAAGATTTCGGCCTGGTCGCCGCCTATATCGCGGGCGGACGAGGCCGGCATTTGCGACCTGTTATGATCCCGGGCAATCGGGTCGAGATCGACCTGCGCGCCAAATCGGACAGCCAGCTACCTTTTGCAAAGATTGAACTAACGGAAAGTCGCGGGCCATGGATGACCGAGCCGTTGCCCGCTGCTGCAATCACATGGGCTTGTGCTTTGACAGCAACTGCGTTGCCTGAACGAAATGCCTATTCCGCTCTGTTCGGCGCGCTTGATGCGTTGTTGAGTGCGGTGTGTCAGGCCCCTTCGGCGCGGGGCTGGCTGCCCGCGATGATCGGATATGAAACGCTGCTATTGCGCGAGCTAGGTTATGGCGGCGCGCGTCCGGATGTGGACACTGATCTGTCAGCATTGGTAGCTGCGTTTGACCGGCTCGAACAACCTCTTGCGCGCTACCTGCTTGCAGACAAGCGCGGCGATGTTATGGCATCGCGAAAGCTATTGAGGGAGCGGCTTGGCCGCATGCTGACACAATGAAGATTGCAGTTCTGCCAGGTGACGGGATCGGCCCCGAAGTAACGCACGAAGCCTTGCGGGTGCTGGATGCGTTGAGACTGCCTGGGCTCACACTGTTCGAAGGCGATGTGGGCGCGGCGGGATACCGCGACCATGGCCATCCTTTGCCGCCCGAGACACTACAAATGGCCCGCGAGGCGGATGCCATCCTGTTCGGTGCGGTGGGTGATCCGTCATGCGACGATCTAGAGCGGCATTTGCGCCCCGAGCAAGCGGTGCTGGGTCTACGTAAGGAATTGCAACTGTTCGCGAATCTGCGCCCTGCGACAATGTTTTCCGGGCTGGAAGAACTGAGCGGACTAAGGCCCGAGATTGCGCGGCAAATCGACTTGTTGATCGTGCGTGAACTGACGGGTGATGTCTATTTTGGCGACAAAGGAACGCGCACGACTGATAGTGGCGAGCGAGAGGGGTGGGACATGATGTCCTATTCCGAAAGTGAAGTGCGCCGCATTGCCCACACCGCTTTTCGCGCGGCGCAAACACGCCAAAATCGCTTAACCAGCGTGGACAAGGCGAATGTGCTCGAGACGAGCCAGCTTTGGCGTGATGTCGTGATCGAAGTCGCCGTCGAGTATCCGGACGTTGCGCTTGAGCACATGTATGTCGACAACGCCGCGATGCAATTGGTGAAGGCGCCAGGCGCGTTCGACGTGGTTCTGACCGGTAATCTGTTCGGCGATATTCTGTCCGATCTGGCGAGCATGTGCGTTGGCTCGATTGGTCTGCTGGCGAGTGCTTCACTGGGTGACCGGCAAACCGCGCATGGCACATTTGGCCTTTATGAGCCGATCCACGGCAGTGCGCCCGATATCGCGGGGCAGGGCAAGGCCAACCCCATGGCCACAATCCTGTCCGCGGCCATGATGCTGCGCCATTCATTTGGTTTGGAAGATGAGGCGAAACGTATCGAGGACGCCGTCGCGCGCGCCTTGAAGAACGGCATTCGCGGCGGCGATCTGGGTGGAGACATGGGCTGCGAAGCGATTGGAAAGGCGGTCTGCGAACGGCTGTGATATGGCGGGCGAGGGGCGATCACTCGAACTGGCGATCATTCTGCCGACGCTCAATGAACGGGGCAATCTGGGGCCGCTGGCAAAAGCTGCCGGCACAAGCGATCGGATGCTCATCTGCCACTTCGGAAATAAAGAGCGGCTGATCAGTGAGTTGCTGAAATTCATCGCAGATGCATATTCACAAGCGCTTGACCGGGCGCTGTCCGGCACCTGGCCGAAATCACGGCAGGAACTGCTTGATCGAATCACCTCCTTTACCGGTGGGTCGGAGATGGAGCCATTCCTGGCGCTCTGGTGGGACATCGTGGCCGGCTCCGCTCGCAATGTGCCGGGCTATAGGCACGCTGCGCAAAGTGTGATGTCCCACTTGCTTGAATGGTTGATCAGGCAGATGCCGGAAGGGTATCCGGATCCAGAAGGCGGAGGGCAATTCTTGCTGACATTGATCGAAGGCGCTCAGATGCTTTCGACAGCTGGCCATGCCAAGGTGGGGCGAGACGGGATTGCGGCGGCTCGCTTGTGATATCTCCGCAACAAGAGCTTGAAATAACGCTTTATCGCTGAATTGGGGCAGTTTGCCCGTACCCGTTAAGATTGACATTCAAGCAGTTTTCGCCGATTACTACTGAGAATTTACAGTAATTTGGAAGTCCAAGGGGAATAACTTTATGTTGAAGAAAATTGGTCTTGCTGCTGGTGCCGTTGCACTGGTTGGCGCGCCTATCGCTCTGCAAGCTAGCGAGCGCGTGATTGCTCCTGTTGAAGGTGAGCAAGAGCTTGGCGGCGGTTCAAACGGTTTGATAGCAGCTATTGCAGGTGCAATTCTGGTCGGTTTCATCGTTATCACTGCTTCTGATGATGATGAGCCAGTCAGCCCATAAGCTGCTTGCACAAAAATCGAATTTGAAGAGCGGGGCCCGGTGCCCCGCTTTTTTATTGCCTGATGGTGACGTGAGCGACTAACCCCGCAAGGCAATGAAGAAAACAACAGGCATGGACCGCGCGACTACGCGCAATTGGCGCGCCGCGACACAGGCTGTGCGTGGTGGAACCTGGCGCAGCGAGCACGGAGAGACCAGCGAAGCGCTGTTCCTCACATCCGGTTACACCTATGATGACGCGCAGACCGTGGCAGACCGGTTTGCAGGTGATGCGCAAGGCATGACCTATTCGCGTTTGCAGAACCCGACCGTTGCGATGCTGGAAGAACGCATTGCTCTGCTCGAAAGTGCTGAAGCCTGCCGCGCGCAGGCGAGCGGTATGGCTGCGATGACTGCGGCGCTCTTGTGTCAACTCTCTGCTGGCGATCACTGCGTTGCCGCGCGGGCTGCATTCGGATCGTGTCGCTGGCTCGTCGATCACCTGCTCCCACGATTCGGGATCGAAACAACAGTGATCGACAGCGCAGATGATGCGCAATGGGAAGCGGCGATCCGCCCCAACACAAAGGTCTTCTTCTTCGAAACGCCGGCCAATCCGACGCTTGACGTTGTGAACCTGCAGCATGTTTGCGATGTCGCTCGTGCGCACAACATCATTACGGTTGTAGACAACGCTTTCGCCACCAGCGCGCTGCAACGCCCAATGGATTTCGGTGCGGATGTTGTGGCCTATTCGGCAACAAAGCTGATGGACGGACAAGGCCGTGTATTGGCTGGCGCGATCTGCGGTAGTGAGCAGTGGATCAATGAAGTCTTGCTTCCCTTCCAGCGCAACACGGGGCCAAACATCTCGCCCTTCAATGCATGGGTTGTTCTGAAAGGACTCGAGACGCTGGAACTGCGCGCCATGCGGCAGAGCCAAAATGCGGTGGAGCTCGGCGGATTCCTGGAACCGCGCATCGATACAGCTGGTGGACGCATGCTGCATCCCGGTCTCGCGAGTCATCCTCGCTATGAGCTTGCCAGGCGCCAGATGCGATCAACCGGACCGATTTTTGCATTCGATGTTGGCACGCGTGAGCGGGCATTCGCGATCCTCGATGCGCTACAACTGATTGATATCTCAAATAATATTGGTGATGCTCGATCGCTGATGTGCCATCCGGCTTCAACCACTCATGCAGGCATGGAAGCCGATGACCGCGCTGCAATGGGCGTGACCGAAGGGTTGTTGCGTATCAATGTCGGGCTGGAGGATATCGATGATCTGAAAGAGGATCTCGACCAAGCTCTTCAGGCAGCAGGCATCTAGGAGAAAGTTGCATGTCCAAACGCGTTGAACTGGTTTTCGATTTCGTCAGCCCCAATGCCTATTTGATCTGGTGGCCGCTGCGCGATCTGGTGCGGCGAACAGGGGCAGAGCTGGATGTGATCCCGGTGTTTCTTGGCGGCATGCACAAACTGACCGGCAATGCACCTCCGATGATCCGTGACGCTGATGTGAAAGGCAAAGTCGAGTATTCCATGCTGGAGATGCATCGCTTCATCGCCAAGCACAATTTGACCAAATACAAGCTGCATCCGCAATTTCCGTTCAACTCGATCACGCTTCAACGCATGCTGTTCGCCGCTGACCAAGATGGGCGCGGGGTTCAGTTCGCAGAGGCAATGCTGCCTGCGATCTGGGAAGAAGGCGTGGATGTGCTTGATCCCGCGAGCCTGGGTGCGGCGGTGACTGCGGCCGGGTTTGATGCGAAGGACCTTTACGAGCGCAGCCAAACAGACGAGGTCAAGCAGGGGCTTGCCGCCAATACCGATAATGTGGTGGCGCGCGGCGCATTTGGCATCCCGACTATGTTCGTTGGACCCAAGGGCGCAGGCGAAATGTTCTTCGGTAAAGAGCGGCTCGATCAAATCGAAGACGAATTGAATAAGTAAGCCTGACCATAGCCAACATCAGGGCTGTGCTGGCAAGCCATTGATCCATGTGGCCAGATTTTCGCCAATTGTGTGCGGATGGTCTTCCTGCAAATAGTGCGTGCCGCCATCCAAATCGACCGTGGTAAGGTTTGGAGCACGTGCCACCACGGCTGGCTTTGCTGCAGGAGGCATCAAGGCACCCGGATCGGCGAATAAGAAAGGCTTTCGGAATACGCGAGAACCGAAGGCCAGACTTTGGCTCTGGAAGCAATCGATGTCATTTAGATTATGTTGATCATCTATAGTGTCAATCCACGCATCTGCGACGCCGAGTTTCACTCAGCTCCAGGCGCAATCGGAAATTTTGCGGATTTTGGTAGATCAGCGTGGAATAATCGTGGATCGGCTCTTGAGGCCTTCGCCTTAATCGCTACCTTCAGTTTGTCATGAAAGAGCTGTTCCAACATGCTGCAATCACCGACGGGATTACCGTGCGGGTGGCGGTCAACTTTCTTCCCGAGCAATCACAGCCCGATGCGGGCAAGTGGTTCTGGGTTTATCATATCCGCTTGGAGAATGGCTCTCACGAGGCGGTTCAATTGCGCACCCGCCATTGGCGCATTACCGACTCGCGCGGCATGGTGAACCATGTCGATGGTGAGGGTGTGGTAGGGGAGCAGCCCTTACTTAAACCCGGCGAAAGTCACGATTATGTGTCGGGCTGCCCGCTGACAACGCCGCATGGCTCAATGGAGGGCTTTTATGTCTTCCATCGCGAAGATGGAACGCCGCTAGAAGTACTTATTCCGTTCTTCCCGCTTGCGGCGCCCGAAACCGCCGAACGCTAAGCGGTGCTTGCGGTCCTGCTTGGACCACCCTAAATCGCCCACACTATGAAGCGGACTCACCTGCCTTTAAATGCCTTGCGCGTGTATGACGCGGCTGCACGGCATCTGTCGTTCACACGCGCAGCAGACGAGCTCGCGGTAACCCCTGCTGCCGTGGGGCAGCAAATCCGGGCGTTGGAAGATCATTTGGGCGTGGTCCTTTTTCGCCGCACCAGCAAGGGGCTAGAGTTGACGGGCGAGGGTTCTGCTGGGCTCGACGCGTTGCGCGAAGGTTTTCTGAAGTTTGAAGAAAGCGTGCAGGCAATGCAGGCCGGACAAGCGTCCGATCGCTACACTATTGCTGTACCTAGAGAGTTCTATGCGCAATGGCTTGGCGTGAAGTTGGCCGAGTTCAAAGCCGAGAATCCCCATATTCAGTTTCATATCGTCGCTGACGAGAACGCGGATTTCACCGAAGCGAATCTGGACCTTGCGGTGCGTCTTGTAGACGGACCTGGAGATCTGGAGGGCGCACAATTGGCAGAGGCGCGGCGTGTTGTTGTGGCTGCGCCCAATTCTCAAGATAGCTGGATCAGCTGGCCAGGTGCCCCTTTGCCGGATGGCGCCAAGCCCTGCGTTACCACCGGGAATCCCGGCCAAGCGCTAAGCTCAGCTATCTCAGGCCTTGGCAAGGCCATATTGCCTTACCCTCTCGTGGAAGAAGCAGTAGCTGCCGGGAAGCTTGAGATTCTCGAAGGTCCTGACGAGGGCCGCCGCGCCTATTGGCTGGTCGCACCGCTGCCGCAATGGCGCCAAAAGAAAGTGAAGGCGCTGGTCGCGCATCTGACCGCAAAGTGACCGCTTCACTGCCAACACCCACATTGGAAACCACGCGATTCACAATGCGCAAGCTTGTGCGCAACGACACTCAGGCTCTCTTCCCGACCCTATCTGATCCCGAACAATGCAAATTCATGCTGAGCGCTGCGTTCGAGACGGAGGAGAAGCTTGGCGATTGGCTATGTGATCCCGATTGGAATGGCCGCAGTTGGAGCGCGATCGAGCGTTCGACAGGAGAGCTGGTGGCGCGGATTGTCGCTGTGCCGTGTGAGCATGAAACAGCCGAGCTGGGCTACATCACCGTTAAGCACCGCCAAGGGGAAGGCATAGCATTTGAGTGCACGCAGCGCTTGCTGAAGCAGCTGTACGAAGTGGAAAATCACCATCGAGTTTTCGCTGTTACGGATCCGCGTAATTTGAGCTCAAACCGGTTGATCGAGAAGCTCGGCTTCCGTCGCGAAGCGCATTTTGTTGAAAATATCAAAACGCATATCGGGTGGTGCGACGAATACTATTGGGGCATGCTCAAAAGCGAATGGCTCAAGCGCAATCGATAGCGCTAGGAAGGCATTGATAGCGAAACGCGGTCAGTAACCGGGTCATATTCTACCGCAACACCCGCTCCGCGAAGCTCATGATACGGTATGAATCCGCTTCCGATTTCAAGCGCGCTGACGATCCGTCTTGGAAGGGCTTGCGCGCGCGGCGCTGTTCGGGCTTGACGACCTGGCCGACGAGGCTGATGCCTTGCGCAGGCGTTTGAACTCACGGCTGGAGCTGGATGTTTCGGGCATGCATGAGGGTGATTGGCTCGACAGTTTCCGGCTGGACCCGCGAGCGTTGAACGAGGGTGTTTACGCCCTGGAGTTATCAGTCGAGTAGGCCATTCTTTTCCTACAGGATGGAACAATGTCCTGAGAGGAGAAGGAATTTGCATATTGAGTCTAAAGGATCCAACTCCCCTTGACCCCCACACTCTCCCCCGCTAAAAGCGCACGGTCTATCGGTGAGGTGACTCGTCGACAAACATAATTATTGAGCTGAACATTGGCGGTCTCGCTGCTCCTCATATGGAGTGACAACCGGCAAAGTAATCCGGCGGCTTTGGCCAAAGGGTGGAGCGTTTTCAGTCTCGTGGTACTCGCCAACCCGCTGAACCAGCGGCGCTTGCGACTTTCCACGGCACTGCATCCCCTTCATCTTCTGATCGAACTGTCAAATTGTTTCGACCTCGCGCCTGGGCTTGTGGCTATATGCCGCGCTCCCATCAGCAAAAGTGGGAACCGGTTGGAACCTCATCATGTAAAAGTGGTCACCACTTTTACGCCCGGATGAGGTGACAGAAACAATCCGCCCGCCCGGATGGGGCGCGCAACGAGTAACGAAGGGTACATATGCCTACTATCAACCAGCTGGTCCGCAAGGGCCGCACCCCGCAGAAGGCCAAGTCAAAGGTCCCTGCGATGGAGCAGAACCCGCAGAAGCGCGGTGTTTGCACCCGCGTCTATACCACGACGCCGAAGAAGCCGAACTCCGCTCTGCGTAAGGTTGCCAAGGTGCGCCTGACCAACCAGCGTGAAGTCATCAGCTACATCCCGGGCGAAGGCCACAACCTGCAAGAGCACAGTGTTGTCCTGATCCGTGGTGGCCGTGTGCGCGACCTTCCCGGTGTGCGTTACCACGTGCTGCGCGGCGTGCTCGACACGCAGGGTGTTAAGGACCGTAAGCAGAGCCGTTCGAAATACGGCGCGAAGCGGCCGAAGTAATTTAGGCGCGGCGACGGTCTTCTCCCGCGACGGTCCACCCCCAGGGATATTTCCCGGGTGGAAGGGCGGGGGAGAGGGCCGGTGCCGCAAGGGGCGGGCGGATGCCTGACCCGCACTCCGAAGGAGTTTAGAGAAAATGTCACGTCGTCGTAGACCCGAAAAGCGGGTTATCCTTCCAGATCCCAAGTTTGGTGATCAGGTTTTGTCGAAGTTCATGAACAACCTCATGCTGGACGGTAAGAAGTCCACTGCAGAGCGTATCGTTTATGGCGCACTGGAAACCGTTGAAACCAAGGCGAAAGCCGATCCGGTTCAGCTATTCCACGAAGCGCTCAACAACGTCGCTCCGCAGGTCGAAGTGCGTAGCCGCCGTGTTGGTGGTGCAACGTATCAGGTTCCGGTTGAAGTGCGCCCCGAGCGCGCTCAGGCTCTCGCGATCCGCTGGTTGATCGGTGCGGCTCGCGGCCGTGCGGAAACCACTATGGCAGCGCGCCTGTCGGGTGAGCTGATGGATGCTGCGAACAACCGCGGCAATGCTGTCAAAAAACGTGAAGATACGCACCGTATGGCTGATGCCAACCGCGCGTTCTCGCATTACCGCTGGTAACACTAGTTCAAGGGGTTGAGCCCCTGATGGAGAATTGAAAATGGCACGCGAGTATCCGCTAGAGCGTTACCGCAATATCGGCATCATGGCCCACATCGATGCTGGTAAAACCACGACTACCGAACGTATCCTTTACTACACCGGCAAGTCTTACAAGATCGGCGAAGTGCATGATGGCGCTGCGACGATGGACTGGATGGAGCAGGAGCAGGAGCGCGGCATCACGATCACGTCTGCTGCGACGACTACGTTCTGGACCGCCGAAGATGCGACCATGGATCCGATGTCGGACCCGGAAGCGCTGCGCGCAAACATGCCGAAGCACCGCATCAACATCATCGACACACCAGGCCACGTTGACTTCACGATTGAAGTTGAACGTTCGCTGCGGGTGCTCGACGGTGCAGTGGCTGTGTTTGACGGTGTTGCCGGCGTTGAGCCGCAATCCGAAACCGTATGGCGTCAGGCTGACAAATACGGCGTTCCGCGGATGTGTTTCATCAACAAGCTCGACCGTACCGGCGCAGACTTTTATTACTGCGTACAGTCGATCATCGATCGTCTGGGTGCGAACCCGCTGGTGCTTTACCTGCCGATCGGCGCGGAAAGCGATCTCAAGGGTGTCGTAGACCTCGTCAACATGCGCGGCATCGTATGGCAGGCCGAAGATCTGGGCGCGAAGTACGAATTCGTCGAAATTCCTGCCGATCTTGCTGACAAGGCTGCTGAGTATCGCGAAAAGCTCGTTGAAACTGCGGTCGAGCAGGACGATGACGTGATGGAAGCTTACCTTGAGGGTAACGAGCCTGACGCGGCAACGCTGAAGCGCCTTATCCGCAAGGGCACTATGGACCGTGCATTCGTTCCGGTTCTGTGTGGTTCGGCGTTCAAGAACAAGGGCGTACAGCCGCTGCTCGACGCAGTGGTTGACTACATGCCTTCGCCGCTCGATGTTCCTGCGATCAAGGGCGTTCTGCCTGACAGCGATGTCGAAGAATCACGTCCGTCGGATGACAACGCGCCATTCTCGGCACTGGCGTTCAAGATCATGAACGATCCATTCGTTGGCTCGCTGACCTTCACCCGCATCTATTCCGGCAAGCTCTCCAAGGGCACAGTCCTCAACAGTGTTAAGGACAAGAAGGAAAAGATCGGCCGTATGCTGCTGATGCACTCCAACAATCGCGAAGATATCGAGGAAGCGTTTGCAGGCGACATCGTGGCGCTTGCCGGCATGAAGGACACCACAACCGGTGACACGCTGTGCGATTCATCCAAGCCGATCATTCTTGAGCGGATGGAGTTCCCGGAACCGGTGATCGAACTGTCGGTGGAACCGAAGACGAAGGCTGACCAGGAAAAGATGGGCGTAGCGCTCAACCGTCTGGCTGCTGAAGATCCAAGCTTCCGCGTGACGACTGACCACGAAAGCGGTCAGACGATCATCAAGGGCATGGGCGAACTTCACCTCGACATTCTTGTTGACCGCATGAAGCGCGAATTCAAGGTTGAGGCCAACGTTGGTGCACCGCAGGTGGCCTATCGTGAATCGCTCGGCCGTGAAGTCGAAGTTGACTACACTCACAAGAAACAGTCGGGTGGTTCCGGTCAGTTCGGTCGTGCCAAGGTTGTCGTCACCCCGGGTGAACGCGGCCAGGGCATCCTGTTCGAAGACGAGATCAAGGGCGGTAACATCCCGCGCGAATATATCCCGGCTCTTGAGAAGGGTATGCGCGAGCAAGCTGAAAGTGGTCACCTGGTCGGCTTCCCGATCATCGACTTCACGATCCGCCTGACCGATGGTGCTTACCACGATGTCGACTCTTCGGCGATCGCGTTCGAAATCTGCGGACGCGGTGCAATGCGCGAAGTGGCCAGCAAGGCCGGTATCAAGCTGCTTGAGCCGGTCATGAAGGTTGAAGTCGTGACACCGGAAGACTACCTCGGGGATGTAATCGGCGACTTGAACAGCCGCCGTGGTCAGATCCAGGGAACCGACACTCGCGGCAACGCGCAGGCGGTTGAAGCATTCGTTCCGCTGGCCAACATGTTCGGTTACGTCAACGAGCTGCGTTCGTTCACACAGGGCCGCGCCCAGTACACGATGCAGTTCAGCCACTATGACGAAGTTCCGGCAAGTGTTGCACAGGAAGTCAAGGAGAAGCTTGCGTAAGCGAGCGACACAGTCTAGGGGCGGCGCCTGATTCAGCGGGTGCCGCCTTCTCCCGCAGAAATTCAATTTTAGCAGAGGTTATTTGAGAAATGGCTAAGGAAAAATTTGAGCGCAATAAGCCGCACTGCAACATCGGCACCATCGGCCACGTTGACCACGGCAAAACCACGCTGACAGCGGCAATCACCAAGGTGATGGCTGAATCTTACGGCGGTGCAGCAGTCGATTTCGCAAACATCGACAAAGCCCCCGAAGAGCGCGAGCGCGGCATCACTATCTCGACCGCACACGTCGAATACGAAACCGAAGCTCGTCACTACGCACACGTCGACTGCCCAGGTCACGCTGACTATGTTAAGAACATGATCACCGGTGCTGCGCAGATGGACGGCGCGATCCTGGTTGTGAACGCAGCTGACGGCCCGATGCCGCAAACGCGTGAGCACATCCTGCTTGCTCGTCAGGTCGGCGTGCCAGCTCTGGTTGTATACATGAACAAGGTTGACCAGGTTGACGACGAGGAAATCCTCGAACTCGTCGAATTGGAGATTCGCGAATTGCTGAGCGCGTACGACTTTGACGGCGACAATATCGCAATCGTCAAGGGTTCGGCTCTGGCGGCTCTCGAAGGTCGTGACGACGAAATCGGCAAGAACTCGATCCTCGAGCTGATGAAGGCCGTTGACGAGCACATCCCGCAGCCCGACCGTCCGGTTGATCAGGACTTCCTGATGCCGATCGAAGACGTGTTCTCGATCTCTGGTCGTGGTACGGTTGTTACCGGCCGCGTTGAGACCGGCGTTGTGAACGTTGGCGACGAAGTTGAAATCGTTGGTATCAAGGACACCACGAAGACGACTGTTACCGGCGTTGAAATGTTCCGTAAGCTGCTTGATCGCGGTGAAGCTGGCGACAACATCGGTGCGCTGATCCGCGGCGTTGGCCGTGAAGAAGTTGAGCGTGGCCAGGTTCTGGCGAAGCCAGGTTCTGTGAACCCGCACACCGAGTTCTCTGCAGAAGTTTACGTTCTGTCGAAAGACGAGGGTGGCCGTCACACGCCGTTCTTCGCGAACTACCGTCCGCAGTTCTACTTCCGTACAACTGACGTGACCGGCGAAGTGATCCTTCCTGAAGGCACTGAAATGGTCATGCCTGGCGATAACGTATCGATCAACGTCAAGCTGATCGCACCGATCGCTATGGACGAAGGTCTGCGTTTCGCTATCCGCGAAGGTGGCCGCACTGTTGGTTCAGGCGTTGTAGCCAAGATCACCAAGTAAGCCGCTGCTCCATTAAAGGAGCTTAGCAAATTCGGGGGCTGGATCGCGAAAGTGATCCGGCCCCTAATTTATGAAAGGCCCTTTTCACCGCACCTGCGGGGAACAGGGTTGATCGGCAGGCATATTTTTAGGGCATTCGGGGTTGCCAGAATCCTGTGCTCCCGATATAGGCCCGCCAACTCCAACGGAGATTCGTTTCCGTTGTAACGAAAATTGTAGAGGTCGCCTGCGGAAGGAAGCGGAAGCAGGGCGGGCCTTTTTTGTTTTGAGAGGTGGAAACACCTCTTTGGCTCTTTCGCATTGGTATAGGTAATGGAAGCACAAAATATCCGTATTCGCCTTAAGGCGTTCGACCACCGCGTTCTTGACCAGGCAACTGGCGAGATTGCAGAAACAGCACGTCGTACGGGTGCTCTTATTCGTGGCCCCATTCCCATGCCGACGCGTATCGAGAAGTTCACCGTGAACCGTGGCCCGCACGTCGACAAGAAGTCGCGCGAGCAGTTCGAGGTGCGCACTTACAAGCGGTTGCTCGACATCGTGCAGCCGAACGCACAGACGGTCGACGCGCTGATGAAGCTCGATCTGGCCGCTGGCGTAAACGTAGAGATCAAACTGGCTTAAGCCATCTGATCCGGGTCCGTCGGTAGGGACCTTAAACCCACCGAGAAATTCGGGGCTCCAACGGCCCCGCTGATCTGCCCAGACTGATGGGCGTATCAGCAAGACATTGGGATACCGCCGGACATGTCCGGGTCTGCGTCCCCCGTCTAGCTTCCCGAGCCAACCGGCATGGGTGGCACTCAGCCCGGACGGGGCGATGCACAACAATTTGGGCTGACAAGCACCTCGGGATGGGCCCGTTGTGCCTCTGTGTTAGGAGTTTTGACGATGCGCACAGGCGTGATCGCAAAGAAAGTCGGGATGACCCGCCTGTTCCAGGAGGACGGACGTCACGTACCTGTGACTGTTCTGTCTTTGGAAGACTGTCAGGTTGTCTCACACCGCACCGCAGAAACGGACGGCTATTTTGCTGTTCAGCTGGGTGCAGGTGAAGCGAAACAGAAAAATGTAGCCAAGCCGCAGCGCGAGCACTTCGCGAAGGCCCAAGTCGGTCTGAAGAAGCGCGTTGCCGAGTTCCGCGTTGAGAGCGAAGACGGTCTTGTACCGGTCGGCGCCACAATCAGCGCAGAGCATTTTGTGGCTGGCCAAAAGGTCGACATCACCGGGCATACCCAGGGTAAGGGTTTTGCTGGCGCCATGAAGCGCTGGGGCTTCGGTGGTCTTCGTGCAACGCACGGTGTCTCGCTCTCTCACCGTTCGCACGGTTCGACGGGTAACCGTCAGGATCCGGGCCGCGTGTTCAAGGGCAAGAAGATGGCTGGTCACATGGGTGACCGTCAGCGGACGCAGCAGAACCTCGAAGTGGTTCGCACCGACGCTGATCGTGGTCTCATCTTCGTGAAGGGTTCGGTCCCTGGTTCGAAGAATGGCTGGTTGCTGGTCCGTGACGCTGTGAAGCTGGCTCTGCCAGACGATCTTCCGTTCCCGGGCGCTATCATCGACACGAATGCACCGGCTCCGGAAGCAGAAGCTCCGGCAGTTGAAGAGCAACAGGTTGATGCAGTGGCAGCAGAAGAAGCAGCGGCTCCGGCTGAGGCTCCAGCGGTAGCACCTGCTGAAACTCCGGCAGCTGTAGGCGATGCGCCTTCCAGCGACGAAAATAAGGAGGGCTAAGCCATGAAGGTGAAGGTCCAGAAAATCGACGGCAAGGCAGCTGGCGACGTAGAACTGAATAAGGATGTGTTCGGTGTAGAGCCGCGCGCAGACATTCTGCACCGCGTGGTCACCTGGCAGCTGGAAAACCGCCGTGCCACCGCACGTCCGACGCGTGAGCGTTCAGACATTGCACGCACTGGCAAGAAGTTTGGCCCGCAAAAAGGTTCAGGTGGTGCACGTCACGGTGACCGCGGCGCGCCTATCTTCATCGGTGGTGGTAAAGCGCACGGTGCTCGCAAGCGTGATTTCGATCAGTCGCTGAACAAGAAGATCCGTTCGCTTGGCCTGAAAATGGCTCTGTCGAGCAAGGCGAAAGACGGCCTGGTGGTTGTTGACAGCCTTTCGCTCAAGGATGCCAAGACCAAGGTGCTTAAAGGTCACTTCGACAAGGCTGGCTGGAACGGCAAGGTCCTCGTGATCGACGGCGAAAGCGTAGACGAAGGCTTCAAGAAAGCCGCAGGCAACCTGCCGGGTGTCAACGTGATGCCGGCGATGGGTGCGAACGTCTATGACATTCTCAACCACGACACGCTTGTCCTGACCAAGGAAGCGGTCGAAAAGCTGGAGGCGCGCTTCAATGGCTAAAAAGCAAGAAATCGATGCGCGTCACTATGACGTGATCCTGGCTCCGCACATCACCGAGAAGTCCACGATGGCTTCCGAGAACAACGCTGTTGTTTTCAAGGTTTCGGGCGATGCGACGAAGCCACAGATCAAAGAGGCGGTTGAAGCGATCTACGACAAGAAAGTCGTGAACGTGAACACCATCAACGTCAAAGGCAAGACCAAGCGCTGGAAGGGTAAACCTTACAAGCGCAATGACGTGAAAAAAGCGATCGTCACCCTCGCCGAGGGTGAAATGATCGATATCACTAGCGGTATCTGAGGCGGATCATGGCACTCAAGAACTACAAACCGACAAGCCCCGCGCGCCGCGGCCTGATTCTTGTCGACAAGTCCGGCCTGTACAAAGGCAAGCCGGTCAAGTCGCTGACAGAAGGCAAGCGCAAGACCGGTGGCCGTAACAACAAAGGTCATGTCACGTCGCGTGGCATCGGCGGTGGTCACAAGCAGAAGTACCGCTTTATCGACTTCAAGCGTCGTAAGTGGGATGTTCCTGCGACTGTCGAGCGGATCGAGTATGACCCGAACCGTACGGCTTTCATCGCGCTTCTCAAATATGAAGACGGTGAGCAGGCATACATCATCTGTCCGCAGCGTGTTGCTGTTGGTGACACCATCATTGCTGGCGAAAAGACCGACACGAAGCCAGGCAATGCCATGCTTCTGGGTCAGATGCCGGTTGGCACGATCTGCCACAACGTAGAGATGAAGCCGGGCAAGGGCGGTCAGATCGCTCGCTCTGCTGGCGCTTACGTTCAGCTGGTTGGCCGTGACCGCGGCATGGTGATCGTTCGTTTGAACTCTGGCGAACAGCGTTACCTTCGCAGCGATTGCATGGGCACGGTTGGCGCGGTGTCTAACCCCGACAACCAGAACCAGAACTTTGCGAAAGCCGGCCGCACACGCTGGAAGGGCAAGCGCCCTCTCACACGTGGTGTTGCGAAGAACCCGGTCGATCACCCACACGGCGGTGGTGAAGGCCGTACCTCAGGTGGCCGTCACCCGGTTACCCCTTGGGGCAAGCCGACCAAGGGTGCTCGCACTCGTAACAACAAGCAGACGGACAAGATGATCATCCGTTCGCGCCACGCCAAGAAGAAGAGGTAAGGACACATGGCACGTTCCGTCTGGAAAGGTCCGTTTGTCGAACTCAGCCTTCTGAAGAAGGCGGAGGACGCACAAGAGGCGAGCAACAGCAAGCCGATCAAGACCTGGTCGCGTCGCTCGACCATTCTCCCGCAGTTCGTTGGTCTGACATTCAATGTCTACAACGGGCACAAGTTCATTCCCGTCTCTGTTTCGGAAGAGATGGTTGGCCACAAGCTTGGTGAATTCGCGCCGACGCGCACATTCCCCGGCCATGCTGCCGACAAGAAGGGTAAGCGCTAATGGGCAAGGCAAAATCACCGCGCCGTGTTGGCGATAACGAGGCATTGGCTGTCGGCACCACGATCCGTGGTTCGGCGCAGAAGCTGAACCTCGTTGCACAGCTGATCCGCGGCAAAAAGGCCGAAGAGGCTTTGAACATCCTCTCCTTCTCCAAGAAGGCGATGGCGCGTGACGCCAGCAAGGTGCTCGCTTCGGCGATTGCCAATGCGGAAAACAACCATAATCTCGACGTCGACGCGTTGGTCGTTGCCGAGGCTTCAGTGGGCAAGTCGATTACGATGAAGCGTTTCCACACACGTGGCCGCGGCAAGTCGACCCGTATCCTGAAGCCGTTCAGCAAGCTGCGCATCGTGGTTCGCGAGCACGACGAGGAAGAGGCGTAAGATGGGCCAGAAGAGCAATCCGATCGGTCTGCGCCTGCAGATCAACCGCACCTGGGACAGTCGCTGGTACGCTGAAGGGCGTGACTATGCGAAGCTTCTCAAGGAAGACATCGAGATCCGCAAATACATCTTCGAAACCGTGCCACAGGCTGCGATTTCGAAGGTTGTGATCGAGCGTCCGGCGAAACTTTGCCGCGTTTCTATCTATGCTGCACGCCCAGGCGTGATCATCGGCAAGAAAGGCGCAGACATCGAGAAGCTTCGTTCGAAGCTTGCATCGATGACTGATAGCGAAGTGAAGCTGAACATCGTTGAAATCCGCAAGCCGGAAATCGACGCGAAGCTTGTTGCACAAGGTATCGCTGACCAGCTGATCCGCCGTGTCGCTTTCCGTCGCGCTATGAAGCGTGCGGTTCAGTCGGCTCTGCGTCTTGGTGCAGAAGGCATCAAGATCACCTGTGGTGGTCGTTTGGGCGGTGCGGAAATCGCCCGCGTTGAATGGTACCGCGAAGGCCGCGTTCCGCTGCACACGCTGCGTGCCAACATCGACTACGCCGAAACCGAAGCGCTGACTGCTTATGGCATCATCGGTATCAAGGTCTGGATCTTCAAAGGCGAGATCCTGGCACATGATCCGACTGCGCAAGACCGTTTGATGATGGAAGCTCAGACTTCCGGCGTGCGCCCCGCTCGTTGATGGCGCCGCGCTGATTGGAAGATAGAGACAGACAATGTTGCAACCGAAGAAATCCAAATACCGCAAGGCTTTCAAGGGCCGGATCAAGGGCGACGCAAAGGGTGGCACTACGCTGAACTTCGGCTCTTATGGTCTCAAGGCACTTGAGCCAGAGCGTATCACTGCACGCCAGATCGAAGCTGCGCGTCGTGCGATTACCCGTGCGATGAAGCGTCAGGGCCGTCTCTGGATCCGTGTATTCCCGGACGTGCCGGTTTCGAAGAAGCCTGCCGAGGTCCGTCAGGGTAAAGGTAAGGGTTCAGTTGAATACTGGGCTGCGCGCGTAAAGCCGGGCCGCATCCTGTTCGAACTCGACGGTGTACCTGGCCCGCTGGCTGCGCTCGCATTTGAACGCGCTGCGATGAAACTGCCGATCAAAACCAAGGTTGTTGCCCGTCTGGGTGATACCTCTCACCTGGGAGGCGACAAATGAGCAAGGTAGAAGATCTGCGCACTAAGACTGATGATCAGCTTTCCGCTGAACTGACCGAGCTGAAGCGCGAACAGTTTAACCTGCGTTTTCAGGCTGCCACCAACCAACTCGAGCGTCCTGCTCGGGTTCGGGAAGTGCGCCGTTCGATCGCTCAGATCAAAACGCTGCAAAACGAGCGCGCAGCTGCGGCTGTGAAGGCTTAAGGAGTAGACCATGCCGAAACGTATCCTGATCGGATCTGTCACCTCCGACAAGACCGACAAAACCGTGACCGTACTGGTCGAACGCAAGGTGAAGCACCCGCTTTACGGGAAGATCATCCGTCGTTCGAAGAAGTATCACGCTCACGACGAAAACAACGAATACGCGATTGGTGACGTGGTCCGCATTGAAGAGACCAAGCCGATTTCGAAAACCAAGACCTGGACCGTGAAGGATCGGGTTGTGGCTGGTGGAACTCAGGCAGTGGAAGCTGACCTCGAAGTCGAAGCCGCCGGTAACTGAGTTAGACGAAGGAACTGTTGAGCCCCGGTTGGTATCGGGCGTCCCAACAAGCCAAGAGAAGGAACCGGATCAATGATCCAGATGCAGTCCAATCTCGACGTCGCAGACAATAGCGGCGCAAAGCGCGTCCAGTGCATTAAAGTACTGGGTGGCTCAAAGCGTCGCACTGCGAGTGTCGGAGACGTGATCGTGGTTTCCGTTAAGGAAGCCCAACCACGTGCCAAAGTTAAGAAGGGCGACGTGCACCGCGCAGTGATCGTGCGAACAAAGAAGGAAGTGCGCCGCAAAGACGGCAGCGTGATCCGCTTTGACAGCAACGCTGCAGTGCTCGTGAACAAGAGCGAAGAGCCAATCGGCACCCGTATCTTTGGCCCAGTTGTTCGTGAACTGCGTGGCCGCGGCTTCATGAAGATCATCTCGCTTGCGCCGGAGGTGCTGTGATGGGTGCTGCAAAGATCAAGAAGGGTGACAGCGTTGTCGTTCTGTCTGGCAAGGACAAGGGTAAGACCGGTACGGTCACTCAAGTCATGCCAAAGGAAGGCAAAGTCGTGGTTGAAGGCATGAATGTCGCAACCCGTCACCGCAAACCGAGCCAGGCCAACCCGCAAGGTGGCATTGAGCGCCGTGAGGCTCCGATGCACATCAGCAAGGTTGCCGTGGCTGATCCGAAGGATGGCAAGCCCACCCGCGTCCGCTTCGATGTGAAGAAGGACGGTTCCAAAGTGCGCGTTGCCGTAAAGAGTGGGGAGACCATCGATGGCTGATTACACTCCTCGTCTAAAGCAGAAGTTCGAAGACCAGATCGTCAAGGCGATGACCGAGAAGTTCGGTTACAGGAATCGTCTTGAAGTTCCGAAGCTTGAGAAAGTCACACTCAACATGGGTGTGGGCGAAGCAAGCCAGGACAAGAAGAAGGTAACGATCGCTGCTGAGGAAATGGCGCTGATCGCCGGCCAGAAGCCGGTCATCACTAAAGCCAAGAAGTCGATCGCTCAGTTCAAGCTGCGCGAAGGCATGCCGATCGGTTGCAAGGTAACCCTGCGCCGTGACCGTATGTACGAATTCATGGATCGTCTGGTGACTGTTGCAATGCCTCGCATTCGTGACTTTCGTGGTCTGAACCCGAAGTCATTCGATGGCCGTGGCAACTATGCAATGGGCCTCAAGGAACAGATCGTGTTCCCTGAGATCAGCTATGATCAAATCGAAAAGGTGCGTGGCATGGATATCATCGTCACCACTACCGCAAAAACCGATGACGAAGCACGTGAATTGCTGAAGCTGTTTGGCTTCCCTTTCCCCGCCGAAGCATCAGATGAAGATAAGGAAGCGGCGTAAGCCGCTTAGGAGAGCTTAAGTCCAATGGCGAAACTGAGTTCCATCAACAAGAACGAGAAGCGCAAGAAGCTCGTTCAGAAGTACGCAAACAAGTACGCCAAGCTTAAGGCGATTGCTGCGGACGAGTCTCTCGATGAGAGCGAACGTCTGATTGCACGTCTGAAGATGGCGGAAATCCCGCGCAATGCGAACCCGACCCGGGTCCGCAACCGCTGCGCCACCACCGGCCGCCCACGCGGCTATTACCGTAAGTTCGGCATCAACCGTATCGAACTGCGTCAACTCGGCAACCGGGGCATGATCCCTGGTCTGACCAAGTCGAGCTGGTGAGGAATTAGACAATGGCAATGACCGATCCATTGGGTGATATGCTCACCCGTATCCGCAACGGCCAGCAGGCGAAGAAGGACTCTGTCCTGTCACCTGCGTCAAAGCTGCGTGCGAATGTGCTCGAAGTGCTTCAGCGTGAAGGCTACATCCGTGGCTACAGCGAAGACGCATCTGGCAAACACCCTGCGCTGCGGATCGAACTGAAATATTTCGAGGGTGAACCGGCTATCAAGCATGTCGCTCGTGTCTCCAAGCCTGGCCGCCGCGTTTATTCGGGTTCGAAAGAGCTTCCGACTGTGCGCAACGGCCTTGGTATCACCATCGTTTCGACCCCTCGCGGAGTGCTTTCGGACAGCGAAGCTCGCAACGAGAACGTCGGTGGCGAAGTGCTGGCGGAGGTGTTCTAATGAGCCGTATTGGTAAGAAAGCGGTTGCGATCCCTAGCGGCGTAACGGCTACCATCGAAAACGGTACGATGACCGTGAAGGGCCCGAAAGGCACCCTTTCCATGGGTCTCAGTGACCTGATCGACTACAAGGTCGAAGGTGAAGAGATCCAGGTCAACCCGGCCAACGACACCAAGCAGGCGCGCTCTTTCTGGGGCATGCATCGCACGCTGGTATCGAACCTGGTTGAAGGTGTGACCGACGGTTTCACCAAGACACTTGAAATTTCAGGTGTCGGTTATCGTGCTCAGGCGCAGGGCAACAAGCTCAAGCTGCAGCTCGGTTTCAGCCACGATGTCGACATCGACGTGCCAGAAGGCATCGACGTGAAGACACCTGATCAGACAACTGTGATTGTAAGCGGAATGGACAAGCAGGCCGTTGGCCAGCTCGCCGCTGAAATCCGCCGCTGGCGCAAGCCCGAGCCTTACAAGGGCAAGGGTATCAAGTACCAGGGCGAGTATGTCTTCCGTAAGGAAGGGAAGAAGAAGTAAGATGGCAAAGCTTTCTCTCTTTGAACGCCGCCGCCGCCGCGTGCGCACCGCGCTTCGCAGCCGTGCTGGTGGTAAGCCGCGCCTGTCCGTGCACCGCACCGGCAAGCATATCTACGCGCAGATCATCGATGATGCAGACGGCAAGACGCTTGCTGCCGCTTCGACGCTCGGTGCGAAGGCTTCAGGTGCCAATGTCGATGCCGCCACAAAGGTTGGCAAGGACATTGCAGCTGCTGCCAAGAAGGCTGGCGTAACGACTGTCGTGTTCGATCGCGGCGGTTTCCTTTTCCACGGCCGCGTGAAAGCGTTGGCTGATGCCGCTCGCGAAGGCGGGCTGGAGTTCTGATGATGGCTGACGAAAAGAAAACACCAGAAGCCGAATCTGAAGCACCGAAGGTTGAAGAAACCGCGGCTGCTGAAGAAACCAAGGTAGAAGCAGCGACGGAAGAAGCTGCTCCTGCTGAAGAAGCGGCTCCTGCTGAAGAAGCGGCTCCTGTTGCTGATGACCAGCGTCAAGGGCGCGGTCGCGGTCGTGGCGGCAACCGTGATGGCGGAAATCGTGGCCGTGGCGGCCGTGACAACCGTCGTGGTGGACGCCGCGAAGAAGAAGATGACGGCATCATTGAGAAGCTGGTTCACATCAACCGCGTGTCGAAAACAGTGAAGGGCGGTAAGCGCTTCGGTTTCGCAGCATTGGTTGTTGTGGGTGACGGATCGGGCCGCGTCGGCTTCGGCCACGGCAAGGCTCGCGAAGTTCCAGAGGCAATTTCGAAAGCTTCGGCTGCTGCGCGCAAGAAGATGGTTCGCGTTCCTTTGAAAGAAGGCCGCACGCTGCACCACGACGGCAAGGGCCGTTTCGGTGCCGGCAAGGTAACCGTTCGTACGGCGCCTCCGGGTACTGGCATCATCGCCGGTGGTCCGATGCGTGCTGTGTTCGAAAGCCTGGGCGTTGCAGACGTTGTGACCAAATCCGTCGGTACGTCGAACCCGTACAACATGATTCGCGCTACATTCGATGCGCTGACCAACCAGTCTTCGCCGAAGTCTGTGGCTCAGCGTCGTGGCAAGAAGGTTGCAGACCTGCTTGGCCGTGGTGGCGCTACCGAAGCGGAAGCAGAAGCTGACGCTGCTGCAGTTGTGGAGTAAGGTCAATGGCTGCCAAGAAAACCGTAAAAATCAAGCAGATCGGTTCGCCGATCCGTCGTCCGGAAAGCCAGCGCAAGATCCTGATCGGTCTTGGGCTTAACAAGATGCACAAGGTCGTAGAGCGTCAGGATACCCCTGAAGTTCGCGGCGCGATCGCCAAGATCCCGCATCTGGTTGAAGTGGTCGACTAAACCAATCACGTGACCCTGCTTCGGCGGGGGTCACTTTTTTAGCGCGAACCCCGGATCGGGGCATAGAAAGCGAAAGCGAGTGCAACAATGAAACTCAACGACATCCGTGACAACGAAGGCGCCCGCAAGGGCCGCATGCGTGTTGGCCGTGGCATCGGCTCTGGCAAAGGCAAGACCTCTGGTCGTGGCCAAAAGGGTCAGAAGAGCCGTTCTGGCGTAGCGATCAAGGGCTTTGAAGGCGGCCAGATGCCGCTGCACATGCGTTTGCCAAAGCGCGGGTTCAACAACCCGTTTGGCAAGGACTTTGCTGAAGTGAATATCGGCATGGTTCAGAAGTTCATCGACGCGAAGAAGCTCGACGGCAAAAAAGACATTACTGAAGAAGCGCTTCGTGCTGCTGGCCTCGTGCGTGGTGGCAAGGACGGTGTTCGTCTGCTCGGCAAAGGCGAGATCAAGGCCAAGGCGAAATTCATCGTTGCTGGTGCCACCAAAGGTGCGATTGCAGCGGTTGAAAAGGCTGGTGGCAGCGTCGAAGTGATCGCTGCGGCTCAGCCCGAGCACGAGAAAAAGGCTGCCCGCCACGAAGCCAACAAGGCGGCGAAGGCCAAGTAATCAAATAAATTGGGGCGCGGGGGTTCGACATTGGGCCATCCGCTCCCTATCTAACCGTTCTGAGCTATCTGAGCCGGACACGGGCCGGCGCAAGACCAGGATTGATCTGATACAATGGCATCACGCGCCGACAGCATTGCGAGCAATCTAAACCTCGCCAATTTCTCCAAAGCCACCGAGTTGCGTCAGCGCATCTGGTTCACGCTCGGCGCGCTCATCGTGTTCCGCTTTTTGAGCTTCGTGCCGCTGCCGGGTATCAACCCGTTGGCGCTGTCACAGCTTGCAGAGCAGACCCAGGGCGGCATTCTGGACATGTTCAACATGTTCACAGGCGGCAGCCTGGAGCGGATGAGCCTGATCGCGCTTGGAGTCATGCCTTACATTACCGCTTCGATTGTGGTGCAGATGGCATCTGCGCTCCACCCGACGCTCGCAGCCCTCAAGAAAGAGGGTACGACTGGTCGCCAGAAGCTGAACCAATACACGCGCTATGGCACAGTGTTCCTGTGTTCGATCCAGGGCTGGTTCCTGGCTGCGGGCCTGGAAAGCTTTGCTAACTCTGCTGGTCTGCAGGCTGTGGTCGATCCGGGCTATATGTTCCGTGTTGGCGCTGTGATCAGCCTTGTCGGCGGCACGATGTTCCTGCTGTGGCTGGGTGAACAGATCACCAGTCGCGGTATCGGCAATGGCGTTTCGCTGATCATTATGGCTGGCATCGTGGCGCAGTTCCCGATGTTTACCTCGAACCTGTTCGAAGGCGGCCGCACCGGTTCCATTGCACCAGGCGTCATCATCGGCTTTATCGTGATGGTCGTTGTGCTTATCCTCATGATCAGCTTCGTTGAGCGCGCACAGCGCCGCCTGCTGATCCAGTATCCGAAACGTGCGACGCAGCGCGGCATGATGCAAGCGGACAGCTCTCACTTGCCGCTCAAGCTCAACACAGCCGGCGTTATCCCGCCGATTTTCGCTAGCTCGCTGCTCTTGCTGCCGCTGACGATTACTCAGTTCGCGGGCAATTCGCTTGACCCTACAAGCACCGGTGGCCAGACAATCCAGTCGATCGTGCAGTATCTGCAGCATGGCCAGCCGCTCTACATGACGCTCTATGCTATTCTGATCATGTTCTTCGCGTTCTTCTACACAGCGGTTGTGTTCAACCCGGAAGAGACGGCAGACAATCTGAAGAAAAACGGCGGCTTCATTCCGGGTATCCGCCCGGGCAAACGCACCGCGGATTATCTCGACTATGTGCTGACCCGTATCACTGTGGTGGGCGCAATCTATCTCACCGCGGTCTGTGTGGTTCCGGAATATATGATCGCGCAGACAGGCATTCCGCTGTTCCTTGGCGGCACCAGTCTGTTGATTGTGGTCAATGTGACAGTGGATACGATCAGCCAGGTGCAATCCCACCTGTTGGCACACCAGTATGGTGATCTTATCAAGAAGGCCAAGTTGAAGGGCCGTAAGCGCTAAGCTTTTCATTCGGGGGTAGGCGACCAGTGAACATTATTCTTCTTGGCCCTCCGGGCGCTGGTAAAGGCACCCAAAGCGGCCGCCTTGTCGCCAATCGCGGGATGAAGCAGCTCTCCACCGGAGATATGCTGCGCGAAGCGGTCAAGGCGCAGACCCCGGTGGGCATCAAGGCCAAGGCGGTTATGGATGCAGGCGAGCTGGTCTCGGACGAGATCGTCTCTGACCTGATCGATGCCGAATTGGCTGAGCTGGACGATGCAACCGGCGCAATCTTTGACGGATATCCGCGCACTGAAGCGCAGGCGGAAAGCCTGGATGAGCTGCTGACCAAGCATGGCCGCACGCTGGACTATGTGATCGAGCTCGAGGTCGATGTGGATGCTCTGGTAGAGCGTATCACGGGCCGTTTCAGCTGCGCCAATTGCGGCGCGCTGTATCACGACACAGCAAATCCACCCTCGAAAGAAGGCGTGTGCGACACTTGCGGTTCCACCGAGTTCAAGCGCCGACCGGATGACAATGAGGAAACCGTGCGTACGCGGATGCAGGAATATCGGGCCAAGACCGCGCCGATCCTGCCCGGCTATGAAGCGCGCGGCATTGTGCGGCGGGTTGATGGCATGGCGTCCATCGACGAATTAACTGCAAAGATCGACGCGATCCTTGGCTAAAGCCCCGCGCGGCGAATAGTCCTTTCCCTTGAGGCCGTGGTTGCTTAGACCAAAGTCCAAGAGGAGAGGGCCACCATGAGATTCCTGACTGTTTTCGCCGGTGCGGCATGGCTTGCAGTGTCTGGCGCTGCGCAAGCGGAAGTTGTCGCGAGCAGCGACGACGGATTTGTCACGCGAGACAGTGCGGTGGTTGATGCCACCCCGATGGAAGTCTGGCTCGCCCTGATCTCTCCAGGCAAATGGTGGAACGATGCGCATACCTGGTCGGGCGATGCAGCGAATATGACGCTCAAGCCGCAAGCGGGCGGGTGCTTTTGCGAACGGATTCCTGAAGATGTCGATGCAGACCGTGTGACGCTGGAAGGCAGCGTCGAGCATATGCGCGTGGTACAGGCCTTTCCCGAAAGGGCGCTGCGCATGCGCGGCGGACTGGGCCCGCTCCAGAGCGAGCCGGCTGGCGGCGTTTTGACGGTAGTGATCAGCGAGGCCGAGAATGGCACGCAGATCGTCTGGGAATACATCGTGGGCGGTTTCATGCGCTATGAAGTGCCGGTGATCTCGATCGCGGTGGACGGTGTCATGACGCAGCAGCTGAATGGTCTCGCCGATTTGCTGGGCCGTCTTGATGTGCCGGACGCTCCGTCGGAAGATGTCGAACCTGAAGCTGAAGGGGCTCCGGTTGAAGAATCCGCCCCTGAAGTTGACGGCGGGGAGCCCCGTCCGTCGGTCGATGAAGCCTTCAGCGATCTCAGCGACAACTAGTTTTCACCAAGCTAGCGGATTGCCGATTTTGGATATCGGGTGCTAGCTGGTATGAGGTTGAAATTTAGCGATGAGGGCCCATATAAGGCTGCGTTGTCGTTTGCGCGTGCTTGCCTGTTGACGACTCAACAGAATCACATTAAGCGCGCTCATCATTCGACATGTTCGAAATAAGTCCGGCAGGCGGCAGACGAATGCGCCCCTATCGGGCTTTTTGCCGTTTAAGCGTCAGCCTGCTCGGGTTTGCGCATGTCGATTTGTAGCGATGAGATAGGGAGGCGGACTGTTCTGTCTTGGCCCTGTGGAGCATGGAGAAGTAAGTGGCTCGTATTGCCGGGGTGAACATCCCCACAAACAAGCGCGTGATTATCGCGCTGACATATATTCACGGAATTGGCCGCACAACGGCCGTCCAGATTACTGACAAGCTGGGCATCGATCACACCAAACGTGTGCAGGATCTTTCTGATGAAGAAGTACTGCGTATTCGTGAGACGATCGACGCTGATTACACCGTGGAAGGCGACCTACGTCGCAATACCGCGATGAACATCAAGCGCCTGATGGACCTGCGTTCATATCGCGGTCTTCGTCACCGTAACCAGCTGCCCGTTCGCGGCCAGCGTACCCACACCAACGCCCGCACTCGCAAGGGTAAGGCGAAGCCGATAGCCGGCAAGAAGAAGTAAGCGGATCGCGGTCTTCGGACCCGAGATGCTTTTCCCTTCTTTGGACGAATAAAGAGGAATACGAACCATGGCACGCGAACCCGTCAAAATCAGGCGCCGTGACAAAAAGAATATCAGCAGCGGCGTTGCGCATATCAACGCCAGCTTCAACAACACCATGATCACCATCACCGACGCACAGGGCAATGCTATCAGCTGGTCCAGCGCAGGCATGATGGGCTTCAAGGGTAGCCGTAAGTCGACACCATATGCTGCACAGGTTGCTGCGGACGATGCCGGCAAGAAAGCTGCCGAGCACGGTGTGCGTACGTTGGAAGTCGAAGTGAAGGGCCCGGGCTCGGGTCGTGAGAGCGCGCTGCGCGGTCTCGCCGCTGTCGGTTTCAACATCACATCGATCAGGGACGTGACGCCGATCCCGCACAATGGTGTGCGGCCGTCGAAGCGTCGCCGCGTCTGATCCGTTGCTGATTGGCGGCTTTCGGGCCGCCCAAACAGAGTTTCGGACCGGACGCGCTCTAACCAGCGCTCCGGTCCAGTCCGCATTTGAAAACGCTGCTTAGCGAATTAGGGGAAATCCATGTCCGTCAATATGAAGAACTGGCAGGAACTTAAGAAGCCCAACACTCTCGAGATCAAAGAAGGCGGAGACAAAGGTCGCAAGGCGACTTTCGTTGCAGAACCGCTGGAGCGTGGTTTCGGTCTTACACTCGGTAACGCGCTGCGTCGCGTCCTTCTGAGCTCGCTTCAAGGTGCCGCGATCACATCGATCAAGATCGAGAACGTTCTGCACGAGTTCAGCTCGCTTGCGGGTGTTCGCGAAGACGTGACCGACATCGTTCTGAACGTGAAGCAGATCGCATTGAAGATGGAAGGCGAAGGCGCCAAGCGTCTGCAACTTTCTGCAACCGGCCCGGCTGAAGTGAAAGCCGGCGATATCGCTGTTTCCGGCGACATTGAAGTCATGAACAAAGATCTAGTGATCTGTCACCTGGACGAAGGCGCAACGCTCAACATGGAGCTGACCGCTGACGTAGGTAAGGGCTATTCGCCCGCAATTGCCAATCGCCCGGCAGATGCGCCGATCGGCCTGATCCCGGTCGACAGCCTGTATTCACCGGTTCGCCAGGTGAGCTACAAGGTTGAGAACGCACGTGTTGGCCAAGAGCTGGACTATGACAAGCTCAGCCTCACCATCGAAACCGACGGCACAGTCACCCCTGAAGATGCGATCGCTTACGCGGCGCGCATCCTGCAGGATCAGCTGACGCTGTTCGTACACTTCGAAGACGGCATTCCGCAGCCACAGGCCGCAATGATCGGTCAGGCAGCGACTCCGCAAGAAGACGATGCGAACCAGCTTAACCGCTACCTTCTCAAGAAGGTTGACGAGCTTGAACTGTCGGTTCGTTCGGCTAACTGCCTCAAGAACGACAACATCATCTACATTGGCGATCTGGTCCAGAAGACCGAAGCCGAGATGCTGCGTACGCCGAACTTCGGCCGCAAGTCGCTCAATGAGATCAAGGAAGTGCTCTCCAGCATGGGTCTGCGCCTCGGCATGGATATCCCGGGCTGGCCACCAGAGAACATCGAAGAAATGGCCAAGAAGCTCGAACAGGAACTTCTCGGCTAAGATTGGCGAAGGTGGCGGCCACAACTTGCCACCAGGAACGGGCTACCTTGCACGGGCCCATTACGAACGAAGCGCTGATCCCCTCAGGAAAAGTCGGAACCGGTTTTCCGCCCGGAGGGGTCAGCCAGAAAGAGATAAACAATGCGTCACGGAATTTCACAGCGTAAGCTGAGCCGTAAATCGGGCCACCGTACGGCCCTGTTCCGCAACATGGCAGCGGCTCTGATCAAGCACGAGCAGATCCACACCACATTGCCAAAGGCGAAGGAACTGCGTCCTTACGTCGAGAAGCTGATCACGCTGGCAAAGCGTGGCGGCCTGTCGAACCGTCGCCTGGCGATGAGCCGTCTGCAGGACGAAACCCAGCTGAAGAAGCTGTTTGACACTCTGGCAGAGCGCTACAGCGACCGTGAAGGCGGTTACACGCGCATCATCAAGGCCGGCTATCGCGGCAGCGACGCTGCGCAAATGGCGATCATCGAGTTTGTCGAGCGTGACGAAGACGCGAAGGGCCAGGACTCTGGTCCGGTCCAGAACGAAGAAGACATGGAAGAAGCGTAAGCGACTTCATATCCGAACAAGCAAGGGCTGGAAGGGTAACCTTCCGGCCCTTTTTTGATGTGTTTGACACACTTCAACCTTTCCCATAACAGGCGCCCAAGGCTGAGAGCGGCCTGCCGTCCGCGGGCGCAAGCCAGGGTGAACACTCTCACGATATCACAAATCATCTTCAGGCTAGCCGGGATGGCAATGCGGACTCCATCGTAATCGGCTTGAGAGCAGGAGATTGATATGATTTCGCAACACCTTCCCAATCTGGCGAATATGAAGGTGCTGGCGCGGCGATACCGCTCCATCAAACAAACGCAGGGGCGCCATGTCTCGCATTCGCGTGCGCTGGCATTGATCGCGCGTCGTTATGGTTTCTTCGATTGGAACACTGCGGCTGCACAGGCCAGAAACCTGCATACACCCGATCGTTTTCAGGCCGGACAACATGTTGCTGGCCGGTACATGGGGCACGAGTTTCAGGCGCGCGTTGTCGCATCGACACGGCTGTCGCAAGAAGAGGTGCTGATCTCCCTCGAGTTCTGGGAGCCCGTTGACGTAGTGACGTCCAAGTATTTCTCGAACAATCGCAAGCGAGTTTCGGGCAGGATCGGGATTGATGGCCGGTCTCGGGAATGCTTGTCCGGCGGCATTCCCCACCTCGAGGTGATGGAAGAAGCAAGTATGGCGCGACCTTAGTTTAACCGCAGCAAGCGATCGGGCCGGTGGAGCGATCCATCGGCCCTTTTCTTTTATCCGCGCCGGGCTAGGGTGGCGCGCATGATCCGCACATCTCTCGGCGCTCTCGCGCTACTCGCTGCCATTCCCCTCGCAACCCCAGCCGTTGCGCAAGGCGCGCAGGAACAACTCGACGCTCGCTATGACCGGGCGCTGGCTGCTGGTTACAAAGCTCTGTTCCTGTGCAGCGCGATCGCGAATGCAGAGGCCAACGGCACCATGCGAACACCCGAAAGCGTCCACGAGTGGGAGCTGACAGGCATACAGGCGCCGCTGAATGATATCGTGCGCGATTTGCCCTATGAGATCATCCGCACGCCCGAATCCGGAACGGTTGATCAAGTGCGCGTCACTTGGGCCGATGACATGGGTCCGCGTACCGCGCGCTATCAGCCGCGCTTCGGCTGCGACCTGATGCCCATTGACTCCCCCGAGTTGGAGACACGAGAGCCGCTTCGCATGCGCAATTCCAGCTCAGAATCGGGCTGGTCCTTTCCTGACAGTGTGTCCGTCAACGGATTGCCAGGCGAACTCGGCGCAAAGGCGTTCGACGGGACCTATGGCGAGGGCAGCCGCACTACATCGGTCCTGGTCGTACAGAATGGCGACATTGCGCTTGAGCGTTACGCAGAGGGTTTCAACGCTGCGACCCCGCAGCGCACCTGGTCGGTGGCCAAGTCTATCGCTGCGACGCTAGTCGGTTGGGCGGTGCAAGCCGATGACGTAACGGTCGATCAACCGGTCGGGCTGGCTTATTGGCGCACGCAAGACGATCCTCGGCGGACGATAACGATCGACCATATGCTGCGCATGGCCTCGGGGCGTTATTCAGACACGCCCGGTAACAGGACTGATCCGCTTTACTGGGGCGGAGCCACTGTGGATGAAAGTGCGACCCATTGGCCGCTCGTGCATAAACCAGGCACTGTCTATCGCTATGCCAACAATGACACGTTGATGGCTGTGAAGGCGATCCAGTCATATCTGTCTTACTATCGGCCAATGGACTTCTTCGAGAGGGTCGGGATGCACCACACGGTTGCTGAGACCGACCATCGGGGCAATTATGTGCTTTCCAGCCAGGTCTGGTCGACCGCTCGCGATCTGGCGAAGCTCGGCCAGCTATACCTAAACAACGGCGCTCTGCCTGATGGTGAGCGCCTGTTGCCTGAAAACTGGCGGCAGTATGTATCCGATCCCAGCGGCCCCCAGCCGGATGGCCCGCTTGGCTATGGCGCCGGTTGGTGGCTGCTAAACAAGCAGGATGGCATTCCGGATGATGCATTTGCAGCGCTCGGCAATCGCGGTCAGTATGTCGTGATCGTGCCCAGCCGCAACGTCGTGATCGTTCGCCGAGGCGAAGATCCGGCCGGCTATCGTTTCGATATTGCAGCCTTTACGCGCGATGTGCTGGCGACGCTTGATTAGCGGCGCAACCTAGCTAGATTTTCCTGACACCCCTGGTCGCACCCACCGGAGTAAACCGAAAATGATCCGCCCGATACTGCTGGCAGCTACAGCCGGCCTTATTGCTGCACCGCTTGCCGCAGGCACACCTACTGTTCCCGAATATCCCGAAACCTATGCGCAGGATCTGACCGAGACGTTCTTCGGCGAGGAAGTTGCAGACCCCTATCGCTGGCTCGAAGATGATGTTCGCAACAACCCTGAAGTCGCGCTGTGGGTTGAACGTCAGAACGAAGTTACCGATGCGTTCCTGAACCGGCTCGACAACCGTGACTGGTTTGCGCAGCGGATTGCCGGGCTGATGGACTTCGAACGGTTTGGAATTCCGGAAAAGGCGGGCGATAACTACTTCTACACACGCAATTCCGGGCTGCAGAACCAGTCTCAGCTTTACGTGCAGACCGGCATCGATGGCGAGCGGCGCCTGCTGATCGATCCTAATGCATGGGCGGATGATGGCGCGACAGCGCTGGCCGGGTGGGAGCCTTCGCCAGATGGCTCGCTGCTCGCTTACAGCGTGCAGGACGGCGGAACCGACTGGCGCATTATTCGCGTGATCGATGTCGCGACCGGCAAGCAACTGGGCGATGAAATCCGCTGGGCCAAATTCACCGGCATCGCCTGGGTTGGCAACGAAGGCTTTCTCTATTCGCGTTTTCCCGAACCGGAAAAGGGGCAGGATTTCCAGGCGCTCAATTACAATCAGGCGGTCTATTTCCACGCCATTGGCACCGAGCAAAGCGATGACAGGCAGGTGTTTGCAACGCCCGATCATCCGGAGCGCGGGCATTCAGCGCGCACCACGCATGACGGGCGCTGGGCCACGATGACCAGTTCGCTAGGCACGGATGATGTCTATGAAGTACATCTGATCGATCTGAAAAGGCGCGGGCGCGATCGCTGGACTGCATTGCCATTGGTAACCGGCTTCGAAAATAGCTGGTCACTGATCGCCTCGCTTGATGGGACGTTGTACTTCACCACTAATCACGATGCGCCCAAGTTCCGCATCGTTTCGATCGATCCGGATGCTCGCGCGCCTGAATGGCGGCTGGTTGTGCCGGAAACGGATGAGCCGATCTCTGGCGCTTCCATTGTCGGTACCAAACTGGTGGTCGAATATCTGCGCGACGCCGCGAGCCGTGCGGTTGTGCTCGATCTGAAGGGGGAGGGCGCCAGTTCGATCGAATTGGCGGGGCTCGGCACCGCAAGCGGATTTGGCGGATCCCCCGGTGATCCCGAAACATTTTACAGCTTTGAAAGCTTCAACCGTCCGGACTCGATCTATCGCTTGAATTTGGAAACCGGTGAGACCGAGGCTTTTGCCAGCCCCGATTTGACCTTCGTGCCTGAAGATTATGCCATCGAGCAGAAATTCTATGCTTCAAAAGACGGCACGCGCATTCCGATGTTCATCGTGCGCAAGAAGCAGCTGGCCGAGAGCGGAGAGGCCGCGCCAACCCTGCTTTATGGCTATGGCGGATTCGATATCTCGATCACGCCGGGATTCAATGCCACCCGCATGGCATGGTTGGAAGCGGGCGGCGTGTTCGTGCTCGCCAACATTCGCGGCGGGGGCGAATATGGCAAGGAATGGCACGATGCCGGTCGCCGTGCGAACAAACAGAATGTATTCGATGATTTTATCGCGGCTGGCGAATTCCTGAAATCCAATGGATACACCACGCCGAACGGCCTGGCGATCGAAGGGCGCTCCAATGGCGGCTTGCTGGTGGCCGCCGTGACTAATCAGCGTCCTGATCTGTTCGATGCCGCACACGCAGCTGTGGGGGTGATGGACATGCTGCGTTTCGATCGGTTTACCGCGGGCCGATACTGGGTCGATGACTATGGCTATCCCGACCGCGAAGAGGATTGGCGTATCCTGCGCAGCTATTCACCTTATCACAACGTGCGTGATGGAGTGGACTATCCGGCGGTCCTTGTGACTACGGCTGATACCGACGATCGCGTGGTTCCGGGGCACAGCTTCAAATACGCCGCAGCGCTGCAAGCAGCTGAACTGGGCGACAAGCCGCAGCTGATCCGGATCGAGACGCGCGCGGGGCATGGGGCGGGTAAACCGACCGATAAGGTGATTGCTGAAGGCGCAGATGTGCTTGCTTTCCTTGCGCATTTCACTGGATTGGCGATTGTTCAGGAAAAATAGGACTTTTCTGAACAATCGCTGACACGCCAGTTCAGCGAGCCATCACCCCGAAGCATTTAGTTCTCTCATCACAGCCGAGGCAATCCCGCCACGGCCCAGATGAGGAGAACCTCAAATGAGCAAGACAACACAAGCATTCGCGAAGGGTGGGATCGCAACTGCAGCCGTGGGCGCACTGGCATTGGCCGGCGCGGCTCCAGCGCAAGCGAAAAACCGCGACGACAAGATTGATGCAGGCGATGTGATCGCCGGTGCGCTGATCGTTGGTGGCCTTGCAGCCATCCTCGGGGGCTCGAACAACAATAACCGCTATCGCGACAAATATCGCTATCATGACCGCGATTACCGCCCGCAGGGCAACCCAGAGCGTGCGATCCAAAAATGTATCAATGCCGTAGAGCGCGATGCACGCCGGGCGGGTTACCGGTTCGCCGATGTAACCGAGATCCGCGATGTCGATCGTGAGCGTCGCGGTTGGGAAATTCGTGGGCGCCTGGTGGTTGATGAGGGACGCGGCGGTTATCGCGGCGACCGGTACCGGGATCGCAACCGCTATAATGATCGCGGATATGCCTACAACCATCGCGGCCAGAATCTTGATCAGGGACGTTTCAAATGTGAGATTCAGCGCGGTCGGGTAGTCGGCATCAATTACCGCGGTCTACGCTACCTCGATTGATCGGGAATGACTCCAACCTCCACCAGACTGGGCGGTTCAGGCTTTGCTAAGCCTGGGCCGCCTAGCTCTTCGTCATAGATTCGACGCGTTTGGTGGGCGCATACAGCAGGAGGGACCATAATGGCCCAATTTGTAAAGCTTGCGGTCGCTTCCGGCACGCTTGCCGCAGTATCTTTAATGACAGCACCAGTCGCGGCCGCAGACATTCCCGCTATTGCACCAGCGGTGCATTCTGAATTGCCGCAGTTCGATGTTTTCAGCGCGGACGCGATGACTGCCGAGCATCACCGCCGCTACCGTTATCGTGGCTACCGCCATCGCCACCGCGTTGATGCGGGTGATGTGCTGGCAGGCGTGCTGATCATCGGTGGTATCGCGGCCATTGCCAATGCTGCATCGAATTCAGAGCGCCGCGAACGCAACGAGCGCTATCGTGACTATCGCGAGGACCGCAATGACTATCGCCGTGATCGTGATGATCGCCGCGATACGCGCCGTTCGTCTGGCAGCGGGCGCGGCATCGATGGCGCGGTTGATCAATGCCTGGCGGAAATCGAGCGCGACGTCCGCGTAGACGAAGTTGAAAGCGTGGATCGGACTGGTGAAGGTTGGCGTGTAACCGGTACTATTTTCAACGGTGACCGCTTCACTTGCACGATCGGCGCGGACGGCAGGATCGAGAACGTGAACTATGGCGACAGCTTTGCGGCGCAAGATCGCTCTGGCTCTGCTCGACCACGTCAGGTGCGCGACAACCAGTATAGCGATGATCGCTATCGCACGGCCTGGGCGCAAGTAGAACGCGAAGAACAGGTCGATCCCGATGCAGAGCTTCGCTCTCAGCAGGTTCCGGCCTATCCCGGTGGCCCGGTGGATGGCGATCTAGAGGAAAGCCCCTCGGACGATCGCTATGCAATGGCACAAGTGCCCGCGACCTAAGCCAACCTAATCTGTCGTGCTTTCCGTCTCGTCATAGGATGGAAGCGCGATTTGCCATCGGATCGCCGCGCTGCGCAGCGCGAAGCCTGCTATCCATGCCGTGCCCCATACGATGGGGTTGTCGATACCCGTGGCCATGCCGCCAACGGTTAGAGCTGCGGTGGCTGCGGCTGCAGTCACATATAGCTCTGGCCGCATGATGATTGACGGCCTGCCTGCAACAACATCGCGAATAATTCCGCCCACGCAGCCGGTGATGATCCCCATAAGTGCAGCCGGTACGGGCGGGATGCCGTATGACAGCGCCTTTGCGCTGCCGAGCACTGCATAGGCCGTAAGACCCGCGCCATCGGCATAATCGAGTAATTTGCCTTCCCACCAGCGCGTGGGTGTAAACCACGCGATCAAAGCAGTGCCGAGGCATATCGGCGCGACCCACGGGTCAGTCATCCAGAACACCGGCGCGCCGATCAACAGATCACGTACGGTGCCGCCGCCTACTCCTGTCACCAACGCAAAGAAGGCCAGCGTAACGAATGTCTGCTTGAGCTTGGCGGCAAGCAACGCGCCGGTCAGCGCAAAAATGGCAAGGCCGAGAATATCGAGCACATCGAGTACCGGGGTGAGGACTTCAGCGCCGTTCACGCGGCTGAGACCTTCGCTTTGCGGCGGCGGAACATCAGAATGCAGCCAAGCAGCGCACCGATCACACCCAGAGCGGCAAACAGGATCAGGATCGGATGGCTGGTATCTTCGCGAGTCCTCAAATCCATGATGTGCAGGCCCCACATGAAATCGAACCCGCGCCACCAACGCGTGCGTACGGCCTCGATCTGGCCGGTATCGCGCCCGATATAGATATGCGCGCCATCTTCCAGTGCGACCTGCCAAACGGGCATTTCGCGACGGAAATCGAACGGGACATTGTCGGCATCGAACGCAGTCACGCTGCGTATCTGGTCGCCTCCCTTGATCTGTTCGGCCACAATCAATCGGGCATCATTGGCGGACAGCGCGGGCAAGGCCGCCCCGCTTTGAATATCGACCCGGCGTGTGCTGCCATCCATGCCGGTAAGGATCGCCACGGCGCGGCCATCCTGCATCACGGCGCGCATTTCGCGGATCGGAAATTCTGCACTCGCCAGCGCGCTTCCTGGCAGTACCAGCGGCTGGACCGCTTGCTCTACACGCAAGTGATTGCCGCGCACTTCCTCGATCGGCTTGGCCGCCATGTAGAGGCCTGTCACCATCCACATCAGCGTGGGAAAACCCACCAGCCAGCCAAGCCAGATATGCCACCTGGCAAATTTAAGCATCGTCAGTTTAGGCACTGCTTATCCGTTCAAAAGTGTGTCGATTTCACGCGCGGCGGCGACGCAATCCAGATCGCCCCAACGCCGCCCCATGACTTGCATCCCGCATGGCAGCTCTGCACCGAGATATGAGCCTGAACCAATGGGTAGCACGGTAGCGGGCAGATTGGGGAAGGTCGCGAGACCCGCCCAGGCTAGCCCGCCAGAGGCCGGATGAGCTTCGCCATTGATGTCAATGTCGCCGCGAAAAACTGCTTCGTCGCGATGCGGGACTGCCAATACAGGGGCAGGGGGCGCGAGCACAAAGTCATAGCTTTCAAACAGATGCGCCCATGCCAATTCGTTGCGCGCTTGCAGATCTAGCAGGTCGAACCAGTCGGTTGCTGTCGCGCGTTTACCATCGGGCGAGGGGGCTCCGCGCGCCATCGCGACATTGAGCATGCGCAGATAATCCGCTTGCTGTGCTGCGAGGTCGGGGATGAGATCGCTCGTCCGGTCGATCTGCACGCCCGCCGCTTCGAGAGCGCTCAAAGCCGCTTCCATCGGTCCGCGTACGCTGTCATCCAAGGGGCTGTCAGGGTGATCAAGGATCGCAAGAATGCGGCATGACTTGAGCGGCTTCTGGCGTTCAAACAGCGGGAATTCTGCTGTCAGGCGCAAGATAATCTCGATGTCATCGGGATTGCGCGCCAGCGGCCCTGCAATCGAAAGCGCGCCATCATGCGCGTCTTTGCCTGCCATCAGCGGGTGATCATGGCCATGCTTGCTGACCAGACCCCAGCTGGTCTTGTGGCCCCAGACGCCGCAAAAATGCGCTGGCACCCGCACAGAGCCGCCAATGTCTGTGCCGTACTCGATCGGTACCATTCCGCTTGCGACCGCTGCGGCTGAACCGCCCGATGATCCACCAGGGGAACGATCGTGATTGTGCGGGTTATTGGTGCGGCCGTAGACTTCGTTGAAGCTTTGCCAGTCACTCAGGTCGATCGGCACATTGGTTTTGCCCAGAAAGACCACGCCTGCCGCCTTGAGTTGGCGTACGATCTTGGCATCTCGTCGCGCAACATAATCCTCGTGCGACTTGTGCCCCCACGTGGTGGGAAGGCCAGCGATATCAAAACTTTCCTTAATCGTCATAGGCACGCCGAACAGCGGCTGATGCTCGCTGGGGTCATCGCGATCCATAGCCTTGGCGGTCGCAATCGCGCGCTCGAAATCGCATACGGCAATGGCATTGATATGAGCGTCGAGATGTTCAATCCGCGCAATCGCATCTTCGACGGCTTCATGCGGTGAAATCTCGCCTTTGCGGATGCGTGCCGCAGTCTCCAGCGCGCCCGGCTTGTCGGTCAATTTCGGATAGGCCACACAATTCTCCCTCTCCCAGCTCGCTTCTTAGGGAGAGGAAAGGGGCTGATCAAACGCGAATTGCTAGTTGTGACGAGGCACAAAGGCACAATTACCATGATTTCCGGGTCGATGAACCTTGGGGTGGGGCAAACGATGCGTTCAATGGCTTTGGTAGTCGCAATATTTGGATTGGCGACTTGCGGTGGCTGGATTTCTTCCCTGCCGGCGGCTAGAAAACGTCTGTCGCAGCGAAATTTGTCGGAGGTATCCATCACATGTCCCAAGGCACGACGGGCTATTTTGCACTCGAGCTTGAGCAAGGCGAATGTGGCATCACCGCAGAAATACCCGACGCCAATGGTAAGGATTTCTTCCAGCGGTTCGGCGTCGAATAGTCGAAGCCGATCAAATGTGGATCGGCTTGCCTTGCACCGCCATCGCCGCTTCCTTCATCGCCTCAGCATGGGTTGGGTGCGCATGGCAGGTATAGGCGATGTCTTCTGATGTTGCGCCAAACTCCATCGCGATGCCAGCTTCGGCAATCATTGTGCCGGCAACGCTGGCGATAGACCACACGCCTAGAACGCGGTCGGTTTCTGCATCGGCGATGACCTTTACGAAGCCGTCAGGCTCGTGATTGGTTTTCGCGCGGCTGTTTGCCATCATTGGGAACTTGCCGACTTTGACTTTGGCCTTGTCGCCACATGCCTTTTCGATGGCTTGCTCGGTTGTCAGTCCAACACCGGCGATCTCGGGCCAGGTGTAGACTACGCTCGGGATCACATCGTGGTTCACGATGCCGGTCTCACCCGCGATGTTCTCAGCTACTGCGATGCCTTCATCTTCGGCCTTATGCGCCAGCATCGGGCCGGGAATCACGTCACCAATCGCCCACACGCCCTCGATTGATGTCCGGAAGGAGTGATCGGTTTCGATTTGACCGCGCTGGTTGGTTTCCAGACCGATGTTCTCAAGACCCAAACTATCGGTATTGGGCTTGCGACCGATCGACACCAGCACGCAATCAGCCTCCAGCTTCTCTTCATCGCCGCCTGCAGCTGGCTCAAGCGTCAGTGTCGCTTTCTTGCCTTTCACGGATACGCCAGTGACCTTGGTCGAAAGCTTGAACTCGATCCCTTGCTTCTTGAAGATCTTGTTTGCTTCCTTGCGAATATCGCCGTCCATTCCGGGCAGGATCTGGTCGAGGAATTCCACACAAGTCACTTCTGCACCCAAACGGCGCCACACAGAGCCAAGCTCTAGCCCGATCACACCGCCACCGATGACGACCATTTTCTTCGGAACTTTAGCGAGCTCGAGCGCACCAGTGGAATCGACCACGACTTGCTTGTCATTGTCGACCTCTACACCCGGCAGTGGAGTGACCGAAGAACCGGTGGCAATCACGATGTCTTTGGCGGTTACGGTTTCGTCGCCGACTTTTACCGTGTGCGCGTCCTGGAACGTGGCGTAGCCCTTTTTCCAGTCGACCTTGTTCTTCTTGAACAGGAACTCGATGCCCTTGGTCAGACCATCGACCGCATCGATCCGCTGTTCGTGCATTTTTCCAAGGTTGAGTTTCGGGGTCACGTCTACGCCCATGCTGGCCATAGTGCCATTGGCGGCCGCATCATAGAACTCGGACGCATGCAGCATCGCTTTTGATGGGATGCAACCCACGTTCAGGCATGTTCCGCCCAGTGTGGCGCGGCCTTCCGCACAAGCCACTTTCAGGCCCAGCTGCGCCGCGCGAATTGCTGCGACATAGCCACTTGGGCCAGCGCCGATAATCAGGACATCGTAATCGTAAGAATGGTCAGCCATTGGGGGTATTCCTTAAAGGTCGATCAGCATCCGTGTCGGATCTTCGATCGCTTCCTTGATGATCTTGAGTGCGGTCACCGCTTCGCGGCCGTCGATCAGGCGGTGGTCATAGCTCAGCGCGATATACATCATCGGCTTGATCACGACCTGGCCGTTGACCGCGACGGGGCGGTCTTCGATCCGGTGCAGGCCCAGCACAGCGCTCTGCGGCGGATTGATGATCGGGGTCGACATCAGCGATCCGAACACGCCGCCGTTAGAGATAGTGAAGGTACCGCCCGACATGTCTTCCATCGTCAGCGTGCCATCTTTGGCGCGCTTGCCGAAGTCTGCGATGTCTTTCTCGATCTGAGCAAAGCCCTTGGCATCGCAATCGCGCACCACCGGAACGACCAGCCCGTTTGGCGCGGACACTGCGACAGAGATGTCGACATAGTCGTGATAGACGATCTCATCGCCTTCGATATAGGCGTTGACCGAGGGCACATCCTTCAGCGCCAGACATGCGGCTTTCGCGAAAAAGCCCATGAATCCCAGACGGATATCGTGCTTTTTTGCGAACATGTCTTTGTACTTGCTGCGCGCTTCGATCACCGCCGACATGTCGACATCATTGAACGTAGTCAGCAGCGCGGCATTGTCTTGCGCGCCTTTCAAACGCTTGGCGATGGTCTGGCGCATCCGTGTCATCTTGACGCGCTCAGTTTTGCGATCACCTGCTGCTACAGCAGCGGCAGGCGCCGGTGCCGCGGCCGGTGCAGATGCGCTCTCGCCATCGCGCTTGTTGCGCGCTGCGGCCAGAACATCTTCCTTGGTCAAGCGACCGTCCTTGCCGGTACCCTTGATCGTCGTCGGATCGACCCCGTGTTCCAGTACGGCGCGGCGCACCGCCGGCGACATGGTGATGGAATCGCTGCTACCAGAGGTATCTTCTTTCGCTGCAGCCGGGGCAGGGGCGCTTTCCTTGCTTTCAGCCTTCTTGGCCGGTGCGCCGGAGCCTTCTTCGATGATCGCGATCACTGCGCCGACTTCAACGGTGTCGCCAACCGCAACCTTGTGCTCGCCGATCACACCCGCGACAGGCGAAGGTACGTCAACCGCGACCTTATCTGTCTCTAGCGAAACAATCGGCTCATCGGCCTCTACCGTGTCGCCCGGCTGCTTCAGCCATTCGCCAACGCTCGCTTCGGTGACTGATTCACCCAGAGTTGGTACTGTAACTTCTGTGGCCATGATGTGGTCCTTAGCCCTTAGACTTACTGGAATTGGTTTTGCTGTTCAGGCCCAGTGCTTCCGCGATTAGCGCTTCCTGCTGTTCCTGATGCCGTTTTGCGAGACCTGTCGCTGGCGAAGCGGATGCATCGCGCCCGGCATAGATCGGTCGCAAGCCGGGATGACCAGCATCGCTCAACGATTGCTCGATCAGCCGATCAACGAAGAACCATGAACCATTGTTCTTTGGCTCTTCCTGACACCAGACAACGTCCTCAAGCTTTTTCATACGCTTGAGGCGCACCGCAAGCGCATCGCCGGGGAAGGGGTACAATTGTTCGATCCGGATGATCGAGACATCGTCGAGCCTTTCCTCGTCCCGCTTCTGCATTAGATCGTAAGCGACTTTGCCGCTGCACAGTACCAGACGCTTTACCTTCGTGTCTGCAATATCTGTCATGTCAGACTTGATCCGCATGAAGTGATGGTCTCCCATGAACTCGTCTGCGCTGCTCTTGGCGAGGGGATGGCGCAGCAAGCTCTTGGGCGTCATGATGATCAGCGGTTTGCGGAAATCGCGATGCATCTGGCGGCGAAGCACATGGAAGTAATTCGCCGGCGTTGTGATGTTGCAGACCTGGATATTGTCATTCGCACATAGCTGAAGGAAACGCTCAAGCCGCGCAGAACTGTGCTCTGGCCCTTGACCTTCATATCCATGCGGCAACAGCATCACGAGCCCGTTTGCGCGCAACCATTTGGCTTCGCCGCTCGCGATGAACTGGTCGATCATGATCTGTGCACCATTGGCGAAATCGCCAAACTGCGCTTCCCAAAGGACCAGTGTTTTCGGGTCTGCCATGGCAAAGCCATATTCAAAACCGAGCACGCCATATTCGGACAGCGGGCTGTCATAGACTTCGAACTTGCCATGCGGCAGCTGACACAGCGGCAGGTATTTGTCCTCGGTCTTCTGGTCGACCCAGACTGCGTGGCGCTGGCTGAAGGTGCCGCGGCCCGAATCCTGTCCGGACAGGCGCACGCCGTATCCTTCGGTTACGAGGCTGCCGAATGCGAGCGCTTCCGCAGTCGCCCAGTCGAAACCGTCACCGCTCTCGAACATGTCTGCGCGGCCCTTGATCACGCGCTGCAGCGTGCGGTGCGCGTTCAGATCATCCGGGATCGTCGTCAATGTTCGGCCCAAACTGTCGAACAGCTTCTTTTCGATCGCCGTTTCAATGTTGCGCCGCGAACCTTCGGGGTCGGCCGGTTTGTTCAGGCCCGCCCAGCGTCCGCCGAACCAGTCGGCTTCATTGGCCTTGTAGCTTTTGGCTGCTTCAAACTCTTCGTCGAGCAATGCGGTGAAGTCGTCGCGCAATTTAGGCGTATAGCCTTTTTCGATCACGCCTTCTTCAATCAAGCGCTCTGCATAGAGATAGCTGACCTTTTTGTGCTTGCCGATCGCGTCATACATCAACGGCTGCGTAAATTTCGGCTCGTCCCCCTCGTTATGGCCGAAGCGGCGATAGCACCACATGTCGATCACGATATCGCGCTTGAAGCGATGACGATAATCGACCGCGAGCTTGCACGCGAAGGTCACGGCCTCTGGATCATCGCCATTGACGTGCAGGATGGGTGCCTGAACGCCCTTGGCAACGTCAGACGGGTAAGGTGATCCGCGCGAGAATTTGGGCGCGGTCGTAAAACCGATCTGGTTGTTGATGATAAAGTGCAGGCAACCGCCAGTGTTGTAACCGTTGATGCCCGTAAGGCTCAGGCTTTCCCACACCACGCCTTGCCCTGCGAATGCTGCGTCACCGTGGATCAGCACTGGCAAGACTTGCTCGTGCTTGTCCAGATCGCCGCGGATCGCTTGCTGCGCGCGGGCTTTGCCCAGGACCACCGGATTAACCGCTTCAAGGTGAGACGGGTTGGGGACCAGGCTCATATGTACTTCGATCCCGTCAAATTCACGATCGGTGCTGGTGCCCAGGTGATATTTCACGTCGCCAGAGCCGCCTACGTCTTCCGGGCTGGCAGAACCGCCGGAAAATTCGTGGAAGATCACCTTGTAAGGCTTGGCCATCACATTGGCGAGCACGTTCAATCGGCCGCGGTGCGCCATGCCATAGATGATTTCGCGCACGCCGGCTTGGCCGCCATGCTTGATCACCGCCTCCAGGGCAGGGATCATCGCTTCGCCGCCATCCAGGCCGAAACGCTTGGTGCCAACGTATTTCTTGCCGAGGAAATTTTCATATTCCTCGCCGCGAACCACAGCGGCCAGGATCGCGCGTTTGCCTTCGTCGGTGAACTGGATCGTTTCACCCGGGCTTTCGAACTTGTCCTGCAGGAAACGCCGCTCTTCTGTGTCGGCAATGTGCATGTATTCAAGGCCAACCTTGCCGCAATAGGCCGCGCGCAAAGTGTCATAGAGTTCGCGAACGGTCGTCCATTCCAGACCCAATACGCCGCCAACATAGACTTCCTGATCTTCATTGCCGGCAAGCCCGTGAAAATCGAGTGTTAGGTCGTTTGGTGTCTCATGGCTGTGCAGACCAAGTGGATCCAGATCCGCCGCCATATGGCCGCGCACACGATATAGCCGCACCAGAGTCATCGCCGCTATCGATAGGCTCGCCGCCTTTTCGACCGCTTTGGGGTCAGTTGGCTTGCCAGCCGCCGCGGCAGCTTGTTTGACCTCTGCCTTGAGCGTCGTGGGATCAAGCGCAGCTGTCAGGTCTGCGCCTGAATCCGCAACGGTTTCCAGCCAGCGCGGATTGCCCCAGCTGGGCCCCTGTTGAGGGACTTCCTGGTCGCCCATTTCAGGCAGAAACTCGTGGTTTTCGTTACCCATTTCGGTCTCCGGGGAGGAGGAAAAGTTAAGCCAGTTCTTTCAGCAGCGCGTCGAGCGTTGTGCCAAGTTCGCTGGGGCTTGGCGATACGCGGATACCCGCAGCTTCCATCGCTGCGATCTTGGCATCCGCGCCGCCCTGGCCGCCCGATACGATTGCGCCAGCATGGCCCATCCGGCGGCCCGGAGGCGCTGTGCGGCCAGCAATAAAGCCAACCATCGGCTTTTTGCGGCCTTTCTTTGCTTCATTGGCGATGAATTCAGCGGCTTCTTCTTCCGCGCTGCCGCCGATCTCGCCGATCATGATGATCGACTTGGTTTCATCATCGTCCAGGAACATGTCGAGCACGTCTATGAAGTTGGTGCCGTTCACGGGGTCACCGCCGATGCCCACCGCGGTGGTCTGGCCAAGACCAACCATAGTTGTCTGGTGGACGGCTTCGTAAGTGAGCGTGCCGGAACGTGAGACAACGCCGACGCTGCCCTTTTTGAAGATGCTGCCCGGCATAATGCCGATCTTGCATTCGCTCGGTGTCAGAACACCCGGGCAGTTCGGGCCGATCAGGCGCGATTTGGAACCTTGCAGCGCGCGCTTCACGCGAACCATGTCGAGCACCGGAATGCCTTCGGTGATGGCAACGATCAGCTCGATCTCTGCATCGATCGCTTCAAGGATCGCGTCCGCCGCGAACGGAGGCGGCACGTAAATGCACGAAGCGGTCGCGCCGGTTGCCGCCTTCGCATCGCCAACCGTGTTGAACTGCGGAATGCCGATATGCTCGGTGCCGCCTTTGCCAGGCGTAACACCTGCCACCATCTGCGTGCCGTAAGCGACAGCTTGCTCTGTGTGGAACGTACCTGTGTTACCGGTCATCCCTTGCGTGATGACCTTGGTGTCCTTGTTGACGAGGATAGACATTCACAAAACTCCGTCTTTCTAATTCGGTTCAGCCAAGCCACACGCCACGTTCGTAGACGCGCAGAGAGTATTCATTGGTGCGCATCATCGCGCGGGTTTTGGCGCTGAGGGAAAAATGCGCCCGCGCACCATCGACAAAAGTGTTGACATCGAATGCTGTTCGATAGGGATCGTTCTGACTGGCAACAGCCAGATCGAAACACGCGCGTGCGATTTCAACATTGGCATCCGTATCGCCATCTGGCCCTTCGAGTGCGGCATAGGTGCGGATCAGGCGCGACTTGCTTTGTGCGCGCCAATTGACGCAAGCGCGGTACTCGGTTCCGTCAGCCAGCGTTACCACTTGCGTGTCAGAACAATAGACACGCCGCTCGGGCGCGACATTGGGAGCAAAATCCTCGCCAATTTCCGCACGATGAACCTCACGTGCGGCTGCGGGGAATGCGGACAGCGCAAGGAGGCAAAGAAGGGAAACCTGCTTAAGCAAGGCTGCTATCAAGCCCCTTGCACACCTCGAGCAGTTCCTCGACCGCGTCGGTGCTGACCTTGAGATTCGCTTTCTCTTCGTCGCTGAGTTCGATCTCGATCACTTCTTCGGTGCCGCCTGCGCCGATCACTGTCGGAACGCCGACATAGAGCCCGTCGAGGCCGTATTTGCCTTCGACATAGCTCGCACACGGCAGGATGCGCTTCTGATCGCCGAGGTATGCTTCGGCCATCGCGATCGCGCTGGTGGCAGGCGCGTAATAGGCCGAGCCATTGCCGAGCAGCTGGACGATTTCGCCGCCGCCTGCGCGCGTGCGCTTTACGATTTCATCAATGCGGTCTGCGGGCACGCCCTTGATCTTAGCATAGTCATTCACCGGAATGCCGTTGATCGTGGTGTAGCTGGTGACCGGGACCATAGTGTCGCCGTGGCCGCCGAGCACGAATGCGTTGACGTCCTTGACCGAGCATCCGAATTCCCATGCGAGGAAGGTCGCAAAGCGCGCGCTGTCGAGCACGCCTGCCATGCCGACGACCTTGTTGTGCGGCAGGCCGCTGAATTCGCGCAGCGCCCAGACCATCGCATCAAGCGGGTTGGTGATGCAGATCACAAATGCGTCAGGGCAGTTGTTCTTGATGCCTTCGCCGACCGACTTCATCACCTTGAGGTTGATGCCTAGCAGATCGTCACGGCTCATGCCCGGCTTGCGCGGCACACCAGCGGTCACGATCACTACATCTGCATCCGCGATGTCGGCATAGTCGTTCGAACCCTTGATATTCGCGTCAAAGCCTTCGATCGGGCCGCATTGCGACAGATCCAGTGCCTTGCCCTGCGGCATGCCTTCCGCGATGTCGAAGAGGACGATATCGCCCATTTCCTTCTTCGCCGCGAGGTGGGCGAGCGTGCCGCCGATCATGCCGGCGCCGATGAGCGCGATCTTTTTACGAGCCATGGTGAGGGAAAATCCTTTCCGCGATTAATGCATCAGACGCATAAAAACTGCCTAGCCACATTGGCACGTTTCCCCTGCGTCCGGGGGGATTTCGCACCGGGACACTTGCCAGAGGCCTAGGCGGCTACGCGCGCGAAAGCAACCGCGAAAAGCATGCAGCTCGATTGAATATTTGATAACTATTCGCAATAGCAATAAGCGCTATCAAAATTGCTGAATTTGCGCTGTTTTGCAAGAAGTGCCCGCAAAGGCGAAGTGTGTCAGGCCTGCGCGCGCGCAGGCTTATCGTCATCGCTTTCCTGCGTAAGCAGCATAGCCGCAAGATAATCTGGGACAGCGCGGCTGAAGTAATAACCTTGCCCCAGCGTACATCCGGCTTCGCGAACGGATTGGACCTGATCGATCGTCTCGATGCCTTCGGCGACAATATCCATGTCGAGTTGCGAGCCAAGCTTGGCCACTGCGCGAATAATAGCATCGGTCTTCTTGCCAACATTGGGGCCAGACACAAAGCTGCGGTCGACCTTGATCTTCGAGAATGGGAAGCTGTTGATATAGCCCAGCGAAGAATACCCCGTGCCGAAGTCATCAAGCGCGAAACGGACGCCGCGGCTCGAGAGCTCTTCCATAAATACCGCAGTGGCATGATTGTCATCCACGAACAGGCTCTCTGTGACTTCAAGTTCGAGCCGGTGCGGGTCAAGATTTGCTTCGCGCAAGGCGTTGATGATGCCCAGAGCTGCCCCCGGAGCGCGGATCTGCATAGGCGAAAGGTTTACCGCAACGCTGACATGCTCCGGCCATTGCGCGCAAGCTTTGGCGGCTTGCGCGGTAATCCAATTACCCAGTGTAACAATAACGCCGGTTTCTTCAGCTACGGGAATGAACTCGTCCGGGCGCAGCTCACCTTTTTCAGGATGGAACCAGCGTACCAGCGCTTCGAAGGTGTGGATCTTGCCTGTATCCAGATGAATGATCGGCTGGAAGTAGATCGACAGTTCGTCCCGCATGATTGCACTGCGCAACTCGTCTTCGATCTCACGGCGGCGCACCAGATCGCGCGTCATCTTCGGGTTGAAGAAGCTGGTCTGCGAACGGCCGGCGACCTTGGCATGATAGAGTGCGAGGTCGGAACGCTGCATCAACGTTTCGATGTCTTTTGCATCATCGGGCATCATCGCAACGCCGAGCGAGACCCGCACATCCAGCGATCTTCCGTCAACCCTTAGTGGGCGCATGACTTCAATATGAATTTCGCTGGCCAGCCGCTCGGCTTCCCTCCGGTCTTCGACCGGGCCGTAGAGGACGAATTCATCGCCGCCGAAGCGCGCTACGGTTGCACCTTCAGGCACGACTTCGCGCAGGCGATTGGCCACTTCTGCCAACACTTTGTCGCCGATCGGGTGGCCCAGCAAATCATTCACTTCCTTGAATCGATCCAGGTCGATCCAGATCAATGCCATCTGCTGGTCGCCCTTCAGGCCCCTCATGCTTTCGACCATCACATGGTTGAGGCCCGCACGATTCGCGAGTCCTGTAACAACATCGGTACGAGCAAGGATCTGCATCTTGTCGGCCATGCGTGCACTGGTTTCCGCTGAAGCGATGGAATCGCGCAGAACCTTGAACACATTCAAAGTGATTGAAGCCATCGCCGGGATCAGCAGCAACATGTTCACGAAAAGTGCGAGCAGGGCGAGCGAGCCGATGTAAAGCGCCGCGGCCATGATGGGAAAACAGACCAGACAAAGCTGGCCCATCGCGATTGTTGGACGGCCTGCATTGCGTGCGCAAATGCCAACACCGTAGCAGGTGGCGTTGGCGATCATCAGCACTTCGACCGAAGCGGTGGTTTGCAGCGCAATGGTCAAGGCGGCAATTCCGCCAAGCACAAAGGCGTAGCTGAACGCACCGACTTCGTACACCAGCTCGAGCTTCTGCGTGCTGGTATGCGTTTGATCAGGGGAAAGACCAAGCGAGGCAACCACGCGTGCCATCGCGATCACCGTCAGCAGGATACATCCGATGTACAGGATATGCTCACCGGAGACCCACGCTGCAATCGCGGTAGAGGCCACCCCATTGAACGCGCCGATCGCAAGGCTGGCTGGTTGGGTATAAAGGGTCGATACGAGGGTTCGCCGCACGCGCGCAGACAATGTGTCCTGGCTCGAACGGACAGATAGGCGCCTTTTGATGGCGTTGATTGTCGCTGACATTCCCATTACCGCTCGGGATTAACCCAAACTTGTCAATGACAGGTTAACGAGGTGCTTACCAAAAAGACGGAGGGTTTCTGCGGATTGGCGGGCGCATTCTATGTTGCAGGGAGATTAGGGGATCAGGCCTGAAGTTCGCGCGCCGCAATTACTGCCATGCGCCGGTCCAGCTGACGGCAAATCTCCAGCCACCAGCGATATTCCGGCTGCTTGTCCGCAAAGAAGGCTTGTTCCGCACGGTGGCGCGCCGCGCGGGCAGCACCAAGCCCATGCTCTGCGAAATGGCGCAAAGCCGCTTCGACAATCGCAGGGTCGGTAGATTTTACTGCGCCATTATCATTTGCGGCGACCACGCGCGCCGGCACGAACAGCAATCGCGACATTGCGCCGCGATTGGTAGAATACGCAATATTTGAATGACTTGGCATTGTGCGACCCCGACCTGTGTGTTAAGCCGTCCCGTCTAGTGCATGGGTGCTAACGTCGCGTTCAGGGACAGGGTTAACGCCGGATTGACAACGATATTTCGCCTAAAGCTTTCCGGTGCTTGCAGGCAAAGGGGCACGTCCCTATCGCGTGAATGATGGGGAGTTTTCGCACATCAATGGCTATCGGTAGCCGGCTTGCCTTAACCGCGGCACTAACGGCCGGCTTGGCCACCTGCGCGCCTGCGGAGGTTGGCGAAAAGGCCGGCGATGACGGCGCGCCGCGCGTCGTCAGTCTCAACCCTTGCCTTGATGCGATAGTGGTCGAAGTAGCCCATCCCGATCAAATTCTCGCACTGTCACACTATAACGCCAACCCGCAATCCAGCTCTATCCCGCAAGAAATCGCGCGGCGTTATGACGTCACGGGCGGAACGGTGGAGGAAATTGTCGCGTTGCAACCTGACATTGTACTGGCGAGCACATTTATGGCGCCCGCCACCCGCGCTGCCTTCGATAAGCTGGGCGTGCGAGTGGAGGCTTTTGACAGCCCGATGTCGGTCGAAGAAAGCATTGATCAGGTGGGCAGACTTGCACAGCTGATAGACCGCAAGACTTCCGGCGAAGCGCTAGCTGCAGACATTCGCAATTCCGTCTCAATCGTTGGAGCTGGAGAACAGAGGTCCGCGGTTTTGTGGCAACCGGGCGGGATTGTCCCGGGCGAACAGCAATTGATCAGCGAATTGTTGCGAGCATCCGGATTTGCCAGCCATTCTGCCCGATTGGGGCTAGGGCAAGCAGACTATCTTTCGCTTGAGCAAGTTGTCGCGTCACCGCCAGATGTGCTGATAGTGGCCGGGCAAAGTCGTGCACAGCAGCATCCTGCGTTAGCCCGAACCGATACATTGATCGCCCAATTCGATCCTACGCTGCTTTATTGCGGCGGTCCGACGATACCGCGCGCGATGCAGCGGCTGCGCCAGATACGTGAGCAGATATCATGAACCGAGCCGCGCTCTTGTTTGCTGCTCTTCTTGTGATCTTGCTCCCGCTGTCATTGCTTGCCGGGCGCGTGTGGCTCGATCCCTTTACCGATCCGCGTGCGTCTCTGATCCTTATGGAGCTGCGCTTGCCGCGTGCGTTGCTGGCGATTGTGATCGGTGCGGGGTTGGGCGCGGCAGGCGCTGCGATGCAAGGCTATTTGCGCAATCCGCTGGCGGATCCCGGCCTGTTCGGTATCGCGCCGATGGCGGCGTTGGGCGCTGTGGCCAGCCTGTGGCTGGGTGTTTCAGCCAGCCAATGGACATTGCCGGTGATGGCTTTGGCCGGAGCGGCACTGGGCATGGCGCTGCTCGCGATTATTGCGGGTCGCACTGGCGGAATTGCGCTATTCACACTGGCGGGCCTGATGATCGCGAGCCTAGCGGGCGCGCTGACCGCGCTCGCCATCACCTTGGCGCCCAGCGCCTTTGCCATGAGCGAGATTGTGATGTGGCTGAATGGCGCGCTGACCGACCGCAGCTGGCGCGATGTCTATCTGGCTGCACCGCTGGTGCTTGCGGGAATTGCATTGCTTGGCATTAAGGCGCGCTCGCTTGATGCTTTGACACTGGGCGAAGTGGCGGCCCGGTCCATGGGCGCCCGCGCGGATCTGTTGCTCGCATTGCTGGTCGGCGGAGTGGGGCTGACTGTAGGTGCGAGCGTAGCTGTCGCGGGAATTATCGGATTTGTCGGCTTGATTGTGCCGCATCTGGTGCGTCCATTGACTGACCGCTTGCCCTCCAGCCTGATCCTGCCAAGCGCACTTGCGGGCGCGTGCCTGGTCCTGGCAGCCGACAGCGTGGTGCGCATCTTGCCGCTGGTCACAGAGCTGAGACTTGGCATCGCTTTGAGCCTGCTCGGCGCGCCGTTCTTCCTCTGGTTGTTGCTCAAGATGCGGCGAGGGCGGCTATGATCCTCTGCGCAGACAATATTTCGCTTTCTCGCGGGGCAAGGCTCGTTTTGGACCAGGTTTCGATCAGGCTGGAACCCGGCAAGATCACAGCCATTTGTGGCGCTAATGGCGCGGGTAAGTCCTCGCTCTTGATGGCGCTGGCCGGACTCCTCGAAACGAAGGCAGGGTGCGTTTTGCTAGCTGAGAACGAGCTGTCTGGGTTGCATCCTCAAATACGCGCGCAACGCATTGGATATCTTCCGCAAGAGGCCGAAATTGCGTGGGATGTCGCGGTTGAGAACCTCGTACGGCTGGGGCGTATGCCCTATCGCGATCGCGGTGATGCGGCGGTAGAAGCGGCCATCGCTGCGCTCGATCTCGAAGGATTGCGGCACCGGCCAGCCTCTCAACTTTCCGGCGGTGAGAAAGCGCGCGCGTTGCTTGCCCGCGTGCTGGCGGGCGAACCACAATGGATCCTGGCGGACGAGCCGCTTGCCGCGCTTGATCTGGCGCATCAGCAGACCTTGCTGAGCCACTTGCGAAAGGCTGCGAATGCTGGTGCCGGCGTGGTAATCGTGATGCACGATCTTGCCGCTGCGATGAATCATGCGGACAGAGTAATCGTTCTGAGTGAAGACGAATTTGCGGGACACGTTGCTGCCGATGGCGCGCCAGAGGAAGCGCTATCGGCCCATAACATCAAGCGTGTGTGGGGCGTGGATGCGCGGTGGATTGGCGAGCCGGGCGCACGCGCGCTTATCACATATTAAAAGGGCGACCCGAAGGCCGCCCTCTCATACCTGCATTCCCCGAAGAGCTTACTCTTCAAGCAGCCCGCGGCTGATCAGCATCGGCTGCACGTCCGGCTGGCGACCGGCAAAGTTTTCGAACATCTGGAAATAATCCATCGTTCCGCCACGGCTGAGCACGGTCTGGCGATAGTGATCTCCATTCTCGCGGCTCAAACCGCCGTTGTCGAGGAACCACTTGCGGCTGTCCTTGTCGAGCATCTCGGTCCATAGATAGCTGTAATAGCCAGCCGAATATCCCGCAGGGTCCGAGAAGATGTGGTTGAAGTAGTTCGACCGGTAGCGTGGCGGCACCAGATCGATTTCCAGACCCAGGGCCAACAGCGAGTTACGTTCAAACGCATCAACCTTTTCCGGTGTATCGATCGCTGCGGCTTCTTCCGGTGAAAGCGCGTGCCATTTCATGTCGAGCAGCGCGGCTGTCACCACTTCACCAAAGTCGTAACCCTGGTTGAATTTGGACGCGGCCTGGACCTTCTCCACCAGTTCCATCGGAATGGTTTCGCCCGTTTCATAGTGCTTGGTGTAATTCTGCAGCACTTCCGGGTAGGTCACCCACATCTCGTGAACCTGGCTGGGGTATTCGACAAAGTCGCGCGCGGTAGCGGTGCCTGATAATGTCTCGTACTTCTGATCCGCGAAGAAGCCGTGCAGCGCATGTCCAAACTCGTGGAAAGTGGTTTCTACCCAGTCAAAGCTGACCAGCTGCGGCTCGCCATCGGCGGCCTTCGGGATGTTGAGCACGTTGTAGATCACCGGCTTGTTGCCTGTCTCATAGCTTTGATCGACGAAGTTGCTCATCCACGCGCCACCCCGTTTTGACGGGCGCTGGAACGGGTCAAAATAGAACAGGCCCAGTTCGCTGCCGTCAGCGTCGAACACTGTGTAGACCCACACATCCGGATGGTAGACGGGGATATCGTCACGCTTTTCGAAAGTAAGGCCGTAAAGCTTTTCGGCCATGAAGAACACGCCGTCCTCAAGCACCCGCTCGAGTTCGAAATACTTCATCACTTCGCTTTCGTCATACGCGAATTGTTCAGCTTTCACCTTCTCGGCAAAGCGATACCAATCCCACGGCTGGACTTCGAAATCGAGCCCGGCGGCGGCGATCCGCTTGTTAAGCATTGCGGCATCGCTGCGCTGTGTGGCGGCAAGGGCCGGTACCATATCTTCCATGAAGCCCAATGCGGTGGCCGGTTCCTTCGCCATGCGATCATACATGGTGTAGGTCGCCCAGTCGGGTTTGCCGAAAATCTCGGCTTTCTCGGCGCGCAATGTAGCGATTTTCGCCAGCAGAAGCCGTGTATCCTTATCGCCGCCTTGATCCGCGCGGTATGCGCTGGCCTTGAACAGACGCTCACGCACTTCGCGGTTTTCCAGCGCGGGCAGCAACGGCTGCTGCGTGGTGTTCTGCAAAGCGAGTGCAAACTTGCCTTCCATGCCCTTTTCCGCTGCCAGCGTTGCGGCCGCATCAATGTCGGAATCTGACAGACCGGCCAGTTCGTCGCGCGTGTCAACGATCACTGCGCCGTCCACGGTCGCCTCGCGCACCTTCTGGCCGAACTCGGTCGTCAGTTTGGATAACTGGCTGTTGATTGCCTTCACTTGCTCGCGCTGGTCTTCGTCCAGCAGCGCGCCAGCCTGCACCATGTCTGCATAGGTTTTTTCCAGCAGCACCGCATCTTCGGGTTCCATCGTCATTGCTGCGCGATTGTCATAGATGGTTTTCACGCGCGCAAAGAGGTCCGGATCCAGGTTGATCGCGTCATAATGCGCGGTCAGCAGCGGGCTGACTTCGGTATCAATCTCGTCAAGGCGGTCCGTTGTGTTCGCGCCCGTCAGAGCGGAGAAAACATAGCTGACCCGGCCCAGCATCAGGCCCGATTTTTCCAGCGCGACGATGGTATTCTCGAAAGTCGGCGCTTCAGGATTGTTCACAATTGAAGCGACTTCGGCCTTCTGGATCGCCATGCCCTGTTCAAAGGCGGGCATGTAATCGTCTTCACTGATTGCGTTGAAATCGGGTGCATGGAACGGCAGCGTGCTTTCTGAAGCGAAGTATCCGGTGCCTTGCGGGATGGATTCAATGCCAGCGAAAATCTCGTCACTGCTGTAGATCTCAGCAGGGGTCATGTTGCAACCGCCCAATACGGCAGCGGCCAATGCGATAGGTGCAACGCGGGCCAAAATTCGGGCCTTCATTCGTAATTCTCCAGTCCAATAGATTTGCCGGGCTGCGCGTGCGCGATTCCGGTGATGCGACCAAACGGCATCTCTAATGCCGTTCGGCGCTTGAACCTCAGATTGATAACATTTGCAACCAGTCTGCCGTCGCATGTCGGGAGACATATGTCGCTGGTCGAATATTGGCGCAAATGAACCGGGCAAGCGGGGAGCCCTCTTGCCCGGTTCGCCGTGCGACCCTTTGAGTAGAAATCGCCGCATAATCCCCTTGGTGCGACCCGAAGGGCTTGGGGTTTGACTCCGCAAAGAGAGGTATTGTTTCGGCTACTGGCGGCACGTTTTCGACCTGACGTTTCCTGTAGGTCGCACCGCGCGTGTAGTCTCAACCAAAACATAAAGTGACGTATAGGTATAACATAAGGGGCGGCAGTTGATTGCGAAAGCCTTGCGAGCACGCAATTATCGCCCAAGCTGTTCTCGGGTCGCCGCTTCGGGCTGAAAGCATTGGATTTTTGCGCTCGGACGCCTGCGGGGTTGCAATGGCCGAATACACTTACAAGGCTTTCATCAGTTACAGCTGGGCCGATACCAAATGGGGCAAATGGTTTCAGCAAGCCGTTGAGACCTATCGCACGCCCAAGGCACTGATCGAAAAGCACGCCGGGATGCGCGGAACCTTCTTCGCCGTCTTGCCCTCACTCCATTCACAACCAATATCCACCGCCAGCGAGCCGCAGCTTGACAGCGTGAACATTACCGGAACATAGAGTCTGCATGTCCCTGACCAAAATTTCTGTACGCGGTGCGCGTGAGCACAACCTCAAAGGTATCGATATCGATCTGCCGCGCGATGCGCTGATCGTGGTGACGGGCCTTTCGGGCAGCGGGAAAAGCTCGCTCGCATTCGATACGATCTATGCCGAGGGTCAGCGGCGCTATGTGGAATCGCTCAGCGCCTATGCTCGGCAATTCCTCGAAATGATGCAGAAGCCCGATGTCGAGCATATCGACGGGCTTTCTCCCGCAATCTCGATCGAGCAAAAGACGACGAGCCGCAATCCGCGCTCCACCGTGGCGACGGTGACCGAGATCTACGACTATATGCGGTTGTTGTGGGCGAGGGTGGGCGTGCCTTATTCACCCGCCACGGGAAAACCGATCAGCGCGCAGACCGTCAGCCAGATGGTCGACCGGGTGATAGAATTACCCGCAGGCACGCGGCTCTATCTGCTTGCGCCGGTGGTGCGCGGGCGCAAGGGCGAATACCGCAAGGAGCTAGCCGAATGGCAGAAGGCGGGCTTCACCCGCGTTCGAATCGATGGCGAGATTTACGCGATCGAGGAAGCGCCCGCGCTCGACAAGAAATACAAGCATGATATCGAAGTGGTGGTTGACCGGCTGGCGGTGAAGGCCGGCCTGGAAACCCGCCTCGCGGACAGTTTTGAAACCGCGCTGAAGCTGACCGAAGGGTTGGCCTATGTCGATCTGGCGGATGGCGTTGTGCCGGGGCGCGAGGATGAAGGCGAGACTGGCGGCGCGATGAAGGGTGTGGGCATCCCTGCCAACCGCATCGTGTTTAGCGAGAAATTCGCCTGCCCGGTCAGCGGCTTCACCATCGAGGAGATCGAACCACGCCTGTTCTCATTCAACGCGCCGCAGGGGGCCTGCGCGACGTGCGACGGGATCGGCGAAAAACTGTTATTCGATCCGCAGCTGGTCGTGCCGAACGAAAGCCTGACGTTGAAACAAGGCGCGGTGGTGCCCTGGGCGAAGAGCAATCCCCCGTCACCTTATTACATGCAAGTGCTGACCAGCCTTGCGAAGGCGTATGACTTTGACATCACCACGCCTTGGAACCAGCTGGAGCCGGATCAGCGGATGATCATCCTGCACGGCACGGGCGGCATGCCGGTCGAGCTGACCTTTAAGGACGGGCGCAAGGAATATACCGTGCGCAAGCCGTTCGAAGGCGTGATCGGCAATCTCAACCGCCGATTGCTTCAGACCGAAAGCGCGTGGATGCGCGAGGAGCTGAGCAAGTTCCAGACCGCGCAGCCGTGCGAAAGCTGCCATGGCAAGCGCCTGAATGAGAAAGCGCTGGCGGTGCGCGTCGCGGGCACCGATATTGCCGATCCGGTCAGGATGAGCGTTTCCGATGCCAAGGAATGGTTCCTTGGCCTTGAAGCCAAGCTCAATGAAACGCAGCAACAGATTGCGCGCGCCATCCTGAAGGAAATCAACGAGCGGCTGGGCTTCCTCGACAATGTCGGCCTAGACTACCTCAACCTCGACCGTACATCCGGCACGCTGTCAGGTGGGGAGAGCCAACGTATCCGGCTCGCCAGCCAGATCGGCAGCGGGCTTTCCGGCGTGCTCTACGTACTCGACGAGCCCAGCATCGGCCTGCACCAGCGCGACAATGATCGCCTGCTGGAGACATTGAAGCGGCTGCGCGATCTCGGCAATACCGTGATCGTGGTAGAGCATGACGAAGACGCGATCCGTCAGGCGGATCATATCGTCGATCTGGGCCCCGGCGCGGGTGTGCGCGGCGGCGAAGTGGTGGCGCAAGGCACGCTGAAACAGATCATGAAGGCCAAGAATTCGATGACCGCCGATTATCTGACCGGGCGGCGCGAGATCGCGGTTCCGGCCACGCGGCGCAAGGGCAATGGCCACAAGCTGACGGTGAAGGGCGCGCGGGCGAACAATCTGAAAGACGTCACTGCCAGCATCCCGCTCGGCATATTCACTTGCATCACCGGCGTATCGGGCAGCGGCAAGTCCAGCTTCACGATCGACACGCTCTATGCCGCCGCCGCGCGCACATTGAACGGCGCGCGCGTGATTGCGGGCGCGCATGACAAGGTTACGGGGCTGGAGTTTTGCGACAAGGTGATCGAGATTGACCAGTCGCCGATCGGTCGTACCCCACGGAGCAACCCTGCCACCTACACCGGCGCCTTCACAAATATCCGGGACTGGTTCGCCGGCCTGCCAGAGGCGCAGGCGCGCGGCTACAAACCCGGGCGCTTTTCGTTCAACGTCAAGGGTGGCCGATGCGAGGCCTGCACCGGCGACGGGTTGATCAAGATCGAAATGCACTTCCTTCCCGATGTCTATGTGACGTGCGAGGAATGCGGCGGGCGTCGCTACAATCGTGAAACGCTGGAGGTGAAGTTCAAGGGGCTTTCCATCGCCGACGTGCTCGACATGACGATCGAGGATGCGGAGGAGTTCTTCAAGGCCGTGCCCCCCATCCGCGACAAGATGCATATGCTGAATGAAGTGGGGCTGGGCTACGTCAAAGTGGGCCAGCAAGCGACCACGCTGTCAGGCGGCGAGGCGCAGCGGGTGAAACTGGCGAAGGAACTCAGCAAACGCAGCACCGGGCAAACACTCTACATTCTGGACGAGCCGACCACGGGCCTGCATTTCGAGGATGTGCGCAAGCTCTTGGAAGTGCTGCACAGGCTGGTCGACCAGGGCAATTCGGTGGTGGTGATCGAGCACAATCTGGATGTGATCAAAACCGCGGACCATATCCTCGACCTTGGCCCTGATGGCGGCGTGCGTGGGGGGGAGATCGTGGCGGAGGGGACGCCCGAAGAAGTGGCTCACGAACCGCGCTCTTTCACGGGGCAGTATCTTGCGAACATGCTGGACAAATCGAGGCAGGCGGCGAAATAAACCCCTCTACCAAGGGAGGTGACACATGGAATTGGAAGCGTTCTTTCTGACGGCGGCGGAGATTTCCGTCGTGTTGATCGGGTTTGTTACGATCTTCCTGACCTTCGTGATGAGCGGGCGAGAGATCGGCAAGGCAAACCGGATGCACAGCCGTGCGTTGCTGACCGGGGCCTACCCCTTGCTATTCGTAACCTTCGTGTCGGTCGCGGCCAATGCCTATGGCGCGAGCGAGGCGACCGCACTGCTCAGTTTCCACCTTGCCGGAGGGCTCCAAGCGTCATGATCGGTATCGTGATGACGGGCTTCTATTCGCGGCTGAGCCAGGCCGAAGTCAGGGAAGTCGGCTGGATATACACCTTGGTGTCATTCACACTGGGCTGGGGTGCCGGGGGTTTTTTCTGGGCAGACGCGCTCGGCTATGCGCCCGCGGGCAATGCGGTGGTGGCGGTGATTTTGAGCTTCCTGCTGACGGGAACCGTGCTGTTCAGCTTTGCCGCGCAGTAGATGAAGCTGTTCGACTGGAAGAACTCGCGGGGTGCGGGCGGGGGCGGTTAGCGCCCCGTAGCGGCCATCAGCGCGGCCAGGCCTTCGCTCTCTTCGCTGGTGAGCTCGAGCGGGGCGCCACAGCGCGGATCGGTCTTCTGAAGTGCGCGGATCATCGCGTCATTGATCGGGATCGGGTCACAGCCATTGTCCGTGCTGCAGATCATGTCGAACTCGGGCCGCGCCTTCTCATGGCATTCCAGGCAATTGCCGTCGAACCGGTTGACGACGTCGACATGTCCCCGCTTGCGGATCGCGGTGCCTTCAGGAGAAACTTCGAATTCGAAGAACTCCCAATCCTTGGTGTCCGCATTGAAACCTTTTGCGCGTTTGACCATCGCTTCGCCTGGAACAAGCTGGACGACCGAACCAACCGGAAAGACGCCGCCGTCCTCGGACGACGCAACTGCAACGGTCGCTTCCAGGTCGCCATCAAGGTTGCCGACGAAGAAACGGTCAACCTGGGTCAGATCGCGGATGCAGCCGAAGCTGGCCGCTGTCATGTTCTCGGTCGCTGACGCCGCAGTGTCCGGCGCTTGCTCGGCCGGCTCTGCACAAGCCGAGAGTGTCAGCGCGATGGCGGATACGAAAGCGATGTTTGCGAAGTTGCGTGTCATGGAAACCACCCCCGGTTTGCGAGCCGGAGACTGGGGTGCTGGGGCGCTCAAGTCAAATGCGAAATTGGTGCAAGATCAACTCGCCAACAGTTCTATACGTACTTCGCCCACTCCACGTCGGACCAGGCCGATTTCCTCTGCGGCGGCGCGGCTTAGGTCAATCACGCGATTAGGCGTGAAGGGACCGCGATCATTGATCCTGACGATAATGGATCGGCCGTTGCCGGTATTAGTGACAAGCACCATGCTGCCAAAGGGAAGCGTCTTGTGCGCCGCAGTCATCGCCCGCATGTCAAATCGCTCTCCATTGGCAGTTCTTCGGCCGTGAAAGCGGCGCCCGTAGTAGGAAGCGTGACCGGTGCCGAGATCGCGTACGACATCACCGACGGCTGGCTCTTGTGGCGGTTCGATCTCAGAAATGTCGACGGCGTCGTAAGGATGGTCGTGCGGAGGGAGGGGGATGTCGAACTCGGAAAAGCCATCTTGGAAGCTCTGGTCTTCTTGCTGGGCTTCTGAATATCCGTCCTCGCCCGCATCCTGTCCTACAACCGGCGGCGAAGCTATAGCGAGCAAGCTCACTATGAGGGCGCAGCAAATCCGCGCATGAAGATGGAAAGCCCTCTCCATTCCGGAAGAATAGCCAAGCAGGGTAGCAATATGCAAATTTCCGCTGCGCAAGCCGGCGCTTGGGCGGCTGCATCGAGCGAAAGTTGTGCGAAATCTGCTTCCAGCTGCGTGCCCGGTACGGGAAGAAGTCTGTACTCCAAGAACCAAAAGCAAATGGGGCCGACATTGCTGCCGACCCCACTCTTACCGTCGCGTGGTCTTCTTGTCCGGCGAACCTTTCAAGAAGCGCTTGGCACTCGGTTTCTATCCCCTCCAACGGGTTGGAGGTTCTTTTCACCGACGCTCGCGTCGGCATCCGGTCTCGCCTTTCAACTCAGTCCTACCTGTCCGTGCCGAAGCCTTTTCAAGCGGTGCTGTGTCTTCCAACGCTACCGAGACCATTCCCCCTTCGCGATCACTTCCCTCAAACGGCTGGTTTCTGCCTCAGCTTCCACCTTCCTCGGTCCACAACCAGGTTCCTGGCCTATCCAGTGAATGTGCTTCGCGTTCTTCTCAGGCAACTGCACTTGCTTCCAGTTTGCACCTTCTGCATATCCAGTCTCGAAGTCCGCGTGGAAAAAATCCACTGCGTCGGTTTTTTGAGAAACTCTCGTGAAATCAACTCGTTGGAGCCAAATTTCCGGTTGGGTTTCTCTCCCTTCCGATGTTTCAAGACTGCGCCCTCGCAGTGAGTCGCGCAAGCTTTGCAACCCCGACTTATCCACTTTTCCTCAGATCACCTGTGGACGCGCGTGGATAACTCAACCATTCGTCGAAAATGTGTGTTAGCCTCAGGCGTGATCGCGTTTCGCAAGCAACTTGAGCCGTAAAGCGTTCAGCTTGATGAAGCCTTCAGCGTCTTTTTGATCGTAAGCGCCGGCATCGTCTTCGAAAGTGACGTGCGATTCGGAGTAGAGCGAGTTCGCGCTCTTACGTCCAACTACGCCTGCAACACCTTTGTAGAGCTTCAGGCGAACCCTACCGCTGACTTTCTCCTGACTGTGGTCAATCGCCGCCTGCAGCATTTCGCGTTCAGGGGCGAACCAGAACCCGTTGTAGATCAGCTCTGCATATTTGGGCATCAGCTCATCCTTGAGATGGGCTGCCCCGCGATCAAGCGTGATCTGCTCGATCCCGCGATGTGCGCGGGCATAAATCTCGCCGCCCGGAGTTTCATACATGCCGCGCGACTTCATCCCGACGAAACGGTTCTCGACCAGATCGAGCCGGCCAATGCCGTGCTTGCGACCTAGATCATTCAGCGCGGTCAGCAGCTCGGCAGGCGACATCGCTTCACCGTTTAGCGCCACTCCATCGCCGCGTTCGAAATCGATGGTGATATATTCGGGTGTATCCGGCGCGCCCTCAGGGTTGTCGGTGCGCGAATAGACATAATCCGGCGTCTCTTCCCACGGGTCTTCCAGGACTTTGCCCTCAGACGAGGTGTGGAGCAGGTTCGCATCGGTCGAGAACGGGCTCTCACCGCGCTTGTCTTTAGGCACGACGATCTGGTGCTTCTCCGCCCATTCGATCAGCGCGGTCCGGCTGGTCAGGTCCCACTCGCGCCAAGGCGCAATGACTTTGATGTCGGGGTCAAGCGCATATGCGCTCAGCTCGAAACGAACCTGATCATTGCCTTTGCCGGTTGCACCATGCGCTATCGCATCAGCGCCTGTCTCATGCGCAATTTCGACCAATCGTTTAGAGATCAGAGGTCGCGCAATGGAGGTGCCCAGCAGATAGTCGCCTTCATAGCGTGCATTGGCGCGCATCATCGGGAATACGAAATCGCGAACGAATTCCTCGCGCAGATCTTCGATATAGATGTGCTTGTCCGGAATGCCCATCGCACGCGCCTTGGTACGGGCAGGCTCGATCTCTTCACCTTGGCCGAGGTCGGCGGTGAATGTCACCACTTCGCAGCCGCGCTCTACCTCTAGCCATTTCGCGATGACCGAGGTGTCGAGACCTCCGGAATAGGCGAGAACAACACGTTTGATATCTGGCATTCTTGGAAACCTCTTTTCAATCGCCGCGCGGCTAGCAGGAGCAAGGGGAAGGGGCAATGAAGAAGCGTGTTGCAAGGGTGTAGTCGAGCTTCGTGCGCTGCGAAAAATCATGGGAAATGAGTTAGAAGGTACTATCTAACGACTTCAGAGGCGGGAGAAGCAGTGATGGCTAGTATGTGGGTAAACGCGCGCGAAATGGCGCAAATGGCGCCGCCAGAGCGCAATCGCTGGGTCGACTTCCTGCGCGCGCTGTCAATCCTGGCGGTGGTTTTCGGGCACTGGCTGGTTGCCGCTCCCTACATCGATTCTAGCGGAGCGGTGCAGGGTGGGCATTTGTTGGGAATCTTGTCGTGGAGCCAATGGCTGACATGAGGCTTTCAGGTCATGCCGATTTTCTTCCTCGAGGGTGGCTATTCCAACGGGGTCAGCTGGCGCGCGCAATTGCGCAAGGCGGAGGCTGGGCAAACGGGTGTTTATCGAGACTGGTTCGCGAGCCGCGTGCAGCGGTTGATTACCCCGGTCTTTCCGGTGCTGTTGCTGTGGGCAGTGCTCGCCTTCGGGATGACCATAGCGGGGATGGACCGAGCCAATGTGGCAATGGCAACCCAGCTCGCGCTGGTGCCAGTGTGGTTTCTGGCGGTCTATCTGCTGGTGGCAGCTATTACGCCGCTAAGCCTGAAATTGTTCCTCGGGTCTTTCCGCAATCACAATGGATTCCACGAGGATGTGACGGTGGGCATTGGCCAGTGGCTGGCCGCCGAAATGAAACCGAAATGGCTGCGTATCGGCGGCTATCGGTATCCGCGCGGAGGCATTTAGCCGGATGTGCGGCTATCGGCAGTGGCGCTGGTACCTCGCGAGGTCTTCGTAAAGATCAACGGAGAGAGACATTTTGAGACATCGGTGTTTAATTACCAGGCTGGACTTAAAAATCTAGTAACAATAAATATTTCTGCCAGACTGAAATAGCTTGGAAAACACTGTCAGTATTCAAATTGGCCAGCGGGACAGCGGTACATGGTCCACTGATCTTCACCATAAGTATTGTCGTAATAGGTCAGTTTATTGGGATCGTCACTCAATTCAACTATAAGGTCCAAATAGAGGTCCTCTCCTTCGGCTCCGCATTCCAAGGTTCCATCAAAACCCAGCTCTGTAACTTTATCGTCAGGGACAGCGCAGCCCCACTCGTACCCACTCCAGTACCAGTTGCCTTCTCCAGAGTATTCTTCGTATTTGAAAAATATGGATGTGTCAGATTGCATTTGATTTTTAGAGCATTGCTCTAGATTGCTATTCCACTCACCGGTCAGACGCTGCCGAATATCGTTAGGTGAGGCTTCTGTAGAACCTTGTGGGGCTTTTTGTTCCTGCTGGGCAGTCTTGGGATTACCAGTCTTTTTCTCAATAACTGTTTTGAGCCTATCGAAAATGCTGGTCTGTGCCTGAAGTGCTCCAAGGCCACCAAAAGCCGATAGTGCGGCCAAGATTACGAAAGATTTGCGCATAAATTCTCACCAAAGGTTCTCTGCAAATAACTAGCTTCTCCAGAAAGCGACACCTTGAAAGTTTCAGCAATGATATCAAGGGCGGTTGAGAGAGTTAGTGTCCGCCGCAGAGTAGCGCGGAAAGGGTGAATGGCAACCGGTTTTGTTTCCCGTCGTTTGTTACCCCATTTGTTACCCCGCGGGGAAAAATCAGCTGAGACGCGGACCAAAAAGACCGTTAAGTTATTGAAAGGTATGGTGCCGGCTGCAAGATTCGAACTCGCGGCCTGATGATTACAAATCAACTGCTCTACCAACTGAGCTAAGCCGGCACTTTTCTGTTCGCCGTTTGCCTGCCAACACCTGGCAATCCGAAACGGAAGCGGTCCCCTAGGCGAAAGTTATTCGGGCCTCAAGTGGGAACTGACATAGCATAGAAAAATTCTAAAGAGCACCAAAGGTCCACCCTTCGGTGCGCGCAATTTCCGGTGTTAAGCCCTTTGGGGCCCAATAGGCTGGATCCGGGCCGATCTTGCGGAGCCACGCCGCGGTCACCAGAGCGTCCGAAGAATGGTCGTCGATAGGGCCGGTTCCGGCCACAGGAGGCGAGCCCAATTGCGCGAGTGCCACGTTCAAATCTTCGAAACTGCGAAGTTTGGTCCTGGCGCCGCCGATACCTCCGCCCCGCGCAGCGATAGATGTGTACATCTCGACAACAACAGGGCCGCTATCGGGCAGCGGATCGATCGGCCAGACCGCGACGGCATCGCGCAATTGGTGCAGCATTCGCATGCCGGTCAGAGATGATTTGCCGACCTGCGCGGCGCCAACAAGGTTGAAATTGCTGACCGGGCGCACACCTTGCTCGCGCTGAGCCAGTTCGGCGCATCGAAAGCGACCTTGCCTAGTGGGAGCGTCGGCCAAGTGAAAATGCTGTCCGAGATGTTCTTTGGAATGGCGGAAATATTCGCTTAGTTGAGGATGCGAGACAAAACTGCCGCACTCCAAATTCGGGTCATCAGAGCAAACCTGGTCGATCAGCGCCCAAAGCGATTTTGCATCCTTGGGGCTGTCATTCCAATGCGGAAAGAATGCGCCTGCGTCCTGAAACGGAAGCGAAATGCCTAAATCCATCCCTACCAGTGTGTCGCGCGGAATATCATCGCGCAGGATGGCGAGCACTTCTTTGCGCGCCCAGCCTCCTCTTGGTGGCTCAACCAGCACCGGCGCACTGCCCGTGCCTTCTGCCAGTGACAGGGCAATACCCTTCTGTCGCGCGCCTTTCGCGCCCGACCAGTCAATCGCGAGATAATGTGTGAAGTCACGCATCTTTGCGTTCGGCTCGCAGCTTTTCCCAATAGGCGATCCGCTCTTTCACCTTGCGCTCAAAGCCGCGCTCTACCGGCGTGTAATAAGTCTGAGGCTCCATCTCTTTCGGCCAGTAATTGTCGCCAGAGAAGCCTTCTTCGGTATCGTGATCATAGGCATAGCCTTTGCCATAGCCGACATCCTTCATCAGCTTTGTCGGAGCATTCAGGATGTTCTGGGGCGGCAGCAGACTGCCGGTTTCCCTCGCGCTCTTCCAAGCTGATTTCTGGGCAGCATAGGCAGTATTCGATTTGGGGGCGGTCGCCAGATAGAGGCAGGCCTGCACAATCGCGAGCTCGCCTTCGGGTGAGCCAAGAAATTCATACGCATCCTTGGCAGCGAGGCACTGAATGAGGGCTTGAGGGTCGGCCAGCCCGACATCTTCGCTCGCAAAGCGTACCAGTCGGCGCAATACGTAGAGCGGCTCTTCACCGGCCACTAACATTCGCGCCATGTAATATAGTGCGGCCTGTGGATCGCTGCCCCGAAGCGACTTATGCAGCGCCGAGATCAGATTGTAGTGTCCGTCGCGATCCTTGTCATAGACAGACACTCGCCGCTGCAGGAAGGTGCCAAGCCCGGCGGGATCGAGCGGGGTATTGATCTGCGCATTATAAAGCGTTTCGGCCTGATTGAGCAGAAACCGCCCGTCACCGTCGGCGCTGCCAATCAGGGCGTCACGCGCGGCATCATCAAGGGGGAGGGGGCCTTCCAGCTCTTCCGCGCGCGCAAGCAGTTTTTCCAGAGCAGCCGCGTCCAGGCGATTGAGGATCAGAACCTGCGCACGGCTAAGCAGAGCTGCGTTGAGTTCAAAGCTCGGATTTTCGGTTGTTGCGCCGACCAGCGTCACCGTTCCGCGCTCGACAAAGGGAAGGAAACCGTCCTGCTGCGCGCGGTTGAAGCGATGGATCTCGTCCACGAACAACAGTGTTTTTTGGCCAACGCCCGCCATCTTGTCCGCTTCGGCAAAGGCTTTCTTGAGGTCCGCCACCCCTGAAAAAACCGCGCTTACAGAGATAAACCGCATGCCCACTGCATCCGCCAGCAGACGCGCAGTGCTGGTCTTGCCCGTGCCAGGCGGCCCCCACAACACCATGCTCGACAGCTTGCCTGCCGCGACCATGCGGCCGATTGCCCCTTGCGGTCCGGTCAGATGTTCCTGCCCGATGACTTCGTCCAATGTCCGTGGGCGCAAGCGGTCGGCCAGCGGTGCGTCCTCACGCGGAGCGGCGCTGGCTTTTGCTTGCTGTGAAGGGTCATTGCCAAACAGATCTGCCATTGGTCGAGTGCCATAAGCCGTTCATCGCTCAAAGCCAAAGTCCTCTTGCAAAACGGCCTCTAAGATACATCTTTGAGCTATCAAAGATACTCAGGAGTTAAATGAATGACTTGGAATAGATCTGGGCGCGGTGGTTGGAGCAATCTGGGGCCGATGATCGCAATGGCAATGGCTTCCGCCGCAAATGAGTGGGAAGACGAGTTCAAAAGCTCACGTCACCGCCGCAAGTCGCGCGATTGGCAAGACGGTGCGCGCCGCAACAAACGTCGAGGGCGGATGTTCGGCACAGGAGAGCTACGCTTGGCCTTGCTGGCGCTCATCAACGAAGAGCCGCGTCACGGCTATGAGCTGATCAAAGCGATCGAAGAGATGACCGGAGGTGCTTATGCGCCAAGTCCTGGCGCAGTCTACCCGACGCTGCAAATGCTGGAAGAAGAAGGCCAGATCAAACAGTCCAAGCCCAAGAAGAAGGGCAAGCCTGCTGATGAGGAAACGAGCGGCAAGAAGCCTTTCGAAGTTACAACATCGGGTGCGGCTGAACTCGAAGACCGTGCAGATGAAGTCGAGGAATTGATGGGCCGCATCAATGAACACGGCGATCGCGCAGAGAAGGTGAAAGAAAAATCACCTGACCTGTTTCGCGCAATGGGGAATCTTGCCTCTGTACTGAAAAATCGCGCAAGGGCCGGCAAGCTCGACAAGGATACGGTTGATCAGATCGTTGATATTATTGATGAAGTTGCCAAGCGCATCGAGCGGATGTGATCGGCTTGCGTAGGCAATGGCTTAACGCATTTGCCATCGCGCCAAGCGCGCAATAATCTTTCCTTCATCGATCCGGCACCAGACCGGACTGGAGGGGAGAATTTTCATGAGTGAAGCAACGAAAGCGCCGTGGCACCTATGGGCTGTCGGGATTGTGGCTCTGCTTTGGAATGCTGTTGGCATTTTCAGTTACATGATGACGCATCTGGGAAAGCTGGAAGACCTTGGCATGACGCCAGATCAGATAGCTTTCTTTGATTCATTCGCGGCCTGGTCCAATGCGCTTTGGGCTATGGGAGTCTGGGGCGCATTTTTCGGATCAATCCTGTTGCTCTTGCGCTCGCGTTGGGCAGTGACATCAATCGCCATTTCTGTGGTCGGCCTGGTTGGTACAACGATCTATCAGAACTTCATGATCGAGGTGCCGGCGGAGTTGCAAAGTCTGCCGCTAAACCTGACTATTTGGGCCACCACACTGTTTATGCTTTGGTATGCCCGCAAGATGCAGTCCGAAGGCATATTGGACTGACCTGAACTAGGCTGAATCCAACGCCGCCTTGATCTTCGCCTCGTCTTCGGCGCGCAATTCCTCGCGCGCGGTGACGAGGCGGATATAGGTGTCGGCCACCACCTGATTGATGGCATCCCAGCTATATTCGCGCGATTTGCGTTCACCGGCTGCACCATGCGCGTGGCGGTGCGCATCATCAGTGCAATAAGGCGCGATAGCTTCTGCAAAAGCGGCGGCATCACCGGGCGGTACAAGCTGCCCGGTCTCTTCTGGCGTAACGAGCGAAGACGCACCAGTCGCGCCAGCGGCAACCACCGGCAGTCCGCTAGCCATGGCTTCCAGCGTCACATTGCCGAATGTCTCGGTTATTGACGGGTTGAAGAAAATGTCACCGCTTGCGAGCGCGCGGCCCAGGTCAGCGCCGGTCTGGAATCCGGCGAAAATGCCCCCGGGCAGGGCTTGCTTGAACCAATCCTTCGCCGGGCCATCGCCAATGACGAGAACCTTGTGTGGGACCTGCCTTTTGCGCAGCTCGATGATTGTGTCCGCGAACACATCAAGCCCTTTTTCCATGACCAAGCGGCCCAGAAAAACGATGGCAACGTCATCATCTTCCAGCCCGAGCGAACGACGCCACTCCATGTCGCGTTTGCTGGGGTCAAAGATCGTTCGATCTACCCCGCGCGACCAGATCGTGATGTCATCATGCATGTCTTGCTCAATCAGCGTGTCGACCATGCTTTGCGATGGAGCCACCAGCGCGTCACAACGATTGTAGAACCGGCGCAAAATCCACTCGATGGTGGGCTCAAGAAATGCGAGTCCATAATAGCGCGGATAGGTTTCGAAGCGCGTGTGAACCGATGAAAGCACGGGCAAATCGTATTCTTGTGCCCATCGTAACGCGGCATGACCCGTTGGATCAGGAGACGAAATATGGGCGACATTTGGCTCAAATTTCACCAGATCGTCTTTAGCCTTCCGGCTTAGTCCGGTGGGTAAGCGGTATTCACCGCGCCCCTTCACCGGCATCCGGACATTGGGCACGCCAACCAGATCACCTGTAGGCTCAAAATCCGGGTTTGCCACCTTAGGCGCGTAGACACGCACAGACGCTCCCTGACGGAGCAAATACTCCACCAAACGGTTCAAAGCCTGGTTCGCGCCGTCACGCGTGTAGTTGTAATTGCCACTGAAAAGGGCAATGCGAAGTTCGCTGGTGTGCATATTCTAAGTCGGCATATAGCACAGCATTGCGAATGAAAAGCGGCGCGCAATCAACTTGCGCGCCGCCTCCACCGATCTCATGATCGGAAGTAGGGTTTTGCTTTAGCTGTCAGAGCCTGACGAAAGGCCTTTCAGCGCACCCATCACCATATCGTACAAGCGACGTGTGATTAGCGATGCGGACATACCAGCGGCGGCAACAGCAAGGTTGCTGAAGATTGCGGTCAAATATTCCCCAATTGCCGGAATCGCGCCAAGCACTGCACCAACCGCAGGCAGAACAAGAACTGCCAAATACATACGAATGGCACCGTCCTGATCAGCGGCAATGCCGCCAATGATTCCCAGAACGAGTATGATCAATCCGACTTCCAGGCCCGGAATGGATACAAACCCACCAACAATTGCTAGCACCACTGCCAAACCAGCTGCCAGTCCCCCAACTTTTTCCATATATTCTCTCCCAATCTCTCCCCCATGGAGAGCAGACAAGATAGCCGAAGTTTCGTTTCCAGTGAAACTTTCATGCTGCGCGGTAAAATATTGATAAAAAAATTGAAAATGAAGATTTCCACGAGTTTTTTAACAGGCTGCGACGCTCTATGCTGCGGCAAGAGGCGCTTTTCCAGCGACGAGTCGTGACGTGAATAGCTTTGCACAGCCCGCCAGCATCGCTTGACATGTTGCGGCGCAAAACTAATGCGATCCGTGGGCCACGCGGTCCCAACGCCGCGCGAGCTCTCTGTAAGGAGAGAATACATGACTAGCATACCCAGCGAACCGGCACTGAAGCCGGCGCGCCCACAATTTTCTTCCGGTCCCACGGTTAAGTTCCCGGGCTGGTCCCTAGATAAGCTGAAGACAGAATCGCTCGGTCGCTCGCACCGCTCGGCGACAGGCAAGGCGCGTCTCAAATACGCGATCGATCTGTCCAAAGAGATGCTGGGCGTGCCAGAGGACTATCTCGTTGGCATCATGCCGGCTTCTGATACTGGCGCGCTGGAATGCGCGATGTGGACGATGCTGGGGCAGGGCCCCGCAACCGTCGCGGCATGGGAAAGCTTCGGCAATGTCTGGATTCAGGATGCGGTCAAACAGCTCAAGCTAAAGGACTTGCAAGTCCTTGATGCCGACTATGGCGAAATTCCCGATCTGAACCAGATTCCGCAAGATAATGACGTTGTCTTCACCTGGAACGGTACGACTTCGGGCGCGAAGATACCGAACACGGATTGGCTCGCTCCAGGCCGTGCTGGTGTGACCATCAATGACGCCACCAGCGCAGTGTTTGCGCAGGAAATGGATTGGGCAAAGCTCGATGCCACGACCTATAGCTGGCAAAAAGTGATGGGTTCAGAGGCGCAACACGGCATGCTGATCCTTTCACCCAAGGCGGTCGAGCGGATCGAAAGCTATGATCCCGAGTGGCCGCTTCCCAAGTTGTTTCGCCTTAAGAAGGGTGACAAGATCAATCGCGGCATCTTTGAAGGTGCAACGATCAACACGCCATCTTTGCTCGCGACTGAAGACTATATCGCGGCGCTGGAATGGGCGCAGTCGATCGGCGGTCGCAAGGCTATGTTCGAACGGGCCGATGCAAACGCAAAGATCGTCACCGATTGGATCGAGGCGACGCCTTGGTTGCGCAATATGGTCAGCGATCCGGCGCAGCGCACCAATACCGGTGTGTGCTTTGTTTTTCAGGGCGAATGGTACGAAGGCCGTTCTGCAGAAGATCAGGCTGCCGTGCCAAAGACAATCGCAAAGATGCTGGAAGAGCGCAACGTGGGCTATGACTTTAACGGTTATCGAGATGCCCCGCCAAGCTTGCGCATCTGGTGTGGTGGCACGGTTGAGCAGGAAGACCTGAAGCGTCTGCTGCCCTGGATCGAATGGGCATACGAGACCGTTAAGTCTGGCATCTGATGTGAGTTCCTGCGGAAGCAGGAACCCTGCGCCAACTCGAACAAACCGAAATTCTGGGCTCCTGTTTTCGCAAGAGCACGTAAAGGATCAGTAACATGACCAAACCTAAAGTACTCATCTCTGACAAGATGGACCCGAATGCCGCGCGTATATTCGAAGAACGTGGCTGCGAAGTGGATGTGATCACCGATCACACGCCTGAACAATTGGCCGAGATCATCGGCCAGTACGATGGGCTCGCGATCCGTTCGTCGACCACTGTGACAAAAGAAATCCTGGATGCGGCCACTAATCTGAAGGTGATTGGCCGTGCAGGTATCGGTGTCGACAATGTCGATATCCCCTACGCCTCTGGCAAAGGTGTAGTCGTCATGAACACACCGTTCGGCAACTCGATCACCACTGCTGAACACGCGATTGCGATGATCATGGCGCTGGCGCGCCAGATCCCGGCGGCGAACACCCGTACGCAAGCCGGCGAATGGCCCAAGAAAGACTTCATGGGCATCGAGGTGACCGGCAAGACGCTCGGCCTGATTGGTGCGGGCAATATCGGTTCGATCGTGGCGAGCCGCGCACAAGGCCTCAAGATGAAAGTGATCGCTTACGACCCATTTCTGACCGAAGAGCGCGCGATCGAGCTCGGTATCGAGAAGGTCGATCTGGACACGCTGCTTGGCCGCGCTGATTTTGTCAGCCTGCACACCCCGTTGACCGACCAGACGCGCAATATCTTGAGCCGCGAACGGCTCGAGAATGCAAAGCCCGGCATCCGCATCGTCAATTGCGCACGTGGAGGGTTGATCGATGAAGCAGCGCTGAAGGATTGCCTGGAAAGCGGCCAGGTTGCAGCAGCTGCGCTAGACGTGTTTGAATCCGAGCCCGCAACGGACAACCCGCTGTTCGGTGCGCCGAACTTTATCTGCACGCCGCATCTGGGCGCGTCGACGACAGAGGCACAGGTGAACGTAGCGCTACAGGTTGCTGAACAGATCAGCGATTATCTGGTCAATGGCGGCGTTACCAATGCGCTCAACATGCCTTCGCTTAGTGCCGAAGAGGCGCCGAAACTAAAGCCGTACATGGGCCTTGCGGAGGCGCTTGGTTCGCTTGTTGGACAACTCGCGCACGGCAATCTCGAAAAGGTCAGTATCGAGCGCGAAGGCGCGGCTGCCGAGCTTAACGGCAAACCCATCACGGGTGCGGTCCTGGCGGGCTTTATGCGCCGCTATTCAGACACGGTGAACATGGTCAACGCGCCATATCTCGCGAAGGAACGCGGGCTCGAGGTCAGCGAAGTGCGCCAGTCGCGCGAAGGGGCGTTTAACACGCTGATCCGTGTGACGGTTCAGACTGCCGAGGGACCACGTTCCGTGGCCGGAACACTGTTTGGAAACGACGCCCCACGGCTGGTGGAAATCTTCGGAATCGGTATCGAAGCCGAGCTGAGCGGTCACATGCTTTATGTTGTCAATGATGACAAACCGGGCTTCATCGGCCGTATCGGCACATTGCTTGGTTCGCATGATATCAATATCGGAACCTTCAACCTCGGGCGTCGCGAAGCCGGCGGCGAAGCCGTGCTGCTTCTCAGTCTCGATCAGAAGATCCCTGACGATGTGATCGCTCAGGCAACTGAGATCGAAGGTGTGAAACTGGTCAAAGCGCTGGAATTCTGATCGCGGATAGGGCAAGCGCCCGCGTGTAATGACCGAACCAGACGACCTGTTGCCTGAAGGGCTTGAAGACAAGCTGCCGCGCGAGGCGGAGGCGATCACGCGCGCCATGCGGTCATCGCTCGATGTGCTGTGGAGCCATGGCTATGATCGCGTACGCCCGCCGCTGATCGAATTCGAGAAGTCGCTTGCAGGCCGTATGGACGGTGTGCAGCCGCGCCGAATGTTTCGGTTCGTAGATCCGGTCAGTCTGCGTACGCTCGCTTTGCGCAGCGATATCACACCGCAGATCGGCCGAATCGCAGCGACCAGTATGGCAGGCACGCCGCGGCCTTTGCGGCTGGCCTATTGCGGTGAGACGGCGCAGATCAAAGCGGATCAGCTTGCACCCGCGCGTGAACGAACGCAGCTGGGGGCGGAGCTGATCGGTGCAGATTCCGTTGCTGCGGCAAGCGAAGTGGTTGCACTCGCAATTGAGGCATTATCTGCAGCAGGTCTGACGGGTATCTCGGTTGATTTTACGCTGCCAGACCTTGTCGACACTTTGTCTGAAAGCGCTTTGCCCTTGGCACCGGAATTGATCGGCAATGTTCGTCGAGAGCTGGATATGAAGGATGCAGGCGGACTGCGCGCGGCAGGTGGCGAAGCCTATCTACCGCTGCTCTATGCGACAGGCCCGTTCGAAGAAGCACTTGAGAAATTGTGTGCAATTGATGCCGGCGGGGCGCTCGCTTCCAGGATCGCGGGGCTGAAAGCAATTGTGAAGCGGATCGGAGACGCGGCGCGCGTTACATTGGATCCGACCGAACGCCATGGCTTCGAATACCAAAGCTGGTTTGGCTTCACGCTTTATGCCGAAGGTGTTCGCGGTGCAGTGGGGCGGGGTGGAACCTATTTGATTGGCGGCGCCAATGAGCCAGCAACCGGCTTCACGCTATATGTCGATCAGATGATCGAAGGCTCGCGGGGCAGCGAAACAGTCGATCTGGTGTACCTCGCAAATGGGCATGACAGAGAAAAAGCGGCGGAGCTTCGTGCCAAAGGCTATCGTACTCTTGCCCAGATCGAAGACGGCGAAGATCTCCTTGCGCTTGGCTGCACGCACAAGCTTTCCGGCAAGGATATGGTTGCGCTCTAGTTCCGCGAGCGCACGTGTTCGCTGATCCAGACGCCCGCTTGCATCACCTTTTCCATGCCCAGTTGAGCAGCAACACTGCGGCTGAGTGTTACCAGGTCGATTTCCGACAGGCTTTGGCGGTAGGCCTCCTGCGCGCGCCAGAATCCTGCTGCAATATTACATGGCGCTTGGCAGTCAGCCGGTTTGCTCGCTCAAGGCCCCTTCTGACGAATTTCCGTCCAGCGAAACATCGGCTTATCGCCATCCACCGCGAGCAATATGTCGAGCAAGGTGATTTCATCTGGAGCGCGGGCGAGGGTGTGAAAACCGCTTCTTCCACGCCCCCCTGTGATTATGCCTTCACGTGCAAGGGCTCGCATCTGTTTGGCCATATAGGGCTCCGGGAGGTCATGAAATTCAGCCATAGCTGAGAGTGCCAGCCCGCGATCTGGCCAAAGCGGTGCCATCACGGCACAGGCATGCGCAGCCCATTCTACACCCTTGTTGATCCACATAGCGAACAATCCCGTTGCTTGCCTCCAAAGTAGATGCAGATAGCGTTGGCTCGAGCGCTTGACTTTGCAGTGCTCGGCATTTTATCGGCCCGAGCGCAATCGGGGCGCATATCGCCCCACGTTTCCGTCCCTTGGTCGAGTCCTGTCGAAGGACCATGAGGATCCCCCTGGCAGGGGGTAAGGTGTAAGCATGGCTAATGTTACAGTGATCGGCGCTCAATGGGGCGATGAAGGCAAAGGCAAGATTGTTGACTGGCTTGCGAGCCGTGCCGATGCCGTTGTGCGCTTTCAAGGCGGGCACAATGCGGGTCACACATTGGTGGTGGATGGCACAACCTACAAGCTGAGCTTGTTGCCGAGCGGCATCGTGTCCGGCACCCTGAGCATGATCGGGAATGGCGTGGTGCTGGACCCATGGGCATTGCGGGATGAAGTGCAAAAGCTTGAAGGTCAGGGGGTCACGATCAGCGATGATAATCTGGCGATCGCAGACAATTGCCCGCTGATCCTGCCGATCCACCGCGATCTCGATGGCTTGAGGGAAACTGCGGCGGGTTCTGGCAAGATCGGCACCACAGGCCGCGGTATTGGCCCAGCGTATGAAGATAAGGTCGGGCGCCGCGCGATCCGCGTTTGCGACTTGGCGCATCTGGACAGTCTGGATACACAGCTCGATCGACTTTGTGCGCATCATGACGCACTACGCGCCGGTTTTGACCAGCCGCCGGTCGACCGTAAGCGTCTGCTGGATGATCTGAAAGAGATCGCGCCCTTCGTATTGCAGTTCGCTCAACCTGTTTGGAAGCGTTTGAAGAAAGTGCGCAAGGCTGGCGCGAAAATACTGTTCGAAGGTGCGCAGGGCGTGCTGCTTGATGTCGATCACGGCACCTATCCGTTTGTCACCAGCTCCAACACCGTAAGCGGAACAGCGGCATCGGGCTCAGGGCTTGGGCCGGGCGCCGCGGGCTTCGTACTCGGTATTGTGAAGGCCTATACTACCCGCGTGGGTAGCGGTCCGTTCCCGACCGAACTGGACGATGAAGTTGGACAATTGCTGGGCGAACGTGGTCACGAGTTCGGCACAGTAACTGGGCGGCAACGCCGGGTCGGCTGGTTCGATGCGGTGATCGTGCGCCAAAGCTGCGCGATCAGCGGTGTGACTGGAATTGCGCTGACCAAGATTGACGTGTTGGACGGTTTGGAAACTGTTAAGATTTGCACGGGATACCGCCTGCGCAACAATGTGATGGATTATCTGCCAAGCCATGCCGGCGATCAGGCAGCGGTTGAGCCGATCTACGAAGAGCTGGACGGCTGGAGTGAGAGCACAGCCGGCGCGCGCAGTTGGGCGGATCTGCCAGCCAATGCGATCAAGTATATTCAACGGATTCAGGAGCTAATCGAAACACCGGTCGCGCTGGTATCGACCAGCCCTGAACGTGATGACACCATTCTTGTGCGCGATCCATTTCTCGATTGATGGCTTCGCCGCAAGGCAAAACCTGACAGGCTACCTATTCAACCGGATTACGGCCCGCCGACTGGCCGCGTAGCTCACATTCATCGACGTAAGTATTTTGGGCAGGGGCTCCTCCCCCGGCTGGCATTTCTCACCAGTTTCTTGCGCTACTAGGCTTGGCCTTTGTACTCGTTCGGCAGGGCAATCTGGCGTTGCCTCAAGCAGCTTGAATGGGCGCGACAAGTCGAACTACGGTTTGACCTGGGTAGTCTGCCTTGGCGTGTTCTGATGGCACGCGCTGTGCGTCGGCTCTTGCTCGCGCCAGAACTGTGCCGGGGACGTCCCCTTCCATCAGAATGATGTCCGCTACACCCAACCAACGCATTTGCCTTATCGTCAGGTCCTCGGGATCTTCGCTGGTGAGCTGAATGATCTGGTTCTTCCCATCGTTGATGCTTTGCTCGTTTGCCAGCCAGTTCTCGACCTTGTCGGCGCTTGCGGCGTCAAATGGATCCAATTCGCCGCCTTCACGCAAAGCCGCATCGATTACGCGCCGTCGATCAGCACCATCGGGGTGTTTGGCTCGCAGTTTTTCCCGAGCGCTGAGTAGAGCACTCGCAAGCTTTCCCAGAGATTGCGGCAGGATAGCATCAAGGCGCAACCGTACATGCTTGGCAAGCCCTGCCGAGGCCCCGCCAGTACCAATGGCGATCAGCACCGGGTCTCTGTCCAAAATGCTCGGCGTAGTGAAGTCGCACAAATCCGGCATGTCGACCACGTTCACCAGCATGCCGGCACAGCGTAAATTGATGGCCGCTACTTTACATGCCTCCGCATCGTCATAGGCTACAAAGGCCACCTTCACACCCTCATCAATCGCGCGTTGGATATCGTCTTCGATTATACCGCCGGCGCGTTCAATTAAACGTATCTTGGGCTCAGCCGTATCCCCGCTACCCAGCACCAGTACCTTCTGCCCGTTGATGCGATGGAATAGCGGGAGCGAATTGATCATGAGTGTTTCATCTATTCTAGCCAGTCGGGAACGCGCTCGGCATTAATGAAGGAATCGGCGCCAACCCGGTCGGCCACGACTGCAAACTTGTCACCATCAACCAGAGTTTCGGCCACGAACCCGCGCGAGTTGTATGAACTTGCCATTGTCGCGCCATAGGCGCCAGCCGTGCGAAAAACCGCCAGATCGCCGCTCTTCACGAGATCGCATTGGCGGTCCCGCGCAAAGGTGTCACCAGTTTCGCAGATCGGGCCGACGATGTTGGCGATCATGCTTTCACCGGTGGGCGTAACCGCTTCAAAATGGTGGTACGCTCCGTATAGGGCGGGGCGGGCAAGGTCGTTCATTGCCGCATCGACAATCACGAAGGGGTTGTTGAGCCCGCGCTTTACGCGCACCACTTCGGTCAACAGAACCCCGGCGTTGCCAGCGATAACACGGCCGGGCTCAAAGATCAGTTTGACCCCCCAGTCTTTAGTGACGCAGGCGACCATGGCTCCATACTCGGCTGGGCTGGGCAGAACTTCGCCCTTGCGATAAGGCACGCCAAGGCCGCCGCCCAGATCGACATGGGTGATCGTGTGGCCCGCGCCGCGCAACCCGGCAATAAGTTCACCGAGCTTTGCGAACGCGCTTTCGAGCGGAGTGATGTCGGCCAGCTGACTGCCGATGTGTACAGCTACGCCGCGCAGGTTCACGCCTTTCTGGCTGGCAAGCTTTCCGAAGATTTGCCCTGCCTGATCAATCGGTACGCCAAACTTGTTGTCTCCCTTGCCCGTCGAAATCTTGTCATGCGTTCCGGCATCGACGTCCGGATTGATTCGCAGCGCGCAATCTGCGGTCAGGCCCATTCCTTCCGCGATTTCGGCCAGCTCCAGGCCTTCTTCTTCGCTCTCGATGTTGAATTGACCGATCCCGGCTTCAAGCGCCTCGATCATTTCGCGGCGGGTCTTTCCCACACCAGAGAAGACGATCATTTCCGGAGCGATACCTGCGGCTAGCGCGCGGCGCATTTCGCCAACGGAAACGACATCGGCACCATACCCCTGGTTTTGCAGCACTTTCAGTACAGCCAGATTGGGATTGGATTTGACCGCAAACGCAATCAGCTTGTCAGGCACTTCGTCCAGTGCTTCTCGAAAAACGCGTGCATGCCGTTCCAGCGTTGCGCGCGAATAGACATAGACCGGCGTCCCCACCTCTCTGGCTATCTGCGGCAAAGGCACGTTTTCGGCGTGAAGCACACCGTCTTTGAGTGCAAAATGGTCCATAGACTTGCTAAAATTTCCCTATTCTGGGGGAAGATCGAACGGGTCGTCTTCGCGTTCTTCCGAACGACGCCTTAACTCAACACTACGTTGTGGCGCTGCCAAAGTTTCCAGTTCCAATAGCTGTTCCGCTTCTGGTTTGGCTTCGCTCCCATAGGGCGCTGGCGGCAAGCTGGAGTTTGCGAGCGGTTGAATGTCGGCGCGTTGCCCGCAAGCGCCAAGCGCTATCGCGGCAAGCGTGAGTGTGACGATCGACCGTTTTGTCATTGCTTCAATCCCATCCGCTCTTTCGCTGCGGCAATCTGCGCCTTTACCTGATCAGGCGCGGTGCCGCCATATGAGTTGCGCGAGGCGACGGAGGCGTCGACTGAGAGCGCTTTGAACACTCCATCATCAATCCGGCTGTCGATTTCCTGAAGCACGCTGAGCGGCAGCTGGTCCAGGGCAACACCGTCTGCCTCTGCGCGTTTAACCGCAGCGCCTGTGATGTGGTGCGCTTCTCGAAACGGAATGTCGGCCTCGCGCACTAACCAGTCCGCGAGGTCGGTCGCAGTTGCGTATCCAAGCTCGGCTGCTTCACGCATCCGTGCGGTGTTGAAAGTGCTGTCGGCAATCATTCCGCTCATGGCCGCGATGCAAAGCTCCAACAGCCCCGCGGCTTCGAACACGGGCGGTTTGTCGTCTTGCATATCCTTTGAATAGGCGAGCGGCAGCCCTTTCATGGTGATCATGAGCGAGGTCACGCAGCCAATGATGCGACCCGTGTGCCCGCGCACTAGTTCGGCGGCATCGGGATTCTTCTTCTGTGGCATTATGGAGGAACCCGTCGATAGGCTGTCCGCTATGCGCACAAAACCGAAGGGTTGGCTGGCCCAGATAATGAATTCCTCTGCAAGCCGCGAAAGGTGCAATGCGCACTGGCTTGCAGCCATCAAGAAATCGAGGGCGAAATCGCGGTCTGAAACAGCATCAAGACTGTTGCGAGTGGGAGCAGCAAACCCAAGCGCCATGGCTGTTGCTTCGCGGTCTATCGGAAAACCGGTACCGGCGAGTGCTGCGCTGCCCAAAGGGCACATGCTGAGCCGGGTACGAGCGTCGTTAAAACGGTCGCGGTCGCGGTCGATCATCTCGAAATAGGCCATCAGGTGATGGCCCAATGTTACTGGCTGAGCAGTCTGCAAATGCGTGAAACCAGGCATGATGCTGTCAGCATGCGCTTCTGCCTGATTGAGCAGCGCCAGTTGCAGCTGGCCCAGCGTGGAATCCAATTCATCAATTGTGTCGCGCACCCAGAGTCGGAAATCGGTTGCAACCTGGTCATTTCGGCTGCGCGCTGTGTGCAGGCGGCCAGCGGCTGGCCCGATCAATTCGGTCAAACGTGCTTCGACTGTCATGTGAATATCCTCGAGGTCCCAATCCTCGGGCACGCCATTGCGCGCGTATCCTTCAGCAATCTGATCCAGTCCGCCCAGAATGGCATCGCAATCTGCCTTGCTGACGATGCCTTGCGCACCCAGCATACTTGCATGCGCCTTGGATGCGCGGATATCTTGGCGCCACAGGGCTTTGTCGAACGGGATCGAAGCATTGATTTCGCGCATGATCGCGCTAGGCCCTTCAGCGAACCTTCCGCCCCACATCTGATTGGAGCCTGCCTCTATGTCTTTTCGCCCGGTATCGTTGTCTTGGTCGCTCATCTGCGCCTCGGCCTTGTTTCTTTCCGGTTGCGATAGTGGCGCTGGCCATGGCGCGCAACCGCAAGAGGAATTGGGCGTAGACAAGCAGGAGTTGACCGGCGAGATCGATTACAGCTTTGCAGGCGAATTGATGCCAGCAGTCAGTGTGACCAATCCGGATGGAGCGCAGCTCAATCTGGGTGCTCTGCAAGGTCAGCCGGTTCTGATTAACCTATGGGCCACCTGGTGCGCGCCATGCGTTGTCGAAATGCCGATGCTGGATGAACTCGCTGCGCTGAAAGAGGACGAGCTGCGCGTGCTGACCGTAAGCCAGGATATGCGCGGCGCAGAAGCTGTCGTGCCGCTCTTCGAAGATCGCGATTTTACGCATCTCGAGCCTTGGCTTGATCCCGCGAATGATCTGGGTGTGAGCTTCGGAGGTAGCGGGGCGATGCCGCTCACCGTGCTGTATGATGCCGAGTCGAAGGAACTTTTTCGTGTCGCGGGCGGCTATCACTGGAACTCGGAAGAAGCGATCGCGGCCATTGAAGCGGTAATCGCAGACTAGTCCGGCAGTTCCAACCCCAATGGCTGTAGCGGAAACCCGAACAAGCTTGACATCAGGTGTGCCTGAATTCGCGCTTCCACGCGTCCAGTCCGGCATCTTTCCATGCAGCGTATTGGCCACCTCTTAGCGACAAGAAGGACGCTGCTTCTTCAGGCCCGCTTTTGCTGCGACGGCCGATTAGTAACACGCCTACGATCTGGTCAGCATGCCGATATCGCTGGTCGAGCAGGTTTCCAGCAAGCGGATCACTGACTTAAAGCGGAACCGTTGCCCACAAGGCACCATAAGGCAGAAAAGAAGGGGTCTATCCTGTGAGCGATGATCGCCATCCCATTGCATCGACCATAAGATCTTACGAATCGCTGCTTGAACCGCTTGCAAAGATAAGGCTTCGACGATGCCCCTTGAGCATCGATCCGGTAACCTGATCGCCTGGTTCGATGCGGATGCCCGCTGATGGAGCGGCCTAATGCAGGCAATCGAACAGACTGGTACGGTGGATACGAAACCCGACCACCTCTGTTTAACCGGATCTTGCGTAAGGCGCTTTAAGAGCGATGCGGCTGTCTTGCTGCATGCCTTTCAACCCATCAATTCGCCATAATTAATGCAATACATCCTCCGACCTCGAAATCAGCAAGCAGAGAAATTGCCGTGAATAGCCCCGTCTGTTTGATGACCAAGCCGGTCTCCTACAAGGCTTAAGAGCTTTTCGGATCGTTCGTAAACATCGGAAATATTCGAGGGGATCTTCAGCCCACTAGCGCACAGAATCAGTGATCCCGTGTGCATAGTGACTGAATGGTGGGCGATGACAGGCTCGAACTGCCGACCCTCTCGGTGTAAACGAGATGCTCTACCAACTGAGCTAATCGCCCATTCCGTCCTGCGGAGACGCGCTATCTAGCGCCGATTCATGGAAAATCAATCATAGAGTTTAAAGTGATGGGTGATCTGACGACATTCTGGTTCAGACAGCTATCAGGCCCATTGTGATCAAGTGGCCTTGGATACCGTGGATCGCTGCATCTTCCGCTTGGTTATCCGGTCGCCCAGAAACACCTTGCCCAGCCAGAATACCAAAAGAATCAGAACCAGTGTATACGGAAATTCAAGATAGATTGTCTCGTGCAGCGCTTCAGGGAAAACCTGCTGTTGCCCGCTGAATAGAGAACTGGTGGCGACACATCGGAAAGAACATGCGCCATAGGCGGCGCAGCAGGCGATGCTTGTCCTTGAGGTGACAGGAAATTGCCTGACGTGGTGCGGCGCGAGCTGGCCCGTTTTGCTAAAGATGGGCTGATTATTGTCCGAGCCAGCCGCACGGATGAGGGGTTGGTTGATCGCGAGCCGGAGGACGATGCCAATGGGTTCGTCGCTGTGCGTGCACTCAATCTGCAAAAGGCACGAATTCTGCTGCAGCTGCTGATCGCGAACGGGATCAGTGATCCCGGCGCGATCCAGTCAGCATTTGATAACCGCTGAAAATTCAGCCCCAGGGCGTGACGAGATATTTTTCGCCGGTCTTCATCTGGCGATAATCGCTGATCGCTTCCTTGGTCAGCATCTCTTCCAGATTGACCTTCGCCTTGTAGCTCGACGCAAAAGTGGTGGTGAGGTTTTGCTGTACGCGGGTGCGCATCTTCACGACAGTTTCCATCCCCGCATTGGCCAGGAATGGAGTCAGCAGCCAGCCTGACAGCGTCCAGCCAAAGCCATAGCTTGGCGTCAGGATCGTCGGGCCGAAGTCAAGGCGGCCGTAGATGAACATGCGCTTTGCCTGGTTAGAGCCATAGCGCGAATATTCGGTCATCTTGCTGACCGCGACCTGCTCCATCGCCTTGAACACATTGTCGACCGCTTGCCCACCGCCGATCGGGTCAAACCCATAGAAAGCATCGCTTTCGTCAATTGCTGTGCGCAGCTGTTCCATGAAATCATCGTCAGAGGAGTTGACGACATATTTCGCGCCAATACCTCTCAGCATCTCGACATGTTCGGCTTTGCGCACGATGTTGACCAGCTCGATACCGTCTTCCTGGCAAATCTTGATCAACATCTGTCCAAGGTTTGATGCCGCGGCTGTATGGACGATTGCCTTCTGCCCATCCATCTTTGCATTCTCGACAAATCCCAGCGCAGTCATCGGATTAACGAAGCTGGACGCACCCACTTCGCTGGAATGGTCACCCAGCGGCAGACACATCATCGCATCGGCGATAGCGTATTGCGAAAAGGCATTGCCGGGAACGCAGGCCACGCGCTGGCCCATCAGCGCTTTGGCCATGTCGCTGTCGCCGGTCGCAACCACGGTGCCTGCACCTTCATTGCCGGCTGGCAAACGTTGGCCGTAGCGGCTTTTCTGGCCTGAGAGGAAAGGTTCAGGCATTTGCGCGACAACTTTGCCCGGCGAATATTCGGCTTTGTCGAAATCGGCTGCACTGGTCAGGATCGCGAGGTCTGACGGATTGATTGGCGCAGCCTCCATCTTGACCAGCACTTGATTTCCCGTTGGTTCAGGAAAGCTCTCTTCGCTCACTTCCAGCGTCAGCTTGCCGTCGGCGGTAAGCGTGGTGAAAAGCTGTTGGCCAGTGGTGGTCATGATTATTCCTCTCAAGAATCGGCGTAAGTAGCTTCTACGAAGTAGAGACCATGTGGCGGGGCGTTAAGCCCTAATTCCTGCCGGTCGCGTGCGGCGAGTGCTTTTGCAACCTGATCTTCGCGCCAAACGCCTTGTCCGACAAGCTTCAAACAGCCGACCATGCTGCGCACCTGATGGTGCAGGAAACTGCGCGCAGCGGCGTGAATGCGGATTTCGTTTCCGTCTCGCTCAACATCCAAGCGATCGAGTGATTTGACCGGACTGTCTGACTGGCAATGCGCAGATCTGAAGGTGGTAAAGTCGTGCTTGCCAACCAGCGCCTGCGCAGCGCCGTGCATCGCCTTTTCATCAAGCTCCTGCGGGACTTGCCAGGCGCGCTTATGATCGATCGTCAGCGGTGCACGGCGGTTGATGATGCGATAGACATAGCTTCGCCCGATACACGAAAACCGGGCATGCCAATCGTCAGGCGCAATCTCGCAATGTGTCACGGCGATGGGGTTAGGGCGCAGATGGGCGTTCAATGCCTCCATCAGGCGGAATGGTGCCAGTTCTTTTCCGATGTCGATGTGGCTGCGCATGGCCAGAGCATGCACGCCGGTATCAGTTCTGCCAGCGCTGAACAGGCGAACATCTTCACCTGTCACGGCATTGGCCGCCTCCTCGACGGCTTGCTGCACGGTTGGACCATGCTTCTGACGCTGCAGGCCCTGAAACGGTGTGCCGTCAAATTCCAGTGTCAGCGCGAAACGAGTCACGACAGAATGGTGCCTTTCGCAATGGGATTGCCGCGCAGGAAGTCCTCACGATCCATCGCCGGTTTGCCCGCGCGTTGCAGGCGGAGCGGGCGGATCGCGCCGGACCCGCAAGCGATGGTGAAATCTTCATTGAGAACCTCACCGGGATTACCTGAACCTTCGGCCAATTCTGCCCGCAGCAATTTTACGCGCTCTCCGTCGCTTTCAGACCATGCGCCCGGGAAGGGGGCGAGGCCACGCGCCAGCCGTTCAATTTCCTCTGCCGGTTTTGACCAGTCGATCCGCGCTTCGGCTTTATCTATTTTGGGCGCATAGGTTGCCGCACCATCATCCTGCGGGATCGCGGCCAGATGCTCCAGATCGTTGAGCACGCCCACCATTGCATTGGCGCCCAGTTCGGCCAGTTCCTCTGTCAGTTCGCCCGTGGTCTTGGCATCTATCGGTGTTATCACCTTGGCGAGCATGGGCCCTGTATCCAGCCCGGCTTCCATTTGCATGATCGTGACACCCGTTTCCGCATCTCCGGCCAGAATTGCGCGGTGGATGGGGGCCGCTCCGCGCCAGCGCGGCAGGATTGAAGCGTGGATATTGAGACAGCCGTAGCTGGGCGCGTCGAGCACCGCTTGCGGCAGGATCAGGCCATAGGCAGATACCACCGCCACATCTGCTTGCAATGCCGCGAACTCCGCCTGCGCATCTTGGTTCTTGAGAGAGGTCGGATGCCGAACCTCGATCCCCAGTTCTTTCGCCTTGCGATGCACCGGGGATGGCTGAAGCTTTTTCCCTCTCCCTGCGGGGCTCGGCGGCTGGGTATAGACGCACACCAACTCGTGCCCTGCTTCGTGCAACGCAACCAGCGCCGGAACGGCGAAGTCAGGGGTTCCCATGAACGCGATTGTCATTTTGGGGCGCATAACAGTGCAGGCGGGCCTTTCTCGAATTCGCTCAAGCCCCTATCTGTCACGACATGGCATCGCAAGAGATCGAAGCATTGGCAGGTGCATTGTCGCGTCTGCCCGGATTGGGCCCGCGCAGCGCGCGGCGCGCGGTTTTGTGGTTGGTCAAGAACCGTGAGCAGGCGCTGCCAACGCTGCTAGAGGCATTGGGCGCGGTTCGCGATACGCTGGTTGAATGCGAAATTTGCGGCAATGTCGATACGAAGAACCCTTGCGGGATTTGTGCCGACCACCGCCGCGATCTAAAATCGCTCTGCGTGGTCGAAGATGTGGCAGACCTTTGGGCGCTTGACCGCGCGCGACTGTTCACCGGCAGGTATCACGTGCTGGGCGGAAAGCTGTCCGCGCTCGACGGCATCGGGCCGGAGGATCTGAATATCGCTTCGCTTTTGTCTCGCATTGAAGAAGGCGGGATCGACGAGGTGGTTCTGGCAATGAACGCGACGCTGGAGGGGCAAACCACGGCGCATTACCTCGCTGAGCGGCTAGAGGCGTTTCCGCTGCGCATCACGCAGCTGGCGCATGGCCTGCCTGTGGGCGGCGAGCTCGATTATCTGGATGAAGGCACGCTGGCGCAGGCGCTTAGGGCGCGGAGGCCTGTTGACTAAAGTCACGGCAGTCAACGGGCGACCGCCCGTCGGCCTGTAGGCCGCCCCCGCGGAGGTGTTCGCGTAAGCGAACTGCCGCGCGGGATAACAGTTTCGTTGAAATATAGCTCTCAACCGCCTATTTCCGCTTTATGGCTATACGTGAAATTCTGGAAGTGCCGGACCCCCGGCTCAAGGTCGTTTCTGAACCCGTTGCGGAAGACGAGTTCAATGACGAGCTGAAACAGCTGGTCGAGGACATGTTCGAAACGATGTATGACGCGCCCGGAATTGGCCTCGCCGCCATTCAGGTTGGCGTGCCCAAACGCGTGCTGGTGATCGATCTGCAACCGGAAGACCCGGATGCGGATCCGATCGAATGCGAGCATGACGGGCACAAGCACACCCATCCGGCTACAAAGAAAGAGCCGCGCACGTTCATCAATCCGGTTATCGTTGATCCCGCGGAAGAGCAGTCGACCTATCAGGAAGGCTGCCTGTCCGTGCCGGAAATTTACGCCGATGTAGATCGTCCGGCGACCTGTACGGTCCGATATCAGGATCTGGACGGCAACCACCATGAAGAGAGTATGGAAGGCCTGCTCGCGACCTGCATCCAGCACGAGATGGACCACCTGGAGGGCATTCTCTTCATCGACCACCTGTCGCGCCTGAAACGTCAGATGGCGCTCAAGAAGCTGAAGAAGCTAAGGCAGGCGGCGTAAGCTGCGGGTAAACCTTACTCAGCACTGGCGTTCCGGTTCCGTTCCGCCTAAGTTGACGGGATGGACCCTACACTTCTTACTATCATCGCGCTTGTTCTTGGTCTCGCAATTGGTGCGGGGTCAGGGTGGTTTATCGGCTCTCGCCAAGCGGCGGATACAAGGGCCAAATTGGCCGAAGTGGAGGCTGTTGCTGCAGAACGCGAAGCCGAATTCAAAACCGCGATCAAGGAACTGGGTGAGGCGCAGATTGAGCTTGCCACGCTGAAAGCGAACGCTGCCAATTTCGACAAGCAGATGGCGCAGATGAAAGAAGCGCGTGAGGAGATGCTCACACAGTTCAAGGCGCTCGGCAGCGAAGTGCTGTCGCGCAGTCAGGAAGAATTCCTCAAGCGTGCTGATGAGCGCTTCAAGCAGTCCGAAGAAGCGGGTGAAGCCAAGATCAAGACCTTGCTGCAACCCGTGGGTGAGCGGCTGGCCAAGTATGAGCTACAAGTTGAAACGCTGGAGAAACAGCGGGTCGATGCCTTTGGTCAGCTGACCGGCCTGATCCAGTCAATGCGTGAAGGGCAGGAAGAGGTGCGCCGCGAGGCGCAGCGGCTGGGCAATTCGCTCACCAATGCGCCCAAGGCACGTGGGCGCTGGGGCGAGAGGGCGCTGCAAAACCTGCTCGAACAATGCGGCCTTGCTGAACACACCGATTTTCTGATGGAGCAGTCGGTCGACACTGAAGACGGGCGCCTGCGCCCTGATGCCATTATCAACGTACCGGGCCAGAAAAAGCTCGTAATCGATTCCAAAGTTTCGCTCAACGCCTATCAGGCCGCGTTCGAGGCTGATGATGACGATGCGCGCAAGACGCATTTGGAAATGCATGCGAAGTCCATGCGCAACCACGTCCAGACGCTTGGCGCAAAAAGCTATCAAAGCCAGTTTGAAGAAGCACCCGACTACGTCATCATGTTTATTCCGGGCGAACATTTTGTGACAGCTGCCCTGGATGCGGATCCAACATTGTGGGACTTTGCCTTCGAACGGCGTGTCTTGCTGGCTACCCCGACCAACTTGGTCGCCATCGCGCGGACGGTCGCGCAAGTCTGGCGGCAGGATGGCCTTGCTAAAGAGGCGCAGGAAATCGGACGCATGGGGGCAGAGTTGTACGAGCGACTTTCAACCGCTGCACAGCATCTGAAACGGGTGGGGGGTGGCCTCGAAAGCGCGGTCAAGAATTACAACAGCTTCGTTGGCAGCTTTGAACGCAATGTGCTGTCATCCGGCAAGAGGTTGGCGGAAAAAGGCATCGAGATCGGCAAGCGCGAAATCGAGGAGGTCCCGCTCGTTGAAGGCGCGCCGCGATATACGTCGGACGACTTGCTCATCGATGGCGGCAAGGACGGGGCTGAATAGCGGTTAACTGTCCAGCCCGGCCAGCACTTCGTAAGCCAACACCGCCCCAGCTACCGCCGCGTTGAGGCTGTCCGCGCGGCCTTTCATCGGCATCGTGACGCGCAAATCGCATGCGGTTTCGTATTCCTCGGGCAGGCCTTGCGACTCATTGCCGACCAGAATGAAGCAGGGGCTTTCATAAGGTGCGCCACGATAAGGCACTGCGTCGCGCAAGCTTGCGGCAACCAATTGGCCCGAACCACTGCGTAGCCAGGGCAGGAATTCTTCCCAGCTTGCACGCGCCACGGCCTGCGTGAAAATCGCGCCCATGCTGGCGCGTGCGGCTTCGACGCTGAAAGGGTCAGCGCAATCGTCAATCAGGATCAGCCCGCCTGCGCCCACAGCATCTCCTGTGCGCAGCATGGTGCCCAGATTGCCCGGATCGCGCAGCGCTTGTGCCACCAGCCAGATGTTTGCGGTTTCGCGTTTGATAACGTCCAGTGAACTATCAAATTCAGCAAACACGCCTGCTACCGCTTGCGGGTTCGATTTACCGGTGATCTTGCTGAGGATATCGGGCGAAGTCTCGATGACCTCGCCACCCGCGGCTAGGACGTCTGCTTCAAGCGCGCTGAGCAGAGGATGCGGATCGCGCCCGCTGGCCATCACCAGCACTTCCGGAACATGCCCGCATTCCCGCGCATCGGTAAGCAGGCGCAATCCTTCGGCCAGAAATTGGCCAGCTGCCTTCCGGTGCTTCTTTTCGCGCAGACTGCGCAGATATTTGACCGTCGGGTTGGAAAAGCCGGTGATCTCTCGGCGATCAGACACAAAGGTTACTCTTCGCCAAAGCCGTCTTCGATCAGAGCGGCCAGTTCGCCGCCCACACTTTCGGCATTCACTCCGCCAACGATCAGCTCAACATCGTCGCCTTTGGCGGCGCCAAGCATCATCAGGCCCAGGATCGAACCGCCAGCCGCTTCATTGCCGTCCTTCGCAACACGTACATGCGTGCCTTCGGGCAGGACAGAAACTGCACCTACGAATTTTGCGCTGGCGCGTGCATGCAGCCCGCGCTTGTTGACGATAGTAATTGTCTTGCGAAACTCGCTCACGCGCGAGCCTCTTCCGGCGCAGCCTCGTCGCCGAGAAACTCGCTGGCAACAGTGATGTAGTTGCGGCCAGCCTTCTTCGCTGCGGCAACGGCATCGATCACACTCATCTTCTTGCGCGCTCCAGCCAGACGAATCAGCATCGGTAGGTTGATGCCGGCAATCACTTCAACATGGCCGCGATCAAGCAGCGAAATCGCCAGATTAGATGGCGTGCCGCCGAACAGATCGGTCAACACTATTACACCCTCGCCATATTGGACCGACGAGATTGCGTCGGCAATTTCCTGGCGCCGGTTTTCCATATCGTCATTGGGGCCGATGCACACGGTGGCCACGTCTTGCTGCGGGCCGACAACATGCTCCATCGCGTCCACAAAGTGGTCGGCCAGATCGCCATGCGTGACGAGGATCAATCCGATCATGAGAGTGTGCGAAGTCCGTTCATTCCTGCGGCGCGACGCCGTATGGTGTTTCTATTGGTGCTCAACGCCTTGCCCCTTCGATCTCGTCGCTGGTGCGTGAACCCAGATTGCGGTGGCGGACAGTGGGCGAAAATCCTGCCTCGCGCAAGCCTTCTGCGATGTGTTCGGCGGTGAAGACAGAACGATGGCGTCCGCCGGTGCAGCCAAAGGCAATGTGAACATACGATTTGCCCTGCGCCTGATATCTTGGCAGCAAATCCGTGATCAGCGGGAGAATTTGAGAGGTGGCGGATTTGAAGCCCGGATCATTCCTGATGTGATCACCCACGGCTTTGTCGAGCCCGGTCAGTTCACGTAATCCGTCTACCCAATGCGGGTTATCAAGGAATCGCATGTCAAACACGAGATCGGCGAGCGGAGGGTAGCCTTTGGCAAACCCAAAGCTTGAGACCGTTACCGTCATCGGAGTGCTGGGGGACTGTGAATAGAGTTCGCGCAGTTTCTGCTGCAACTCGTTCGGATTGAAACTGGTGGTGTCGATAACGACTTCGGCCCAGTTCCTGAGCGGTGCCAACAGATCGCGTTCCGCGCGTATTCCCTCTGTTAGTGGACGCCCGCTTGCGAGTGCATGGCGGCGGCGCGTTTCATTGTAGCGTCGCTCCAATTCTTCGGTCGAGCAGTCAATGAACATAGTCGAGATTGAGGCGTTCTGATGAGATAACCTATCGACTAATCCGATTATCTCGTCCGGTACAAACCCGCGTGTGCGTGAATCAAATCCGATAGCAATGGGCGTGCCTGACAAGCCAGGAGCAGCTGCCATTGTCTTGAGAAATCGCACCGGGAGATTGTCGATTGCTTCCCAACCCAAATCCTCCAGCACATCGAGTGCAGTGGACTTTCCGGCACCCAACATGCCTGTGACCAGCAGGATGTGCTGTGGCGCCGAGTCGAGGTGATCGGTGGAGCTCATGGTGATCGACGCTAGAAGCTAAGCCCATGTTTGCGCAATGCCCATTCGGCGCGGGTCGCTTGAATTGCATCGCCTCTACGGAAGGGCAGAACCGGGACAATGCAGTCGAATATTTCGCGCTGCTCAAGGATTTCGGGAAGTCTTGAACCTTCGGCCTCGAGCAAAAGAATCAAGGCAAGCGGCGCGGATGTGGTTTCCAGGTTCACAATACCGACGCCGCGGATCTCCATTTTTCCCTCAATGTTTGGCGGAGGTCTGGCTATCACTTGGTCGCTGCCGTTTGCGAGACACACGCCGTCATCTCCGATCAGCACTGCACCGCGATCGACCAATGCGAGCGCCAGGCTGCTCTTGCCACTTCCCGGAGGGCCTTCAATCAGGACGGCACGACCGTCGATCGCAACCGCGCTAACGCCTATCAGAGTTTTGCCATCGCTCATCGCGCCGCTGGCATCTCGAAACGCATGAAGGCGCCGTCTGCGCCGTCGGGCCGGCTTTCTGCGATTAACCGCCCGTCATGAGCTTCTGCAATGGCGCGTGCGATAGCAAGGCCGAGGCCAGAGTGGTTGCCAAAGCTTTCCGCCTCGGGCCGAACCGAGTGAAATCGTTCGAACACTTTCTCTCTCTCATCTTCCGGAATGCCTGGCCCAGCATCACAGACCGTAATTGCCACACAGTCTCCATCATTGCTGATATCGACAAGGATGGGCGCGTCGACTGGCGAGAATGATACGGCATTGTCGAGCAGGTTTTCGATCACGCGTTCCAGGCGCGGTGCAACTCCGGTTACGATTGCCGCATGACCGCGGCTAGTGATCTCGATCTGGTGGTCCGCGTTCTCGGCGCGGGTTTCGCGTGAGCCGACGATTGCCTTTATCAATTGCGTCATATCGATGCGTTCACGCTTCGCCCGCGACATTTCTGCATCGATCCGGCTGGCGTCAGAAATCTCGGAAACCAGGCGATCAATCCGTCGCACGTCATGGGTGGCGACAGCGAGCAATTGGTTGCGCAGTTCCGGGTCTTCCACGCGAGGAAGAGATTCCATTGCGCTGCGCAGGCTCGCCAGTGGGTTCTTGATCTCGTGCGCGACGTCGGCGGCAAAACTGTCGACGGCATCGATGCGATGCCTCAATGCGCTCGTCATATCAGAGACGGAGCGTGCGAGTGTGCCGATCTCATCGCGGCGATTCGGTAGACGTGGCACCTCTACTTCGCGGTCGCGGCCTTGGCGTACCTTTGCCGCCGCTGATGATAGCAACCTTATCGGCGCGACGATAGTCCGCGCAAGAAAGAGCGAAAGCAGGATCGAAGCTACCAGAACGAGCAGCACAGCCAGGCCAAGCGTTGAACGGGCCGCGCGAACAGACTCAGTGATGTCTACCGCATTGCGGGTGGTCAACAGCGTGGCGCCATTCAAGCCCACCGGCGCTGCAGCAGTGATAACTGGTGTTCCGTCGAGCCAGTCATACAACGTGATCTGGCTCACCCCTTCGTCGCGTGCGCGAACAACCTCTGGCCAAGCATCCGCACGCTGCGATTCGGGTTCGATATAGTCAGTCACCGGTTCAGCGCTGACAATCGTATCTAGGGCTCGATCAAGCCAGCGGGCGAAGCGCTCACCGGGCGGTTCATCGCCGGGCTGATCGAGTTGGAAAGAGGGTTCATCGAGCGCGAAACTATCCGCCCACAGCAAGCCTTCCGCATCGAACATGCGGAGCCGCATGCGCTGTTCTTTACCGATCTGCACGAGCAAGGCTTCCTGACGTGTCCGCGAAGCACCAGCGAGCGCTTCAGCGGTGATCTGCGCTTCGATCCGCGCCAGCTTGTAGCGCTCGTTGAGGAGCTGGGTACGGTAGGTGTCGAGGTAAAAGATGCCGCCGCCCAAAAAGAGCAGAGGAAGAATGTTCACAGCCAGGATCCGCGAAGTCAGCGACAGGCGGGAACTCCAGCCCAGCCGGTCAATTGCCGGGGCCAAGGCTGATGGACGCGCGGGATCAGCCATCTGTGAAACTATACCCTGCACCGTAAAGCGTTTCGATTGCGCTGAAATCGTCGTCGACCTGGCGGAACTTGCGGCGCATCCGCTTGATATGGCTGTCGATTGTTCGGTCATCGACGAAGACATCATCCGGGTATGCCGCATCCATGAGTTGGTTTCGGCTCTTGATGACCCCGGGACGGCCCGCAAGCGCTTCAAGGATCAGAAACTCCGTGACAGTCAGCGAAACGGGCTGCTCGTTCCATATTACATGATGCCGTGACGGGTCCATATAGAGACGTCCGCGTGCAATGACTGTTTGCCGCTGATCGGAATTGCCTGGGTCGCTTTGTTCGCCCGCATTGATATGATCAGCGCGTCGCAAAATTGCGCGGATGCGAGCCAGCAAAAGACGCAAGCTGAATGGCTTGGCGATGTAGTCATCGGCGCCCAACTCTAGCCCGATCTCCTCGTCGCGCTCGTCATCCTTGCTGGTCAGGAATATGACAGGCAGGGCAGACTCGCGCCGAACGCGGCGCAGCAACTCTAGCCCGTCCATCTTTGGCATCTTGATATCGAACACGGCCAGATCTGGCGGATTGTCCAGCAAGGCCTTCAAGGCCGTTTCGCCATCCGAATAAACGCGAGTGGTGAACCCTTCCGCTTGAAGCGCAATCGAAACCGACGTCAGGATGTTGCGGTCGTCGTCGACCAGCGCGATCACAGATTTCTCGCTTGTTTGGCCAGATTCGGCCGCAGAATTGTCCATTTCTGGCCCTTTCATCGCGCTATCCATACGCAATTAGCGTGTCCGGCGAAATGAAACAACGAATGGTCGCAAGAATCGGACAGATTGTGGCTATATGGCGCTCGTGGTTTGACCTCATCTAAGCTCCAGACTAGAGAACAACTCAATTCCGCGCATTCGTATGCATAGCTCATCTATGGGCCCGTGCATGCAACGGCGCATTGAAGCAAAACACAGGCCTGATTGCAGCTCAGGTCAGTTCCGGAAGCATCCAGGAGAATCGCGTGTCCATTTCGCTTGCCGTTCCCTTGTCCGCCCAGGGCATTGAAACCGCCTCTCGCATTCACTCAAACCTCGGCACACCGCAACTGGTCGAGCAAGCATTAGCCAGGGGCGAAGGCGAACTGTCGCACCATGGCGCGCTGGTTGTGCAAACCGGCCCGCACACAGGTCGCAGCGCGAAAGACAAATTCATCGTTCGCGATGCAGAGACTGAAGACAGCGTCTGGTGGGGAAAAGTCAACGCCAGCATGACGCCTGAGCATTTCGCCGCGCTGAAGGAAGACTTTCTGGCTGCGCTCAAAGAGAAGGACGAGCTTTTCGTTGCGGACCTTTTCGGTGGTTCACAGCCGGAATACCGCGTAAATGTGCGTGTGATCAACGAGCTTGCTTGGCACAATCTGTTCATCCGCACGATGCTGGTTCGCCCGACTGCGGGTCAACTGGCTGACTTCGCGCCTGAATACACGATCATTGATCTGCCAAGCTTCCGCGCCGATCCGGAACGCCACGGCACTCGCAGCGAAACTGTGATTGCTGTGAACCTTAGTGAGAAACTGATCCTTATCGGCGGCACACGCTACGCCGGAGAGATGAAGAAGAGTGTCTTCGGCATTCTCAATTATCTGCTGCCGACCAAGGGTGTGATGCCGATGCACTGTTCGGCCAATGTCGGCGCAGACGGCAAGACTGCCGTCTTCTTCGGATTGTCCGGAACTGGCAAAACAACGCTTTCTGCAGACGCAAGCCGCACGCTGATCGGTGATGACGAGCATGGCTGGTCAGACACCGCGGTCTTCAATTTTGAAGGGGGCTGCTATGCCAAGATGATCCGCCTGTCTGAAGAGGCTGAACCGGAGATCTACGCAACAACACGACGGTTTGGCACAGTGCTCGAAAATGTCGTGATGGATCCGCAGACCCGCGAACTCGATTTCGATGACAATACGCTCGCCGAAAATACACGCGGTGCTTACCCGATCGAATTTATTCCGAACACTTCGGAACACAATCTCGGACCGGTGCCCAGCAATGTTATCATGCTGACCGCTGATGCATTTGGCGTTTTGCCTCCGATCGCCCGGCTTACACCCGATCAGGCCATGTATCACTTCCTGTCGGGCTATACCGCAAAGGTAGCGGGTACAGAAATCGGCGTGACCGAGCCTGAAGCCACCTTCAGCACATGTTTCGGGGCACCGTTCATGCCGCGCCACCCGAGCGTTTACGGCAATCTTCTGAAAGAACGCATCGCCAAGGGCGGCGTTGCGTGCTGGCTGGTCAACACCGGCTGGACCGGCGGCAAATATGGCGTGGGCAATCGTATGCCGATCAAAGCGACGCGCGCACTGCTTAATGCAGCGCTCGATGGAAGCTTGAATGATGTCGAGTTCCGCAGGGACGTGAATTTCGGCTTCGATGTGCCGGTTGCCGTTCCGGGAGTGGACACCGCGATCCTCGATCCGCGCGGCACATGGACGGACAAGGAAGAGTATGACCGCACCGCTGAGAAGCTGGTCAAGCTGTTCGTTGAGAATTTTGCGCAGTTTGCAGATCACGTTGATCAAGGTGTTCGCGAAGCTGCTCCGCGCAGCATTGTTGCCGCCTGACAAGATTAACGTAGAGGAGAGGAAGGCCTCGTTCCCATTCGGGAGCGGGGCCTTTTCATTTGTTTATTTGGCCGCAGGCGTCACAGACCTTCGGTTGTCACTCAAACTTTACCCCAATGTGGTGATAAGTCATGAGCATGTCCAACGGTGTAGTTACCGCCAGTGTTGTCTAATTCCTGCATCATTGCCCTGTGTGGCTAGAGCGATAATCTGGGCTATTGTGAGGCGCTGGCAATATACCGCTCTACATTCGCTTCCAGCACGTTGAGCGGGGCGTTGCCGCCCATCACCACAGCATCGTTGAATGCCTTGAAGTCATACGCTGCGCCCAGCTCAGCCTCGGCGCGGCTGCGCAGGTCGACAATCCGGCTATGGCCAAGCTTGTATCCCGTCGCCTGGCCCGGCCAGCTGCAATAGCGGTCAACCTCGCCGCGCACTTCGATCGGTTTGGAGCCATTGCGTTCGACAAAGAAATTGACTGCACGTTCGCGGCTCCAGCCCTTGGCGTGCAGCCCTGTGTCGACCACCATACGGCAAGCGCGGAACGCGAGCGATTGCAGATAGCCCAAACGCCCAACCTTGAAATCGTCATAAGCGCCGAGCTCGTCGGCCAATTGCTCGCCGTACAATGCCCAACCTTCGCTGAACGGGTTGAAGGCGAGGATCGAGCGGATCAAGGGCAAGCGGTTGGAATATTCGCCTTCCCATACGTGGCCGGGAATGGCCTCGTGATAGGTCAGGTCAGCCAGATCATATTTGCGGTGCAGGTCTGTGCTGCGCAGATTGATCCAGAAGCGTCCGGGAATGGTGCCATCCTTGCTGCCAGCGCCGCCGTAGGCGCCCGGTGCACCGGCTTCTTCCGCGATGGGAATTCGGGTGACCTCCAGATTGGGATCGACCAGCGTGTTGAAGGCGCGCGGCATTTGGCTCTTGATCCAGTTGATCCGGTCCCAGATGAATTCGAAGATTTCCTCGCGCCCCGCATCCCCCTCTGCAAACATATAGCGCGGGTCAGAACCAAGCGCCTGCATACGCTCGCCTACAGTGCCATCAGTATAACCGATCTCGCGCAAGATGGGGTCCATCCGCGAATGAAGCGCTTCGAGTTCTTCCAGACCTTGCTGGTGGATTTCATCGGGCGTCATACGTGTTGTGGTGCTTGAACGAAGCGCCCAGGCGTAAAATTCATCACCACGTGGACGGGCGGAAATCCCGGGTTCGGAAGTCGCAACACCGCGCTCTACGCGCAATTCTTCCAGCTGACGGGTTAGCGCTTCAGCGATCGGGCCGGTTTCCAGCCTGCTCGCCAGGTTCGCATGACTTTCCGGCATACCGGCCTCACGCAATCTTGCGCGCAGAGGTTCTGCGAACAGTTCGCCTTTGCCGGCGCTGGCGATGCTCTGCTCCATCTGATTGATGGCCTTGTCGAGCAGGAAATCGGGCGGAACAACGCCCATCGCGCGCGCCGCTTTGATCCGCGCCAGTTCCCCGTCGAACGCAAATGGAAGCTGCTGCATCCGTTCGATGTAAGCGTCGGCATCGTCGCCATCGCGCATCGGCGTGTCTGACTGCATGAAACGCGGCGCGCCGATGTAAGAACCGACATTCTGGATCACGACATAGGGTGCGGTGCGCCAGCTGCCGACGGGCGTATCGCCATAGGGCAGGGCAAAGCCGTCGAGCGCCAGCTCATATGCACTTTCGACCACTTCCAGATTGGTGCGGTTGGTGCTGTCGAGGCCATCCTTCGGAAAGGCCCGCACCCGCGCCAGATCTTCACGCAAAGTACTGGCATAGGCTTGCTGGCCTTCGGGCGATTGATCCTCAAGCTTTCCGCGTAGGTAGGCATAGCGACCGGTATCAACGCCGAGCGTCGTTGCGCGGCTAGGCTCGTGATGGAGCAGATTATACGCCACGACCTCGAGCAAGCGCTCAGCACCGATCGTTTGAGCCTGCGCAATCCCCTCTGGACGCGGGATCGCGGCGCAGCCAGACAGTGTAAGCGCGGTCGTCGCGCCAAGCCCGGCGAGGGTCTGGCGACGTGTGAGCGAAATGGAGTTTTTGATCATGCGGTCGGTGTTAGCGAGGCGAAAGCCCGAGTCAATCTTGCCCCGTTTGCTACCGGCCGCAAATCGTCTAACGGACCATACAAGGAGTTTCACGCCATGAATGCGGTATTGTCGATCATCATGTTGGCTGCGGGCGCGCTGGTCGTTGGTGCGTCTCTGCTTTGGCGTAGAGGCGCACCGCTCAAGCAGCCGCTGTTGATGCTTCTGCTTGCGGTGATTGCAGTGGTGAATGTGTTGATCTGGACGCTGCCCGGATCAAGCGGAGAGGCTCCGCTTGATCAGGTGCAGCAGATCACCGGTGAGTGATCGAAGCTAGTCGGGTAGCTCCCAAGAGATTGCATTGGAATAAGTGCTGGCGACGGCTTGGCCATTCGCGTCAGTTGCCGCATTGAACCGCGCTCGCTTGGCGATTAGCTCGCATGTCGCATTGTCCAGCGCATTATGCCCGGTTGAGCGCGTGATCTCACAGCCTGTGACGCGCCCGCTTGCATTGATCTTAAGCGAGAAACGCGCAGTGCCGGTCCACTCGCGATTGATCCAGACGGTCCGATAGTCGCTCTCCGTCACCCAACGGCCCGGATCATTGCGCGGCGTGGCGACCGCCGGCTTGATCGAGCCGAAGCCGGGGCCGGTGTCAATCGGCGGCAAAGCGAAGGGGATTACCTCGCCGCCAATCGGGGGCAATTGTTCAATTGGCTTCACTGTCCAGTCCGAAGTCGGGATTTCAATCGGGCGTTCCGGTGCCACCACTTGAGTGGAAGCCGTGTCCGGCTTCGGTTTGGGTTCGATGATTTCCTCTGGCGGTGGTGGGGGCGGGAGTTTGACCGTTACGCCTTCAAAGGGCTTCTGCTCTGGCGGCAGGATGATGTCTTTTACCGCCAATCCCGAGATGAAGATCGCGCCCAGTGCTGCGGGCAGGATTATCGCGCCTGCCATGCCAGCGCTGCGCTCCTTCAGGCTCTTCTGATCTGCAAATGCCATGCTTTCGGCTCCTCTCTTTCCAAAGCGGGGCCGCATCGGGGCTTTTCTGCCATTTATGGACCTGCAAGCGGCGCCACAAATAAAATGTTACAACATAACATAAATTGATGCAAGGCATGTTCATTTACGCGCGCGTTCGCACGATTAAGTGTCTGATTAACAGATGAATTGTGCGCGTCGGCGCAGAGCTTCTGCGCCGCTCACGTCATCACTTGATCGGACAGTCCGGATCGAGTCGGAAGTCGAGATAATTATCGACTGAGCCCATCAGATCTTCGATTTCGTTTTCGAAGAAGTGGTTGGCGCGCGGGATCTCTTCATGATGGATCGTGATGTGCTTTTGCGTGCGCAGCTTGTCGACCAGCTTCTGCACGGCGGTCGGTTGCACTACCGTGTCCGCGGCACCCTGAATGAAGATGCCCGAAGCCGGGCAGGGCGCAAGGAAGCTGAAGTCATACATGTTAGCGGGCGGTGCGACCGAGATAAATCCGCGCACTTCGGGGCGGCGCATCAGCAACTGCATACCGATCAAAGCACCGAAGCTGTAACCGGCAACCCAAGTGGTTTGCGCCTCTGGGTGGATCGACTGAACCCAATCGAGCGCAGATGCTGCATCGCTGAGTTCGCCAATACCGTTGTCAAAGCTGCCCTGACTGCGGCCAACACCGCGGAAGTTGAAGCGCAGCGTTGCAAAGCCGCGATCGCTGAAGGTTTTGTACATCCGTTGCACAATGCGATCATTCATGGTGCCGCCACCTTCGGGGTGCGGATGCAAAATCATTGCGACCGGTGCACGCGGGCGCGGTGGAGGAGAGAAACGACCTTCAAGACGGCCTTCGGGGCCGGGAAAGATGACTGAGGGCATCGGGAAACCTGCCAGAAAAGAGTTGGCGCATTGGCCGGGTGGCACATGCGAAGTCGCGCGCTATATAGGGTTTATTGCGCAAATCGCAATGAAATTGGCCAGCAAGAAAGCACTCGTCCCATTCCCGAACGCATCTATCTCGATCACGCCGCGACCAGCCCGCTGCGCCCCGAAGCAAAAGCGGCGATGGAAGAGGGCTTTCGCATCTGGGCAAACCCGTCTTCTCCGCATGCCGAAGGGCGCAAGGCCAAGGCCGCGCTGGAGGATGCGCGCGAACGGATCAAGCGCGCGCTCGGTTGGGATGGCGAGCTGATCTTCACCAGCGGCGCAAGCGAGGCGTTGTGGATCGCGCTCAACCGCGCGAAGGGAACGCGCCGTGTAGTCAGCGCAGTTGAGCATGATGCGGTGTACCGGGCTGCGCCCGATGCGGAACAAATCTCAGACAACACAACTTTGGATGAGAATTGCATTCTCGCGATACAGCATGTGAACTCTGAAACCGGAGTGATTAATCCCGTCGATCAAATGGTTGAGACGGTGCGAAAAACGGGCGCGATCGTGCTGTCCGATTGCGCGCAGAGCGCGGGCAAGCTCGCGCTTCCAGATGCTGACATGATTGTCGTTTCTGCGCATAAGTTTGGCGGACCGATTGGTATCGGTGCTCTGCTGGTCCGGGATTACAATTTGTTGGAGCCCGTTGGCGGACATGAACGTGGATATCGGCAAGGTACAGAAAACATGCCTGCGGCATTGGGAATGGCCGCGGCGCTAGAGGCGGGTGATTGGCAAACGACGGCGGCAGATCGCGTGAAGTTTGCCGAGCAGCTGGGCAAGGAAGTGCTCCGCTTTGGTGAACAGAATGATTATATTTTCGCGGTGACGCATCCCTCAATATCTGCCCAAGCGCTTCTGATCCGTCTCGATGCGATGGGGTATGCGGTGTCGGCGGGAAGCGCGTGTTCATCCGGAACGCTCAAAAAAAGCCGCGTGCTTGATGCCTTTGGCGTATCCGATGAGGTTGCGGCGCGGACAATCCGGGTCAGCATCGGCTGGAACACGACACCGGACGACTTGGCCAAGTTTGCCAAAGCTTGGAAGTCGCTCATATGATCTACCTCGATTACCAAGCCACGACCCCGCTCGCGCCCGAAGCGCGCGACGCGATGCTGCGCTGGCTCGACGGGCCGGATGGCACCGGTTTCGGCAATCCGCACAGCGCGCACCGCATGGGCCGGATGGCGGCTGCGGCGATCGAAGCCGCGCGGGACAGGATTTCGGCGCTCTTCCCACCCGGCGGCAAAGTGATCTTCACCGGCGGCGCCACCGAAGCGCTTAACCTGGCGATCCGAGGCTCTGGTAATGGTGGCAGCGTATCCTATTCCGCGATCGAGCACTCGGCCGTCGGCGATACAGCGCAAGCTGCGGGCAAGTCGCACATCCTCAATGTCGACCATGACGGCCAGTGCGACGCGAAACAGGACATGCCCGATGACACCCGCCTGATCGCGGTGATGCAGGTCAATAATGAGATTGGCGTGATCCAGCCAACACTCGAATGGCATCGCAGGGCCAAAGAAGCGAACGCGCTATATCTGTGCGACGCGGTGCAGGCGTACGGCAAAGTGGAAGTCACCGGCGCGGACATGATCGCGGTTAGCGCGCACAAGCTTCACGGGCCCAAGGGCATCGGCGCGCTGTGGGTGCGTGACGGGGTCGAACTGACTGAGATGCAAACGGGCGGGGGGCAGGAGCATGATTTGCGCTCTGGCACCTTGTCACCCGCGCTGATCGCGGGGTTCGGCGCGGCTGCCGAGCTCGCAAATGAACGCATGGCAGTGGACGCGGCACATGTGGAAGCACTGTGGGAACGTGCGCGAGAGTTGTTTGCGGACTGGACGCTCAATGGCAGTGCGGAGGCGCGCTGGCACGGCAATCTCAATATTCGCAGAGACGGGCTTGATGTTGTCCGGCTTATGTCTGACGTGCGCGATGTTATGTTCAGCGCGGGCTCTGCCTGTGCGAGCGGATCGGGCCGCCCCAGCCATGTATTGAAAGCGATCGGACTGTCAGACGCTGAAGCGAAATCCTCTATCCGGCTGGGTTTCGGGCGCTATACCACGCTGGAAGAGATTGAAATCGCGGCGAATAAGATCAACGTTGCGGCGAAGGAGCAAGGGCTGTGAGTATCAAAGTCCGTTTTTCGGACACACAGGGCAATGTCACCGAAGGCGAGGGTGAAGTGGGCCAATCACTGCTCGAAGTGGGGCAGGCGCTGGGCCTGCCGCTGGAGGGCACATGCGAAGGCCAGATGGCTTGCTCGACCTGCCATGTCATTGTTGATGCGGAATGGTTCGATAAGCTTGCCGAAGCGAGCGAAGAAGAGGAAGACATGCTCGATTTCGCCGCCGGAGTGCGCCGCACGAGCCGCCTTTCCTGCCAGATCGATTTGACCCAAGAGCTCGACGGGCTCAGCGTCACTGTACCCGCCGAAGCGCATGATATGCGACGGATGTAGTTACGTCCGCTAACGACCCCATCTCCTGACATTCAGTTCATTCCTGTGGAAACGCCTCTCCCCCTATCCGGCGCGCGTTGCTAAGCGCGTGTGTGATGGCTGACGTTACCGAAATTCCCGATTCCGATCCGTTTGACGCGATTGTCGATGCGCCGTTCGATTCCGCGCTGGAAGAGCGCTATCTCGTTTATGCGCTCTCGACGATTACCGCGCGCTCGCTGCCCGACCTGCGCGACGGGTTAAAGCCCGTCCACCGCCGCTTGCTGTGGGCGATGCGGCAGTTGAAGCTTGATCCCAATTCCGCATTCAAGAAGTCCGCCCGCGTTGTGGGTGACGTGATCGGTAAATACCACCCGCATGGCGATGCCAGTGTCTATGACGCGATGGTTCGCTTGGCTCAGGATTTTGCGCTGCGCTATCCGCTGGTCGAGGGGCAGGGGAACTTCGGCAATATCGACGGCGATAATGCCGCCGCTTATCGCTACACCGAAGCGCGCCTGACCAAGACCGCGCTGCAATTGATGGCTGGCCTCGACGAAGGCACAGTCGATTTCATCCCGACCTATAATGGTGAAGAGCAGGAGCCGGAGATTTTCCCCGGCCTGTTCCCCAATCTGCTCGCGAACGGTTCGAGCGGCATTGCGGTTGGCATGGCGACTAACATCCCGTCGCACAATGTCGCAGAAGTGATCGACGCCACTTTGGAGCTCATTGATAATCCGCATGTTGAGCATGCGCGATTGATGGAGCTGTTTCAGGGGCCGGATTTTGCCACTGGCGGCCAGATCATCGACAGCCACGAAGCGATTGCGCATGCCTATGAAACAGGGCGTGGTAGCTTTCGCGTGCGCGGCGTGTTCCATGCGGCCGAGGCGGACAAGGCCGAAGATCGCGAAGCGGGGATTGAACGCCTGGGCGGCGGGCAATGGCAGCTGGTTATCTCTCAAATCCCGTATCAGGTGCAGAAGGGCAAGCTGATCGAGCAGATCGCGCAAGCGATTGCTGACAAGAAGCTGCCGATCCTAGACGATGTGCGCGACGAATCTGACGAGCAGATCCGGATTGTACTGGTTCCGCGCAGCCGCAATGTTGACCCCGAACTGCTCAAGGAATCGGTCTTCAAGCTGACCGATCTCGAAACCCGTTTTGGCCTCAACCTCAACGTGCTCGATGCCAATCGCACGCCGATGGTCATGGGACTGAAAGAGCTGTTGCAGAACTGGGTTGCGAGCCAGATCGACATCCTGCAGCGCCGCAGCCAGCACCGGCTGGATCAGATCGCGCGGCGGCTGGAGCTGGTCGAAGGCTATATCATCGCTTTCCTCAACCTCGACCGGGTGATCGAGATCATCCGTTACGAAGATGATCCGAAATCCGTGATGATGGCGGAATTCAAGCTGACGGATCGCCAGGCGGAAGCCATCCTCAACATGCGGCTGCGCAGTTTGCGCAAGCTGGAAGAAATGCAGCTGCGCAATGAGAAGGACGAATTGCTGGCAGAGCAGGAAGAGCTGGAAACTCTGCTTGGCTCGCCCGCGCGCCAACGCACCAGGCTGAAACGCGATCTGAAGGCTTTGCTCAAAGAATACGGGCCTGAAACCAAGCTGGGCGCGCGCCGGACCAAGATCGAAGAGGCGGAACCGGCGGTGGAATTCAGCATGGATGCGATGATCGAGAAGGAACCGGTCACTATCATCCTGTCAAAGAAGGGCTGGATCCGCGCGGCCAAGGGACACGTGCCGCTCGATCAGGAATTCAAATACAAGGAAGGCGATGAGCTGGCCTTCATCGTCCATGCGCAAACGACCGACAAAATTCTGATCGCGGCGGAAAACGGGCGTTTCTACACTCTGGGCGCAGACAAATTGCCGGGTGCGCGCGGCTTTGGCGAACCTGTCCAGTCGATGGTTGATCTCGAGGCCGATACAGGCATTTCAGGCATGTTGGTGCATAATCCCAAGGGTCGGCTGCTTCTGGCCTCCAGCATCGGCAAGGGCTTTGTCGCGGAAGAAGCTGAACTGCTGGCCGAGACCCGTAAGGGCCGTCAGGTGGTCAATTTGAAAGGCGGTGCGCAGCTACAGGTGATGCGCGCGATCCCGGAGGGGCATGATCATGTCGCCTGCGTGGGCGACAACCGCAAGCTGGTGGTTTTCAATCTGGAGGAAATGCCGGTCATGGCGCGCGGGCAAGGCGTAATGCTGCAACGCTATCGCGATGGCGGATTGTCCGATGCGACAACGTTCGTATTGGCGGATGGATTGAGCTGGCAGATGGGCGGGAAGGGTGATCGCACCCGGACCGAAACCGACATTTGGCAATGGAAGGTTGCGCGCGGTGCGGCCGGGCGCTTGCCGCCGCAGGGCTTCCCGAAAGACGACCGCTTCGGCATTTTGCCGGATAGGCTCGAGAGGGCTGAGAAAGAAACCTGATCCGGATATGCAAAGGGCCGCGAGTGCGATTGCACCCACGACCCCCTATTCACTTAAGCGGCGAGTAACTCGCTAGTGCTTAGCCACCGACAGCCTGGACCGCAGCCATGATGTCGTCGAAGTTCGCCAGCGCGAACAAGCCGCCTTCCGGATTCGCAGCCAGCAGGTTCAGCGGCAAAGTGATCAGCGAATCTTCCTCAGACTTGATGATCACGTTTTCGCCTGCAATCTCTTCAACCATGCCAAGCGCCTGTTGGTCAGCGGTGATGACAGGCGCGCCAACCACGAGTGCTGCTGCCAGTGCGGCTGCGGCTTCTGCCTCGGCTGCCGCCTGTGCTTCTGCCATGGCTGCTTCCTGTTGCGCCTGAGCGGCTGCGAGCTGCTCTTCAATCTGTGCCTTGGTGATGTTCAGCGTCGGGCCATTCTCGCTGGTGCCAAAAGCTGACACCGGCAGCGCTGCAGTGTATTTGCCAGTGTTTACAACAGCGTTGGTGCCGTCATTGCTATCGATCGTGCCGATAGGATTTCCGTCATTTCCGTAAACGGTCGCGCCAACATCCTGCGCGCTTGCTGCAATCGGGGTCGCCGCCAGTGCGGTGGCCAGGATGGCGAGCTTTGCAAACTTCATGAATTTTCTCCGTTTAATTTGTTTCCAGCGACGCGGCGCAATTGCGCCACACGCAGCGAGTGCGACTGTGCAAGCCAATTCAAGGAAGACCGGAAAACCAGTGTCCCAAGCGGCAGCCTCAAGAAATGAGGAAAAAAAGCCGCTGCGGGCGCGCCCTATAGCCATAAGGTAAAGGGCAATGCAACCGGAGCCCGGATACAACCGCAAGAATGAAGCTGTGCTGAAGGAATGTAGAACTAGCGGGCAAGTTCCCGATCAAGCAGCTCCAGCACACGTTCGCGCGGCGGAAATCCCTCTGCTACCCATGCAGTTTCGACCGCGCGCAAAGTGGCCGCAACGCGTGGGCCGGCGGTGATACCGCGTTCCACAATCTCGCCGCCCTTCAACGGCAATTGCGGCACATCCCAGTCGATCAGCGGCGATGCGTCGCCAGCTTGCAGAAGCACGCGGTCGATCGCGATGTCGATGCTCTCGCGATAAGCGAGCGCGCGCGGATCAACCAGATCATCCGGCTTGCGATCAGCGACAGCAACCAAGTGCGCGCGTTGCGCACGCGACAAGCGCAAACGCGAAGCCACAGCATTGGCCACGTCGCTAATTGGCGGCAAGAGCGCGGCCATTCGCCGCATGGCAGCAGGCGCAACGGCTTGCGCCTGCTCTGCCTTGATAACAGCGCACAGCAACTCGATGTGTTGCGGACAAGCTTCGGGTAGCACTTCCTGCAAGACACCAAGTTTTCGCATCCGCGCGACAGTTGGATGCGGTTTAGGCAAAGAGAGGAACGCAGTCAGCTCAGCAGCGATCCGTTCACGGCTGAGCCCCTTGAGCGTAGAGGCAAGTTCAGCGCATGCGGCTTCTGCCTCGTCATCTAGCTCCGCGCCAAACCGCGCCTGAAAGCGGAAATAACGCAGGATCCGCAAATGGTCCTCGCGAATGCGCTGCCTTGCATCACCGATGAACCGCACTGTTCGCGCTTCGAGATCTTCCAGTCCGCCAAAGTAGTCCGAAATTTCGAGAGTATCAGGGTGAGCGTATAGGGCGTTGATGGTGAAATCACGCCGCGCGGCATCTTCCGGCCAATCCTGTGCAAAAGCTACAGTGGCACGTCGCCCGTCCGTAGAGACATCGCGCCGCAACGTTGTAACCTCGACCGGGCCGTCTGGCAGAATTGCTGTGACGGTGCCGTGCTCAATCCCTGTGGGAACGGTGCGGATGCCGACGTCCTTGCAACGATCTATGACAACGTCGGGCGAGAGCTTGGTGGCACAATCAACGTCATTTACATCAGTGCCCAACAAACTGTCGCGAATAGCGCCGCCCACCCAGCGGATATTCTCTGCACCGAGTGCATTGGTCAGCGCGCGCAACCCTTCGCGTTTGGTCCACGCAGCATCGGACAGCTCAGCGAACATTGTCGAGCTCCTGCAAATCCAGCCGGCGTGCGAGATTGGCAATGATCGCCGCTGTCACACCCCAGATTCTGAAACCTTCGTAATGCATTTCTAGATAGTTGCGCATCGCCCCGCGCCAAAACACTTCATGTTCTGCCCAGGCATTCTGATCGAGCAGCAATGTCAGCGGAGCTTCGAACCAGGCTTCGACTTCGGTCGGGCTGGGGGTGAATTCGAGACCGGGCGGGACCACCGCTAGCACGGGCGTCACGTCAAAACCGGTGCCGGTCTGATAGCGATCGGTTGTGCCGATCACCCGAACATGCTTGCGATCCAGCGCCAGCTCCTCCTCTGCTTCCCTTAGCGCAGCGGTGACAGCATCCTCGCCCGGATCAATCTTTCCGCCCGGAAACGCAACCTGACCAGGATGATCGCGCATATCCTGTGGCCGCTGCGTCAGGATCACGCCCGGCTCGGGGCGATCAGTCACCGCGATCAAAACGGCTGCCTTGGCCGTGCGCCCGGCTTGCGCGAAACGCTCGTCGCTCAAAAGGTCTGGAATATCGCGCGCGTGCCCCCGCTCAAGCGCGGCGCTCAATCGGTCGAACAGCACGCTCATCGCGGCAATAGCGAGAATGTCTCGCCCATGCTTGTGATCGTCCAGTCATCGCTTTCTGCAAGCGCGATGTCCGCCAATTGCTGATAGGTGCTGCGGTTGAGCCGCGCTTCGCAACCGCGCCGGACGTGCAGATAAAGCGCGGGCGTCTCTGCGTCCCCTGCTGCACGCAAGCGGTTGTCCGGCCCCGCTATTACCAACTCATCCGTATTGAGACGGAAGGCCAAGGCATCATCGCGGCGCGCCACATCGACCGCAATGAATGCTGCGTCTTCGACGTCGATGGAGGATTTTTCGAAGGGTGTGACCAGCCAGTGGTTTCCGGCCTCATCGCGCGTCAATAGTCCTGCAAACGCCCTAACCATGGCTTCGCGTTTGATCGGATCACCCTGGTGAAACCAGGTTCCGTCAGCAGCAATCCGCATGAAGCTGTCTGTGATCGCTTGCGGGTTCCAGCTTTCCACTGGCGGCAATTTTCGCGCGGCGACTTGCTCGGCGATCTGCGCCAAGGACAATTCAGCAAGGTGCGGTGGTGGTTCGTAAGGCATTGCTATTCGAAGCGTTGCCAGAATGAGTGTCGGTGTTCAATGGCGAGTAGTAGGCTGCGATCACCCATTCCAAGGGCCGAGCATGCCTTCGCGGGGAAGGACTATCGGATTTGCGCATCGGACAAGCAGGCGTTCTGGCGCCCATGGGCCGGGGCAACGCCATGCAGCTGTCGAACCGGCGCTGAAGTCCCAACGCCCGTAATAAGGTTCATCACCGATCAAGACTTGCGGCAAGGATGCATTCGGATCGAGCGATCCAAGCGATGCTGCAATCAAGGCCTGCCCATATCCTTCGCCTTGATGCTCTGGCAAAACCGCCACCGGCCCAACCATCAGCATGGGATGCGCGTGGCCATCGGGGTCGGTGAGCGCAATCGGCCAAAGCTGAATTGTACCGACCAGCATGTCATCGTCATCAAGCGCGGCAAAGCTCAGCGCTTCGAGCCAATCCATGCCCGTCCTGATGCGATAGGCGGTGCGCGCATGTCGCTCAGGCCCGAAGGCTCGGTCGAGCACTTGCTCGATCATGTCGGGTTCGACATTTGCTAAGGGAATGACGCTCGCCATGGGGCAGCGCGAATAGTGGTAGCGCTACGCCATGTCGATGCAATTTGTCGTTGGCCTTGCGAAAGTTACTCTGCGGTAAGGTGCAAGAGCCGCCCGCCTTCGCCGTCTTCGAACACCCAAAGAGAACCGTCGGGCGCTTCATCAACAGAGCGTATCCGACCTTCCAGGTCATAGCGCGCCGCTTCTGTAGCCGTATCGCCGTCAATCTCGACACGTACGAGGCCCAATGCGCCCAAGCCTGCAATAAGAGCATCGCCTTTCCATGCGCCAAACATGTCGCCGCGATAGAAGATCATGTCACCCGGTGCGATCACGGGTGTCCACCAGACTGCAGGCTTGTTGAAGCCGTCATCCGCGGTGTGATCGGGAATGTCATCGCCATTGTAATGATCGCCGTTCGATCGGGTTGGCCAGCCGTAGTTGGCACCCGCTTCGACCAGATTGAATTCATCACCGCCGGCCGGGCCGTGTTCCACGTCCCACAGACGCCCCTCGGCATCAAAGTCGAAGCCGAGCAGGTTGCGGTGGCCATAAGACCAGATTTGCGCTGTCACGCCACCTTGATCTGCAAATGGATTGCCCTGCGCTGGAGTACCATCGAGATTCAGACGCACGATCGTACCCAGGTTATTGCTGGTGTCTTGCGCGGGTTCGAGCTCCTGACGGTCGCCGCTGGTCACGAACAAGTGCTTTTCGTCAGGAGAGAAGCGAATACGGTGCGAGTAGTGGCCTTTCCGACTGGTCTTGGGGGCTTGGCGCCAGATCACTGCAAGACCTTCGATGGCACAGTCGCTGTCGGCCACACAATCAAGCGTTCCCTTGCCGACAACCGCACCACGCGTATCGCCTTCGCCAGCTTCGGCCCAGCTCAAATAGATCGTGCGCGGGGCGAGAGTGTCAGTCGCCTCGCTGTTAAGGAATGCAACGTCGCCCAGGCCACCTTGGCCACCATAGTCGATCTCCGGTGCGCCATTGACGGTGAACTGCCGCCCTGTCGCTGTGTCATAACCCAGAATCTCGCCGGTCTTCTGCGTGATGATCAGCGTTTCCGTGCCCGGCACAAAGGCCGCAGCCCATGGCTCGTTATAGGTGCCGATTTCCGCAATCTTGAGCGTCGGCTCAGTCTGGGAAGCTTCGGTGTCCACATTTGCAGTGGCGCCGCAGCTTGCGAGCAGAATGGTGGCGGGGAATAGTGCGGATGAGAATTTCGAGATCATGGTCATGTCCTCTGCAATGCACGAAAACAAACTTGGTGCCCGTAAATCTATCGTCGGTGTTGACGAAGCCGGACGAGGGCCATTGGCTGGGCCGGTGGTAGCTGCAGCAGTAGTGCTTGGCGAGGGCTATCCGCAAGGTCTGGACGATTCCAAGAAACTTTCGGCTAAACGGCGTGCTACTCTCGACGAACAGATCCGCGCCAGCTGCATATGGGGGCTGGGTGTGGTCGACTCGCACGAAATCGACCAGATCAACATCCTTCAGGCAACCATGCGAGCCATGACGCTGGCCGTGTGCGAACTGGTCGAGAAGCTTGGCCAGGAACCCGAAGCCGTGTTGATCGACGGTAACCTCTCGCCCCATGGGCGCTGTGATGAATGGCGCTGGCCCGATGCCAAGCCGATCATCGGGGGCGACGCGCTGGAGCCCGCGATCTCGGCGGCTTCGATCATCGCCAAGGAGTGGCGTGACCGGTTGATGTGCGAAGCGGCCGAGGCGCATCCGCACTACGGGTGGGAGCGAAACAAAGGCTATGGAACCATTGAGCATATGCAAGCGTTGCGCACGCATGGACCAACACCGCTTCATCGTCAGTCTTTTGCGCCGGTTGCGCAATTGACGCTTCTTTAATCCGGCAAATAGTCTAAGCGCGCAATCGTGATTGAAGCGATCCTCTATAGCGCGGTTGGCCTGGTCGGCCTGGCGTTTGGCGGCGAACTGCTGGTGCGCGGTGCGGTCAGCATTGCACAGCGGCTTGGCATATCCAATCTCGTCACAGGATTGGTCATTGTCGGATTTGCCACCTCGATGCCGGAAATGGTTGCAAGCATTCAGGCTGCGTTGGCTGGTTCACCGGGAATTGCCTGGGGCAATGTGGTCGGATCCAATCTGGCAAATACACTGTTGATCCTGGGTGCGACGGCAATGATCATGCCGATTGCACTGATTGGAACCGGGCGGCGTGATGCTGTTGTAGCTTTGATTGCGACGCTGATAATCTGGTTAGTGACGTGGCTTCAAACCGGCTCGATCTGGATCGGTATCGTGCTGCTCGCTGGTATCGCCGCGTATATCTATTGGCGCTATAATCATCCGCATTCGGACGCGGGCGATGATGACGAGCCTGAACCAACGACCACTTTGACCTGGGCGATCATGTTGTTCCTGGGCGGGTTGGGATTGCTGGTTGTCGGCGGTTCGATGCTGGTGTCCGGTGCGATCGATCTGGCGCGTATTTTCGAGGTCAGCGAGACCGCGATCGGGCTGACAGTAGTGGCAATCGGTACATCGTTGCCTGAACTGGCGGCATCCGTTGCAGCGGCATTGCGCGGGAAGCCGGGCCTGGCGATCGGCAATGTTGTGGGCTCGAACATTTACAACATCCTGCTGATCGGCGGGGCGACCATGAGCATTGCGCCTTTCGCGATCCCCGCGGATTTGTTGACCTATGAGCTTGTCGTGCTCGCGGGCAGTGCGGTGCTGTTCTTGCTGATCGTGTCTTATGCGAAGCAGATCGGCCGCGCATTGGGCGCATTCTTGCTAGCGCTTTATGCCGGCACGATCGTGATCGCCTTTGCCTGACAAACTAATGCCGCGTTGAGTCCTCGGCGCAACACACCACTATGTTGAGTCCCGCAAACCGCAAGAGTCTCAACATCTTGTGCGGGACTCTTTTTGTTCTGTCATAGCTAACGCGGAATTAACCATATCCCCCTATCGCTTTGTGCTTGACCCGGAGTCCAAAGGGACTCACCCTGTGGATAACTGTTACTGAGGGGTGAATTATGGCGGTCCTGGAGACCACGAAGGCGCGCGTCGCGCGCGCGACAACTTTTGCTGTTGCCAAAGCGGATTTGCCTTTGGGGCGGATCCTTGACGGTGACTGTGTCGAAGCGATGCGCAGCCTGCCTGACAATTCGGTTGACTGTGTGTTTGCAGATCCGCCGTACAACCTTCAGCTGGGGGGCGACCTCAATCGCCCTGACGGGAGCCAGGTGGATGCGGTTACCGATCACTGGGACCAGTTTGACAGCTTCAAGATTTATGACGACTTCACTCGCGACTGGCTGACCGAGGCGCGCCGCGTCCTGAAGCCCGATGGTTCGCTATGGGTGATCGGCAGCTATCACAATATCTACCGCGTCGGTGCCATCCTGCAGGATCTGGGCTTCTGGATCCTCAATGACATCGTATGGCGCAAGACTAACCCGATGCCCAATTTCAAGGGCACGCGCTTCACCAATGCGCATGAGACGCTGTTGTGGTGCAGCCAAGGCGAAAAGGCGAAGTATCACTTCAACTATCGCGCGATGAAGACGCTGAATGACGAGTTGCAGATGCGCAGCGACTGGGTTCTGCCGATCTGCTCTGGCGGCGAACGTTTGAAAGAGGGCGGAACCAAGGTTCACCCGACGCAAAAGCCCGAAGCGCTGCTCTACCGCGTGCTGCTGGCCACGACAGAGAAGGGCGACGTTGTGCTTGACCCGTTCTTCGGCACAGGCACTACCGGCGCAGTAGCCAAGCGTCTGGGCCGCGAATGGATCGGCTGCGAGCGCGAGAATGTGTATCGCGACGCCGCCTATAAACGCATTGCCAAGGAATTGCCGCTCGATGAAAGCGCGATCGAGACGATGCAGAGCAAGAAATCGGCCCCACGCGTTGCCTTCGGCGCGCTTGTCGAGAACGGTTACATCATGCCGGGCACAAAGGTGTTCGACAAGAAGCGCAAATGGATCGCCACTGTGCGGGCAGACGGCTCGCTTGCGTATGATAAGCAGGTGGGATCGATCCACGGTCTTGGCAAAGAGCTGCAAGGCGCACCCAGCTGCAACGGCTGGAGCTTCTGGCACTATGAAGTGGACGGGGACGTGAAGCCGATCGACGCCGCGCGGCAGCTATATTTGCTGGCGATGGAGGATTGAGGCCATAAGGGCGGTAGCCAGCGTCTCGCATCAAATATTCGCGATTACTTTGCGGTCTGGGTCCCTGATTCTATCAGGCGACCGTACTTCCGCAACGCAGCCTGGAGGCGGTCATGCGGCAAGGCATGGGCCGTGTTGCCGTTGATGCCGGTCATCGTGCGTGCAGCAACCAACGCGTTGATCACCGCTTCCTCAGTCGCTTCGACAGTGGCACGGAATAGCGGGCTCATTAAATCATTTGGAAGGATATCGAGCCGGGCCGACTCCTCGCGGCTCCACGCGCCCGGATTGCCTGTCGAGAACGCAATGAAAATATCTCCGGACCCGTTCGAAGCGTAAGACCCGTTTCGCGCGATTCCCATTGCTGCCCGTCTCGCCAGACGCTTCAATTGATGAGGAAGCAAGGGCGCATCAGTCGCGACAACAATGATGATGGATCCGTTCTCCTGATTGTGGTCACCATAGGTTGTTTGCAAATCACTGATCTCGCGCCCGACAGGGGTCCCCGCCACTGCAAACGTTTCACGGATTCCATAGTTGGACTGAACCAATACCCCTACAGTGTAGTCCGTCTCGCCAATTGTGACGAGGCGCGAGGACGTGCCAATACCGCCTTTGAAACCGTGGGTAATCATGCCGGTGCCGCCGCCCACATTTCCTTCTGCGACCGGTCCGTCCGAGGCGCTATCGAGAGCCGCGAAAACGTGCTCCTTCTTTACATGGAAGCCGTTGATATCGTTCAGGTCACCGTCGTAAGTTTCAGCGACCACCGGTAACATCCAGAATGTGTCTTCCTCTCCCGCGAGCGGTTTGAAAAACCTTCGCTCGAAAGCCCACTCGATCGTCGCGTCGCGTACGGTGCCGACACTGTGCGTGTTAGTGATCATGACTGGTCCCTCGAGCCAGCCCGATTCCTCAACCCAGGTTGTGCCGGTCATTTCGCCGTTACCGTTCAAGGAGAACCAGCCTGCAAAAACCGGATCATATGTTTTTCCGCGGGGTAGGATCGCGGTAACGCCCGTTCGAACCGGTCCTTGGCCAACAACCAGTTTGCCATCGCCAGAGATTAAGGTTGTGTGTCCGACCTCTATTCCCGGCACGTCAGTGATTGCGTTGTTCGGACCAGTGCGACCGTCGAAAGGCACGCCAAGGTCACGTGCGCGTGCTATGTTGAGTTTTTTCCCGTCGTCATCCGCCAAGCCTAGTGTACCGAAACCGGCCACCCCCAGTAGCAGCAATGCGCCGATTGTTTTTGAAAAAGCTCGCATTGCTGTTCTCCCCCTCAGATATTCACCTGCCTATTTGGCCCTGAGGTTCGTGCTTCGTCGGTCTGGCAAACAAGTTCAATTAAAATCACTCTTAGCCGGCCGATAAGGACGTTTAGGCCTGTCCCGGAGTGCAGCGCTTCGCGTGTATCATCCGCAAATTCGCTATCAGACACTCACCTAGCGCGATACATAGGGGCAATGCGCGCGCTTGGCCCTTTCCAATTGTCTTTGAAAACCCAATTGAAGGCCTTGAGTTTTTCTTGTCTGTGGACAGTGTTCCATGTGCTCCATCCTATAAGACTTCCCAAGGGGAATCAGCGTAAATGACCGACCAAATCTACATCCGCCCGGTGGGCTTTGTGCCAGGGCCGCAACATGAGGAAGGCAAGGTTATCCGGTTGGCGGGCGGGATGGTCTACGCGCAACGATTTGCGGTGGTCTTGCGACAGGATGGCAAGTTCACCAGGCGCTGGGTGTGCGATACCGATACAATCGGAGAGGTGCTGGCCGGGCTGCCCGCAAGCGTCTCAGACGAAGCGCAGGCGCAACTCACCAATCTGACGCTGAAACACCCGCCGCTCAATTTGGGCGCGCGCGCCATCCGGCTCGATCAGCCGCAAGTGATGGGCATCCTTAACGTCACGCCTGATAGCTTCAGCGATGGCGGCGAGTTCTTCGAGAAGCCAGAAGTCGGCAGCGCACATGCCTCTGCCATGCTGGAAGCGGGTGCGACAATCATTGATATTGGTGGTGAGAGCACGCGTCCGGGCGCCGCCGCGACCTGGGAAGGCGACGAGAAAGAACGCGTGCTTCCTGCGATTGAATACTGCGCTGCGATGGGCGCAGCGATAAGTATCGACACGCGACGCGCGGGCGTTTTGGAGGCTGCGTTGGAAGCAGGCGCGCATATTGCCAATGATGTGTCCGCCATGCGACACGATCCGCGCAGCATGTCACTGGCTGCGAAAGCCGGTTGCCCCGTCATCCTGATGCATGCGCCCGGCGATGGCGAAGACCTGCACAGCAAGGGCAATTATGAAAACGTTGCTTTCGATGTGTTCGACGTGTTGAAAGAACGGCGCGATGCCGCGGTGGCGGCGGGCATATCGCGCGCGAATATCGTGCTGGATCCCGGCATCGGTTTCGGCAAGTCGCTACCGGACAATCTGGCGATCATCAACGCGCTGCCGATGTATCACGCGCTTGGACAGCCCTTGTTGCTGGGTGCTAGCCGCAAGCGCATGATCGGCGCCCTGTCGAATGAGGCAGACTCGCATAAGCGGCTTGGTGGCTCGCTCGCGCTGGCCGTCGCAGGCATGAATGCCGGCGTGCAATTGCTGCGTGTGCATGATGTGGCCGAGACGGTGCAGGCGCGCAATGTGTGGCGCGGCCTGCGCGATGCGGCGCTGACCGATTTCGCGGAACTTCCAGATAGCTGATGCAGTTTCTTGAATCGGTCACGGTTCGCGGGCAAGAAGTCGGCAACAATTGAAAGTGTAGGATACCTCTGATGCGCAAACCCTCCCTTGCTCTCGCCGCTGTTACGATGCTTGCAGCTCCATTGGCCGCTGACCAAGGTGTTGAGCTGACGCCAGAGGATTTGCTCGCGCCATACTACGCGAAGCTGAGCCAAGAGGTGGAGCTGCCGGTTGCGCCCGCCAATGTCTCGCTCGCGCATGAGCACACGCTGACTCGGATCGCCTTCGGCAGCTGTAACCACCAGTTGCGTAGCCAACACATGTGGGGCCAGATTGCAGCGACCGACCCTGACCTTTTCCTGTTCATCGGCGACAACAATTACGGTGATCAGATGTGGGATGGTGACGCAGCACTGACGACATTGCGCGAAGCCTATGGCGTTATGGCTGAAACACCCGAGCTGGCTGCCTTCCGCGCGCAGGTGCCGATGATGATCACTTGGGACGATCACGATTATGGTTTCAACGACGGCGGAGCGAGCTTCGCCTATCGTGGATGGTCGGAGACGATCTTCGAGACATTCTGGGGTTCGTCTGATGAAGTAAAGTCGCGGCCCGGCATCTACGAAAGCCGGATGTTCGGCGAAGATGGCAAGGTCACGCAGATCATCACGCTCGACACGCGCTTCTTCCGCTCCGATCTGGAGGCCATGCCCTATCAAAACGAGCGCCCGCCTTTGGGCCCCTATCAGCCGAGCAGTGATCCATCCAAGACCATGCTAGGCGATGCGCAGTGGCAATGGCTTGAGCAGGAACTGGCGAAACCGGCTGATCTGCGGATTGTGGTTTCCTCGATTCAGGTTCTGACGGACGCGCATGATTACGAGGCTTGGGAGAATCTGCCGCTGGAGCGTGAGAAGCTCTATGCCATGCTGGCGGCACGCGAAGACAGCGGTTTGGTGTTGCTGTCTGGCGATCGCCATGCGGGTGGGATCTACACTGATACGCCGCAGGCCGCTGGTGAGCAGTTTTGGGAACTGACCAGCTCTTCTATGAATTACTCCTTCTCTTCGACAGAGCGGAACACCGCGCGCGAGCCCGATCCCAAGCGTCTGACTGACTTCATATCGGAAGAGAATTTCGGACTGGTCGAAATCGATTGGGAGGCGAAGACATTCACCATGGACATGCGCGGCAGCCAGGGTGAAACGCGGGTTTCACGTACGGTCGAGTGGTGATCGGTTAGCCTGGAGAAGCGGCGCTGCCTGCCAGCAAGCCGCCATGCAGTGTCAACTCGCTGCCGGTCATATAACCGCTTTCATCGCTGGCGAGAAAAACGCAGAGCTGAGCGACTTCTTCGATCGTCCCAAAACGTTTCAATGGCGTATCAGCGACCAGCGCAGCCATCTTCTCTTCGCGGTTTGGACCATCGCCGATCATCGGTTCCCAGATCGGGGTCAGGATCGCGGCGGGGTGGATCGAGTTACAACGGATCTTTCATCCTTGCTGGGCGGCATAAAGCGCAACGGATTTGCTGTGATTGCGGATCGCAGCTTTGCTGGCGGCGTATGCGGCCGCGCCAGGAATGCCGACCAGGCCAGAGCGTGAAGACATTTTGATGATAGATCTGCTGCATTTCGCTTTCATGGCCTTGAACGCGTATCGACAGCCAAGAAACACACCATCGGTGTTGACCGCGTGGACCGCGTGCCAGTCATCGAGCGAGCAGTTTTCGGGATCGTGCGGACCGGCGCTGCTCTCAAAGCCGGTTACCCCGGCATTGTTGAACAGAACATCGATCTGCGGATAAGCATAGGCCAGCCGAGCCCATTGCGCTTTGTCACGCACGTCGAGCGCAAAGAATTCGCAGCCGATTTCTGCGGCAGCTTTTATGCCTTCTTCTTCATCGATATCAGTCAGGATCGCGCGCGCACCTTCGCGCGCAAATGCGTCACAGGTGCCACGGTCAATGCCGCTTGCTCCGCCGGTGACTACACAGATTTTGTCTTTGAGTTTTGCCATGCCGCACGGGCTAGGCAATTCACGCTGCGTTGTCGATGCCCAGATCTGAAAGCTTGCGATAGAGCGTCGAACGGCCAATGCCCAAGCGGCGTGCGACTTCGGTCATGCGACCGCGATAATGGCCGATTGCCAAGCGGATAACGTCTGCCTCGATCTCTTCCAGCGCGCGAAGGTTGCCGTCCTCGGTGTAAAGCATCACTCCTGCGCCGTCCTGAATATTGCTGTCGGTGTCGACCGGTTCGCCTAGCAATTCGCTGAGCTGCGGGAAGCTCTCTGCGGTCAACGTTTGCTTGTCGCAGAACACTGCTGCGCGGAACAGCACTGCCTGCAGTTGCCGCACATTGCCCGGCCAATCATAGGCTTTGAGCAGTGATAGCGCGCCATCCGAAATAGACAGGTGTCTCAGGCCTGGCTGCTCGCCAATGCGCGACAGGAAGTGGCGGGTGAGGGCGGGAATATCGCCTGCCCGCTCCCGCAATGCAGGCAATTTGATTGTCGTTTGCGCCAGTCTCTCGACGAGGTCCGTATCAAACTGGCCATTCTGTGCGAGCTGCTTCAACGGCAGATTGCCGGCGCTCAGCAAACGCACGTCGACGCGGAAACCGTGTGTCGCGCCTAGCGGGCGCACAATGCCGCTGGTCAATACTTCCAGAAGCTTGCTTTGCACTGCCTCAATGATCCGATCGATCTCGTCCAGAACCAGCGTGCCGCCATCGCATTGTTGCAGAGCGCCAATCTGACGATCGAACGCGCCGGCAAAGGCTCCTGGCTCATGTCCGAACAGGACGGACTCGACAGAAGTTGCCGGAACTCCGCCGAGGTTGATGATGCGGAATGGCGCTTTGCTACGCGGACTTGCTGCATGCATCGCGCGCATCAGCATTTCCTTGCCAGTGCCTGCCTCGCCTTCGATCAAGACATGGTTGTGACCTCGCGCAGCTTTGGCTGCCTGAGCCAGCGCAGTGCGAAATTTTGGGGCGGTTCCGACCATGGCATCGAAATCGAGCGAGGCATTGAGCTTTTCTGCCAGCGGCTGAAGCTCGTCCTGTGCCTTTTCGCCTTCGGTTGCGCTGCGCAGCGCCTCTAGCAAGCGATCGGGCGCGACCGGCTTGATCAGATAGTCGGTTGCGCCTGCGCGCATGGCTTCGACTGCAAGCAGCGGTGAGGTGCTGGTCGTCAGCATCAGAATTGGCAGAGCGGGGCGTCTACGCTTTAATTCTTCGATCAATTGACAGGCATCGTCGCCCGGCACCCATTGGTCAAGGATGATGGCGGCAGTTTGCATCCCGTCACGGGTGCCAAGTAATGCGATGGCAGTGTCTGAATTAGGCGCAACAATGGTGCGCCAGCCTTCGCGTGCGGCAAGCGCGCTGATCAACCGGCATTGCGCAGGCTCATCGTCGATCAGCATCAGAATGCGGCTATCGCCCGTGTCCATTGTTCAATTTCGTCCCGCCGTGAAACAAAACGCGAGAATAAGAGCTAGGGGTAAAGACCTTATTAATGCTATCGTATCTCAAATTGGATAAAGCCCGGCTTTATAGGTCGTTGACCTAATAAGTGATCGAGTTTAGCGTTGCTGTATTTTGAGGGCTGAGAGTAGTGATGGGCTTGAGCTTGGTTCGATGCTTCGATACGGAACGGATCATTCAACAAACGGGGCAAATCCCCGCATTGTAAGCAAACCTCTGAAAAAGGATCAAACTTGATGGCTTCGCATGACATGAAATCAGTCAATAAGACCTACGGCGGGTTCATTTCCTTGCTTAAATGGTCGATTCCGATCATTGCAGTGATCACTTTGTTCGTAATCATGCTGATTGCCGAATAAGCTTGTGGCATTGCGCATCGCGGTATTGAAGGAACGCGCAGCCGGAGAGCGGCGCGTGGCGATCACGCCTGAGACAGTCAAGAAATTCGCCGGTTTTGGCGCAGAGCTCGCTGTCGAAAGCGGCGCAGGCGACACCGCCTCTATCAGTGACGCAGACTATGCCGAGGCTGGCGCGAGTGTGGGCTCGGCTGCGGACACGGTCAAAGGCGCGGATATCGTGCTGGGCGTGCAGGCTCCGGATCTAGAACTGCTCAATGGCGCCAAGCCAGGCGCATGGGTGGCGGCGACTTTCGATCCATTTGGTGCAAGAGACCGTGTCGAGGCCTATGCGAAGGCTGGGCTCGAAGCGCTTTCCATGGAATTCATGCCGCGCATTACGCGTGCGCAGAGCATGGATGTGCTTTCCAGCCAATCGAACCTTTCCGGCTACAAAGCTGTGATCGCTGCGGCCAACCAATATGGCCGCGCATTCCCGATGATGATGACTGCTGCAGGTACGGTGCAGGCTGCACGCGTCTTTATCATGGGCGTGGGCGTTGCCGGGCTTCAGGCGATTGCTACGGCCAAGCGCTTGGGTGCGCAAGTCTCTGCTACTGACGTACGTAGCGCTACCAAGGAACAGATCCAGTCGCTGGGCGCGAAGCCGATTTTCGTTGAAAGCGTCGAGGGGATCGAAGGTGAAGGTGCGGGCGGTTATGCGTCCGAGATGAGCGAGGAATACCAGAAGGCGCAAGCCGAACTGGTGTCCGGCCATATCGCCAAACAGGATATTGTGATCACAACGGCGCTGATCCCGGGTCGCGCAGCGCCGCGACTGATCAGAGACGAGCAGATCAAGAGCATGAAGCCGGGCAGTGTGATCTTCGACTTGGCTGTCGCTCAAGGTGGCAATGTCGAAGGCTCCAAGCCCGACAAACTGGTGGTGCGCCACGGTGTCACTATCATGGGCTATTCGAATACGCCCGCACATCTCGCGCCCGACACCTCGGCGCTGTTTGCACGCAATCTGTTCAATTTCCTCAGCGCGTTCTGGGATAAGGAAGCGGGCAAACCGGTGCTTGACGAGGAAATCGGCGATGCCGTGCGCCTGACGCAAGGCGGCGAGGTTGTGAATAAGAGACTGAAGGAGAACGGATAATGGACTTTATCTCAATCCTCTCGATCTTCGTGCTGGCGTGCTTCGTCGGCTATTACGTGGTCTGGTCGGTTACGCCAGCACTGCACACGCCGCTTATGGCAGTGACCAATGCGATTTCCAGTGTGATTATCGTTGGCGCGTTAATCGCCTCGGCTGAAGCGGGTAGCGTGACGGCCAAATATCTTGGCTTGTTTGGCGTGGTACTTGCGAGCGTGAACATCTTTGGCGGCTTTGCTGTCACGGAGCGCATGCTGGCAATGTACAAGAAGAAGGAGAAGAAGTGATGAGCTTCTCCATTCTCGCGAGTGCTGCTGATGGCGCAGGAACCCCTGCGTGGGCGATGCTGGCCTATCTGATTGCAGGCGTGTTCTTCATCCTTGCGTTGCGCGGACTATCCAGCCCGGCGTCTAGCCGCGCGGGCAACCGCTATGGCATGCTCGGCATGCTGATCGCAGTTGTCACCACACTGGCAACGCATGAGATCGCCAATATCGCCGAAATCGGGATAGCCATGTCCCTTGGCGGGGTCATCGGCGTGACTGTCGCGCGCAAAATCGCCATGACGGCCATGCCGGAACTGGTCGCGGGCTTCCACTCACTGGTCGGTCTGGCAGCTGTCGTGGTGGGCCTTGCGGCCTGGCTTGATCCGGCATCATTCGGGATAACCGATGCAGCAGGACAGATCTTGATGGTCAGCCGGGTTGAATTGGGGCTGGGGATCGCGATCGGTGCGATCACATTCTCCGGCTCTGTCATTGCGTTCCTGAAGCTCTCTGGCCGGATGAGCGGCAATCCGATCCTGCTGCCCATGCGCCATGTGATCAATCTGGGCACGCTTGTTGCGATCCTTGGAATGATCGCCGCCTATGCGATGTCCGGAGCAGGCGGAGGTGGTGAAGGCCAGATGATCATTTACATCACAATCGCGGCTTTCCTGATCGGCTTTCTACTGATTATCCCGATCGGCGGGGCGGATATGCCAGTGGTGGTGTCGATGCTGAACAGCTATTCGGGCTGGGCCGCGGCGGCGATGGGTTTCACGCTGGGCAATACGGCGATGATCATCACCGGCGCGCTGGTTGGCTCTTCAGGCGCGATCCTGAGCTACATCATGTGCCGCGCGATGAACCGCAGCTTCATCAGCGTAATCGCAGGCGGATTTGGCGCGGATGACTCGAGCGGCGGCGGCGAAGCCCGCGAAGCGCGCCCATACAAACAAGGAAGCGCGGAAGATGCCGCCTTTATGCTGGAGCAGGCAGAGAAGGTTATCATCATACCGGGTTATGGCATGGCAGTGGCGCAGGCGCAGCACGCATTGCGCGAAATGTGCGACATGCTCGAAGAAAAGGGTGTGGAAGTTAAATTCGCGATCCACCCTGTGGCGGGACGTATGCCGGGGCACATGAACGTGTTGCTCGCGGAGGCCAGCGTCGACTATGACAAGGTTTTTGAGCTCGAAGACATCAACAGCGAATTTGCGCAGGCCGATGTCGCCTTCATCATTGGCGCGAATGATGTGGTGAACCCGGCAGCGAAAACGGACAAGAGCAGCCCGATTTACGGCATGCCGGTGTTCGACGTGGACAAGGCCAAGCAGGTATTCTTCATCAAGCGCAGCATGGGCGGCGTGGGCTATGCCGGCGTGGACAATGACGTGTTCTACATGAACCAGACAGTGATGCTGCTGTCCGATGCAAAGAAGATGGTCGAAGAGATCGTGAAGGCGCTGGATTAGGTTGCGAACCGCTTGCGAAAACTCCTGATCTTTCTTCTATTGATCGCGGCTGGTGTCGGTGCGGCGTATTACCTCGGCGCGTTCGACCGTGTGACTGAGCGGCGCGTAGAGCGAGCTCTGACAGACGCCGGTGTCAGCCCGGAAATGGCCGAATGCATGGCACCCAAGATGGTCGACCGACTGACACTGCCTCAACTAAGAAAACTTGAACGGTTGGGGCCTGAAGAGGGCGAGGATGTCGTTCCGTTAAGCGGGCGGGAGGCGTTGACACGGCTTGAACGCGTTGAAGATCGTGAAGCGCTGGAAGTGCTCGTTCGCGCTGGCGGTAGCTGCGCCTTTGAGACGTTTCTGGACTAGGCCGGTGGGTCGGAGCCTTCCGGCTCAAAGTATCTTTGGTTGCGGATTTCCCCTAGGCAGCTGTTCGCCCAAGGGATGAAAATCGCCGCCAAAAAGAATTGGCAGGCGAGCCAGACAAGAACCGCCAACCCGTAGGATAGTTCGTCGAGATCGATCACTCCATTGGCACTGGAATAGATCAAAAGAAAGGTCACAGGAAACAGGGCAAACGGAAGTAGCGCGTAGCCCAAGATGGCTTGCTGAGGAGGTGTGACGTATCATGGAATTCTATCGGCTCCGAGAGGCCGATCATCCTTGGCAGTTACCACATGTTTGAAGCTGGAAATCGCATTGCCATTGGGCAGGACTTTGGGTCGAAAAATCGCGCGGAAGGTTAACCGCCCAAGTGCCGGGAAAATGTCCAAGATACCAGCCAAGTGGAAGACCTCCCGTGATTGTATACGCATTCCAAGCTACGCGTGCACACATCTGGCAGGCGATTGTTAACAAGGTCAAAAGTGTAGATGCGACGTATTGTCGTGTTTTCTTCTCGTCGAATTCGTCGTTTACCCACGCTTCAAGCGGCTTCGTATGGTCGCTGATATTTCCCTATGCTTGCATTTCCATGGGTTTAGCTGTCACACCAAGCGCTGAGTTGTTTGTGGAGAGTTTCGGATGAAGTGGGTGCTGCGAATTCTTGGCGTACTGGTCGCTTTGTTGGTGATCGCTTTCCTGTTCTTCCGAACGCCAGACACAGATGCCACGGAGATGCGTGCCAAGTACGGAGGCGAGCCCTCGCAATTTGTCGAGCTTTCCAATGGTCTTACCGTTCATCTGCGCGACGAAGGCGCGCGTGATGGTATGCCGATCATCTTGCTGCACGGTTCGAATGCGGATCTGCACACATGGGAACCGTGGGTAGAGGCGCTCAAGGCTGACTATCGCGTGATCCGGTATGACCAGCGCGGGCATGGGCTGACAGGTGCTGCTCCCGATGAAGACTATACCCTGGCGAGTTTCACCAAGGACGTAGGCCTTGTTGCGGATGCACTTGGCGTGGAGGAATTCATTCTTGGCGGTAATTCCATGGGCGGATGGATTTCAGCTGGTTACGCGCTTGAGCATTCGGATCGGTTGGCCGGGCTGGTTCTGGTCGATGCCAGCGGCGCGCCAATCGAGCGTGATGGGCCGCCGCCGCTCGGTTTCCGCATCGCGCAAACGCCGGTACTGCGGGACGTGGCGCGCCACTTCATGCCGCGCTCGATCTTCGAACGAAGCCTTTCACAATCAGTCTCGAACCAGGACATTGTGACCGATGCTGAGATTGACCGCTATTGGGAGCTCGCACGTTTGCCCGGCAACCGGCAGGCAACGATGCAGCGTTTCGCTACGCCGCGAGTGGTCTATTCGGAGGAGCAGATTGAGGCATTGGAGGTTCCAACATTGGTCATGTGGGGGGAAGAAGATGCGTTGATACCCCTCGCCGCGGGTGAATGGTACGCGCAGCATCTTCCGAACAATATTTTTGTCGCTTATCCAGAAATCGGTCACATTCCGCAGCAGGAACATGCCGCGCAAAGCTTCGATGACTTGCGCCAATGGATTGAACAGCTGATGCCTGCGGAGCCCGAGGGGTGATATTGGCGACGCTTCGTCGCGATAATCCACACAGCTAAACGGTGTTGCCTTATTGTTCCTGTTGTCGCGGGCGCGCGGTTAACTTAGTCGCTGCGGGCAATGAGAGCGCCATACGCAGCCAATCCTGAAATCAGTCGGGGTCGCGAATTTCCGCAAGAGCGCGCCGGCGCGCGTGGTCCGCGAAGCGAATTCCAGCGCGACCGGGATCGGATCATCCATTCGATGAGTTTCCGGCGGCTTCGATCGAAGACGCAGGTATTTATCTCACCAGAGGGCGATCATTATCGCACGCGGCTGACGCATAGTCTTGAGGTCGCGCAAATCGGGCGGGTGATCGCGCGCAGTCTTGGACTTGATGAAGACCTGACTGAAGCACTGTGTTTGGCGCATGATCTGGGCCACCCGCCGTTTGGACATGCAGGCGAAGATGCTTTGTGCGAAGCGATGGAGCGCCACGGCGGATTTGACCACAATGCGCAATCGTTGCGCACGATCATGCGGATTGAAAGCCCGTATCCCGGCCATGACGGTCTCAATCTGACCTGGGATCTGCTTGAAGGACTGGCCAAGCATAACGGGCCGATCGAAGCCCCAAACTGGGCTCTGGCGGAGCTGGACGAGGCTTTCCCGCTTAAGTTCGAGCAGTGGCCTTCGCTGGAAGCGCAGGTTGCTGCAGTGGCGGATGACATCGCTTACGACAATCATGACATTGATGATGGGCTGCGCGCGGGTTTCCTGGCGCTTGAAGATCTACTCGAACTTGATCTGTTGAAGGACCAATGGCGCGCGGTTGAAAGGCGTTACCCCAATGCGCCGCGTGACCGGTTGCAGCGCGAGCTGGTGCGCGATCAGATCGGGCTGATGGTCAATGATGTCATCACCCATACCAAGGCGCAGGTTGCCGGAATTGGTTCGGTTGAAGAAGTGCGTGGGGCAGGGCGCCAGCTCGGTGGATTCTCGCCATCCTTCGCAGAGCAAGAGCGCGGCCTCAAAGAGTTCATGTACGCCAAGCTTTACTACCATTCGGATCAGGTGGCAGCCGCTAAGCGCGCGCACGAGGTGGTGGCAAAACTGTTTGAAGCTTATGCTCAGGACGCCAGCCTTATGCCTGAAGAATGGAAAGCGAATCTTCCTGCTGAAAACCCTCAACGTGCGCGGATGATTGCTGACTTCATTGCCGGGATGAGCGACCGTTTCGCGATTGAGCGCTGTGCCGCAATCTATGGGGAACGACCGAACGGATTGACCAATGTTTGAGCCACTTCGTGTAGCGCTAGTGGGTGCAACGGGCCTTGTCGGTCGGCGTGTGATCGAAGAATGCATCGGCAGGCCTGACGTACGACTGGTGGCGATTGCACGTCGCGAAGTTAAGCTGCCGCATGGCGCGCGGATGGAATTGTTCGTTGCCGAACTTGAGAAATGGGGCGACGTGTTCGAGGCATTGCGACCCACAGCATTGATCTGCGCGCTCGGTACGACAATGAAAAAGGTGGGTGGTGACGAGGAGGCATTTCGCGCGATTGATCATGATCTTGTCATCAAAACAGCTCGCGCCGCCAAAGATGCGGGAGTGACCCGGATGGTTGCGGTCAGCTCCATCAGCGCCAATGCACGCGCCAAGAACTTCTACCTGCGGGTCAAGGGTGAGACTGAAGCAGAGCTGTCCAGGATCGGCTTCAAGCGTCTGGACCTTTTGCAACCGGGATTGTTGCGCGGTCCCAGAGAGAATGACCAGCGAACCGGCGAAGGTATCGGGCAATTGATTGCGCCCCTGATCGATCCATTTCTGGGTGGGAAATATCGCGACTACCGATCTATCGATGCCCGAGTGGTGGCGCAGGCAGCGCTGGGTTTTGCGGGCCGAAAGGCATCGGGCAGGTTTACGCATACGCATGACCAGATTGTGCGATGCGCGCGCGAGTGGGTAAAATCGGGAGAGAGTGAATGAACTGGGACGCAATTTTCGGTGCTGCCAATATGGTCGCGCTCATCGCTTGGGTCGCGCTAGTGTTTCTGCCGCGATGGCCGGCCTTGCTCAGCGCTCTTCTTTACCTGATCGTGGGCGGTCTGAGCCTCACCTACGCTTTTGGCCTGATCGGGATCATGACAGGCACATTTGACGCGGTTGGTGGCGATGGTTCAGCCAATTTCAGCAGCATCGAAGGTGTCCGCGCGGTCTTTGCCAGCGATGGCGGTATTACGGTTGGCTGGATCCACTATCTGGCGTTTGATCTGTTCGTAGGTATCTGGATCGCACGCGATGCCGATGCAAAGGACTTTTCGCGCTTCCTGCAAGCGCCGATCCTGTTCTTCACGCTAATGGCTGGCCCGCTTGGGTTGTTCCTGTGGTTGGTGATCCGGGAGGGCAGGGCACGCGCGCAGGGCCGCTGGAGCTAGAGCAGATCAAAGGAACAGTTTGCCCACCGAGCGTTTTCTCTTAGAGTCCTTGAAAAGAGGATCACGGGGAGAGATCACGCCATGGGCCAGAATGCCTATCACGCCTTCATCAATTTTGACGACATCCTGAATTTCTGGGCCCGCGCACGCCCTGATGACACAGCACTTGAGCAGGAAGGTCGAACGACAAGCTATTCTCAGCTTGAGGAGAATACGCGCCGTATCATAGCGCTTATGGCGGCAAATGGTGTGACCAAGGGAGATCGGGTTGCTTGGCTTGGCAAGAACTCTGACCTTTATTGCCAGCTTTATCTTGCTTCTGCGCGCGTAGGTGTTGTGATGGTACCGGTTGGCTGGCGGTTGGCCCCACCGGAGATCGCCTATATCCTGAAGGATACAGGCGCGAAGATCGTCTTTACCGGTGAGGATTTTACAGAGACTGCCGCGAAGATCGCTTCTGAATTGCCAGCCAATCCAATCGTCATGGGCGAAGCGCAAACGCGCAGGGCAATTGCAGCCACCGAACCGGGCGAGCACGAGCGGGTCGGCGACGACGAGCCCGTACTGCAGCTCTATACCTCGGGAACCACCGGCAATCCCAAAGGTGTGATGTTGTCCAACGCCAATTTGCTGGGTCTGCGTAACCCGGGCAATGAAGCGGGGCTGGAATGGAATTTCTATGAAGGTGGCGAGTGTATGCTGGTCGCCATGCCGTGTTCGCATATTGGCGGGACGGGCCTCGTCAACATTGCGATCGTCAACGGCATTCGCACGCTCATACAAGCAGAATTCACGCCTGTGGGCGTACTCGAAGCGATCGAGAATGGCGCCACGCATATGTTTATCGTACCGGCAGCCCTGCAAATGGTGGTACAACATCCGCGCGCGGTAGAAACCGATTTCAGCGCGCTGAAATATCTGATGTATGGCGCTGCGCCGATGCCGTTGGAACTTTTGAAAGAAGCCGTGCGAACCATGCCAAATGCCGGGTTCCTGCAGGCCTACGGCATGACTGAGACATCGGGCACGATCTCGATCCTGCCACCCGCAGATCACACGCTCGAAGGCAACCAGCGGATGCGCTCTGCGGGCAAGGCCGTGCCGGGTGCAGAGATTCAAGTGCGCGGCCCTGACAACAAGGAGGTGCCGCTGGGCGAGATCGGCGAGGTTTGCGTCAAGTCACCTTCGAACACGGCGGGATACTGGCAACTTCCCGATGCGACGCGCGAAACGATTGATGCGGATGGCTGGCTGCACACGGGTGACGCGGCGATCATGGACGAAGACGGCTACATCTATATTCAAGACCGTATCAAGGACATGATCATATCTGGCGGAGAAAACGTCTATCCGGCCGAGGTCGAGAACGCGATCTTCGGCCACCCGGCAGTCGCCGAAGTTGCTGTGATCGGCGTGCCAAGCGAGCAATGGGGTGAAGAGGTCAAGGCATGCGTGGTTTGCAAGCCTGGCCACAATGTCGAGGCAGGTGACATCATCGCCTATGCGCGCGAACGCGTGGCCGCATTCAAAGCGCCCAAAAGTGTTGATGTGATCGCTGAAATGCCGCGAAACCCGTCCGGAAAGATCCTGCGCCGGCAGCTGCGCGAGCCTTATTGGGCTGGGCAGGAGCGGCAGGTCAGCTAGCGCCGCTTGTGAAGAAGTATGCGCCCGCCACTTTGCGCAACCGTGATGCGATCGCAGCAGTTCTGACAAAGGAATTGCCTGCGTCCGGCACTGTGCTCGAAGTGGCGAGTGGAACCGGTGAACATGCTGTTTATTTTGCGTCGCGATTTCCCGATCTGATCTGGCAACCCAGCGACCCCAGCGAGGAGGCGCGCGCATCAATCGAGGCGTGGCGGGACGATGAAGGGAGCGCCAACCTTCGCCCGCCTTTGCAACTCGATGCGCTATCCGATCAGTGGCCGACTGATCAGGCTGATGCGATATTATGCATCAATATGGTGCACATCAGCCCATGGGAAGCGAGCGAGGGATTGTTTGCGGGCGCCGCGCGATTGCTGACGGGTACTGCGCCACTGATCCTATACGGACCTTATGTTGAACCGGATGTGGAGACTGCGCAGTCGAATCTGGGATTCGATGCAAGTCTGAAGGCACGCGATCCGCGATGGGGGCTGCGCTCGACAATCGACGTCGACAGACTTGCTTCGCAAACGGGTTTCAGGCGAGCAAACCGCTACGAAATGCCCGCCAATAACTTGATTCTGGTGTATCGCCGGATAGACGAAGCTTAAGTTTCTTCGTCAACCGCGTCGGCGACCGACTTGAGGTCGTCACTCACGCCGCGCACAGTGTTGCATGCGGCGGTGGCCAAAGTCATTGCTGCCAGCGCAGCTACAATCAGCGTCTTGCGCATAGTTTGCGTATCCTTTGCTTACGGGTGCGCCAAGTCGCCACCCGAACGCCACGGCAACAGCAGCAATCATTCGTGACGCAAACCACCTGCGATCTGTGGATCATCGCTCCGCTGCCTCACTCCATCGATATGCTGCATTCGCAGCGCGAGCGGCTAGGATGGCTCGATCGTGTGAGATCGATTTCTGGCGATATTCAACTGCTGTTCCCGCCATGCGATCAGCAAGCCGGCTCCGACGATCAAAGGTGCGCCGAGCCAGGTCGTTGCCGGAGGCAAGCGATCAAACAGCGACCAGCCTAGCAGTGCGGCCCAGATCAGCGCGGAGTAATCCATCACGATCACGCTCGACACACTTCCATATCGAAGGGCACTGGTCAGCAAATATTGCCCCAGCAGGCCGCTGACGCCCAAAGCGATGAGGTAAAACCACTGCTCGGCAGACTTGGTCTGCCAGAAAAATGGCAAGAGGATCGCCAGTGCTAGCAGTGAAAACAATGCAAAATAGAATACGATCGTCAGCGAGCCCTCGGTCTTGGTCAGGTCGCGGATATAGATAGAGATTAGCGCGATCATGAACGCGGCACCCAATGCAACGCTGGCACCGAACACAGGGACCTGACCGCTGCCGGGCTGTGCAATCACCAGGACACCGGCAAAGCCAAGCGCGACCGCGCCCCACCGCCAAAGCCCGACTTTCTCATGCAGGATCAGTGCGGACAGGATGACTGCCCAGATGGCTGAAGTGAAGTTGAAACTGGTAGCTTCTGCCAGAGGCAGCAATGTGACTGCACCGAAATTCAGGAACATGCCACCGATCCCGAGTGCAGCGCGCATGCCATGCTGTCCAAGGCGCTTCGATCGCAGTTGCGACAGTTTACCTGTGCTCCATAAGAGCAAGAGAATGATCGGGATTGTTGGCAATTGTCGCCAAAACAATATCTCTGGCAGTGACAGGCCGCTTTCGCTCGCCAGTTTGACCAGTGCTACCATCACCGACAGTGTTGCAGCCGCGGCAAGCCTGATCAGCAAGGCAAACATGGGGCGTTGGGCAGGGGCTTCGCTGGTCACGCTCCCGCTGTAAGGCGGTTGAAAGGTGACGCAAGCGCGGAAAGCATTGCTCTTCGTCTTCAGTGCCTCCAAATGCGCCCTATGAAAAATTCAAACCCGTTTCTATTCGCCAGCGAAGCCCATCAAGTCGCTCTTTTAGGAGGAGTTTTCATTGCCGTGGCGATTTTTGCACTGATTATGGACCGTCTGCGTTCGCGGCGCGAGCGGCTAGCGCGGCTCGATCGTGTGGGATGGGTGCCGTGGACTCTCGTGTTTCTGGCATGCGCGATCATCGGAGGGGGCCTGTTGGCGCTCTCGTTGCCGACAGCTCTATTCTCGCAATAGACCGCTATCCTTACAGGCAAGCCTCAAGATACGCCTGATCAAAGCCGTACTGACGCGCCTTTTCCAGCGTGTAAGGGCGTAAGCCGCTTGAGCGGAACTCGCCAAGGATCTTGCCGTCGTCGCTCTCTTCCAGATACTCGAACTTGAACAGTTCCTGGGTCACGATCACGTCGCCTTCCATCCCTATAACTTCGGTGATGTTGGTCGTGCGGCGTGAACCGTCGCGCAGACGTTTCACCTGAACAATCAGGTCAACCGATTCCGCGATCTGGCGCGAGATAGCTTCCTTCGGGATCTTGATGTCGCCCATCAGGATCATGTTTTCCATACGGCCCAGGCACTCGCGCGGACTGTTGGCGTGGAGCGTACACATGGAGCCGTCGTGGCCGGTGTTCATGGCGGCGAGAAGGTCGAAACATTCCGCGCCACGAATCTCACCCAGAATGATACGGTCCGGGCGCATACGGAGGGCGTTCTTCACCAGGTCGCCGATGGTGATCGCGCCTTGGCCTTCGAGGTTGGGTGGACGGGTTTCCAACGGAAGCCAGTGGGGCTGCTGCAAGCGAAGCTCCGCCGCGTCCTCAATGGTCAGAACACGCTCGCCCGGGTCGATCATTTTCGACAAGGCGTTGAGCATGGTTGTTTTACCCGAACCCGTACCACCTGAGATGACAATATTCATCCGGCTAGCTCCAGCGATCTTCAGCGCGGTACACATCTTATCGCTCATCGAGCCGAATTCCTTGAGCATGTCCAAGGTGATCGGCTTCTCGGAAAACTTACGTATCGAGATGGCTGTGCCTTTGAGCGACAGTGGCGGCACAATCACGTTGACACGCGAGCCGTCTTTCAAGCGGGCATCGGCGAGTGGGGTGGTCTGGTCAACGCGGCGACCAACCTGGTTCACGATACGCTGCGCGATCTGGAACAGGTGGCTTTCATCGCGGAACTGGATAGGGGCCAGCTTCAGCTTACCGTTTTTCTCGATGTAGGTCTGCTGCGGGCCATTGACCATGATGTCCGAAACATCGGGGTCGTTGAGCAATTCTTCGAGCGGGCCAAAGCCCAGCAATTCGTCAATCAGTACTTTCTCAAGTGCGAATTGCTCGCGGCGGTTCAGAGTGACCTTAAGCTCTGCGAGCAATTCCATGATGATCGGGCGAAATTCTTCCGACAGTTCATCCTTGGTCAGCGTGGCCGCGGCTTCGGGGTCGACACGTTCAAGCAAACGTGGCAGCACTTGCTCTTTGATCTTGTGAATGCTGGCTTCGAAGCCACCGACTTCCGAATCAGTCGCATGTGTTGCATTCATGCGCTCAGACAGGCGCGCCATCGCGTCGTAATTGGGATTGCCAGATGATGGCGCTGGTTTAGGCGCGGCGGGCGCCGGCTCAGCCGAGCCACCACCGTTCGGAAGCGGCGGGAACTGATTGCCTCCCCTTTCTTCGGACCCTTCGGCATCAGCTTTCTCGCCCGACTTCATTGGTCGTGCAACGCCAAAAGATGGACGTGCCCCGGGCTTCATTCCCCCAGGTCCGGTCTTTTTGCCGAATGCGCTCATTCCTTGGCCCCCAAGCGGCTGATTCAATTCCAATTCGGCATGTCCACAATTCGCGAACAGTGCCTCTCGATGAATGGTGAATAAATGGGAAACCTTATTATTTTCCTAAGATTGCCGCCTATGGCAGCGTGGCTTTGAGCGAGGCTTGCCCAAGACGAAATCGGCTTGCCCAGGCATGAATTATGTCTATCAACCACGACTGGCCTGAACACACAAACTGATTGGCGAAGATTGCAAGATACGCGTTCCGGGATTCTGCTTGCAGTTATTGGCTTTGCCACACTTTCGGTGGGTGATGCGGTGCTAAAAAGCATGGCAGGCGATTGGCCAGTGACAGCCGTCGCAGCCCTGCGCTTCACAATCGGTGCCATTGCGCTCAGTGCATTGCTTGGGCTGAGCGAAGGCAAAGCCGGCTTTCGTCCGAACAAGCCTTGGCTGCAAGTCGCACGTGGCCTCTGTCTCGCGGGCGCATCTTTGGCATTTTTCTCCGCGATCTTCGTAATGCCCCTGGCGGAAACAATGGCGATCACCTTCCTCTCGCCCGTGCTGACAGCAGTGTTGAGCGGGCCTTTGTTGGGCGAAAAAGTGAACAGAGCGGTTTGGGCGGCATGCATTGCCGCATTGGTCGGTGTGACGTTTATTCTCAGACCCAATCTGGCTGAGATTGGTTGGCTTGCAATCCTGCCGTTGATTTCCGCTGTGTTTTTCTCATTGATGATTATTGCAAACCGGGCATCTGCGGGCACGGGCAGCGCTTTGGCGATGCAGGCCTATATGGCTGTTATCGCTGCCCCAATCCTGATCATGGCGACCATCGCTGGCGAGTATTCTGCGATTGATGAACTGTCGATCTCGTGGCCCCAGTTCGATGTCGTGTTGCGTTGTGCCTTCGTGGCTCTGACTGCAACGACGGCGCATTGGCTCGTCTATCTCGGGACTATGCGCGCCGGCGCATCCCAGGTGGCGCCGGCATCCTACATTCAGATGTTGGTTGCGACTATTCTTGGCTGGTGGTTTTTTGGCGATGTGCCTGATGTAATCACTTTGATCGGTGCATGTATAATCATTGGCGCTGGCATTTTTCTTTGGCATCAAAGCACTGGCGACAAGGAGATGGCTTGAAGCAGGGGCCAATACAAGTAAGGGCAATCTCTAGTTAAGGGCGCGGTCGCTAGCGCCGCCATATCCGAAACAGCAATTCAGGGTCAGAACAATGTGCGGTATTATTGGAATAGTCGGATCGGATCCGGTCGCTGATCGACTGGTCGAAGGTCTGCGCCGAATGGAATATCGTGGTTATGACAGCGCGGGCCTGTGCACAATCAGTGATGGTGAGCTGGTGCGCCGCCGGGCATCGGGTAAACTTGCCAATCTGGTCGAGGTACTAGGCGCAGAACCGGCCGCCGGATCCGTCGGGATCGCCCACACGCGTTGGGCAACGCATGGTGCCCCGACGACAAGTAACGCCCACCCGCACATGACCGATGAACTGGCATTGGTTCACAATGGCATTATAGAGAATTACAAGTCTCTGCGGGATGAGCTGAAAGGTGAAAATCGCACATACAAGAGCGAAACGGATACGGAGATAGTCGCCCATCTCATTTCGGTGCGGATAGAAAACGGGCTCACACCTCAGGAGGCTGTAGCAGAGGTTTTGCCAAAGCTTCGGGGTGCTTTTTCGCTTGCAATTACGTTTCGCCGATTCCCTGATATTCTGATCGGCGCGCGATTGGGTTCACCGCTTGTTGTCGGGTACGGCGATGGTGAAATGTACCTTGGTTCTGATGCGCTGGCGCTGGCCCATCTGACTCAGCAGATTTCATACCTGGAGGAAGGTGACTGGGCAGTCATTTCGCAAGAGGGTGCAGAAATCTTCGATGCAGAAAACAATCCCGTTGAGCGCGAAACGCGCCATTCGGGTGCATCCGCTGCTGCGGTCGAGAAGGGCAATTTTCACCATTTCATGCAGAAAGAGATTTTCGAACAACCAACAGCCGTCGCGCAAACACTCACATCCTATTTGCGCCGATCAGACAATTCAGTCGCTTTGCCGCAGTTCGATTTCGATCTTTCAGCCATCAAGCGGCTGACCATAGTTGCCTGCGGCACCTCCTATTACGCGGGTTTGGTGGCCAAATACTGGTTTGAGCATTTTGCGAAGCTCCCGGTCGACGTGGATGTTGCGAGTGAGTTCCGCTATCGCGATCCGGTGCTGGAGGATGGCGGATTGGCACTCTTCATCTCTCAAAGCGGCGAAACGGCAGACACGCTTGCGGCGCTGCGCCATTGCAAGCAGGCAAGGCAAACCATCGGCGTTGTTGTTAATGTGCCGACCAGCACGATGGCGCGTGAAGCGGACCTGCTGCTTCCGACGCATGCGGGTCCAGAAATCGGTGTGGCCTCTACTAAGGCATTCACGTGCCAATTGGCGGTGCTTGCAGCGCTTGCGGCGCATATGGCGGTGACCAAAGGTCGGATGAGCCGAGAGGAAGAGAAGGAGGTGGTTCAGCACCTGCTCGAAGTACCGGCTTCGCTCAATGCAGCCCTTGATCACGACGAGGATATTGCTGCGATGGCGCACCTAATTGCACCAGCGCGCGATGTGCTCTATCTCGGCCGTGGTCAGGACTTCCCCCTCGCAATGGAGGGGGCGCTCAAGCTGAAAGAAATCAGCTATATCCATGCCGAGGGCTATGCTTCGGGCGAGATGAAGCACGGCCCGATTGCTCTGATCGATGAAAAGGTGCCGGTCATCGTTATCGCGCCGTCAGGACCGTTGTTTGAGAAGACAGTCTCCAACATGGAAGAGGTTCGTGCGCGCGGCGGAAAGATCGTGCTGATTTCTGATGCCAAAGGCCTGGCCGAGGCTGGTGAGGGCTGCATGGCCACCATTGAAATGCCCAGGGTGCACCCGCTAATCGCACCTATGGTCTATGCAATTCCGGTTCAGCTGCTGGCTTATCACGTTGCCTGTGTGAAGGGTACGGATATCGATCAGCCCCGCAACCTTGCCAAGTCAGTCACTGTTGAATGAGCGAAAAGGTCTCGGTTTCAGGCGGTTGTCATTGTGGCGCAGTGCGCTTCACGGCTGTTTCAGACCCGAACCCCGAAGTGTGGGATTGCAATTGTTCGATCTGCAGCAAGACTGCCTATGTTCACTTGTTCATCCCGCACGATGACTTCGTATTAATCGCCGCGCCTGACGCGCAAGCGCGCTATCGTTTCGGGAAGAAAGAGGCAGAACATCTCTTTTGCAGGACTTGCGGTATCAAATGCTTCTACCAGCCGCGTTCGCACCCGGATGACTGGAGCGTAAACTTGCGTTGTCTCGATGATGCAGAGGTGCTTGCTCCCAAAATCGTGCCTTTTGACGGCAAGAATTGGGAAAAGGCGGCCGAGGGTCGAATCTGAAGCAATTTTGATCGTTTGGCTGACGGGCTATTCGATTATTAGGCCTGCATTTACCGCGATATAACCTTTCCGCGTTAACTGCGATGGCGTGAGCGAGCACGAATCTGCCTTTGTTGACGAACCAATGCGTTTTTCCACTGCCGCAGTTCTGGGTCTGAATGATCCGGCGGACGAGCAGTGGGCACACCTGCGCGGCATGAGGTTCGACAACGGTTTGGCCGACACTAACAAGCGCAGGATCACCAAAGAGGAATTCCGGTACCAATTGGTTACGCCCGTTGCGTCCGGTCTGCTGTGGTCGGTCGCATTGCTGGTCTTTGCCCCACAGGCGGGTGGCGTGGAAAGCGCCGTGGTCTGGACCATCGTGGCAGTTCTGATCACTGCTTCAACCCTGTTCTACACGGCTGCTCCGGTCGGGATATTGGTCTTCGCCCACAAAGGCTGGAGATCGAAGTGACCGAAAGCATCTTTGTCCGCGATGCCAGTGTTGCGCGAAATGCGCTTGAGCAAGTCATGGCTCTGGGTTGCAGCGTGGCCTTGGACGACTTTGGGACAGGCTATTCTTCGCTGGGTTACATCCGCAAGCTGCGTTTCTCGACCATCAAGATTGACCGAACATTTGTGATCGGCGCTGCACAACAAAGCGCAGAAAGCCTCGCGATTATCCGTGCGGTTGTGGCGATGGCGCAAAGTCTTGAAATGACCACCACCGCTGAAGGTGTTGAAACCCCCGAGCAAGCGAAGCTTATCCGTGAGCTAGGTTGCGACAAGATCCAGGGATACTACTTCGGCAGGCCCATGTCCGCCGAAGATGCCGGCAAGATCTTTGCCGTGCGGCACAATCAACAACGCGCCTAAGCGCTGACCAGGCTTCCAATCACGCTTTCAAACAAGCGGCGGCCATTGCTGCTGCCCAGCACGTCTTCAATCGCACGTTCGGGGTGCGGCATCATGCCCAGAACATTGCCTGATGCATTGAGGATGCCCGCAATGTCACGGCGAGAGCCATTGCACGGTTCGGCGTAGCGAAACGCCACGCGACCTTCGCCCTCGATCCGGTCCAGCGTATCGTCATCCGCGAAGAAATTACCGTCGTGATGTGCCACCGGAATGCGGACAGTTTCACCAGCTTCATAGGCGCTTGTGAACAGGGTCTGGTTGTTTTCAACCGTCAAAGGCATCGTTCGGCAGATGAAGTTCTGGCCTGCGTTGCGCATCAATGCGCCGGGCAAGAGACCGGCCTCAGTCAACACCTGGAAGCCATTGCAGACGCCGAGGACCGGCACGCCTGCTTCGGCAGCTTTCACCACCGCTTTCATGATCGGGCTCCGCGAGGCCATGGCACCAGAGCGCAAATAGTCGCCGTAGGAAAAACCGCCGGGCAGCGCGATAAAGTCGAGGCCTTGTGGCAGGGCATCGTCTCCATGCCAGACCTGCAAGGGAGCGGTACCCGAGACTTGCTCGATCGCCACTGCCATGTCCCGATCGCAATTGGACCCCGGGAATGTGATCACAGCTGCGCGGAAAGACATCAGGCGGGCTCCGTCTGACCGAGCTTTTCGATCGAGTAATCCTCGATCACCATGTTGGCGAGCAGCTTCTGACACATATCATCGATGGCTGCTTCACTTGTACCATCGGCCAGATCCATTTCGATAACACGCCCGATGCGCACGTTTTCAACACCTTCGAAACCGAGCCCTTCAAGAGAATGGTGGACTGCGCGGCCTTGGGGGTCGAGAACTCCGGGCTTCAATCGAACCAGGACACGGACTTTCATGAGCAGCTCCTCTGGTGGGGCATGGCGGCTTTGCGCGTGCCCGCAATATGCGCAGCCCTATAGCGCGATGGGTGCATGTTGCAATCGTGATGCACGTGGTTGCCCACCGGCAAATGCGAATATTCAGCCTGAACGTTCTTTGGAACAACGATGATCTGCACTGCTTCATCCGGAGAGAGATAGGTTTGTGCTGCACCACGAATATCGTCCGGTGTCACTGCGCGGATCATGTCTGGTGCGTTGAAATACCGTTCCAACCGCTCCGCTTCACTCTGTGCATTGTCTGCCAGCGACATCCAGCCACCCAGCGTCTTGAGCAAATTGTCATACTGTTCGAGCAGCGGTGCGCGCGCCCTGTCAACCGTGTCTGAAACCACACTTTCGCGCAGCCCCGCGATCATTCCCATGATCGCGCTGCTCGCTGCATCAACTTGCTCATAATCAACCGCGACATTGATATCGAATGTGCCGTAATCGCGCCATGTTCGCGACAGTGAACTGTTCGCGCCAGGTGAATAGGCCTGGCCAAGCTCTTCGCGGAGCACTTCTTGCAAGCGGATTTGGACAACGCGGGCAAGCAGGCTCAGACGAATGTTTTCTGCATAGTCGGTATCGTCGGTGGTGGGCCAGACAATCCGGATAAGCGCCTGATCTGGCTCGCCAGAATGCGTGATGATGCGCGTTTCACGATCTGCGGTGAAAGTACGTTCACGAGCTTCTTCGCGGGGCTGGAACTCGGCTTCGCGTTCTGGCAGCGCGCCGAATGTTGCTGCGACAGCATCGATCGCTGCTTGCTGATCAAATTCTCCGACCATGGCGATCTCGATCGCCCCATTGGCCAAACGATCACTGATGTCTTCGCGCAACCGATCGAATGACAGCGCGTTATAAGCTTCTTCAGACTGAAGCGAGAAACGCGGATCGCCATCAGACAGGATTGCGCCGATATTGTTGCCCAGCGCCTGTCCCGGCGTCGCATCCATGCTTGCGAAGAATTGCGCGACACCTCTGCGGAAACGTTCGATCGCTTCCGGGCGATAGCCCGGGTCGGTAATCCCTGCGGTGAGCAGCTGCATCTGAAGCAAAAGATCGCGCGGGGTCGTGGTTCCGGACATCTGGAAACCCTTGTCGGCGGAAGACAACGCCAGGCGAACGCTGCGGCCCGCCAGAATGCTGACCAGTTCGTCTTGTGAATGCTTTCCCAGACCTCCGCCTGCCAGCGAACTTACCAATGCCGTGGTCAGCGGTGCGTCCTTGGTATTCAGCAGGTCGCCGCCATCGAGCTGCACACGGAACTGAATGCGATCCTCGTTGATATCGGTCTGTTTCAAATTGAGCATTACGCCATTGGCGAAGCGGATCATGCGGATGCCGAGCCGTTCCTCTGTCTCGTCGGAAACGATGTCACCCGGAGTGCCAAAATACTGATAGGCGAATTCTGCCATTTCAGCGAATTCAGGCGCGGTAATCACTGCCGCTTCAACCTCTGCCCATGCGGAGGTTAGCCCTTCCGCGCCACCTTCTGGCTCTGTCCGGCCTTGATACCGTATCAACGGGTCAGTCAGCTCAGCCGTATCCGCCAGCACGGCTGCGAATGCGACCTCCGGCGTAATCTCATCAGCGAAAGCTTCAAAGCGATCCAGTGAGCTTTCCGGTGTGGAGGGGACATTCTCCTCTTGCACCAGACCAAGTGCGGCAGAGACCAATGCACCATTGCTGCGCGTATTCGCAGAACGAGCGCTGTTCTCAATGCTTGTGCGCAGACGTGCGACTTGCTCGGCGACCTCGGCTTCGCTGAAACCGTACTGCAACGCCTTGCGCAGCTCTGTTCCGGCAGCAATCATTCCGCTGCGCCATTCGTTATCTGAAGTGGTGACAGTCAGGCTCGTAGAGCGTGCTTCCTCGAACAGATCGCTCGTGCCAAAACTTGCCGCTCTGAAAGGTGCGTTTTCTGCCCGCGCGAGTGTCGCGAGACGCCGGTTGATTATGCCGTAACCAACCTCTCGCAGCAGGTTCTGTTGGCGATTTGCGACCGTGTCTTTACGCTCTTCCCAAGGTGCGTAACGCGTGACGGAGACGGTTTCGTTGAGCGCCTGGTCAACATAGATGTCGGTTTCATTGGTACGGGTGATGTCGACTGGCCCGGTGATTGGATCGGTTCGCTCTGCGCCACCCTGCCAGTCAGCAAACCAGTGCTTCACGCGGTCTTCGAGCAGTTCCTCTGGGTAATCGCCAACGATCACCAGCACTGCGTTTTTAGGCACATAAGTGCGTTCGTAAAAGCCGCGCAAATGCTCTGCGTCGGCATTCTCGAGCACCTCCAACGTTCCGATCGGTACGCGCTGGACAAACCGCGCGTCCGGCGCAGCAAATTCAAACTCGTCAACAGCTGCCTTGAATGCGAAATTGTTGCGATCACGCCGTTCTGCCAAGATGATGCCGCGCTCGCGATCAACCGCTTCCTGCTCGATCAGCAATTCACTCGCGGTCTCCCGCATCAACATCAGCGCGGTTTCCAGCAAGTCCTCGTCATTGCGCGGCAGATTGAGCATATAGAGCGTACGATCAAAGCCAGTGCTGGCATTGGTGTCTGCCCCGAACGCAAGTCCTTCACGTTCGAGCAGAGGGATCATTTCGCCTTCGGGAATCCGTTTTGAACCGTTGAACGCCATGTGTTCCACGAAGTGCGCAAGGCCGCGCTCGCTATCAGTTTCATCGAGCGAACCGGAGCCGATATACAGCCGTACCAGCGCAGTGTCTTCGGGCGTAGAGTTTTGCCGCAGTATGTAGCGCATGCCATTGTCTAGCTCGCCAAACCGGAATGCCGGGTCGACCGGAATGTCGCTGTCCTCGAATGCCCAAGCGGGCTCATCCGGCGCGCTTTCCTGCGCAAGCAACAGCGTGGGCGATAAGGCGACTGCGACAAAGGTCGCTAACGAGGCAAACAAACGCATGATGCATGCTTACCTGCCTCGCACAGGCTGACAAATTACTGAATCGAATAGGCTGTGGGCGGCCTATTTCTTGGGAAGAGGTGGCGTCCCGCGTAGGCGGCTGCGATGGCTCGACATATCGAACACTTCGCCGGGGCCGTTGTCGTCATTCTGCAGCAGGCCAAGGCGTCGCGCGACCTCTTGATAAGCTTCGCTTTCGCCGCCCAGATCGCGCCGGAAACGGTCCTTGTCGAGCTTCTCGCCTGTCATCATATCCCAAAGACGGCAGCCGTCGGGGCTGATCTCGTCAGCCAGGATCACGCGGCTGAAATCGCCATCGAATATGCGGCCGAATTCCAGTTTGAAGTCGATCAGGCGAATATCGATCGCTGCGAACATGCCGCTCATGAAGTCATTGATGCGGATCGCCATGCTGGCGATGTCCTGCATTTCCTCCGGGCCGGCCCAGTTGAAACACGCAATGTGCTCTTCGGAAACCAGCGGATCGCCCAGAGCATCGTCTTTATAATAATATTCGATCAGAGTGTGGGGCAGGGGATCGCCTTCTTCCATACCCAACCGTTTACAGATTGAGCCTGCCGCGACATTGCGCACCACCACCTCGATCGGGATGATTTCGGCCTGCCGGACAAGTTGCTCGCGCATGTTCAAGCGGCGGATAAAGTGGGTCGGGATCCCGATATGCGCAAGGCGGGTGAACACATGTTCGCTGATGCGATTATTGATCACACCCTTGCCATTGATTGTGCCCTTTTTCTCCGCGTTGAACGCGGTCGCATCATCCTTGAAATACTGGATGATCGTGCCCGGCTCCGGGCCTTCATAAAGGATCTTGGCCTTGCCTTCGTAGATCTGGCGGCGACGCGACATGGGCTTTGCTTTCTTGCTGCAAAAATACATGCGCCCCGGCTGGCCTTGCAAATGCGCAAAAGGGCGACCGGGGCGAGAGTGGTTACCATAGTCGGAAGCGGGCGAATTGGCAATCTTGCCGTATCGGTCTGCGCACAGAGAAAGGGAGTGGTGCCTCGGGGCGGGATCGAACCACCGACACTACGATTTTCAGTCGTATGCTCTACCAACTGAGCTACCGAGGCATCGCTGCGGCGCGGGTGCGTTGAAACACCGGCGAGCGAGTGAGAGCGCGCCTATGGCGAAGGTGCGCGGGCTTGGCAAGGGGTATTTGGGAAGGAAATGGCGGATTTTCCCGGAGCGCGGCTTCAGTCGCGTTCTTCGCGGATGATCTCTCCCGCGATTTCTTCCGGAGCTGCTGGTCGGCCGGGCAAGGCATAGCCGTCGCCGAACCACTTCGCCAGATCACGGTCTTTGCACCGGCTGGAACAAAAGGGCGTGAATTCCTCGGTTCGTGGTCGCTTGCAGATGGGGCAGGGTTTGGAAGATTTGCTCATGACCCGATTACTTGCGCACTTGGCGCTTCAAGCGCAAGGCCGGGATCGGCTTCTACGCGCAATTCACGACCCGTGCGCCTGCGCAATTCATCTAGCCATTCGGGTTTGAGCTTGGCTTTGATCGCCGGGTGGACGGTGAGCAGGGTTACGCCTGCGCCTTCGGCCCGCTCGGCAACGCGCAGGGCATAGCGGGCGCACATGCCGGTGCGTGAAGAAGCGAATCGGTGAACCAATGATGGCCCCACTAGCCGTGCGACGATCTGTACAAAGCCAAATCCGTTCATTGCGGTGCGCTCATGCGGCCAGTGATCGAGTGCTTTCGCCAGAGCGCTATCGACTGCCTTGCGATCTGATTTTGCTTCGATGGTAGGGAAGTCTATCCCGATATTCCCGCCAAGATCAAACCACGCCATGCCCTGTGCAATCGCTGGGATAGCCGCGAGCGAGAGTTCTTTGGGCGACCCTTCGCCATCAATGTCGATCAATGTCATCGCCGGGGTCGCACTGAAGATCGCTGATCCGCCTGCGAAATCGACCTGACCAGAGGACGCTGTGTGCCAGATATCTTCCCACAATCCGGAAGGGAACCCCGGCATGGCGCGAGCATCGAGCCCGTCAAATGACGAATTCTTGCCGTGCTGGAGGCCGTCAGTCACGCGCCCTTGGGCAAGTTTCGTGCGACCGATCTCTGCAATGGGCGGGCGAGTGATCGCCACTTCGACCATGCTGCCTTCGGTTACCTCTTTAGGGATGCGATCAAGCAGGATTTGCGAGCCAGTTTGTGTTACCGCAGTGCCGCGGCTCGATCCGGCGGCGCGCGACACCAGCTTCGCTTCAACTATCTGTCCCGCGAATATCTCGCCGGGCCAGTGAAGCTTTGCTGCGAGCACCCTTTCGCCTTCGACCAGCATCGCGCGATCTTCACCGATGCCATACTCGATCAGCCACTCAGCCAATGTTGAATCCAGCGGTTTTGAGCAGCGCGCGGGTCTCGAACAGGGGAAGGCCGACTACGCCAGAGTGACTGCCCTGAATCCATGCGATCAGCCCTTCAGCTATGCCCTGGATCGCATAGCCACCAGCCTTGCCCTCCCACTCACCGCTGGCGAGATAGGCGGCGATTTCGGCTTCGCTCAACCGTTTGAAGCGTACGATGGTCTCGCTTAGCTTCTCGTGCAGGGCACCATCGGAAGATTTCAGCGCAATCGCGGACAGTACGCGGTGCCTCCGCCCCGACAACAGCTCAAGGCACTGGCGTGCGGTTGCTTCATCTTCGGCTTTCGGCAGAATGCGGCGCCCGGCCGCGACGACGGTGTCTCCTGCCAGAATGTGCCCGTTGCCAGACACTGCCATCGCTTTCTCGCGCGCCATGCGCTTGGCATAGTCGCGCGGAAGCTCGCTCCTTAACGGAGTCTCGTCGATCTCTGCAGGAGAGACTGCATCAGGGACCACGCCCAGACGCGCGAGCAACTCGCGGCGACGTGGACTGGCAGATCCAAGTATCAGGATGGGCGCGCTCATATCCGAGCAGCGCGCTTAGGCTGGGCCGGGGCCTTGGCCCGGGCCGCCGCGACCTGGCATGAAGCGATAGGTGATACGCGCCTTGGTCAGGTCATAAGGTGTGAGTTCACACAACACTTCGTCACCCACCAAAACGCGAATGCGGTTCTTGCGCATTTTGCCGGCAGTGTGGCCAAGGACTTCGTGGCCATTCTCGAGCTCGACCCGGAACATCGCATTAGGCAGCAGTTCGACCACCTTGCCGCGCATTTCGAGGAGTTCTTCTTTAGCCATGAAATTCCTTAGCTTTACCTAGTGAGTGTCGAATTTGGCGCGCTTTAGCCGCGCCGGGAGCAAAAGGGAAGCCTCGTGCGTTGTAGCCGCAATCATCCATGCGTCTGAAATGCGCCACGTTTCGTAACCATTAATGCAAACCGATACAATTCAGCGGCTTGTCAGTCCGCTTCGATTGAGAGAAATGCGCCTCTATGTCACCCCGATATCTTCTTTTGAGCGCAACCTGCCTTAGCGTTGGTTTTGGAACTGTCGCGCATGCGCAACAAGAAAATCCAGACGCGGCCCAGCCGGTAGAGGTCAATACGTCCCCAGCAGCTCCGGGCACAATCGTCGTGCAGGCGGAGCGGCTGCGTGGTCAGCTCGATGTAGAGCAACCGCCGCTGCTCGAGTTGAACGAAGCTGATATTGCCTCGCTTGGCGCCAATTCGATCGAAGAGTTGATCGAAGCGATCGGACCGCAAACGGGATCTTCCCAAGGACGGGGCGGTGGTCGACCTGTCTTCCTGGTCAACGGCATCCGCATTGGCAGCTTTCGCGAGTTGCGAAGCTACCCACCTGAATCGGTGGCTAAAGTCGAAGTGATGCCAGAGGAGGTGGCCCAGCGTTTTGGCTTTGCCCCGGATCGGCGTGTGGTGAACATCATCCTGAAAGAGAATTTCTCCAGCCGCGAAGTCGAGTTGGAGTTCGAGGCGCCGGACCGTGGCGGATACTGGCGCAATGGGCAGGAATTCGCTCTGCTGACGATCAATGATGGCGCGCGGATGAACTTCAACCTTGAGGCCAGTGATCGCAATCAACTGACCGAGGCTGAAAGGGACATAGTCCAGACAGATGGTTCGGTTTCAGATCTCGCCAGCGATCCTGATCCCGCGCAGTTTCGCAGCCTGGTCAACGACACGCGCGAGCTGCAAGCGTCGATTAACTGGGCGAAAGCTTTTCTGGACAGCGGAGCATCGGTCAGTCTGAACCTGCAATATGATCGCTTTGATGGAACTGGCTTGTCGGGGCTCAATGGCGTGCTGCTAACCGCGCCTGATGGCAGTAGCGCCTTTCGCACCTTCGGGGCGGACGATCCGTTGGAGATACGAAATGCGCGCGATACGCTGTCCAGTTCAGCGAGCTATTCGCGCCAGCTTGGCGGCTATCAACTCACTGCAACCGCAGACGCCAGTCTGATCGAAAACGAGACCGAGATCGACAGGCGCGTCGATACACAGGCACTGATCGACGCGGCGGCTTCAGGAACGCTGGCGATCGACGGGCTGATTCCCGTACAAGCTGACGCCGGCTTCGACGTGGCGCGCAGTCAGACCATCACTACCGTCAACAAGGCGACCCTGCGCGGCAGCCCGCTGCTGCTTCCTTCCGGAGAGGTTTCGACAACATTCGATCTTGGCCTCAACTGGCAGCGCATCAATAGCGAAGACACCCGAACCGCTGGCGAGACGCAGCTTTCGCGTCGCCAATTCGAAGGCGGCGTCAGTATCGTTGTTCCACTCACCAGCCGCAGAGAGGGCTTTCTCGATACGCTGGGCAGCTTCTCGCTCAATGGTAGCATCGGCTTTGAGGATTTGTCAGACTTCGGCTCGCTGATGGATTGGACGGCGGGGCTGAACTGGGCGCCCACAAATCGGCTCAACCTGGCCGCTACCTACGTATGGCGCGAAGCTGCGCCGGGATTGAGCGATCTGGGCAGCCCGACCGTCACGACCTTTAATGTGCCGGTGTTCGATCTGGTCAATGGAGAGACAGTCCTGGCAACGGTGACCAGCGGCGGGAACCCTGACTTGCTGGCTGAGACTCAGCGTGATTGGCGCTTCAGTGCGAATTGGCAAATCCCGTTTTGGGATAATACGACGTTCTTCGGCGAGTATATTAGCAACCGATCAAGCGATGTGACGCGCGGCTTTCCGGCTTTGACGGCAGAAACCGAAGCCGCTTTTCCCGATCGGGTGGTGCGCGATGCAGGCGGAAATCTGGTCTCGCTCGACCGACGCTCTGTAACCTTCGACAGCGCGCGCAGCGAGCGGCTTGTGTTCGGCCTGTTCACGCGCGGATCGTGGGGCGGTTCGGCTTCAGGAGAGGCTGATGGTGGACGGCGCGGCCCTTCCGCCGGAATGCGGCGTGAAGGGCGGCCAGGTCCGCCGCCCGGCGCTGAAGGCCGCGGCCCGCCTACGCCTGAACAGCGTGAGCGCTTCATGGCTTTCCGCGAAAAGCTGTGCGCCGATGATGGTATGGCGTTTCTGGAACAGATCGCCGGAGCGGTCGAGCGTGGCGAAGATTTATCCGAGCAGTTTCCTGACCTTGATTTGACGCGCGCGCAGCGCATGCTCGAACGGTTCAAGGGCGAAGACGGCTCGATTGATCGTGAACGCCTTGGCCAATTCCGCGAGCGGATCTGCTCGATGGATCCGGAACAAATGCGCGGTGGGCCCTCCGGCGGCGATAGCTCCGAACAACGCCCCGCGGGCACTATACCCAACCCGATCTCGGGCGGCTTCGGACGCGACGGGCGAGGGCGCTACTTTGCTAGCCTTAACCACACGATTGAATTGGAAAACCAGATCCTTATTGCAGAGGGCGGAGACGCGCTGGATCTGCTCGATGGTGATACGCAAAGCGATTTCGGCCAGCCGCGACATTCGACCCAGCTCCAGGCCGGTTTCTTCCGCGATGGGAAAGGTATCCGTTTGTCAGGCTTTTACACTGGCAAAGCCCGTATCAACGGAAATGCCGTAACCGGCGCAAGCCCGCTGTTCTTTGAAGATCTGGCCACATTCAATCTGCGCGTTTTTGCCAATCTGGGCACGCTCACCGGGGCAGAGAATGGTCCGCTGAAGGGGCTTACAGTGTCGCTATTGGCGAACAATGTGTTCGATGCGCAGCGCCGGATTGTCGATGACAACGGCGATACGCCGCTCCGCTATCAACCGTTCTTGATCGATCCGAACGGGCGCTACCTCGGGATCGATATCCGCAAGGTCTTCTGACAATAAGCGAGTTTTCGGTGCTTAATTGAAGCCGGTGTGCGGATACATCCACTGTTGCGCGAGCGAAGGCTCGAATGGCGCCCATTCGCTTTCGTCCTGTGCCAGCTTGTCAGCGATTGCGATTATCACGCAACGGTTCTCTCCCGTTTCGATGCCTTGAGACACCTTTCTGTTGCAGACGCTAACAGAAGCGCGTGCCTGGTCAACTTACCGCCTGCGTCAGGAGGTTCCGCAAGGGAAGGGCCCCCAACTGCTATGACGCCAAAGGTGTCTAAAGCGCGTCTGCGGCTGCAACAGCGCTGGCCCAGGCCCATTGGAAGTTGTAGCCGCCCAGCCAACCGGTCACGTCTACAGCTTCGCCAATGGCATAAAGGCCAGGAATTTTCTGTGATTCCATAGTCTTGGAGGATAGTTCAGCGGTCGAGATGCCGCCGATCGTGACTTCCGCCTTGGCAAATCCTTCGCTGCCGTTGGGCTGGAATATCCAGCGTGACAGACGGGCCTCTGCCTCGCGCAGTTTAGCGTCCGGCGCATTGCCTAGCTCGGTGGATAGAGCGATTTTGTCCGCAAGAATGTCTGCCAACCGGTCGGAAAGGACTTCGCGAAACACAGACCTCAGCGTTGCGCGCGGTTTGAGCCGCTTGGCTTCCAGCAGCCAGCCTTCGCTGTGATCAGGCAGGAAATTGATGCTGACCGCATCGCCGGGCTTCCAATATGAACTGACTTGCAAGATAGCCGGGCCAGACAGGCCGCGGTGCGTGAACAAGGCCGCTTCTGCAAAGCTTGCTTTGTTGGCTGTGGCCACAACCGGCGCGGACACGCCGGATATCTCCCGGAAGAGCACTTGCTCACCGCCCAAAGTCAGCGGCACGAGGGCAGGGCGCGGCTCGACCACTTTGAGGCCAAACTGCCGCGCAAGATCATAGGCAAAGCCTGTCGCGCCCATCTTGGGGATCGAAGGCCCGCCAGTCGCAATCACCAAGGCAGGCGCCGAATAGGTGCCGTTCTGGGTTATGACTGTGAAGGCTTGATCAGAGTGTGAGACCTTTTCGATATCTTCTTCACATCGGATTTCGACATTTCCCTTTGCGCACTCCGCCAGCAGAAGATCGACGATCTGCTGGGCGGGTCCGTCACAGAACAGCTGACCCAATGTCTTTTCGTGATGCGCGATGCCGTAGCTATCGACCAGTTCGATGAAGTCCTTCGGAGAGTAGCGGGCGAGGGCACTCTTGGCGAAATGCGGGTTTGAGGAAAGATAGTTTGCCGGGCCCGCATTCACATTAGTGAAATTGCAGCGTCCACCGCCTGAAATCAGGATTTTCTTGCCGACCTTTGCCGCGCGTTCAAGCACCAGCACGCGTTTGCCGCGATGGCCAGCGCGCGCAGCGCAGAACAGGCCGGCGGCCCCTCCGCCCAGGATAATGGTATCGTAGTTTTTAAACACGGGTCATACCGCCTCTGGCTAATCGCCGCTTTGCCTCCGTGCGATCAGGAACAAAATTGTTCCAACAACGAAAAGACCGCCGAAGGTTGTCCATGATTGCATCCCGGCATGCGAGGCAATCCAGACACACGATGCAAGCGCCAGAACCGCCATCAGGCCATGCAGCGGCTTGATGCGGCCTTCACGATGTTCAATCATGGGCAATGCAGCAGCCGTAATCACATAGGTCAGGATGCGTGTAAGAGTGCTAGCGGCGGCAAGTGCTGCAAAGCCGCCGGTCAGGCTGAACAGCGCACCGGTGAAACCGTAAAACATGATCGCATTTGCTGGCGTAAGAAAGCGCGGATGGATCCGCTCGAACCAGCCCGGCAGCATGCCTTGCTCGGCCATTCCATAGACAATTCGTGGTACAACAACCATTCCGCCAAATGTGTTGGCCATGATCGAGAAACCGGCTGCGAGCGCAATCATCGCCGCGCCAACCTGCCCCAGAGCGATTTGAGCTGCTCCGGCTAAGGCGTTGGCATCGCCGGAAGGCTCTGTAACTATCGTCAGATAGGCCCAGATGATCAGCACATAGGCAAGCGTTACGCCGGCAAGAGTTACAATGATTACACGCGGCAGATCCCGTTTCGGGTTCTTCATTTCACCGGCGGGTACAACAACGCCTTCGAAGCCGGTAAAAGCGTAGAATGTGAGTAGAATGACTGTTTCTGCATCGCTGAATTCCGGCAGAATAATGGACGGTGAGGTGAAGTTTCCGAATACCGCTGCCAAGACCAATATCCCCAACGGCACAAGCTTGAGCACGGTCAATACGCCCAGTGCGTTGACCGAGCTGCGCATGCCCAGGATGTTGTAGAGCGTCGCCAGAATCAGCGTAAGAAACACTGCGGCAGAATTAATGGTCTCGTTCTCCAGAACGGGAAAAATCGCTGCGAAATAGCTGAACATCACATGCGTATTCGCTGCGAGTGCGACTATGCCCGAAGCAGCACGACCCCAGCCGGCCTGAAATCCTGCGAAGCTGCCAAAGGCTACCTTACCATAGAGAACGGGGCCACCCGTTCTGTCAAAGCGCGTCGCAAGCCATGCAAAGCTAAGGCACAACGGCAAGATCAGTATGCCACCCATGATGATCATGACCGGCGCAAAGCTGCCTACCGCCGCGACCAGAACCGCAGGCAGGGCGAAGATCCCAGCACCGATCATCCCGTTGATCTGGATCAGTGAGGTCCCCCAGACACCAACGGTACGCGGCGGCTTTACTTGATCATTCATGCAATTCCCCCTGAGACCGTGTCATCGTTCGCATGTGCGGGCAGAGCGTGCAAGCGGCCCCATGCTCTTTGTGCATAGCTGTGTGCGTTTGCGGAATTGAGTTGGCGCGTCTTGCCCCCTATCTCTCATCCCATGTCACGCGCCAAAGCAGGATCTCCGCACGACCCGAGAGGGGCCGAACGCTTCAATGAGGAGCGCGCGGCCTATACGGTATCGAGTGCGCAGCCCGACCTTGAAGCCGGAGTGAAAGCGATCCGCGACACGGTGGACACGCTCAAGCCGGTGCCGGGCGTGTATCGTATGTGTGATGCGCGCGGAGACGTTCTTTACGTCGGCAAGGCACGCAGTCTGAAAGCTCGGGTGGCGAATTACACGCAAGTGCCGCAACTGACCAATCGGTTGCAGCGCATGGTCAGCCAATGCCGCAGCATGGAAATCGTCACCACCAATAGCGAGGCAGAAGCGCTGCTATTGGAAGCACAGCTGATCAAGCGCTATCGCCCGCCATTCAACGTGTTGTTGCGCGATGACAAAAGCTTTCCCTTTATCCTGCTGCGCGAAGGGCATGATTTCCCGCGCATCATGAAACATCGCGGTGCGCGCAAGGCGAAAGGCAATTACTATGGGCCGTTTGCCAGCGCGGGCAGCGTCAACACCACGATCAATGCGCTTCAGAAACTGTTTCTTCTCAGATCCTGCACCGACAGTTTTTTTAGCCGCCGTGACCGGCCTTGCCTGCTTTACCAGATCAAACGGTGCAGTGCGCCGTGCGTGGGGCGGATCAACGAAACGGATTACGCCGATCTGACGCGCCAAGCGAAGGATTTCCTGTCTGGCAAATCCTCTGCCGTGCAGGCTGATCTGGAACAACAGATGAAGAAGGCTGCGGAAGACCTGGATTTTGAAACCGCCGCAATTCTGCGTGACCGATTGCGTGCAGCGACCTTCATTCAGGGTAGCCAGGCTATCAATGCCCAGGGCGTAGGCGATGCAGACGTGTTCGCGCTAGCTACGAAGGGCGGACAGGTCGGCCTGCAGGCATTCTTTATTCGCGGCGGGCAGAATTGGGGCCATCGGGCCTTCTTCCCGACCCATACCAAGGATGTGGCGGAAGATCAGGTTCTCTCCAACGTGATCCTGCAGTTTTATGAGGAAGTGCCCCCGCCGGCGACTGTGCTGGTCGATCGTCCGCTTCCTGAAACCGAGCTGGTAGAAGCCGCGCTGTCAGAACTGGCGGGCAGGAAGGTCAGCGTATCTGTTCCGCAGCGCGGCGAGCGGCGCAAGCTGATGCAACAGGCAAGCCGGAATGCTGAAGAAGCGCTTGACCGGCGGCTGGCCGAACGCGGCACAAAGGCCAGGACCTTGCGCGAAATGACGGAATTCCTCGAGCTGGAAAGCCCGCCGCAGCGGATCGAGATTTACGACAACAGTCATATCCAAGGCGCCAAGGCGGTTGGCGCGATGGTGGTTGCGGGACCGGATGGCTTCGTCAAAAACCAGTATCGCAAGTTCAATATCAAGGAAGCGCAGACCAACGATGATTTCGGCATGATGCGCGAAGTGATGCGGCGGCGGTTTGAACGCGCGATCAAGGACGATCCAGATCGCGAGACTTCCGGTGAAGGGGCAGTCTGGCCTGACCTTGTCCTGATCGATGGCGGCAAAGGCCAGATGTCTTCGGTGCGTGATACGCTGGAAGAATTGGGTATCGAAGATGTGCCGCTGATCGCAATTGCCAAGGGGCCGCACCACGGGCGTGAGGGACGGGAGGTGTTCCACTTCCCCGACGGGCGCGAAAAAACCCTGCCAACCAATTCGCCGGTGTTGTTCCATCTGCAAAATCTGCGCGACGAAGTGCACCGCTATGTCATTGGCGCGCACCGTGCCAAACGCAGCCGCGCGATCACTGCTTCGCCGCTTGATGAGATCCCGGGCATCGGGCCGGCTCGCAAGCGCGCACTGCTCTTGCATTTCGGGACGGCAAGCAAGGTTCGCGCGGCGGCATTGGATGATTTACAGCGAGCGCCGGGCGTCTCTGATGCGGTAGCACGCAAGATCTACGATTTTTACCACGCAGGTGGGTGAAGGGATGTGACTATAGGCACCTCAACGAAAGCTGGGCTCTCATGCTTGAGGTTGCAATCATGACGGGTGGATGTCCGTCAAGCTGCCATTCATTGATGCACACACATGCTTAAACTGAGCTGGTCGAAGGCCAGGAGAGTATCCGTTAGATACTTTTTCATCCCCGCGTTCGCTTGAATGACGAAACTGGAATGTCTGAAAACGACCCAGTTGCTGCCATTAGAAAAAATCGAGATAAGCCCCTATGGACACCTTTGGGGGCATCGAACGGCTGACCGAGAGGCAAAAGGAGATCCTCCGTCTCTTGTCGTCTGGTCATGACGCAAAATCAGCGGCGGTAGAGCTCGGTATCTCAGTCCACACCGTGAACGACCACCTCAGCGAAGCGCGAAAGCACCTAGGCGCTTCGAACAGTCGAGCCGCAGCCAGACTGTTTGCTGACTTCGAAGGTGCCCTCCCAAAAAATGAGGGGCCCCACAGATTGGGGATGTCCAATCCGAATGATGACAGAGCAACCTTCGCTTTATCCGATGCGTGGAAGCGCTGGACGTTGGCAGGAGGTTTGATCGTGATCCTTTTCTCTGTGGCACTGATTGGTTTTTTGTTTGGCAAGGGAGGTGAATCATCCGAAGCGGCAATGGCCGCTCCAAATGTGGTTTCAACCAGCCCTGCGGATGGAAGCACGATTTCACCTGGACCTTTCGATCTCACCGTGAGGTTCGACAGGCCCTTGCTGGAGGGCAGCTACTCGTTCGTGCAAATCTCTCCGGAAACCTTCCCGGATTGCCGACCGGGGGACAAGATGTCGCCGGATAGAAGGAGCTACACAATGCGTTGCACCGCGGCAGCCGGGCGCGATTATGAAGTTTGGTTCAATCGCCCACCCTACATGAATTTCAGATCTACAAATGGGGTCTCTGCACAGCCTCACCGAATTCGGTTCAAGGCAAGGTGATGCGCGGCGATTGGACATTTCGCGTGAGTCTTAAATCCACCCCATTTGCGGACGTTCGGCGTCAGATGGAAATCAAGCCTGTCACGACAATCGCGGCAGCTACCGCCAGAATTATGCCAAGTGTCAGCCAACGCTTGCTGCGCGATGGAATGTGAGAAGATCTCACGATTCCAATATTGAGAAGTGCGCCAATCAACCCGCCTAGCACTCCCGCTAAGCCAGCGTAAAAGTTGGAACGGTACCATGTTTCGGTAGACTCCAAAGTCGCTGTTGTTCTCACTCCATAAAACGAATTTGGACCGATCATCTCCAACGTGAGTGGTAAGCAAACCACAGCCAGCAAGAGAGGAACCCATACAGCATATGAAATGCTACCTGCTCCGTTCTGTCGCTTCATCACTTCCTCCCAGCTGGTTTGGGCCTAATTATAGCGGCTAATGGATCGCTGCAATGTCCGCTAACCACCCCAATAGCGGACATTGAAGAGTTACCCTAGCATCGCCCGCTCCACCCAGGTCGAATGAACGCCGCTGCTGATCTTGTGCGGCAAAGCCAGTCGACAGATGGGGCCCTTGCTCACGTCGCGTGCATCCAGGATTGCGAATTCGGACGTGCCGCTATTCTCGTCGATCAGGAAGGTGACCAGATAGGCGTCATCTTCGCGTCCTGCCGGTTCAGCCTTCGGCTGTGCTTCGCAACCGCTACTTGAGGGCGATCGCGCCCCTTTCCGCGGCACAATCGGGCTCTCGCTCGCATAGACACCTTCGGGAAGCTCAAGCACTTGCTCCTCACCAGTCTCGGTATCGTGCTTCACAAATCCGTTGAACAGGAACCAGCCTGGCTTGCTGGTCGTGTGCCAGACATAGCGTGATTTCTTCATCGAATACGCCGGATTGATCATGCCAAATTCAACGATGCGGTCGGACAAGCGCTCTTCCGATGTCTCGCCGGTGCTCAAATTGAAACGCCAGCGATGCATGCGCGGCTGGAAGCTGTGCTCGTCCACATACGCCATCATATGCGCGTAACGCCCGAATTCTTCGAGAGGATCGGGCATCGGTTTGTCCTGGAAATAGCCTTCCAGCACAACCTCATCCTCGCCGTTCTCATTCTTGGCCTCATAGGCGTTGGTCCAATGGAGCACATAGGTCGGTGAGGCTTCGAACCAGCGGATATCTTCCGGCTGGCCGTGGCGCGGTATCAGTGCGAACCGTGTCGGCACGCCGTCGTGCATGCGCGCGGCGTGAATGTCCTTCTTCAGCGCTTCCTGGTCCCAGAACAGCGGCATGTCGTTCAGGATCGACCAATTCTTCGTGATCGCCATGTCATGCGGCAGGCGAGGGCCGGGCAAGGGGATCGGGACATAATGCACCAGCTTGCCCGAGCGATCGACAACGCCATAGTGCATGTATGGCGCATGGACCGAATAGTTGAAGAACATCATCTCGCCGGTCTCTTCATCCACCTTGGGATGTGCAGAGACGCCATCGAGCGGCCCCCATGGTGCCTTGCCGAGGTTTTCCAGCGAAACCGGGTCCACCATCCATGCTTCACCGCATTGGTAGAACGTGGCGTAAGCTACACCCGCATGCACAATGATATCAGTACTGCCAGTGTCCTTCAGCCCGCCATGCGCGCCGAAACCGGGCCGTTTCGATGTGCCTTTTGGGTCCATCAAGCCACCCCAGAGCGATTGGCCGGCAATCTGTTCTGCCTCGAAGCAATGCGTGCGGATAAAGCGGTTGCGATAGCTGACCTTGCCGCCCCGAATGTCGACCTGATGGATCATCGCATCACCATCGAAGGGGTGATGGCGGCCAAGTGGCTGGTGGATGGGGTTTTCCGTGTTGCGGAGGTAGATCCCGTCGATGTCGGCGGGCACTTCACCTTCGATCACTTCGAGTTCGTCGACTGACACTTCTTCATGCACGGGTGTCCACGGACCAGATAAATAGGGGTGGTTGCTGGGCTCGAGCGAGTATTGCAACGGTGCTTCGCGGGTAATTTGCATGACGTTCCTCTCGGCGCGGAGAGTAGCGCGTCCCGGCCGCTACGCAAGTTTCCTACTTCACACGAGGTGACTACACGGATGCCATTCTTTGAAATCGTAGTGATCGGGGATTTCTTGCCGGAAACAGGCTGATGGATTTTCGCGCTCTGGACAGTGTTCCAAGTGTTCCATGCTGCAGGGTTTCGGGCGGACCGCAGGCGAATGATCAGCTCTTGTTCCTCCGACGGATCATGCCTTCCTGAGCTACGCTGGCGATCAGTTTGCCGTCGCGGTTGAAGATACGTCCGCGATTGAAGCCGCGCCCGGCGCCGCTCCAGGGTGCATCGGTGGCGTACAGCAGCCATTCGTCCGCGCGGGCTGGACGGTGGAACCAGATGGCGTGATCCAGGCTCGCCCCGGTCAACTCGCCGCGCATCCATGACAGGCCATGCGGCAATGCGCTGGTGCCAAGTAATGTAAAGTCACTGGCATAGGCGATCACCGCGCGGTGCAGCGCGGGATCATCGGGCAGAGGCGCAGCTGCGCGGAACCAGCTATGCGCGCTGGGCTGGCGGGGTTCTGAATTCATCCAGTGCAGCTTGTCGGTCGTGCGCATATCGATGGGGCGCGGGCGGAGCATGACATCGCGCGCTGTGCCTTCGATCCCGGCCTGGTCCGCATATTCGCGGCGGAGCTCCATATCGGGGCGCAAATCCTCGGGCTGCGGGACATCGGGCATCTGATAGTCGTCATGCTCAAGCCCCGGCTCGGGCTTCTGGAAGCTGGCCACCAGATTAAGGATTGGGCGGTTGCTGCCATCCTCTTCCAATTGGCTGGCGACGACGCGGCGGTTGGAGAAGCTGCGCCCGTCGAAATCGGCCGCGACATCCAACGTGGTTTCCGGGCCTTCTTTGCCCCCGCGCAGAAAGTACGCGTGCATGGAATGCGCTTCCTTGCCATCGCCGACCGTTGCTTGCGCGGCCTGGAGCGCTTGTGCGATCACTTGTCCGCCAAACATCCGGCCGACGCCATTCTTCTGCGCTTTGCCAGTGAATTGCATTGCGCCAGCGGGCTCCACTGTGAGCAACTTTACAAGGCCGGCGACCATGCGTTCGGGGGAGGCTGTGTCGGTCATGGAGGAAGCATTGCTTCGCGCTGACGCGAACGTCAACGCGCCAAATTCCTCAGACCAAAGAAAAACCCCGCCCGGATCGCTCCGAGCGGGGTCCCAGTCCCTCAAGGGGAACTCTTGTCTTAGTGAGCACCAGCCAGCGCAGCAAGCAGAAGCAATGCGACGATGTTGGTGATCTTGATCATCGGGTTCACGGCCGGGCCTGCGGTATCCTTGTACGGGTCACCCACAGTGTCACCAGTTACAGCAGCCTTGTGAGCTTCAGAGCCCTTGCCGCCGTGGTTACCGTCTTCGATGTACTTCTTGGCGTTATCCCAGGCGCCACCACCAGCTGTCATCGACAGGGCAACGAATAGACCGCCTACGATCACGCCGAGGAGCAGAGCGCCTACGGCCGCGAACGCTTCGTTCTGGCCCGCCAGGAAGTAGATCACGTAGTAGGTCGCGATCGGCGCAAGCACCGGAAGCAGCGACGGGATGATCATTTCCTTGATTGCGGCCTTGGTCACCAGGTCAACGGTACGGGCATAGTCTGGACGGCTGGTGCCCTCCATGATGCCCGGGTCGTTCGCGAACTGGTCACGCACGTCTACAACCACGTCACCCGCAGCGCGGCCAACAGCGGTCATGCCCATCGCACCGAACAGGTACGGCAGCAATGCGCCGAGCAGCAAACCGACGATCACGTAAGGATTCTCGAGGCTGAAGTTGACTTCAGCGTTCGGGAAATACTCGCGAAGGTCAGCGGTGTATGCAGCGAACAGCACGAGCGCTGCGAGACCGGCGGAGCCGATTGCATAGCCCTTGGTCACAGCCTTGGTGGTGTTGCCAACCGCGTCGAGTAGGTCGGTCTTTTCGCGGACGCTTTCGTCCAGACCGGCCATTTCAGCGATACCGCCAGCATTGTCTGTAACCGGGCCGTAAGCATCAAGCGCGACAACCATGCCAGCAAGTGCGAGCATTGCCGTAGCACCGAATGCGAGGCCGAGAAGACCAGCAAGCTGGTACGCGCCGATGATCGCAGCGATGATCACGATGGTAGGCAGAGCGGTTGATTCAAGGCTGATTGCCAGACCCTGGATCACGTTGGTGCCGTGGCCCGTTTCCGAAGCCTTGGCGATCGAGCGTACCGGACGGTAGTTGGTGCCGGTGTAGTACTCTGTGATCCAGATGATGACGCCGGTCAGAACCAGACCGATCAGCGAGCAATAGAACAGGTCACGGCCGGTAAATTCGACCATACCCAGGCCCGGATTGAGCACTGTGTTCATGTCCATGCCTACGGTGCCCAGTGCGTATGATGTCGCATACCAGATCAGCGGGATCGCTAGAACGGCGGTAACGATGAAGCCCTTGTACATCGCGCCCATGACGTTGGTGCCATTGCCGAGACGGACAAAGTAAGTGCCGATGATTGATGTCACGATACACGCGCCGCCAATCAGCAGCGGAAGAGCCATCAATGGCAGCAACAGATCGCCAATACCGGTCAGAAGCAGCGCCATCAGAACCATGGTTGCGCCAACGGTCACAACATAGGTTTCGAACAGGTCGGCAGCCATGCCGGCACAGTCGCCAACATTGTCGCCCACGTTATCAGCGATGGTCGCCGGATTGCGGGGGTCGTCTTCAGGAATGCCTGCTTCGACTTTGCCGACCAGGTCAGCGCCAACGTCTGCAGCCTTGGTGAAGATACCGCCGCCGAGACGTGCGAAGATCGAGATCAGCGATGCACCGAATGCCAGCCCAACCAGACCGTCAATGACCGCACGGCTGTTCTCTTCGAGCTGCATCGGACCGATCAGAACGTAGAAGAACACAGCGATAGCCAGAAGAGCCAAGCCTGCCACCAGCATGCCGGTGATCGCGCCAGCGCGGAATGCGATGGTGAGGCCTTGCTGCAAACCAGCGCTTGCTGCCTGTGCTGTGCGTACGTTGGAGCGAACCGAGATGTTCATCCCGATATAGCCCGCAACGCCTGACAGGACTGCCCCGATAACGAAACCTACAGCCGGGATCGCGCCGAGGAACACCCCGACCAAGATCGCGACAACCAGACCGACGCCGCCGATGGTAGTGTATTGGCGATTGAGATATGCCTGCGCGCCTTCTTGAATGGCACCGGCGATTTCTTGCATTTTTGCGTTCCCGGGATCTGCCCCGAGAACCTGGCGGCTGGTGAAAATGCCATACACGATGGCAAGCAGTCCCAGCCCGATTGAAATAAGAATTAGGTCCACGAACTTTTCCCCTTAAACCCACGTGGAAATACGCCCCTGCGGACGCAGAGGCGATTAGTGTCGGTGCTATAAGGTATGCGACGCGGGTGACAAGGGTGGAATCGGCGGTTTGCGGCCAATTTCCGTGCGTTTCACCAGTTTCGCTAGTGTTGGTAGCCTAAACCTTCGGGGTTCACGACCGGATTGCTGTCAAAGATAAGCGGCGCAAAACCTTGCGGTTCGACTGTGCCAATGCGCATGCAGTCGACGGGTGGTTCGGTTTCGAGCGGTAGCGTGAACAATAACTCGTAATCTTCGCCCCAACGCATGCATTCATTGCGTCTTTTATTAGATGCCACGGGTACAAGTGCACTGTCGATTGCAATCGAGACTTCGCTTGCGCTTGCCATGCGGAAAGTATCAAGCATCAACCCGTCCGAGATATCCATCATTGCGCTTACATGCGGTGCGAGAGCTTGGCCTTCAATAAGGCGGGGGGTAGGGCGGTTGTAGGCGGCCAGATGTTCTGGATCGCCTTCAAAACCCAACATCGCGCAACCCAGCAGACCTGTGACGTATAGCTGATCGCCAATCTGCGCACCGCAGCGCGACGGAACCGGTGTATGCGAGGCTCGGCCGATTGCGGTTAAGCCGAAAGCGCGTTTACCAGTCGTCTTGATCGTATCCCCGCCAAGCAAAGGAACATCATGGGCGGAGAGCGCTTCATACAGGCCTTCAAGAAACCGTTCGTCGCCACTGCCAAGGCTATGGCCCAATAGCAGACCTATCGGCTCTGCACCTTTGGACGCGAGATCGGACAGATTCACCGCGACCAGCTTCCAAGCGGCATCCGCCAAGTCGCCGCCTTCCTGGAAATGCGTACCCTCGGCCATCATGTCATGCGTCAGAATCAGCGTTTCATTGCCAATCTCAAGTATCGCGCAATCATCATCAAGCCCGCGCGCGCCCGGATGCAGCGGGAGTTTGCGCAAGGCTTCGATGAAAGCGCGTTCGTCTATGACCGCACATCCTTGCCAACCGCATCAAGAAGGCCGTTCACGAATTTGGCTTCGCGGTCGTCGAAGAAAGCTTTTGCGACATCGACATACTCATTGATCGCGGTTGCGGTTGGCACATCGGCGCGGGCCATCAATTCGTAGGCCCCGGCGCGCAGGATTTGCAGCATGGTCTTGTCGAGCCGCGCTATTGTCCATCCGTCGGCCAACTTGCCGACCAGCAGTTCATCAATCTCCTCGCGGCGGGCATCTACTCCGCTGACGATATCGTCAAAGAAATCGGCTTCAGCATCGGCAAAGACCTCGCCTTCATGATCTTCGTCATCGACTTCGCGACCTAGCCGGTGCTGGTGAAATTCGTTGAGCAGTCTGGCAAGGGCAGTGCCTTCCATTTGCATCTGGTAAAGCGCCTGAACCGCAGCAAGACGTGCAGCAGACCGGGCCTGAGAGCGAGCGGGGGTATTCATTTGAGCCTCAATTCAACCGATTTGGCGTGCGCGGGCAAGCCCTCTGCATGTGCCAGCGATACCGCAGCAGGACCGATCCTGCCGAGCGAAGCATCGTCCAATGCAATAAAGCTGGTGCGTTTCATAAAATCGAGCACGGAAAGCCCGCTGGCAAAACGCGCACGTCGCCCGGTGGGCAAAACATGGTTTGGCCCTGCCACATAGTCACCGATGGCCTCCGGCGTCATCCGGCCAAGGAAAACGCTGCCAGCGTGACGGATCGCTTTGAGTAAGGGTTCCGGGTCAGCTACTGCAAGTTCGACATGCTCAGCGGCCAACTGATCAGCGAGCGGTGCTGCATCGGCCACATTGTCGACGATGATGATAGCACCATTTGCGTTCCAGCTCGCAGTGGCCGTTTCACAGGTAGCAAGCTCGACCAGTTGTGCTTCAACCTGCGCCGACACCGCATCGGCAAAACCGGCGTCGTCAGTGATCAGGATTGATTGCGAAGTCGGGTCATGTTCCGCCTGACTGAGCAAGTCTGCTGCGATCCAGTCTGCGCGATTGTGCTTGTCCGCAATCACTAGGATTTCGCTTGGGCCAGCGACCATGTCGATCCCGACGACGCCGAACAACTGGCGTTTCGCCTCTGCCACCCAGGCATTGCCCGGGCCAGTAATGACATCCACTTTGGCGATGCGATCGGTTCCATAGGCTAGCGCTGCGACTGCTTGTGCGCCGCCGACACGCCAGATCTCGTCGACGCCTGCCATGTGCGCAGCCGCGAGAACCAATGGGTTGGTCTTTCCTTGCGGGGTAGGGGTGACCACCACCAACCGCTCTACCCCTGCTACCTTAGCTGGAATGGCATTCATCAGCAGCGAGGATGGATAGGCTGCACGTCCGCCCGGAACATACAGACCAGCCGCATCAACCGCGCGCCAGATCGCACCTTGGCGCACGCCCGCATCATCGGTGAAATCGCGGTTCGCGGGAAGCTGGTCGGCATGATAGGCGCGGATCCGCTCTGCTGCGAGTTCCAGCGCGTCGCGTAATTCGCCGTCCAGAGCCTCGTATGCTTCTTTGCATTCATCCGCGGTGATGATCCAATCGCAATCGCTGGCCAGTTCGTGACTATCGAAACGCTGCGAATATTCCGCCAGCGCCGCATCGCCGCGCGCCTTTACGTCAGCCAATATGCGGGCAACGTCTGCGCTGACATCAGCATCGCTTTCGCGCCGAGCATTGACCAAGGCATCGAATGCGGCAGCAAAGCCGGGATCAGAGGAAACCAGTCTTTGCATCAAGCCGCAGCTTTCTTGCTGGCAAACTCGCGGAAGGCAGACACAAGTTCAGCGACGCGTGGATCGGTTTTCAGCGCCGCGCGATTGACGATCAGCCGCGCAGAAATGTCCAAGATGCGATCAGTCTCGACCAAGCCGTTCTGCTTCAGCGTCGCGCCGGTTGAAACCAGATCCACGATCTGCCGCGCCAAGCCTAGCGAAGGTGCCAATTCCATAGCCCCATTCAGCTTGACGCACTCAGCCTGAATGCCTTGCGCCTCGAAATGTCGGCGCGTGAGATTGGGGTATTTGGTTGCAACGCGCAGATGGCTGACTGTGCCGCTTGGTGCTTCGTCCCCGGCTACGCGTGCAACCGACAGTCGGCAGTGGCCGATGTCCAGATCAACCGGTGCATAAAGGTCAGCGTAATCGAACTCCTCGATCACGTCAGAGCCGACGATACCGATCTGCGCTGCGCCATGCGCGACGAAGGTGGCTACGTCGAAAGCGCGCACGCGGATCAGCCGCATATCTGGACGCGTTGTTGCAAAACTTAGCGCGCGGTTGCCTTTGTCGTGAAAGGCATCTTCTGGCACCACGCCTGCATGCGCCATCAAGGGCAGCGATTCATCGAGAATGCGGCCTTTGGGAATTGCGAAAGTCAGCAGTTTGTTCACGATGTCAGTCATTGCGTGGCGGCACTTAGTGACTGGCGGCAGAAAGGGCAATGAAAAGGAGGCGCAGTGGCGGATAGTGCGTTGATGGACATGACATCCGTGTCAGAGAGGGCATCGAATGGCAGGCTGAGCATGCTGAAAAGGGTGGGGCGCCTGGCACGGGGCGCTTTATTCGCGCTACTCTGAAGTTGCTTGATGGAGACACTGCGACCGGCCGGAGCATGGCCAATTGGCAAGAGCTGGCGGTGAAAGACGCCATGCTGCTGCGGATCGCGGGCGCGGGTCGAATGGTTGGCGGGCTAGCCGTTGGCTGCCAAGAAATATTCCATCGCGGCGATCACCTTGTCCGGCGCCTCCCAAGGAACGAAATGCCCGCAATCGGGCACTTGAACGATGGTTAGTGGATCGATCACTTCGTCCAGCCCTTCGAGATTTTCCGGCGGCAATGCCAAATCATCCAGCGCCCAGATCACCAGCGTCGGGATCGTCAGCTTGGGAATTGGCGGAGGCGTGTAACCCGCGGGAACTTCGAACGGCTCGTCCATCGTTGGGACAGTCATCTGGCTGGCGCGATAGTAATTGAGCATGCCGAAACACGCGTCGCGATCTTCCCAATCCCTTAGCAATTGTGCGCGTTCTTCAGCGGGCATTGTGTCGGGCCGGTCCCAATTCACTTCCTGTTTCAGGATGCCGGTGATCCCCTTCTCGCGGATCAGGCCATCATTGGCAGGGTCACGAAACGCGCGAATATATTGGCTCGCCTCACGCTGGCCGCGATTGGTGTAGAGCAGCTTCTGAAACACGGCCGGATGCGGAGCATTGGCAATAATCGCACTCTCCACGCGGGTATGCTGTCCACCCAGTGCCACACCCCAGGCAATCGCGCCGCCCCAATCGTGTCCCACGATAGTGAACTTGGCGATTCTCAGTGCGTCGGAGAGAAGAAAGACATCACCGATCAGCTTGTCGGGCGTATAGGCGTCGACTTCTTGCGGTTTTGAAGAACCGCGATAGCCGCGCTGATCGGGGGCAATGCACCGAAAACGGTCACTGAAATGTGCGATTTGGTGTCGCCATGTGCGATGGCTTTCGGGAAAACCATGCAGGAAAATTAGGGCAGGGGCGTCGACCGGGCCTTCATCGACCACGTCAAGTTCGATACCGTTCGCGAGCGATACGCGCTTTTGCTCCATTGTCAGCCTTCCGATTCCATCTTCTCGATATATCCAGCGGCGACCATGGCCGCGACCTGATCGAACAGCTGATCCGGTGTGCGCCGCATTTCGCCCATGGCCTGTTCCATACCTTCAGCCACAATGATTTCGCGCTCGCCCGCGGCAACTGCATCGATCATGGTTTTGGCTGCGTCATTGGGCCGAATCCCTTCGTCGATCACTTTGTCGCTGCGCCCGCGCTTGCTGCCGTCAGATGTCAGCGCGTTGCGGCTGACATCGGTGGCTATTGAACCGGGATAAATGACATGGACGGAGACACCCTTCTGGCTCAATTCCGCTCGAAGCGCATCGGCATAGCCGGCAAGGCCGAACTTCGCCGCGCAATAGGCAGTGCGCATTGGCACGCCGACCTTGCCTGCGATTGACGAAATGAAGAGCAGGTTGCCAGAGCCGCGTTCAGCCATGTGTCCGATCAACCCTTGCGTGAAGGCAATCTGCGCGGTCAGGTCGATATCGATAATGTCGCGATAGACGCTCATCTCGGTCTTGAGTGCCTGGCTGCGTTGGGAGACGCCGGCATTGGCGACGGCTGCGTCTACGCCACCTTTCCAAGCGATGGCTTTGGCCGTGGCATCTGCAAGCGCGGCATCGTCGCGCACGTCGAACGGCAGGATCAATGTTTCGCCGCAATCCGCAGCGACCTTTGCAAGCCGCGCTTCATCGCGGCCAGACAGCACCAGATGAGCGCCGCGGCTGGCCCATTTGCGCGCCAGCGCAGCGCCAATCCCGGATGATGCGCCAGTGATCCAAACCACCTTGCCGGTGAAATCCATTTATCTCTCTCCCTGCGCGGATCACCCGCGTCTGTTTTAGTCAGTGACGGTTTTTGGCCTTCCTTCGGGTAGCGGGATATACTCCTCTGCGTCTCCCGGCACTTTTGGGAAGCGACCTGCTTTCCAGTCCTCGCTGGCTTGGCGAATACGCTCTTTGTCAGAGCTGACGAAGTTCCACCAGGCGTGGCGCGGAGTCGAGAAGGCTTCACCCCCTAGCAGCATAATTCGCCCGCCCCGATCGCTTGAAAGCATCATATTCCTGCCCGGTGCGAGCACGCTCAATTCATAGAGCCCAAGCGCTTGCCCATCGACGCTGGCTTCGCCGCCCACAAGCATGACCGCGCGTTCGTCCGCGCTCACCTCAATAGGTAGGGACCCCGTGGGCGCGAGCACAATCTCTGCGTATATTGTGTCAGCATAGGTGGTTGTAGTTGCGCGCTTGCCCCAAAGCTCGCCCATGATGATCGTGGCCTTGGCGCATTGGTCCTCGATAACCGGAAGGTCATTAACTGCTTCGAACGCAGGATCGATTTCTTCGCGTCCATCCGGCAGGGCGAGCCAGGTTTGTATACCGTAGAGTTTCGGCCCGATAGCGCGTTCTTCAGCAGGTGAGCGTTCCGAATGGACGATCCCTTTTCCCGCCGTCATCAAATTTACTGTTCCGGGGCGAATGGTGGAAAACGTGCCGAGACTGTCGCGGTGTTCGATCGCGCCTTCAAACAGCCAAGTTACAGTCGCAAGATTGATATGTGGGTGCGGGCGCACATCCATCGCGCTGCCGACGTCAAGCTGTGCGGGGCCAAACTCGTCAACAAAGATAAAGGGTCCAACCATCGTGCGCTCGCGCTTTGGCAACACGCGGCGGACCTCGAACTGGCCAAGATCATGCGTAGTTGGTGTGACGGTTTGCTCAATCATAGTGCTATCCGCCCTTATGTTCACCTGGAGCGCGCGCCTTGATCGCCAATGCGTGGACCCGTTCTCCGGGAATATTGTGCAGCGCCGCGTTGACCATGCGTTGCCTCTGAAGTCGTGAGACACCGTCAAAAGCTTTGCTTTCGATCACAATGGTAAAGTGCGATTCGCCGCTGCCATCGTCACCGGAATGCCCGTGGTGCAATGTGCTGTCATTGATAATATCGAGGTGGGTGGGATGAAGCGCTGCGCGCAGCAGTTCTTCCATTTCTTGAGCTATAGAACCTGTCATGAAAGTGAATTTGGGGGTTCCAATCGCGCTTGTCCATGACCATCTTGCCGTGCGTGGCTCAGACTAGGTTTCATGGACGTTTCGAAGACACCGGGCAGGTGTGCCAGCACCCTACGTGCCAGCAGGATGGCGAGTTCCGCGCTCCGGGCTATCGCGCAAACGGTTTTGATGGGCCGGGCGAATATCGCTGGTTCTGCTTGGATCACGTTCGCGAGTTCAATGCCGGATATGACTGGTTTGAGGGGATGAGCGCAGAAGAAATTCTGGAAGCGCAATCGCCCGCGTTGGGATGGAAGACGGAGAACCCCAGTTTCAGGCCAACGGCTGGCGTCGATGGTATGCCACGCTGGGCCGATTTCGACGATCCGCTGGACGCGATCAGCGCGCGCATGGCAGGAATAAAGAGCCGCGCAGAGCGGGAAGCCAGGATGGCGATGGATGGCAGGTTCTCATCCGATGAGGCGCGTGCGCTCGACACTATGGGGCTGGGGCTGGACACCGATCGGCGGCGATTGCGGCGACGCTATTCAGAGCTGGTACGGCGCTATCACCCTGATCGAAATGGCGGCGATCGGAAGTTTGAAGACCGGCTCAATAACGTAGTGGAAGCCTATCAATTACTTAGGAAAAGCCGCGCTTTCGTTTAGCTGCTCTCTGCCGCATCATTGATCAATTTCTGGTCGACTGCGACCGCTTCGACACATTTCGGTCGTGATGTGATCCGCTCGACATAGGCTTTGAACGCCGGCCGTTCTTCAATCGAACCAAACCGCAAGCCCCAGATGAACTGGCTGCCGAAATAGACGTCTGCCATTGTGAAACGACTGCCTGCTGCGAAATCGTTTTGGCTTAGCCAATCGTGGCACGCACCCAATGTAAGGTCGAGCGAGCCGAACCCAGCCATGCCGCTGCGCTCGGGGGGCACCTCCCAGTTCATTGCCTTTGCGATTACCGCTTGTTCAAGCGGGCCAGCAGCAAAGAACAGCCAGCGAAAATAGGCGGCGCGCTCATGCTCGTCAGGAAGCAATCCGGCTTGCGGGTGCGTTTCGGCGAGATAATGACAGATTGCCGCCGCTTCGGTCACAATGTGATCATGCCCGCCATGATGGTGAACCAAAGTGGGCACTTTGTTCATCGGATTTATGCCTTTGAAGTTCTCTGGTCGCGTCGCCCAGTCAAACACCACGTGCTCGTAGTCCGCGCCCGCCTCATGTAGCGCCCAGCGCGCAATCTGGCCTCGGCTCATCGCGACAGTGTAAAATGTGAACTCGGCCATAGGCTCTCTCCCTCAGCTGAAGCTAACTCAATTCTGCTTGAACGCCCAGCGCAGTGTTTTGCCCATTCCCCATGTTGCGGCGCGCGCAGGCAGGGCGGCGATGCCAGGGCGTTGCAGGCGCAGCATGGTGCGGGCAAACGGCGGCAGCATTTCGACTGCGTCGCCGCCGAGAACGCTCTGCATTCCTGGCGGGGTACCGGGCGGACGCTGCGTCAGCACCAACTGTGCAATTTCGCGTGCCTCAGGTGATGTCCGCAATTCATCGCGAAGCTCGCGGAGCACCTCTTCGGCCTCATTGCGATTGATCGGGACAGGATCTGCGCCCAATGCTTTCGCAATCACTGCAAACTGGCGATAGTACTCGTCTTGCTCATAGCCAGGCATATCGGGGCGCACATGGCGCAGATATCCAGCGAGAAAGCTCGAAGCTTCGGTCACATGCACCCAGGCCAGCGTACGCGGATTGGTCGCCGAATACGGTGTTCCATCCGGCAGTGTGCCTGAAACCTTGGAATGGATGCGGTTGACCCGTTCGATAGCTTTCATCGCTTCGTCGCGATGAGCAAAGGTGGTCACTGCGATAAACTTCGCTGTGCGGCGCAGTCGCCCGTGCATGTCCTCGCGGAAATTCGAATGGTCTATCACGCCTTGCAATGCGTCAGGATGCAACATTTGCAGCAGCAGCGCGCGAATCCCGCCCACCATCATGCCCACCAGATCGGCGTGCACCATGCGAATCGGCGAATCCCTTTCAAACAAGGCTTCGTCCGATGGTGGCGTTGGCTGCTCGCCTTGCGCTGTGTCATTGAACACACCGCGCACGCGCTCGACCAAGCCTAGGCGTAACTGTTCTATCGGATCGGTTCCTGCCATTGGCGAACAATACAGCTTGTTATGGACTAATGAAAATGTTGACTTCGCAACGCTTGCAGCGGCGCGTGCACGTGTATAGGCGTTCGATGCATGGCTAGCTTGATGGAAACCGATTACGATGGAACAGGCAAGACCCTGTTTCCAGAGCCTGACACAGTACTCGACGTGCGTGACGCGTTCGGGATCGATGTTGATTGGCAAGTCCCCGCCTTCAGCCTAGCCGATGAGCGTGTGCCGGAGAAAGACGACAGCTATGTGTTCGATCCGGACACAACGCTAGCGATCCTTGCGGGCTTTGCACATAACCGCCGGGTGATGGTGCAGGGCTATCACGGTACGGGTAAATCGACCCACATCGAGCAGGTTGCAGCGCGCCTGAAGTGGCCCAGCGTTCGCGTGAACCTGGATGCGCATATCAGCCGAATCGATCTTGTTGGCCGCGACGCCATTGTTCTGAAAGACGGCCTGCAGGTAACTGAATTCAAGGAAGGCATTCTTCCGTGGGCATTGCAGCATGCCGTCGCATTGACCTTTGACGAGTATGATGCCGGTCGCCCAGACGTGATGTTCGTTATCCAGCGCGTGTTGGAAGCGTCAGGTGCATTGACGCTGCTCGATCAGAACAAGGTGATCACGCCGAACAAATTCTTCCGTCTGTTCGCGACGACAAACACGGTCGGGCTGGGCGACACCAGCGGGCTGTATCACGGCACGCAAGCGATTAACCAGGCGCAGATGGACCGCTGGAATGTCGTTGTTGCGCTCAACTATCTCAAGCCGGAGGTGGAACAGAAGATCGTCAAGTCAAAGAGCCCGGAAACGGATGACAAGACGATTGCCGACATGGTCAAGGTGGCTGATCTGACGCGTCAGGGTTTCATGAATGGTGACATCTCGACCGTCATGAGCCCGCGTACCGTTATGACCTGGGCGCAGAATGCGGAGATATTCAAATCGATTGGCTTCGCATTCCGGCTTTCGTTCCTGAACAAATGCGACGAATCCGAACGGGTGATCGTGAGCGAATACTACCAACGCGTGTTTGACGAAGATCTGCCGAGCGGTGCCGGAAAAATGTCCTAAGGGACTGGCAATCACTGTGTTAATTGGATAACACAGTCCGATGTTTGCCTGGCTTCGATCATCCCGACGGAGGAATCGCTCAACGGATCGCTATGAAGATGGTCGGCCGAAGGCTGGCTATTATGCGCTCCAAGATCCCTACGGCAGTGCGCTTGAGGATTTCGACGACGCATTCGATTTTCGGCCGGATGCACCGCGCCGGAAGCGCCGCTTCTGGCACCGTAAGCCCAAGCTGAATTCCGGCATCGAGCAGCCCCGTTTTGGCGAGCAATGGAAAGAGCCTGAAACCCGCTGGTATCAACCGAGCCATTATCGCGGCCGGCGTAAACGCTGGTGGCTGGTCAGGTTGATCGCGGCATTGCTGGCGATCTTCATCGCTATTGTTGCTTGGCTTGCGATAACTGCTCCGCTTGGAAAATCGCTAGAACCGATTGCACCTCCGCAGATAACTTTGCTCGCAAGCGACGGAACGCCGATCGCTCGAAGTGGGGCGTCGGTGGATGCGCCGGTTTTGGCGAGCGAATTGCCTGATCATGTTGTTGGTGCATTCCTTGCGATTGAGGACCGGCGTTTCTATTCGCATTGGGGCATCGATCCACGCGGGATCGCACGGGCAGCTTGGACAGGTGTGGGCGGTGGCAGCACAATCACCCAGCAGCTGGCCAAATTCACATTTCTTACCCCGGAACAGACACTTTCGCGCAAGGCCCGTGAGGCATTGATCGCGTTCTGGTTGGAAACCTGGCTGACCAAGGATGAAATCCTGTCGCGCTATCTTTCCAATGCCTATTTCGGAGATAATCAATACGGGCTGCGCGCTGCCAGCCTCCACTATTTCTACCGTCAACCGGAAAACCTGAGGCCGGAGCAGGCAGCAATGCTTGCCGGACTACTGAAGGCACCTTCGCGGCTTGCGCCCACTCGCAACTACGATCTGGCTGAAGAGCGCATGCGATTGGTGATCGGCGCGATGGCGGAAGAACGCTATTTGACCGATGCCCGCGCGAGAAATCTGCCGTCACCCAGGCTTGATGTGCGCAATCGCAATCGGTTGCCGACGGGCACCTACTTCGCGGATTGGGCACTTCCTATCGCCCGCCAGAGTGCCGAAGCGAGCTATGCCAAGCAAACGCTGACAACCACCCTTGATGCGCGCCTCCAAGGGGTGGCGAGCCGGGCAGTCGCGAATGCTGCATTGGGGAATGCTCAGGTTGCTTTGGTCGCAATGCGGCCGAGCGGCGAAGTGGTCGCGATGATCGGCGGCAAGGATTATGCGAATTCGCCATTCAACCGTGCAACACAGGCAAAGCGGCAGCCGGGATCGACCTTCAAGCTGTTCGTTTATCTGGCCGCGCTTGGATCGGGAATGCGACCAACGGACCGCATCGATAATACGCCGATTGAGACAGGTTCCTACCGTCCAAAGAATGCCGCAGAACGCTATTCAGACAGCCTGACGCTTGAACAGGCATTTGCTTCGTCCAGCAACGTTGCAGCGGTTCGGCTTTTTAATCAGCTTGGGAGCAAACGGGTGATCGAAACCGCGCGGAATCTGGGCATCACGTCCCCTCTGCCAGAGGGTGATCCCAGCCTGGCGCTAGGCACTTCGACGATGAGCCTGCTGGAACTCACCAGTGCCTATGCGGCGGTCGCTGCCGATGCCTATCCGGTTGAACCTCATGCTTTCCTGCAAGAGGAAGAAGGGTGGATTGAATGGCTCTTTGATGGACAGTCACATTTCCCGGGGCGTGTGCAAAGCGACATGGAACGTTTGCTGCGCGCGGCAATCAATGATGGTACAGGCAAAGCTGCGATGCTCGCTGGGCCGAATTTCGGCAAGACAGGGACAACACAGGATTATCGGGATGCTGTGTTCGTAGGTTATGCTGGCGATCTTGTGGTCGGCGTTTGGGTTGGCAATGATGACAACACCTCGCTCAATGGTGTGACCGGCGGCGGATTGCCCGCGCGTATCTGGCGCAATTTCATGCGCGGTGCGCGGGCCGGAAGTGACATCGTAGAACCGGCAGAGCGACCCGATCCGGAAGGGCCGATCCGCCCGCTCGACATCGAGGAACTGCGAGACATCCCGATTGATGACAACGGTCCAACCCTGTCAGTCGAACAGGAAGGGCTGACGGTGGTGACTGAGATTGACGGTCTGCCTGTGGAGTTTCGACTGACCGAAGACGGACTCGAAATTGAATCTGGCAGGCGTTAGCGGTCTGCCATCAGTATATTCATCACTGCTGTTGCGATTGGCCGATTGCGATCATCCTGCCATGCTTCCACAGTAATATTGGCATTGCGCCGCCCAAGTCGCGTGATCCGCCCCTGAGCGAAAGTTTTCTTGCGCTTGCCAGCGCTTAAGAACTGGACAGTGATGTTGATCGGCTTGAGTTGCGGGTCGCGATCTTCGCGCTGCAAGATTGCGCGCAATGCAGCGTAGCCGGCTGTTTCAAGCAATCCGCTTGTGGCCCCGCCGTGGAACGCACCAGGTCTGCCCTCGATGATCGAGCTGAACTCGACTGTGAGAACAGGTAAGCCGTCATCGCCCAGACTGTGGACGGATATGCCAAGCGAGCGCGCGTAAGCGGTCAGGAACCGGTCAAGATCCGCGTTACCGGTCACTGCGCGGGTCCTTATCAATGGTCATGAACACACCTGCCATCGTAGCGACCGGATCGCTGCGGTTCCCATCATGGGCAATGCCGCGCACGAAGGCGGCAGAACGGGTAATGCGATAACATTCAACTCGTCCCAGGACTGAACTGCGCTCTTTCGCGGGCCGTTGATAGTCCACGCGCAGGTCCAGCGTTGCAATGGGCGTGAAGACTTTCTTTGTGTGCCAGATGCTCATGCCTGACGCCATGTCGAGCAGGCTGACAATAGGCCCTGATGCAAGCACATGACGGTCTTCCTCGCCCAGCAAATCTTCTCGCCAGGGCAGTTCCAATTCCACCCAGTCTTCACCATGGTCTGAGTATTGCAAGCCCAGCCAACCCGAATGGCCATGCTGGCAGAAGAACTGCAACGCCTGTTTGGGATCGAAAGGAGGCAAGTCTTTAGCCATTGTCCTAACCATTGCCTGCAAGGCTCTGTCCTTACAATGTTTTAATTTTTCAGAGCGCGTTCTGAGCGCCATTCCTTTGCTGGTCCGCTGGCCAATCAAGCTGCACGCGATATGTTGTGGCGTGAAGCGGAACTGTCCGGCAGCCTAATGCTCCCAGCTATTGCTAGAGGCAAGCGATCAGCGGTGGCTGAAGCCTAAAATGCGTTCCCGGCCAGCGCATCAATCGCACCTTGCAGAATGATTGCCGCTGCATGACTGTCGATTTTTTCCGCGCGTTTGGCACGGCTCATGTCCTGCCCGATCATCGCGGCCTCTGCACTTTGCGTGGACCAGCGCTCGTCCCATAGCAGCACGGGCAAATCAAATGCCTCGTTCAAATTGCGCGCATATGCGCGAGCTGACTGCGCCCGCGGACCTTCACTGGCGTCCATGTTGCGTGGCAGGCCGATCACTATGCCCTTAATGCTGCGCTCCTTGATCAGCGCAGCCAGAGCTTCGCGATCACGCCCGAATTTGCCGCGCGCCAGTGTCTTGCCCGCTGTTGCAAATCGCCAACCCGCGTCGCTGGTTGCGATGCCGATGGTCTTGGTTCCTAGGTCCAGCCCGAGCAAAGCGCCTCCGTCAGGCAGCGCATCGCGCAAATCAGCCGCGCTGTCGGTGATCAGCGGTTTTGTGCCCATATTTCCACCCGGCGTTTGACGTCGGCCTGCAAATTCGCCCAGAACAGCGGGATGTCATAGACGTGATAGTCATTGCCCGGCAGAACATAGCGACCCAGATCAGGAGGATCGCCAATCAGCAATATTCCGCGCGGATCGCAGCGAGCGGGGACAGCGTCAGCCACAAGTGCGCCGTCGGTCAGATCGGTTTCAGGTACCAATGTGCCCAGATTTGCGCTGGCTGGCGCAGTTCCGCCGCGCGTTCCCGTCAGCGGATTCGTGCAAAGCACCGGGCTGCTCCCGCGTGACCCTCCATTGAAGCCGACTGATCGGCTGTAATAGGCTTTGACCTGCGATGGATCGGCTGGCTCGGCATAGCTCGCCCAGCTAAGGATACAGCCGGCCTGATCAGACGCGGTGCAAGCCGGCAGCCCCATAAGCGGCAAATCATGGGTTTCAGAAATCGGCCAGCCGACAACATATGCGGCGGCGATCCGATCGGCGAGTGGGGACCCGGCGACCCGCTCGCTGAGCAGGCTCATCATGTGGAGTGAGCCTTGACTGTGGCCGGCGAGCACAATCGGTAGGTCAGGATCTATGGTATCAACAAAATACGCAAATGCCTGTGCAACATCGCGGTAAGCGGTGTCGAAAGCCATTTGACCCTCGGGCTTGTCGGTCATGAACGCACCGATTGTCGCTTGGCGATAGCGCGGCGCCCAGATCTCGCTCGCTTTGCTAAAAGGGCTGGCCATTCCGCGCAAATATACGCGTGCGACGCGTTCCGCATCTTCATCACCCAGTTCGGCATTCCAGCTCGACCGACTGAGGTAACTGGTCGGATGGACGAAAAAGACTGCAAAATCGGGTGGTGAGGGGTCAGCCGGAGTAGGCAGCAAGCCGCGATTATTGGCGTAATCTGGCTGCCAGCGAACCAACTCGTCGCCCTTTCCCGGACGAACAAACCACATATCCGTTTCTGCATAGGCATTTTCGGCAAGCGCCTCTTGCTCAACGAATTGCTCGGTCGGAACAAAGGCAAGCGCGGTCAATTCCGCCGCCCAAACGCGCAGGACCATGAGGCCCGCAATCACCAAGACGATGATCACGGCTACGAGATAAAGGAACTTCTTAGCCATTGCCTGCGCGCGCTATTCCGCGCTGGAATATTCGGCCTTGGGCGCGCGCAGTGTCGACCAAGAACGGTTATCACGCAGCGCAGACCACCAGGTAAACGGGTTCCAGCTGGCTGAGCCGTTTAGCGAAAAGGTTATGAACTCTGCGCGCCCACCGATGTTTTCGAGCGGCACGGCGCCCATCAGTCCGCGATCGCTATTTAGCTCGCGGCTATCGGCAGAGTGGTCCCGGTTGTCGCCCATCACGAAGACTTCGCCTTCCGGAATGGTGATTTGTTCGAAATTGTCGAGCAATTGGTCTTCAAGATGGTCAATCACCAGAAACGAAGCGCCGTTGGGCATTGTCTCGCGATAGGCGGGCACTTCGTAATATTGTGTGCCGTCGGCATCCCGCACGAGGTAGGCTGAAAAGGCACTAAGGCAGGGCGATCCCTCGCATAGCAGCTCCGGCTCGAACGGGATTTTGACGTTGGGCACTATCTCGCGCTTCACTGGCTCACCGTTCAGGATAATGATGCCATTTTCGACTGCAATCGTATCGCCGGGAAGGCCAACAACGCGCTTGATATAATCCTCGTCGCGAACCGGATGAACCGGGATGACAACGTCACCATATTCCGGCGTATCGCCTAAAATCCGCCAATCGCCGCGCGGTAGAAGGTGGAAGCTCGCCGAAGCCCAGCTCCAGCCATAGGGATACTTGCTGACCACCAGGCGATCGCCCACCCAAAGGCTCGGCATCATTGACGTCGACGGGATGTAGAATGGTTTTGCCACCAGGCTGTGAAAAACGAGCACGGCGAGAAGCATCAGGCTGAGCCCGCGCAATTCCGCGAGCCAGTTTACCTTTTCTTCGGTGTCCTTGGATTTGATCTTGTCGTTTGTCACAGTGTCAGAGCCGGTAGCCATATCTTTGTGTCGCGTTCAGCCTAGGATTGGATGCGATTCGATGATCACGAATGCCTGCGCCCATGGATGATCGTCGGTGAGAGTGAGATGAATGAAGGCCTCATGGCCATCCGGCGTCAATTCCGCAAGCCGTTTCGCAGCGCCACCCGCGAGCGCTAGGGTTGGCGCACCCGATGGCGCATTAACAACGCCGATATCTTTCATATAGACACCGCGTTTGAAACCAGTGCCTACAGCTTTGCTGAAAGCTTCCTTTGCAGCGAAGCGCTTGGCGTAGGTTCCCGCGATAGTGAATGGCCGACGGCGTGCCTTGGCGCGCTCTATCTCTGTGAAGACCCGGTATTCAAACCGCTCGCCATAACGCTCGAGCGAATTTTGGATCCGCTCGATACTGCATAGGTCAGAGCCGAGCCCGATGATCATGATCCACCTCGTAAAATCATAGCTGCCAGCAGGAACACGATCATCCAGTGCAAAATGACCTGAGTCTTCACGAGATAATGCGCGGGGTCACCTTTCGCCATCTTAAGGGTCATGCCGTAGCCAAAGATTTGAAGGAGCGGCCATAAAATCGCAAATGAAAGAGCGATTCCGGTCCACAGGGAATAGCCGAGCAATGCAATGCTCAGGACGAACGACAGGGCTCCGGCCAAAAACCAGCCGAACTGAGCGCTGGTAACCTGAGCCTGTTCGCTGCTCACCGCGCCTCGTCCATCAGATTGCGCATGCGACGCACGGCAGGCTCCAATCCTAAAAACACCGCTTCGCCAATCAGGTAGTGGCCTATATTGAGTTCGGCCAATTGCGGGATGGCTGCAATGGGCTGGACATTCTCATAGGTCAGACCGTGGCCAGCGTGTGGCTCGATCCCGTTCTTTGCCGCGAGTGCCGACATATCTGAGATACGCTTCAGCTCCGCTGCAAGACGTTCATTGTCCCCATCCAGAAAAGCGTGCGCATATTCACCAGTGTGAAATTCGACGACGGGCGCGCCCAGCCGCAGTGCTGCGTCCAGTTGGCGTTCCTGCGCTTCGATGAACAAGCTTACTCGAATTCCTGCATCGGTAAGGCGCGTGACAATCGGTGCGAGCTGGTTGTCCATGCCGGCCGCATCCAGCCCGCCTTCAGTCGTACGCTCTTCGCGCTTTTCCGGGACAATGCAGGCGGCATGCGGTTTATGACGCAACGCAATTTCCAGCATTTCCTCGGTCGCAGCCATTTCCAGATTGAGTGGCAGGTCGGTTGCTGCCTGAATCCGTGCGATGTCGGCATCGCGGATGTGGCGGCGGTCTTCGCGCAGGTGAGCGGTAATGCCGTCACCCCCTACGCTGGCGACAATCTCTGCTGCGCGAACCGGGTCGGGGTGGTTGCCCCCGCGGGCATTGCGGATTGTCGCGACGTGATCAATGTTGACGCCCAGCCGCAACCGCTCAGGATTGTGAACATTGACCATCAGGCACGGCTACCCGGCTTCGTGATCGGCACGGCAGCTAGTTCGGCGGGAACTTCCTCGTCTGCATAGGTCGGGAAATTGAGTGCGACCAGCGGGAAGAACGGCACGCCAAGATCTGCTGTGCCGCCAGAGCGGTCGACCACAGACACTTCGGCTATGACCTCGCCGCCCTCTTCGCCGACGGCTGCAATCGCTTCGCGGCTGGAAAGGCCGGTGGTGACGACATCTTCCACCATCAGGACCTTGGCCCCCGGCTTGATCGCGAATCCGCGCCGCAGATGGAATGTCCCTTCTGGCCGTTCGAGAAACATAGCGTCTTTCCCGAGCGCGCGGCCCATTTCGTGACCAATGATTAGTCCACCCATCGCTGGGGAGATTACCACATCAACGCTGGAACGAATCTCTCGCGGGAGGTTTTTTGCCATAGCAACCGCAATGCGCGATGCTCGGTCAGGATTCATGAGGACTCGTGCACATTGCAGATAATATGCGCTGTGCCGCCCGGACGAGAGCAGAAAGTGCCCTTCCAATAGCGCGCCGCAGCTACGGAATTCGGACAGCACTTCTTCTTCAGTCATTCGTGAAACACCTACTAAAAAGATCAAATTGCGTCGGACTCATCCCGACTTGCATAAATTTCTCCCTAGAAGCGCTTGAGGCGCTGGGCAAGCGCGCCTATAGGCGCATCAATCTCGGGGGTAGTTCCGGGACTTTGGGTTGGCTAATGCGGTTTCTGTGATTAGAGGCCGCGCAGCTTATACATACGATTGAATCGGGAAACGTCACAAAGATGGTTTTGGGTCAAACAGGCCGCTACGCCTATTCACTTATCGTCACTGCCATGGTGGCCCTGATGCTATTGTTTGCATCGAGCGCTCATGCTCAGGTCGATGCAGCTCCTGCAGACGCAGCGGCAACAGAAACCACCGCCGGTTACACGCCAATGACACCAACCGAAGGCAAGGGAATGCCGGTTGACGGTCGGCTGAGCTTCCAGGACCAATTTACGCAGGACGGCCGCGACGCGCTGTGGATGCATGACGCAATCCTGATGCCGATCATTACAGTGATCAGTCTGTTTGTGCTTGGCCTGCTTATGTGGGTGATTGTTCGCTACAACCGCCGGGCGAACCCGGTTCCATCGAAAACAACGCACAACACTTTGATCGAAGTGATCTGGACTGTGGTGCCAGCGCTGATCCTGGTTGTAATCGCGGTTCCTTCGATCAATCTGTTGCTGAGCCAATACGAAACCCCGCCTGAAGAGGCGATCACAATCAAAGCGACCGGATACCAGTGGTATTGGGGTTATACCTATCCCGACAATGGTGGCTTTGAAGTCATTTCGAATATGCTTCCGCCGGAAGAAGCGCTGGATCGCGGTGAGCCCAATCAGCTTGCTGTCGACAACCGTATGGTTGTGCCAGCGAACACACCATTACGCCTCCAGACAACAGCAGTGGACGTGATCCACTCATTCGGTGTGGCATCGCTGTGGTTCAAGCTGGACGCGGTTCCGGGCCGTTTGAACGAGCGCCTGCTCACGATCGAAGAGCCAGGCGTCTATTACGGCCAGTGCTACGAACTTTGTGGTGCACGCCACGGCTTTATGCCGGTGGTGGTCGAAGCGCTTCCGCGCGAGGAGTGGGAAGCTTGGGTGCTTGAGCAAGGCGGCACTGTTGGCGAACCAGAAGTGGTTGAGGCCGAAGTGGAAGCTGAAGCAGCGCCTGCCGCATAACGAATAGATTTAGAGCAGAGAGTATCTGAACGATGGCAACTACCGCAGAAGGCATCACCGCTCCCCATACAGATCATGGGCATGATGCGGACCACAAGCCGGGCTTTTTCGCCCGCTGGTTCATGTCGACCAACCACAAGGATATCGGCACACTCTACCTGATCTTCGCAATTTGTGCGGGCATCATCGGTGGTGCGATTTCCGGCATCATGCGGATGGAACTGGCAGAGCCGGGCATCCAGCATCTGGGCATGTGGGTTGATATGCTGGGTGGTGACGGCACCTCGATGGATGCGAACTACCACATGTGGAACGTGTTCATCACTGCGCACGGCCTGATCATGGTCTTTTTCATGGTCATGCCGGCGATGATCGGTGGCTTCGGTAACTGGTTCGTTCCACTGATGATCGGCGCGCCAGACATGGCTTTCCCGCGCATGAACAATATCAGCTTCTGGCTGACCGTTGTCGGTTTCTTCAGCCTGCTGTTCTCCATGTTCGTCCCGGGCGGTACCGGAATGGGCGCTGGCGTGGGCTGGACAGTCTATGCACCACTTTCGACGACGGGTTCGCAAGGGCCGGCAGTAGATTTCGCGATCTTCTCGCTCCACTTGGCGGGCGCTGGCTCGATCCTGGGGGCAACCAACTTCATCACGACCATCTTCAATATGCGTGCGCCGGGTATGACCCTGCATAAAATGCCGCTGTTTGTATGGTCAGTACTTGTCACGGCATTCCTGCTGCTGCTCGCACTTCCTGTGCTGGCGGCTGCGATTACGATGCTGCTGACAGACCGCAACTTCGGCACGACATTCTTTGATCCGGCCGGCGGTGGTGACCCTATCCTTTACCAGCACCTGTTCTGGTTCTTCGGTCACCCTGAAGTCTACATCATGATCCTGCCGGGCTTTGGTATGATCTCGCAGATCGTTGCTACCTTCAGCCGCAAGCCCGTTTTCGGCTATCTCGGCATGGCGTATGCAATGGTTGCGATTGGCGTGGTTGGCTTCATTGTTTGGGCGCACCACATGTATACCGTTGGCCTCGACGTGAACACGAAGATGTACTTCACAGCAGCGACCATGGTTATCGCGGTCCCGACCGGTGTGAAAATCTTCAGCTGGGTCGCCACGATGTGGGGCGGCAGCCTTGAGTTCAAATCGCCGATGGTTTGGGCGATGGGCTTCATCTTCCTGTTTACCGTCGGCGGTGTAACCGGCGTTGTTCTCGCCAATGGCGGGATCGACGACAACCTGCATGACACATATTACGTTGTGGCCCACTTCCACTACGTGCTGTCGATGGGTGCGGTATTCTCGCTCTTCGCGGGCTTCTACTACTGGTTCCCGAAGATGAGCGGCCGCATGCATTCAGAGCTGCTGAGCCACCTTCACTTCTGGGGCTTCTTCATCGGTGTGAACGTGATTTTCTTCCCGCAGCATTTCCTGGGCATGCAGGGGATGGCGCGTCGCTATCCTGACTTCACCGCTGCTTACAGTTACTGGAATGAAATCTCGTCCTACGGCTACTGGATTATGGCCGGTTCGATGTTGCTGTTCTTTGCCAACCTTGCCTATGCATTCCTTGCCGGCAAGAAAGCAGAAACAAACCCATGGGGCGAAGGTGCAACTACGCTTGAGTGGACGCTTTCGAGCCCACCGCCGTTCCACCAGTTCGAAACGCTGCCAGTGATCGAGGATTACCACGATTACCACGATCACCGTCCCGCAGGGGCTTAAATTGCTGCGGCGTTAGATCGAGCGATTGCAGACAAGGGGGAGGGGCGTGCTGAGAAGTGCGCCCCGCCTCGCAAAAGAAGCGCACAACAGGCGCATATATTGAACGAGTAGACAGGTAATGACTGCGACGACCGCTACAGCAATGCCGGCCGATTGGCGCGATTTCTTCGCGCTAACCAAGCCGCGCGTGATGTCGCTGGTGATCTTCACCGGAATTTGCGGCTTGCTGGCCGCGCCGGGCAGCATTCATCCTGTGATCGGCTTCACCGCGATCCTGTGCATTGCCATGGCCGCAGGCGGTTCAGCGGTGCTAAACCAGTGGTGGGAAGCAGAGATCGATGCCGGCATGAAACGGACGGCCAACCGTCCGCTTCCCGCAGGTCGTATGCGCCCCGATGATGCGCGCGACTTCGGCATTATGCTATCTGCGGCCTCGCTGGTCATCATGGGTGTTGCGGTAGGATGGCTCGCAGCTGCGATCCTTGCGGTTGCAATTGTCTATTATGCAGCAATCTACACCATGTGGCTGAAGCCTCGCACGCCGCAGAATATCGTGATTGGCGGCGGTGCCGGAGCGTTCCCGCCGATGATAGGCTGGGTTGCTGTGACCGGCGAGGTTACCGCCATGCCGATCCTGCTGTTTGCGATTATCTTCTTCTGGACCCCGCCGCATTTCTGGGCGCTCGCTCTGTTTGTGAAGTCGGACTACGCCAAGGTCGGTATTCCGATGCTGCCCGTGGTTGCCGGAGAGAAAGCGACGCGCCGGCAGATTCTGGCTTATTCAATTCTGCTGGTGCCGGTGGCGATCGCCCCGTGGTTAATTGGCGGGACCGGCGCGATTTACGGATTTACAGCGCTTGCGCTCACTCTGGCGTTTCTGGGCATGTCGCTGCCGGTGGCATTCCGTACCTCTGTAGAGGGCGACACAATGAAGCCGGAGAAAAGCCTGTTTGCCTACAGCATCCTGTACCTGTTCGCGCTGTTCGCAGCGCTGGTAGTTGATGCTCTGGCGCGTGGGCAAGGGTGGATAATCTGATGACGCCTGAAGAAGAATCCGAAATCAAGCGCCGTCAGAAAAGCCGCAATCTCGTGCTCGGCGGATTGTTGCTGTTCATGGTTGTGTTGTTCTATTTCATCACCATCGTTCGTATCGGAGGCCAGTAAAGTGACCGCTGTTGCTGCAACATCGCTTGAGCAGAAGAACCTAAAGACCGGCATTTACGCATTCATGGGCGCGCTCGCGATGCTGGGTTTGGGCTACGCAGCGGTGCCTTTGTACGACCTGTTCTGCCGCGTGACCGGTTTTGGCGGTACGACGCAGGTGGCGAGTGAGTCTGAGGCGGCCAATGCGGAGCGTATTGGCCTTGCTGCCGGCAAAACGATGTCGATCCGATTCGATGCATCAACCGCGCGTGATGTGCCGTGGACATTTCGACCAACGCAACCGACTGACACAGTTCAAATCGGCGTGCGCGACATGGCGATCTATACCGCCAAGAACAACTCAAACGTTCCGATCACCGGTACAGCGACTTTCAATGTCGAACCGGAACATGCGGGCGCTTACTTTAACAAGATTCAATGCTTCTGCTTCACCGAGCAGACTTTGCAGCCGGGGCAGGAAGTGAGCATGCCGGTGCTGTATTTTGTCGATCCGGCGATGCTGGAAGACGAAGCAATGGAGGGGGTGGAGCAGATCACCTTGAGCTACACCTTCCACAAGTCACTCAATACTAACAGCGAACCAAGTTCGTAACACTCTGGACCCGTCCCGCGAGGGCATCTAAGGACGGGTTGAATCTAAGATACGGGCCAAAAGACGGGAACTTTCCATGGCTGGAACAAAGAACCACGACTATCACATCCTCGAGCCAGACATCTGGCCGCTGATCGGTGCGTTTGCTGCGCTGACATTCACCACTGGCATGGTTTTCTTCATGCATGAGATGAACGGCTGGCAGATCATCCTCGGTCTCGGCATCGCGGGGCTGATCGCGACTTTCTTCAGCTGGTTCAGCAATGTTGTTAAGGAAGCCGAAGGCGGCGATCACACACCGGTTGTGCAGCTGCACATGCGCTATGGCATGATCTTGTTCATCGCATCCGAAGTGATGTTCTTTGTCGGCTGGTTCTGGGCGTTTTTCGATTTCGCTCTGTTCCCGGACGCACTGCAAGTCACTGCGGCGGGCACTGCTGAGCAAGCAACCGAGAATCTGTTCGTCACGCAGGGCGTAACGGATGGCACGCTCGTGCCTGCTGGGATGGAAGTGCTCAACGCATTCCAGCTTCCCCTTTTGAACACCCTCATCCTGTTGTGTTCGGGCACTACGGTTACCTGGGCGCACCATGCGTTGATCCACGGTGATCGCGATGGTTTGAAGCAGGGCCTTTGGGCGACGATCGCCCTGGGTGCAGTCTTCACCGCTATTCAGGCGTATGAGTATTCGATCGCTCCGTTCAACTTCGGTCAGAACACCTACAGCTCGGCCTTCTTCATGGCGACCGGTTTCCACGGTTTCCACGTTCTGGTTGGCACGATCTTCCTGATCGTCTGTTTGGTGCGCGCCTATGCGGGTCACTTCACCCCGCGTCAGCATTTCGGCTTCGAAGCGGCAGCATGGTACTGGCACTTCGTTGACGTAGTGTGGCTGTTCTTGTTTGTAGCCATCTACATCTGGGGTGGTTGGGGCGCGCCGGTTCACTAATGGCGAAGAGCGTAAGCTCTGAAGAAATGAAGGGGCTGCCGGGGGTAACTCAGGCAGCCCTTTTCGGTTTGTGCCCCCGCTGTCATAAGCGCACGTTGTTCGACACGCCTGCAAGCGTTGCCTATCGCTGCAAAGCTTGCGGGCTGGAGTTCGGCCAATTCGAGCGGGGTAGCCGCGCGGCAAGCATTGTGACATTTGCGGTTGCGGCGATGCTGATGGGCGCAGTGCTGCTAATCGACGAGTGGTTGCGCTTTCCAATGTGGCTGATGGGGCTGATTGTGGTTCCGATGACCATTGCAACCACTTTAGCCGCGCTGCGTTTCTTCAAGACAGTGCTGCTGATGGCACGCTATCAGCGCAGCCTGGAAACGAAAGACATGGATCAATGAACCTCCGCCAGCTTCCGATTGTTCCGACTATCATTGTGTTCGTGGCCGCAAGCATCATGGTGTGGCTTGGGTTCTGGCAATGGGGTAAAATCGGGGAGCAGGAAGCGCGCCTGCAACAATATGAAGCAAACGCAGGCAATCCCGAATTGGTGCCGTTTCCGCTGACCGCTGAAGAGGTGGATCGCTATGCCTATCGACGATCTTCTATCTTGTGCGTGGAGATTGTGGGTGAACCAAGGGTTGTTGCAGGCCGAAACGCCAATGATCAGTCGGGGTATGTGCAGGTCGCAACGTGCAGGCTTGGCAACGGTGGACAGGCAGATGTCCAGTTGGGCTGGGCGAGGGGACCATCTGCTGTCAGCTGGGAAGGTGGCGAGGTAACCGGCTCTATAGAACCCCTGCGGACTGGTTTTGCAAAGCTTGTTGCTGACCCGCCGGTTGAAGGTCTTTCTGCAAGCGCTCCGCCAAAGAAGAAAGTCATCGACCACATGGCTTATGCGGGACAGTGGTTCTTCTTCGCGCTGACGGCGCTGGTAATCTACTTCCTTGCAATCCGCAGCAAGTTGGCTGGGCGTCGGGAAGGTGGGGATTGACGAGCATGAAGCGTCTCTTTCTTGCCCTTGGGGCCGCCCGCGTCTAACCGCCCCAAGTAATGGAATATATCTCGACCAGAGGTAGCGCATCCGCGCTCGATTTCGAAGGTGTCACGCTGGCGGGGCTCGCCAGCGATGGCGGGCTGTACCTGCCGGCTGAATGGCCGCGCTTCAGCGAAGCGCAGATCGCGGACATGGTTGGGCTGCCCTATGCAGAGCTAGCTACGCGGGTGATGTGGCCCTTTGTCGAAGGCAGCCTGACCGAAGAGGAATTGCGCAGCCTTTGCCAGCAGGCCTATGGCCGCTTTGCGCACAAGGCGGTGACGCCGCTGGTGCAGCTGGATGAGCGGCAATGGCTGCTCGAGCTGTTTCATGGACCGACGCTGGCATTCAAGGATGTCGCGCTACAGCTGCTTGGCTTGCTGTTTGAGACCTTCCTCAGTCGCCGCCAATCGAACCTGACCATCATTGGCGCGACCAGTGGCGATACAGGATCAGCCGCGATCGATGCGGTGGCCGGGCGCGAAGGTGTAGATATCTTCATGCTTCACCCTAAGGGCCGCGTCAGCGATGTGCAGCGCCGCCAGATGACGACAGCGCGTGCGCCCAACGTTCACAACATCGCGATCGAAGGCAGCTTTGATGATGCGCAAGCGATGGTGAAGCGTATGTTCGGCGATGCCGATATGACGGGCCGTTTCAACATTGGCGCGGTCAATTCGATCAACTGGGCGCGGCTAATGGCGCAAGTGGTCTATTATTTCGCCAGTGCACTGCAGTTGGGTGCACTCCATCGTCCGGTCGCTTACTCTGTGCCGACGGGTAATTTCGGTGACGTGTTTGCAGGCTATGTTGCCGCGCAAATGGGCCTGCCAATTGCACAATTGGTGGTGGCGACCAACGTCAATGACATATTGCATCGCGCGCTGTCAGATGGGGACTATTCGACTGGCACAGTCACGCCGACCGACACACCCTCGATGGATATTCAGGTCAGCTCAAACTTCGAGCGGCTGCTATTCGATTGCGGCGGGCGCGACGGTGCCGCGATGGCGGAACAAATACGCAGCTTCGAAGCGGATAAAGCCATGCAGCTGACCAATAGTCAGCGCGAAGGCGCGTCGGCCCTGTTCACCAGCGTTCGCGCGGATCAGCAGCAAGTGTTGCAAGCGCTGCGTTGGGCGCACGAAAATGCTGGCGAAGTGATCGATCCGCATACTGCCGTCGGCCTGCATGCAGCGCTTGCAAGCGAACTCGATCCTTCAATCCCGATGGTAACGCTGGCGACTGCCCACCCGGCAAAGTTCCCCGATGTGGTCGAGCGCGCAACGGGATTGCGTCCGAACCTGCCTTCACGCGTGGGTGATCTGTTCGCGCGCGAGGAAGCCTATAGCGAGCTGCCCGGCAAATATGACGCTGTGCGCGACTTTGTGACGCAGCACGCGAGCCCAGCCGCCTGATGGTCGAGCTTCGCCGCGATCCTGTGTTGATGGTGGGCGAGGGCTGGGAAGGCGGCTATCGCCTGCTCGACAGCGGGAATGGTCGCAAGCTTGAACAATTTGGTCCGCGCGCATTCATCCGCCCCGAGCCGCAGGCGATGTGGAGCCCGCGCATGGCGGATTGGCAAGCCGCTGGCGAATTTATCCCTGGATCCGATGAGGATGGCGGCGGGCGCTGGCAGCTTGACCAGTCATTGCCAGAGGATCGCTGGCCGGTGAGCTGGAACGAAGTGACCTTCTCTGCGCAGCCGACGCCGTTCCGGCATCTGCAGTTTTTCCCGGATATGGCCCCGGTGTGGGATTGGATGCGGGAACAGTTGAGCGAGGCGACTGAGGCCGAGACGATGAACCTGTTCGGCTATACCGGTGTTGGATCGCTGGCGTTGAGCCAACATGGCCGCGTGACACATGTCGATGCGAGCAAGAAATCGGTTGCGCAGGCTCGCGAAAATGCGGCGCTGTCAGGGATGGAAGACCGCCCCATCCGCTGGCTGGTCGATGATGCGGCCAAGTTCACTGCGCGAGAGGTTCGCCGCGGTAATCGCTATGACGGGATTATCCTTGATCCACCCAAGTTTGGGCGCGGGCCGAAGAATGAAACATGGCGTTTGGAAGAGAACCTGCCCGCGCTGCTTGCCGATTGCCGCAAGCTGCTGGATCGCGATAGCAAGTTCCTGTTCCTTACAGTTTACGCGGTGCGAATGAGCAGTCTGGCGCTTGCGGGTTTGGTCGATGAATTGTTCGCAGATATGCCCGGCACAATCGAGCACGGCGATCTCGCGGTGCAGGAGACCGGCGAGAGTGGCAGGCTGCTGCCCACAGCGATCTTCGCACGTTGGGGTAATTCCGGCTAAAGGGCGCGCATGAAAGATTCGCTGATCCTTGAAGTGGCTGATTTCGAACACGATGTCCTGACTGGCATATATTCGGAGGAGACCGGTAAGCCTCAACCACTGCGTTTCACCATTCAGGTGCGCATGGCGGTCGCTGAAAAATATGAAGCTGACACTCCCCTTGAGGGCAGCAAGAACTACATGGACCTGAAATTCGCAGCTTCCGATGCGCTGCCTGAAGGGGTCCATTTCAAGTTGATCGAGGCTGTGGCAGACCACATCTGTGAAACATTGTTCGTGCAGGATGCGCGGGTGGAAGCGGTAACTGTCAAGATCGTGAAACTGGCGATTGCCGAGGCTAATGAAAAGATCGGCATCACCCTCCACCGCGAGCGGAAGTAGGATGGAGCAGGCCGAGTTGAAGGTGGAACACCTGCCGGCTGAACCACTCGATGCGGCTGCCGCATTCCACCGCGCGCATCTGAATCCAGCGATAGCGGCTCTAGAGGGCGCGGTAGCTGATCTGACCATTATCTTGCCGCTTGCCCCAAGCAATCACGATGACTGGCGGCGGACAGTTGCGCGCGATCTGGCCCGAAAATTCGCGCCCAAAAGGGTAAATGTGGTGGGTGGAGGCAGCGAAGCGGCTGTCCAATCAATGCTCGCATATTTGAGGGGCGCGCCCGGCGTCACTGGGCAGTACCTTCCATTGCATGACTAGGGTCCGAGACGTTTTGCTTCCCAGCGCCAAGCCTGCGCCATTGATCGATGGCTTCCAGCGCCAGATCAAGTATCTGCGCTTGTCCGTTACTGATCGCTGTGATTTGCGCTGCACCTATTGCATGCCGGAGCGGATGACGTTCCTGCCGCGCAAGGAAGTCTTGAGCCTTGAGGAACTATATCAACTATCGCTCGGCTTTATTGCCCGCGGGGTTACCAAGATCCGCATTACTGGCGGGGAACCGCTGGTCCGGCGCGACATCATCGACCTGTTTCGCGCGTTGGGGCGCAAGCTTGGTGAGGGGCTGGAAGAGCTTACGCTGACAACCAATGCAACTCAGCTTGCCCAGCATGCTGACGAATTGGCGAGCGTGGGTGTGAAGCGGGTAAACGTTTCGCTCGACACACGTGACCGAGACCAGTTTGCCAAGCTGTCACGGCGCGATGTGCTGCGACGTGTCCTGGAGGGGCTTGCTGCGGCAAATGAGGCCGGACTCAGGGTCAAGATCAACACTGTCGCGCTTAAAGGCGTGAACGAGCATGAACTTCCCGACCTAATCGCATGGGCGCATGGTGAAGGCTTCGATCACACATTGATCGAAGTCATGCCGCTGGGTGATGTCGATGAGGACCGGGTCGATCACTTTCTGCCGCTATCGGCTGTGCGCGAACAGCTGGAGCAGCGCTGGACGCTCACTCCGCTGAGTGAAAGCTCTGGCGGTCCTGCGCGCTACGACCGGATTGAAGAGACCGGAGGAAAGCTCGGCATGATTACGCCGTTGACCAACAATTTTTGCGCAGGCTGTAACCGCTTGCGTGTGACGGCGACGGGGCAGCTTTATCCGTGCCTGGGTGGTGGAGAGCGAGTGGATCTGCGCGCGGCGCTGCGTTCGGACGATCCGGAGGCAAATCTGCAAGCTGCGCTGAATGAAGCCATGCGGATCAAGCCTGAACGGCATCATTTCGATATCTCTGAACGCGGCGCTGAACCGGCGCAGCCACGCCATATGTCGATGACGGGTGGCTGACATGGCCGTGACGGTGCTCTTCCTTGGTCCGTTGCGCGATCTGGCGGGTGTAGAAAGCCGCGAATTTTCCGCGCCACTCGACTGGGAAGGGCTGATATCATCTGTCGCGCCTGAAGTTGCCGAACAGCTCCGGCAGGCACGCGTCAATGTCGCCTGCGCCGGAAAAGTTCTGGCGGACAAGGCGTCGCTTAATGCGCAAGAGGGTGATGAAGTTGCGTTGCTTCCGCCCGTAAGTGGTGGCTGATAATGCGCGTTGTTCGCTTGTTAGCAGACGCATTTGATCCGGGCGCGCTAGTCGAACAGTTCAAGGCCACCAACCCGGGATTGGGCGGGATATGCACCTTCGTTGGCGAAGTGCGAAACGATACGGGTGTCGAAGCTTTGGAGCTATCTCACTACGAACCGCTGACGCTACCAAACATGAAAGAGCTTGCTGACAAAGCCTTCGCGCGGTTTGATCTGATGGGACTATTGATGGTTCACCGGGTTGGGCGAATGTTTCCCGGCGAGCCCATCGTTTGCGTGTCTGCAGCAGCCAAACATCGACGCGGCGCGATCGATGCCGTCGATTACTGCATGGATCATCTGAAAGCCGCTGCCTGGTTCTGGAAACGCGAAAAACGCGATGGCGAATGGAGTTGGATCGAGCCGCGCAGTCATGATTACGCCGATCTTGCGCGTTGGAAATAAGATAATTCGCGCGATTTGATCTTGATCAAGGAGCTACCTTCGCGGGGGTGGCAAGAGATGTCTCAACGGAAGGAGACATCGTCATGTCAAAATTGCTTACACCAGAAATCGTCCAGCAGAAGGCGCGGATCGTTGATGCGCCCGAAGCCGAAGCGCAAGTGCAGACCAATGTCGACCGTAATTTTGAGCTTCCCAAGGCACTCTATGGTGCGACGCTTGCTTGCTACCTTGGATTTGTAGCCATCACAGCGATGGCATTCGGCAATCCTGCCTTGATCATTCCTATGGTGATCATTGCGCTCATCGTTACCGCAGGTTTCGTGGTTCCAGGTATCTGGACACAGCTCAAACCGGAAACCAAAAAGGTACGCTCCATGGGCCTTGATCACTTCGCAGGCAAAGGCATCATGACCAATACCAGCCCGCTCAAAGCCAGAGATGCCGCCACACAAGTTTTGATCCTGCCAGTTCTCGTACTGCTCTGGGGCGTCGCGGTGGTGACGATAGCCGCGCTGGCGGGCTGAGAGGGCCCCGCCTACTCCCGAGACCTTCCCGAGAGAGCTTGCAGGTGCGCGGGGTCGATCAATTCGATCCCGCGCTTGCCTATGCGGCGAATTGCGCCGGTAGCTTCCAAATCGCCCAGTTTCCGGCTTACAGTTTCAATCGTTAGTCCAAGCATATTGGCGATCTCGCCGCGCGACAGCGGCAAATCGAACTGCGCCACAGGGTGGCAAGGCGACTGGCTGGCCGCGTGTGCGAAATCATAGATCAAGGCCGCGAGGCGTGTTTCCGCATTGGCATTGCCAGTCAGCTCCAAAATACAGCGTGTCGCATGCAAATCTTACTGACTGCGCCGCAGGAGTGCTTTGGTGAGCGCAGGATAGGCATCCACGGCGCGGTTGAGATCTGCTTTGGCAAAGGTGCAAAGCTGGCTTTCGGTCAAAGCAACGACATCATGCTGGGTAAACGGAGCAAACAAATCGCCGATGACGCCGGCTGGGTGAACCAATGCCAGGATTTGTTCATTGCCATCCATATCGGTTGCAGAAACTTTCAAGGCACCGCTTACCAACGTGGCACACGCGGCATTGTCGTCTCCGGCCGTAAACAAGGTTTACCCGCGTTTGAGGGTGCGTGTTCGCCCGGCAGCGGCCATGACTGCACGCTCGGCCTCGTCTAGAACTGAGCACGCTGCGCTGCCACGGACTGGGCATGTGGCACAGGCGAGGTTCATGGGTTGCTGCCGTTGGGGGTTGAATCTAGCAAGGTAATCAACTCTGTAATCAATTGGCGTTCAACGGTATGATAATCGGAAACTTGCTGTCTGGCCAAGTCGATTTGCGTTCGCTCTGCGAAGGAAAGGGAAGCGTCTGCATAAAGCGAATCAAGGTCAGCCAACAGCGATACAGTCTGACCATTGTGCGATTCGAGCGAACCGATCGCGATTTGCGCGATTGGCCAGCGATTGTCTTCAATGCCGGTGCCGGAAGCCGAAGCGATAAGTGGCCTTGCCCTGTTTGCTTCTGAAAGGAAGCGCGCGTGCTGATCACCCGCAGCTAGCAAAGCATTTCCGACTTCGGCCATTTCCTTAGCGCCGAGGGAGGCCGGAGCAGCTGCCTGTGCCGGGGCAGCAGCGCTTGTGAACGTACCTTGCACACGTTCAAAATTGCGTAGATTTAAGTCGGGATAACGGCTTCCGCCGCCGGCGCAGCCACTGAGTGATGCGACAGCGAAAACCATTACAAGAGTACGAGGAAGGAGAGGATAGTCCATTTGAGCCAGTGAATAGCACGAACACCGCTCCTTGCCACCCACTCGTGGCGCGCCGTGTCCACATTCGCGCATTTTCTTGTGCGGTGCGCAAAAATGCGATGATCCGGCGTTGACTTGAGCCCGCCTATCCCTTAACGGCACGCTTCTTTCCGGCGCCACCTTCTGGTGGAGAGTCGGGTTCGCCCTTTCGAAGAGTGAAAGGGCACAGCTTTAGATTGAGAGATTACCACCATGTTCGCAGTCGTGCGCACAGGCGGCAAACAATACCGGGTTGCCGCTGGAGACAAAATTGCAGTCGAAAAACTCGCTGGCGACGCCGGCGACACGGTGACGCTGGGCGATGTCCTGCTCGCGGGTGAAGGTGACAAGCTTGCTGATGCTTCGAAGGTTTCTGTTTCGGCAGAGATCATCGCTCAAGCGAAGAGCGAGAAGGTTGTCGTTTTCAAGAAGCGTCGTCGCCATAACTATCGTCGCAAGGCCGGTCACCGCCAGCAGATGACTCTGCTGCGTATCACCGATGTAGGCGAAGTCGCAAAGAAGGCACCGGCCAAGAAGGCCGCTGCCAAGACTGAAGACGCACCGAAGAAGGCTCCAGCCAACAAGGCCGCTCCTAAGAAGGAAGCAGCTGAGAAGAAGGCACCGGCCAAAAAGGCTCCAGCCAAGAAGGCTGCTGCCAAGAAGCCGGCCGCGAAGAAGTAAGGATCAGGGCCCATGGCACATAAAAAAGCAGGTGGTTCATCACGTAACGGTCGCGATTCAGTCGGCCGTCGCCTTGGTGTGAAGAAGTTCGGCAGCGAAGGCGTTGTCGCAGGCAACATCATCGTGCGTCAGCGCGGCACCAAATTCTATCCAGGCAGCAATGTAGGTATGGGCAAAGACCATACCCTATTTGCGCTCGAGAACGGCGTGGTGCGATTCCACAAAGGCAAACTCGGCCGCAAATACGTGTCAGTGGACGCGATTATGGAAGCAGCCGAATAACCGGACGTTCCGATAAAGGGATCGTCCACCGGGACGGTCCCAGCCGGATTTAACCACCGGCACTCGAAGAGGGAGATGGGGCTGACCCGTCTCCCTCTTGTCGTTTCTCCCTCTTAGACCGGCGAAATCCACTTCGCCGCAATGAATGTGTCACGCATTGCTCCTAAGCGGGCGGCAGCGGGGCATTGAGGAGAAGGAAGATGTTCCACTGCACCGAAAGGTTGCTCTTGAGACCGGCTTGGCCAGAGGATTGGCAGGCCGTCTATTCCGGGATCGCCGATGAAGGCGTGGTGCGGAACCTTGCGCGTGCGCCATGGCCATACAGCCAGGATGATGCACGCAGTTTTGTGGAGCTGCCGGTTGATCCCAGGTTTCCGCGCTTTCTCATCACACGTTCGCGAGATGCTGCCCTGATCGGTTGCATCGGGATCGATATGACGGTCGGTCAGGTTGAACTGGGCTATTGGATTGCGCGCCAGCACTGGGGGCGGGGCTATGCCACCGAGGCTGGCCGCGGCGTAATCGAGATTGCTTCAACCCTTGGTTATAAGACATTGTTTTCAAGCCATTTTCTAGACAACCCTGCTTCGAGCAAGGTGTTGTCAAAACTTGGCTTCAAGCCCACTGGTCGGATCGTAAATCGCCATAGCTGTGGCCGTGGAGCAGAGGCGCTGATCGCTGAATATTCGCTCGATCTGTCTGAGCAATCGGCAGATTGGCAAACTGCCGCCTGATCCTCTCTCCTCTCCTAATTCAGGCGGCACAAAAAGAAGCCCCGGTTCCATTGCGGAGCCGGGGCTTTTTGATATTTAGGGAAGACGCAAAGGCTATTCTGCAGGTTAAAGAAGAGCGTCTTCGAAGTCACCTTCATACAGACCAATCAATGCGCGATCATCGTGATCCCACGGGTGGAAGCCCGGCTTGAAGTAAGCCAGCCACGCCGGGAAAATGCGGCGCACAACGCCTGGTGACCATGCCAGATACTTGAATAGGCCCCAGCGCGCCTTCCAGCCGGTAATGCCGTCCTGCGCCAGCAGGTTCATCGTGTCTTCCCAGCGGTTCTTGAAGAAGCGGCCCGTGACGATCAGCATCATCAGGCTGCGCACTTTCCAGCGGCGGAACGGCGTCCAGTCGCGAGTGGCGTGGTTCCAGGTGTCATAGGCGACGCCCTTGTGCTCGATTTCCTCGGCCGCATGCCAGCGCCACATATTGCGAACTTCGGGGTCAGCTTTGTCGAAATGCTTTAGATTCTTCAGGAATTCGCTCGCCATCATAGCGGTGTAGTGTTCCAGAGCCATGGTCGCGGCGAGATTGAGGATCTCTGGCCGGCCTTTGGTCAGGTTGAGCATTTCCTCAACGCGCTTGTCGATTGCTTTGATGTCGTAACCATGATCTTCGGCGAGGCGGTTGAACGCGATGTGTTCGCGGGTGTGGTTGATTTCCTGCTTCACGAAAGCGCGGATCTCCGCCGCGAGCTTGGGCGGGGCGCCATCGCGATGCGCCTTGACCGCTTCGATGAAGAAAGCCTCACCGCGCGGGAAAGTGGCTGACAGGGCATTGTGCCAGGCTGTGCCGAACGGTTCGCCCGCCCACCACCGATTGGGTGTGGTGTTGCGATTAAAGTGTTCGTCACGAACCGTGATTTCGAGATCGGCCGGTGTTGGATCTTTAGCGCTGCGGCGGTTTGCGGCTGCTGCGGTTTCAAGATCAATCTTGGCAGGGGCGTTCACTGGGCACTCCATGATTTGGGTTACTGACATGATTGTAAGTAGACCGTACTGACATCTGTGTCAATAGCGAGCAGGGTGCGTTGGTGTGTTGTCGAAACAATGCTGCCTTGTGAAGTGATACGCTCTACAGCCCCCGCAACACGACCAATCGAAGGGTATAGAATCGTGCTTGTTGCCATTGTCATTGCTTCTGCTGCACTCATGCTGTTTTTCGTGGTCGTCGCGATTGCGGGGAATCGGGCGCATGACCGACAACAAGTCGATCTGGAAAGGCGTCGTTCGGAGCAGGCGCAATCTGCCCGCGGCAACACGACACGAGCGAGCGACGACTGAGGCGAAAGCACGTTCCAATCCAACAGGATGGAACACTTGGAACACTGTCCTAAGAGAGAAACTCTCCTTGGGGAGAGGGGCGCTATTGCGAGCGGCTTGCAAGATGGATTGAGCCAAGATCATGCGCGCTTTTGAGCCAGATTTTCAGTGAGTAGGAAAGGGAGTTTTTTGTCCGCTACTGGAAAGCGCTTTCAGCCTCGCCTAGGTCATGAATTGGGGTGGAAAGCGGACATCTTTGCGAGCAGTAACACAAAAATGGGCCGCCAAGCGGCGGCCCAAGGATTGGTCTCGAGAGCGTTGAGACCCCATTCTAGAGAAGTTTAGAATTCGAAACCCAGGGCTACACCGTATTGGCGCGGTGGAATGCCAGTGCCGAAGGTAAACAGACCCGCGACAGGCAGCGCTGAAGACAGCCCGGTATCGTCTGTAAGGTTGCGACCAAAGACGCGCGCATAGATGCGTGAATCTTCACCCGTATAAAACGTGTAGGTGATCGCTGCCGACAGATCCGATGTCGCAGGGTGCAGACCCCTCGGATCGTTTGCGCCGAAATTGCCCGGAGCCGCCACGATTGTCGTCTGATAGGAACTCAATGTGCGGAAGCTGACATTGAAGTCGAGTTCGCTGTTGTCCGAGACAGGCACTTCATAGTTGGCGGCAACCGAGAATGTGACATCAGGCGCGCGGCGAAGCTGGCGTGTCGATGCATCTTCGCCCGGGTCCTGATTGCCGTCTAGATTGAGATCTATGAAGAAGTTCTCGTAATCCGCATCGAGCAAGCCCAGCGACGCGGTCAGCGAGAAACCTTCGAACAGGTTCGCGCGCATGTCGACCTCGAGACCCTTGATCTCGGCGCTCGCGGCGTTGAGCGTCACCGTCTCCTGCGGGTTAGCCGATCCCGGCGGGGTCGCCTGGACCACATCCTCCTGTTTGTCGTCATACTTCGAAAGGAACGCTGCGAAGTTTAGGATAAGATCGCCGCCGAGGAAGGAATTCTTCAGACCAACTTCGAAGGAATCGACCGTTTCGGGTCCGAAGGCAGTCGCCACCGCCGAAGGGCTGTTCGCACGGCCATTCAGGCCGCCGGCGCGGTATCCTCTCGCATAGGACCCGTAGACGAGCGTGTCGTCGGAGATGTCGAAATCGAGACTGACGCGCGGGGTGAACTCCTCAAAGCTGACTGCGTTGCTGAATTGCACACCCGGAGCGAGAATGCGGGTGAACTCCTTATCGTCCCAAGAATAGCGCGCGCCCGCGCTAAGCCGCAGGCGATCGGTCAGGTCCAGATCGAAGTCGGCAAACAGCGCGAAAGATTCCACTTCGTGATCGGTGAAGGGATTGACCTGCGCACCGCCGGGAAGGGTCGTCGTCTGGTCAAGCTGGTATTCGTTCTCGAAGTAGAACAGTCCGACCACACCGCTTAAGCCTTCGTTGAACTCGCCGCTGAGGCGCAGTTCCTGGCTGAATTGGCGATAGTCTTGAACGCGATCAGTCTGAAAGAACGGGATCGATGTCCCGTCGAAGTCCTGCACCACGCGCTCGTCCGAGTCCCGCAAGGCAGTGATCGAAGTCACCCTGAGATCACCGATGTCCCAATTGATCTGAGCCGACAGCGCCGTCTCTTCAAAATCGATCGAGCCGAGCTCATTAGCAAAGACGGTGTACAGGTCTTCGTCGAGATTGCGATTGCACTGTTCGGGGATAAGGTTGAACGTGTTGGGCGGCACAGGGTTCGGATTTGCGAAAAGCACGCACAGCACATCGGTGCTCGCCGACAGCGACGACACTGCCGGATCCCCGCCGATCTCGGAATACTCCGCCGTGAGCAGCAGTTCCAAGGCCGGTGTAGGTTCTATGAGGACGGTGGCGCCGATATTGGTGTTGGAGTTTGCTCCGGCGTCGACGCCCAGCGTGACGTTGTCATAGAAACCGTCAAACTCGCGATCATAACCAAAGAGCTTGAGGCCGAAGACGTCGCCGTCGCCGACATTAAGCACGCCGTTAAGCTCGCGCCTGCCAAAATTGCCGAATGTCACTTCGCCGCGTGCACCGAATTCCTTGGTAGGGCGCGATCGCTGGACATTGATGACGCCGCCGATCGTATTTCTGCCGAAAAGGGTTCCCTGCGGCCCGCGCAGGACTTCGACCTGCTCGAAATCGAATGCATTGGTCAGTTGCGCCGTGTTGGTCCCGATGAAGACACCGTCAATGACCACGCCGACCGTGGGCTCGAAGGATTTTTCAATGTCCTCAAAACTCACACCACGCAGCGAAATTGCGCCGCCGCCGGGGCCTGCGCCGACGGGGTCGATCACTAGGTTGGGCGAGAGGCCCTCAACATCCTCGATCGTGAGCGCCCCTTGCGCTGCAAGCTGTTCCGGGCTGACGACCGTGACGGCAAGCGGCACGTCCTGCACCGCCTCGTCCCCGCGAAGACGCCCGGTGACGATAATCACGTTGTCGTCTTCGTCCGCCGAAGCTTCTTCGTTTTGCTGGGCAAAAGCTGCTTGGCTTCCAAGAACGCCGGTCAACAGCGTTCCGGTAAGCAGACCAATCCTGAATGTATTCATGTTCCCTCCCCTTACCTCACCAATTTAGCCGATTGGCCTATTGGCGGTATTATGTTTATGAACCTGAGATTATATTCGCAGAGGAACGTGCACTATCGTCAAAAGTGTGAGCGCTCGGGACTCTTCGTAGGGGGTAGGGAATGCAGGCAAGCAGAAAAAAGGGTGTCATGTGGCGACAGGCGGCATCTTCTTGCGTGCTTGCTCCAGTGATCCTTGCTGGATGCTCGGCAATGCGCGAAGCGCCGGTGGCAGAATCCAATGAAACTCCCACGACTGTTGTCTTGAGCGAGTATCCCGAGCAGGTGCTTTGGGGAGACCTGCACGTCCACACGAACCTCTCGTTCGACAGCAACAGTCTGGGCAACGAGCGGCTTGGCCCCGAAGACGCATACAGGTTCGCCATGGGCGAAACGGTGATGGCCTCCAGCGGGCATCCTGCAGCACTGGCCAGACCACTCGATTTTCTCATGGTCGCCGATCATGCCGAATATCTCGGAGTCCTCTCCTCCGTTCGCGAAGGCGATCCCGCGCTATTGGAAACCCCGCTGGGCGAACGTTGGAGTGGTTTTCTCTCAGGCGAGAGCGGCATTGGCGCTGTCCTGAGCGATTACGTTGCCATGGTCACTCGCGAAAAACCCATGGATCTTCCCGGTGATGACCATCAACGAACGATCTGGTCTGACCTCATCGACACAGCAGAGCGATACAATCGTCCAGGCGAGTTCACCACGCTTGCGGGATATGAGTGGACCTCGATGCCGGGCGGTCGCAATCTCCACCGGGTGGTCGTCTTTCGTGAAGGACCGGACAAGACCAGACAGATTCTTCCCTTCTCTGCTCTCCAGAGTGATGATCCCGAGGATTTGTGGGACTACATGGGCAATTTCGAACGCCGAACGGGCGGGCAGGTGCTCGCCATTGCCCATAACGGCAATCTTTCCGGCGGTCTGATGTTCGATGATACGACGCTGGATGGTGGCTCTTTGACCGCGGACTATGCTCAGCGTCGGCAAAGATGGGAGCCGGTCTACGAAGTCACGCAGGTAAAGGGCGATGGAGAAGCACACCCCTTGCTTTCGCCCGACGATCGCTTTGCCGATTTCGAGACCTGGTACGAAACCGACATCTCCATGCGCCCACGAAGCGACAACCCGGAAGATGCGCGCCGCAGCCTTGCGGGCGAATATGCCCGGAGCGGTCTGAAGAAGGGGCTGCGATATGGAGCGAGACTAGGCGTTAACCCATATGAATTCGGTTTCATCGGATCGACCGATTCCCACACCGCCCTTGCCACGGCAGACGATGACAATTTCTGGGGGAAGTTCCTCGATTCCGAGCCGACCGAAGAGCGTCTCGGCAGCCAGATGGGTGGGAATCTTTGGGCCAATGCGGGCCTGTCTGCCTCGGGCTATACGGCGGTATGGGCGCGGGCCAATACGCGCGAGGAGATCTTCGACGCGCTCAAACGGCGCGAGGTTTACGCGACGACTGGACCCCGCATACGCTTGAGACTCTTTGCAGGGTGGGACTTTGAGGAAACCGACCTGTCGCGCGACGATTTCGCGCCCTTCGGATATTTTGCAGGCGTGCCGATGGGCGGGGTCCTCGAAGCGGCCAAACTCCGACAGACTCCACGTCTCTTGGTGCGCGTACTGAAGGATCCCGACGGTGCGATGCTCGAACGTGTGCAGGTCATCAAGGGGTGGCTGGATGCAAGCGGAGTGCTGCATGAAAAGGTGTTCGATCTGGACGAACCCAGCATCAACGGACTCCCCTATTTCAACGTTTTCTGGCGTGATCGGAATTTTGAACCGGATCAACATTCCTTCTACTATATCCGCGTGCTTCAGGTGCCGACCAAGAGGTGGAGCACTTACGATGCCGAGCGCTACGGATTGGAGCTGCCTGACGGGATTCCCCGGATGATCCAGGAGCGGGCCTACAGCTCCCCCATATGGTATCGACCATGATCGTCAGCTTGTCCTGGAGAAGGAACTGAGACTTGCAGGATACGCTGCCAAAATCTCGACACGTCGGAAGCAAAGTGAAGCGCGGCCGCCCACCCGGTTCAAGCGCGGAGGCGACCCGTCAAAGACTCTTGCTTGCAGCAGCGAGGTACTTCAGCTCAGCCGAGTATTCGGAAGTCAGCTTGCAAGACATCGCGGCGGAATGCGGGATTACCGGTGCCGCAATCTACAACCACTTTTCCTCAAAGGAAGAATTGTTCGCGTCAGTCGCCGAACACATGATGAAGGTGAACGGAAAGGCGATTCAACAGGCGATTGCTGACCACACCGAATGGCGATCCATGTTGCGAGCCGTCCTGAGGCTCATTTGCAAGGACACCACGGGATGGTTCCGTTTCACTTTGCTGGTTCCGGCAGTCCAGCTAAAGATGATGCAGAAGCCCGAGAAGTTCGCTTCGCTTCTCACGCTGAGAGCGGTCTATGTCGATTGCTTCAGGCAAATCGTTGATTGCGCAGTAGCTGCCGGGGATTTGCCGCAAGCCACCTCGAAAGCCGCCGCCGCTGAGCTCCTGCTCGCCTTCACTTTCAATGGGCTGGGGGCTGTCATTGCACATCGGACGAGTGATGAGGAAGTCGCCGAACTTGTCCATCATGCGGCCATTCTCTTGGGCTTTGCGAAGCAGGCCTGAAGATTGCTTGCTGCGGATCGAAGTGGAACGCTGACATAGGAATAGCCTCAGCCTCAAGTTTCGTTAGCGTACGGCCCGTGCTTCTACCGTGTCCGTGAAGTTAAACGAGCCTCAAGAGAAAAAGACCAATGTCCGCTATCGAGTCATTTGAAATGATGCCCAAACGGCCGAAGTTGGGGCGCAAACCTGCCGAAGAGGCGAACGGCAGGTATTGGGTCGTTAGCGGAAGTGCAGCTTTCGGCTCACTCTGCCGGCATCACCGCATCGGCATAGGGGCTTTCCGTTTTGCCGATCAGCGTGCGGTCATCATGGTCCCATGGGTGGAAGCGCGGCGTCAGGATTGCTGCCCATTCGACGAACATCCGGCGCATCATGCCCGGCTTCCACCACAGGAAGGCATAGAGCTTGCGCTTCGCCTGTTTGTGGGTGAAGCCGTCCTGCTCCAGCAGGCCGATGGCATCGCGGATGCGGTTGCCGAAGTACTTCTTCGTGATCAACGCTGCAACCAGTGCGCGGGTCTTGTAGCGTTTCCACGCGCTCCAATCGCGGGTCGCGTGCAACCATACGTCGTAGACCAGGCCCTTATGCTCGATCTCTTCGGTTGCGTGCCAGCGCCAGATATCGGCAGCGACCGGGTCGGCGCCCTCAAGATAGCGCGGATCGGAAAGCAGATGCCGGCTGATGATCGCCGCGAAATGTTCCAGCGTGATAGTGATCGCGAGGTTGAATTCCTTGGGGCGACCCTCGGTCAGTTCCAGCATCGCACGGATGCCCTGCTCGATGCTTTCGACATTATAGCCGTGATCTGAAACCAACCGGTTGAATGCGACATGCTCGCGTGTGTGATTGATTTCCTGTGTAGTAAATGCCTTGATCTCGCGCGCCAGCTTGGGCGGCAGATCTTCGCGGAAATCGCGCAAGGTTTCGATGAAGAAGGCCTCGCCGCGCGGCAGGCTGGCTGAAACAGAGTTGTACCAGGCCGTCGCCACCGGATCATTCGAATGCCAATGGCGCGGGACCATTGCCTTGCGGTCAAACCGCCGGTCACGCACGATCAACTCATGCTCAGACGGGGTCGCGCTTCCGCGGGCGGTGATGGGTTCATCGCTGCTCTTGCTGGTTACATCAGAGCGCTCTAGATCGTTGATTTGGTCGGTCATGGTTTTAAGAATCTATTAGGCTTAACAAATAATGACAAGTCGCAAACGGTTAACACCCGAAGAATCAAGATGTTCCGCTCTCGAGGCAGCGCGGGCTTTACTTATTGAAACAGGGCCTCAGTCAGTCACTCTGAAGGCGGTTTCGGCACGTATTGGGCGGACGCATGCAAACTTGCTGCACCATTTTGGGTCAGCTTCTGGACTGCAAAAGGAGCTTGCGCGCCACCTGGCAGAGACTGTTTGCGAGACGATCAAGGAAGCGGTCACTGCGCATCGAGCTGGGCTTGGTAGCCCGCGCGAGGTGGTCGACCTGGCTTTCGATGCTTTCGATAAAGAGGGAGCCGGGGCGCTGGCCAGTTGGATGATCCTGACCGGCGATGAGGATGCATTGAGTCCGATTGTAGAGACGATCCACCAGCTGGTGGACGAGATCGCGCCAGAAGAGGTGGATCATGACGGCAATGCGACCAGTTTTCATGTCGAAACGCTTGCGTTGGTGCTGATGGCCATGGGGGATGCACTGATCGGGTCGGCACTCGCGAAATCGCTTGGCCTTCCAGAAACAGCGGCGCGTGATCGCGCTCAATTAATGCTTGAACGCTCACTTGGACCGATCAACCAACAGGCTTGATGGCCTTCCGCAGCCAGTCGGGCGTATTCGCGGGGTTGATATCGCTGACGCGTAGATGGTCGATGGCCAGGCCGAGGTCGGGATAGGCCACCTTCCGGCGCTTTTCATCTGATGTGTCGAGCGGAACTGCAACCAAACGACGATTCACCTTTTGCCGCCAGTTCATGCGGGCGGTGTTTTCCTGACCGATGTAGCAGCCCTTGTCGAAGCTAACACCATTCAGTTCGACCGCATTCGTTTCCAGCCACAGGATATCGCCAAGTTCAGCCTGACCCTCGGCCACGCCTAGCGAAAGGCGATGTGCGAGCCATGCCGTGTCAGCTGGCTCCTCGCCATCGATTGCAGGCGCGAGCCAGCGATACCCTAGCTCTGGCAGGCGGGGGTCTGGCACCGCTCCTTCGCGCGCTTCATTGCTCCAATGGACCGCCAGACTGTGATCGCGCGCAATGTCGATCTTGCGGCGTAGGCGATAGAGCGAGAGGCGTTTGGCGAGATCTTCAGCCACAGCCGCTTCACAATCGAGCAGGATGTCGTCGCCGTCCGCCCAGACCAGAAAGTCGAACATCGCCTTGCCTTGCGCGGACAGCAGCGCAGCATATACGGGCAAATCCGCGCTAACATCATTGGTTACGAGCCATTGCAGGAATGCGCGCACGTTCTCGCTCTCATCCTGTGCAGCCATGCGAATGACGGCGCGGCTTGAAAGTCGGGTTGCGGTCACTTGGTCTCTATCTTCTTGGAAATCGCTTTCGCGAGTCGGAGACCCAGTTTGGGCCCTTGTTCGGGATAGAGATAGGGTTCGATCAGCTCCGCTTCCATAAGCAGCAGTTCATTTCCGATGCCGCGCACCATGTCGATCCGGGCATAAAGCGGGGTTTCGAACGGGATCGCATCGACCACAGCCTGCGCCGCCGCGAGATCGGCCCCGTCAGGTGAAACCGCCTCCTCCGTTCCGCCATAAAGCGACTGTACGCGGTAATCGCCTTCCGCCGGGCGCTTGCACAAGGCGTGGCTGAATTGCCCGTCGACGAACAGGAAGCTGTACTCGCCTTCACTGGCGATTTGCGGCAGGTACGGCTGCAGCATCGCAGGATGAAGCATATGCCAATCTGGCTGGGTCTGACCCATATGGTGGATCGTTTGTCCTTCTGCGCCTGCGCCCACCTGCCGCTTGGCGACAACCGTGTTGCAATGGAAAGCACGCATCGCCGCATCAATGTCGGCAGCACTGGTTTTTTCTATCCAGAGGGTGGGGATTGTCGCAATCCCGCGCGCTTCCAGATCGCGCAGATAGGTCTTGCGGGCGTTCCAGCGCAAGGTCGCGGCTGAATTGCAGACTATGATACCGGCCGCTTCAAGCGCGTCCAGCTTGGTAAGGAATGCCGCCTCGTCATCCTGATAGTCCCACGGCGTTCCGACGAGCACCAGATCATGGCTGTCAAAGGCCTCGATTGGATCGCGCCAATCCACCTCTGTCAGTGTCCCGCCCAGTTTCTCGATCTCCGGACGGATAGCGTCGACCTGCAGATCGTGCTCATAGGCGTCTTCGCGACGGCGGGGTGATCCGGGCATTGTGCCGGGGCAAACAAGAAATCCGATTTTCATACTGGCTCACTTAGGGATGAAGATAGCGGCTGGAAAGATACCGCGCACAGCATTAGAGGCTAAAGTCGATGACTGACACGCTGACGATCCGCCGCCCCGATGACTGGCACCTGCATTTCCGCGATGGCGTTATGATGCGTGATGTCCTGCCCTATACTGCGCGCCGGTTTGCGCGCGCGATCGTGATGCCGAATCTCACGCCGCCTGTGACGACCGCTGAACTGGGCGCGGCCTATCGTGAGCGGATTATGTCCGCTGTGCCGGACGGAGTAACTTTCGCACCGTTGATGACGTGTTACCTCACCGACAATACCAATCCTGATGACCTGGCACGCGGGCACGCAGAAGGGGTGTTCACGGCGGCCAAGCTTTACCCGGCCGGTGCAACCACCAATTCGGACAATGGCGTGACGGACGTGCGCAAGCTCGATCCCGTGCTTGCCCGGATGGAAACCCATGGCATTGTCCTGTGCGTGCATGGCGAAGTGACCGATCACGATATCGACGTTTTCGATCGCGAAGCGGAATTCATCGAGCGGCATTTGCGCCGGATCACGAGCGAGTTTCCCAAGTTGAAGATAGTGTTCGAGCACATCACCACCAGCGATGCAGTGAACTTTGTGCTTGATTGCGGCCCCAATGTAGGCGCCACGATTACGCCGCAGCATTTGCACATCAACCGCAATGCCATGCTGGTGGGCGGGATTCAGCCACATAATTACTGTCTGCCGGTGGCCAAGCGTGAAACACACCGGCTGGCGCTGCGCAAAGCGGCAACCAGCGGGAATGCGAAGTTCTTCCTTGGCACCGATAGCGCCCCGCACGAACGCCATACCAAGGAATCTGCCTGTGGCTGTGCGGGCATTTTCAATGCACCGTTCGCGCTGGAAAGTTATCTTCAGGTGTTTGAAGAGGAAGGCGCACTCGACAAATTCGAAGCCTTTGCCTCGCTCAATGGACCGGCGTTTTACGGCCTGCCAGCGAATGAAGATACCATAACGCTGGAACGCGTGGACGTGTCCGTTCCTGATGAATTGAAGGCGGGTGGCAGCGTGATCGTGCCGTTTCACGCCGGACAAAGGCTTGGCTGGCGGATTGTCGATTAAGCAGGTTTGGCTTTGCGGCCGCGCTGGACAAGGTCCCACACAAAGATTGCGATTGCGGTCCAGATAAAGGCAAAGCTCGCCAGCTGTGCCGGCAGCAGGGGGCGGTCGAATACCGTCAGCCCCAGGATGAACACGATTGATGGCGCCAGAAACTGGATGAAGCCGAGCGTGGAATAATCCATCCGCTTTGCCGCCACCGCGAACATCAACAACGGAACTGCGGTAAATACGCCGCCCAGCACAATCGCAAGGCTCAGATAAATGTCTTGCCCGAATGATGATCCACCCGGTCCAGCGGCATACCACATGGCAATTCCGGCAGATAGGGGCAGCAACAGGGCGCTTTCGATTGTCAGCCCCGGCAGCGACCCCACGGCAACCTGTTTGCGCAGCAAGCCATAGGTGCCAAAGCTCAGGGCCAGCGTTAAGCTGATCCAAAGGGTAGTGAGCGCACCTGCCAGCAAGACTGCAACGCCGGCGCCGGCCAGCGCCACTGCGATCCATTGTCGCCTGGAGAGCTTTTCTCCCAACAGCATCGTTCCCAACAGCACATTAACCAGCGGGTTGATGTAATATCCAAGGCTCGCTGCAAAGATTTCTCCGGTCTGGACCGCCCACACATAGACGAACCAATTAGTGGCAATCAGGATAGAGCTGGCAAGCAATATCAACATGGCGCGCCGGTTAAACAGCGCGGTCTTCAGCTCCGGAATCTGTTTGCGAAACAATACAATCAGCAAACAGAAGGGCAGGGTCCAGATTATCCGCCATCCAACGAATTCGATTGGCGGCACGCTTTGAACCAAAATCAGATACAGCGGCAAGAAGCCCCAGATCAGATAGGCGCCCAGCGCCGCAGGAAGGCCCGATGGCTTGCTGCCAGCCTGACTGTCTGCTTGAGGTACTGGAGTGCGCACCAGCGGCCCCTAGGCCTGCCGTGCCACACCTGCAAGCAACGATTTATCCGATGATTTCGCACGGCCTGTCGCTGTTTTCCAATTCTGACACCTCTGTTGCAAATTGTTCAGGTTAACAGACCTAAACCTGAACACATCGAATCGCGGTGTTTTCATCAGCCCCCGCAACAGCAAGCACTCGATGAGAGCAGGAGTTGGAAGAATGACTGTTAAGACTGGAAAGAAATTCACCCCTATCGCCGCGGCCGGAATGGCGTTTGCTGTCTCGGCACCAACGCAAGCGGCTGATGTTCCTTCTGCTGCCCCACTCGCGTCATCGCAATACGCCCATGTCGAAGTGCTGGGTGAGACGACGGCCGAGCATAAGCGCAAGCGCCACCCGCATCATGCGCGCGGCCATGCCTATGGCCATCGCAATCACTACGATGATCGCGGCTATTATGGCGAGCTTGTCTATCGCGATACGCGCATCTGGCGTGGCCGTGACGGCAGTTACTACTGCCGCAAGGAAAATGGCACGACAGGACTGCTGATCGGTGCCGGCGTTGGCGCACTGGCTGTCAACGAGCTGGCGGGCCGCGGTGACCGGACTTTTGGGACGTTGCTTGGTGCGGTAGGCGGCGCGTTGCTTGGCCGTGAAATCGATCGCAGCAATTCGCGTTGTCGCTAATTCGATGACGTAATCACAAGCTTGGGCCGCTTCCACCAAGTGGCTCCGGGGCGGCAACCACCATGCCGCGGAAAACGCTCTCTCGCTTCGGCATGGGGGCGTTTTCTATATTTGTAACAAAGAGTTATTTCTCGATCAGACCAATGCTGATGGTTGCACGCGGTTGCTTCATTTCAGTGCTGGCAACCGGATATGCGCAATAATCTGCTGCGTAATAGGCAGCGGGGCGGTGATTACCCGACAGGCCGATTCCGCCAAAGGGAGCAGCCGATGAAGCGCCATTGGTCGGGCGGTTCCAGTTGATGATGCCAGCCCGGACGTTTGCCCAGAAACGGTCATAATCTTGCGGCCTACCGCCGACCAGCGAAGCAGACAGGCCAAAGCGCGTGTTGTTCGCCTCTGCAATGGCCGCATCGAAATCCTTCACCCGGATAACTTGCAAAATCGGACCGAACAGTTCGACATCGGGCCGATCTTCGATCTCTGTTGTGTCGATAATGCTTGGCGTCAGGAACGGCTTGGTTTCGTCCGGACGACGCAAATGCTGGATAGGTTTTCCGCCCAGGCCAATCAGATGGACATAGCTTTGCATCAGCTTGTCAGCGGTGTCATTGTCGATCACCGGGCCGAAATAAGGCGACGGCTCAGCGAAAGGCTCATCGACAATCAGCCGTTTGGTCAGCTTGAGCAGATCTTCCATCAGCGGCTCGTACATGCTTTCCAGCACGACCAGGCGCCGCGCGGCCGTGCAGCGTTGGCCGGCGGTTGTAAACGCGGATTGTGCAATCAGAACGGCTGCGTCCTCGAGCAGCGGCGTATCGATTGCCACAATCGGATTATTCCCGCCCATTTCCAGCGCAACTATCTTGCCGGGATTTGTCGCGAGGGTCCGGTTGATCGCGATCCCGGCTTGCACAGACCCGGTGAACAGCACGCCGTCGACGCCAGGGTGGCTGACCATGGCTTTGCCTTCTTCGACCCCACCGATCACGATTTGGATGGCATCTTCGGGAATACCGGCTTGGTGGAAGCAATCGACCAGAAATACGCCCACAGCGGGGGTTTTCTCGCTTGGCTTGAACACGATCGTGTTGCCCGCGATCAAAGCTGGCACAATATGTCCGTTCGGCAGGTGCGCCGGGAAATTGTAGGGCCCGAGAACAACCATCACCCCGTGCGGCTTGTGGCGCACGGCAGCGGTGCCCTGAAGTGCGCTATCGAGCTTTTTCTTGCCCGTCCGCTCAGCATAGGCGTTGACGGAGATTTCGACCTTGTTGATCACCGCATCGACTTCTGTCCGGGCTTCCCACAAGGGCTTGCCCGTTTCGCGCGCGATCAGTTCGGCAAATTCGTCGGCACGCTTGCGCACCTGATTGGCAAACCGGCGTACCAGCTCGATACGTTTGGTTAGCGATTGGCCAGCCCATGCAGGCCAGGCGCCGCGCGCGGCGGCAACCGCTGCGTCAACGTCAGTCGCTTCGCCGCGCCACAGTTCTTCACCAGTGGCCGGCTCATAGGAAATGAATGTGTTGTCGCTCACGTTGTAGCCCGCGGCCTCCCTCCTTCAATCCGGTTAGTCGGGACAGGCAAAAATGGGAAAGGGATATTGCGCAAGATCACAAGCTTTTACGAGTTCTGCTCAGGCCCGAACATGACCAGCTGGCACCGGTGCGGCGCCGTGGGCATCGCCCATCCTGCGGATTGCCTCGACCTTGTCATGCAGTGGTTGCCAGTCATCGCGTGCATCAATGGCCGACCAGATGGCTTCAACCTCGTCGATCAGCATCGATTGCGGCTGATCATCGCTCCAATAATCATGGCTATCGTCGACGGGCTCATATGGCTCTAGAATGTCCGCCAGCTCGCCTGACGCGCCGCGCCCACCACGATGCGCGTGGAAGAAAGCGTCCGGCTGCTTGCCGGTTTCCCGCAGCGCCTTTTCGCAGGCAGCGACAAGGGCGCCATCCTCTTCTGCGCCGCGCCGATTGATGCCCAAACGCCAGCACCAGCGCCGCGCGACCGCGTCCATATAGAGCGGCCCGAACCGGTTCATTGCAGCAATCAGCGGCTCCGCATCGCTCAACAGCCGCAATGCGACCGCGAGTTGCCCGCAATTCCAATGCAGCGCCTCTGGCTGGCGGCCGAAGGCATAGAGCCCCTGCTGGTCGAAATAGGCGGCGGTGAAGCCGGGATCCCAATTGGGCAGCCAGCGCCATGGGCCATAGTCGAAGCTTTCGCCCGAAATATTCATATTGTCGGTGTTGAGGACGCCGTGAACAAAGCCCGCGACCATCCAGCTGGCGGCAAGATCTGCGAGCCGCTCGACCACATTGTGAAGCAGTCGCACAGATGGTTCATCGCGGCCCGGCGCGTCCTCGGGTGGAGGCGGACCGGGAAAATGCTTCAGGCAATAGGCAACCAGCGCTTCCATATGATCGCGCTCTTCATACGCCAAGAGACGCTGAAATGAGCCGATCCGGATGTGACCATGGCTCAGCCGCACCATCACAGCCGAGCGGGTCGGCGAGGGCTCATCATTGCGCATCAGCTCTTCACCGGTCTCGATGATCGAGAAAGTTTTGGATGTGTCTACGCCCAGCGCTTCGAGCATTTCGGTTGCCAGGATCTCGCGCACGCCGCCCTTCAGGGTCAGCCGTCCGTCTCCAGCTCGGCTAAAGGGGGTCTGGCCGGAACCCTTGGTTCCCAGATCGAGCAACCGGCCCCCATTTTCCTTGGTGCCATCGCGCAATTGCGCAAACAGGAACCCGCGCCCATCGCCGATCTCTGGATTGTACACACGGAACTGATGCCCGTGATAGGCGAGCGCCAAAGGCTGTGGCAGATTGTCTGGCAGTGGTTCGAACCGGCCGAAATGCTGAGCCCATTGATCGTCGCTCAACCCTGCCAAGCCGACGGCATTGGCCCAGCGATCATTGCGAAAGCGCACGCGTGTTTCGGGAAAGTTTGCCGTTTCAACAGGCGATCCGAGCCAATCGAGGGTATCTGTGAGCGCAACATCGGGCGTATAGGGCGAGGCATTCGGGGCGCTGGGCATACACCCTTAGTGGGGTCTAGTGCCGGGGACTGCAAGCTAGGCGCGCTGCGGGCATACGTATCATCTCTTGATTTCCGCCGCGATTTCGCCAAGGCATCCGTCCCATGAGCGCATCCTACACAGACGAATACTGGATCAGCCCGGACGGGCTGAAACTCTATTACCGCGATTACGCGGGGCCGAACGACAAGCCACCGGTGCTTTGCTTGCATGGCCTGACCCGTAATTCGCGGGATTTCGCACCGCTTGCAGAGACGCTGGCAGGTGACTGGCGCGTGATCGTGCCGGAAATGCGCGGGCGCGGAAACAGCGAGTATGCGAAAGACACCAGCACCTACACCCCACCGACCTATATCAAGGATGTCGAGGCTCTGCTGGCCGAGCTTGGAATCGAGAAGTTTGTAGCCATCGGCACTTCGATGGGCGGGCTTATGACGATGCTGATGGCGGCCAAGGATGCCTCGCGCATTGTCGCCGCCGTGCTCAACGATATCGGGCCGGAAATCGATCCCACGGGCCTCGCGCATATTGCTGGCTATGTCGGGCAAGGGCGCAGTTTTGACACATGGATGCACGCTGCAAACTCACTGCGCGAAACGCATGGCGCAAGCTTTCCTGATTACTCGATTGATACCTGGCTTGAGATGGCAAAGCGCACCATGGTGCTGGGCCAGAATGGGCGTCTCGTACTCGACTATGATATGGGGATCGCTGATCCCTTTAAATCCGCCAATGATGCGCCCCAGCCTGATTTGTGGCCAGCATTCAAGGCTTTGAGCGATACACCGACACTGTTGGTTCGCGGCGAGTTGTCCAATCTTTTGACCGAGCAGACTCAATCGCGAATGGCGCGGGTGCATGGTAATCTACGCACTGTCACTGTGCCACGGGTCGGCCATGCACCGATGCTTGATGAGCCTGAATCGCTTGCAGCGATCCAGGCACTGCTCGCGGATATAGTCTAGGCGACCAACTGTGGCCGCCGACAATCTCCGAATTCTGCATTGCTTGCGCGATGGGGCCTTGATCGCGGAGGTCGCAGCAGGATTCGGTGCGTTTGGCTTTGAAGCCGCGCACACTATCGCGCTTGCCAATCCCGATGTGAGCTATGACAAATCGGTTCTCCGCGCGAATAATCTGACTGTGGCCCGGGACTTTCCCGTTTTTGGGGGCAGCGCGGGGCCGGGCAAGCTGATCGCGATTGGCAATGCTCTGGCGAGTTATGATCTTGTCGTCACCTATGGCTGGGATGCGATCAATGTCGCGATGGCGCATAAGGTTTTCGGGCAACATCTGAAGCTTCCGCCACTGGTGCATCACGAGCAAGGCTCCGCCGGCTTTCTTGGCAAAGAGAAGGGCTTCAAACGCAAGCTTCTGCGGCGAATAGCGTTAAGTTCAGCACATTCGCTGGTCACGGGTGCTCCCGCGATCGGCGATTTCGCGCGAAGGCATTGGAGCGTTGCAGCACCCCGGATCGCGCATATTCAACCGGGCATCGATCTGAAGCGCTTCCGGCCAAGCACAAAGCCTGACGCACTGCACGGCCTGGTCAAGCGTTCGGCCGAACATTGGATCGGCGCGAATCTGTCGGTCGATACAGCTGCGTCCGCAAGCAAGCTCGTGCAATCCTTGCAGGATCTGCCAGGCGATTGGCATCTGGTCCTCACAACAGAGCAAACATCAACAGAAGAGATCCGAAGCTTGGCCGAAGGTCTGGAAGTTAGCCACCGTGTCCATGTGCTGGATCGTTTGGCCGATGAAGCAAAGGCGATGGCGCTGTTTGACATCTATGTCGAGCTTGCCGGTCCCTTCGAGGCAGCGCCCAGAACCCTGCAAGCCATGGCCGCGGCGACCGCGGTTATCCGGCGCGGGAAGGCTGACCTGACTTCTGCGCTTGATGATCTGATCGAAGATAAGGCGGCCCGCAGGGCATTGGCTGCAAGCAATCGCCAGCAAGCATTGGCACAATTTGACAAGGCGGTATCTGCCAGGGCGCTTGGGTCGCTCTATCAAGCGGCAATTGCCGGATAATCCGGCGCAATACGCTTAACCTAGCGTTCAACTCGTCGGGGACACATGTAAAGCGCCATTGCGGTTGGCGCTTCGCCCCACTAGAAGCCCACCCCAAGACGTTAATCAGTTTGAGGAAGAGCCAGATTGTGGCGCTAGTACCCGGAAAAAAGAAAAACCCCGAAGAAGAGAAAGCGGCTCAGGACGATGTCCTGATGCGCGAGATCGACGATGCTGTGCGTGAAGACCAGTATAGGGAGTTCGGCGAAAAGTACGGCAAGCCGCTGATTGCGGCGGTGGTTCTCTGGCTGGCTGGTTTCGGTGGCTATCTGTATTGGGATGGCCAGCGCGAAGCCGATATGGAAGCTGATAGCGAAGCGTTGACAGCTGTTCTCGATCAAGCCGAAGCAGGAAATTTTGACAGCGCCAACTCAAGCGCAGCGGCGCTTGCCGGCCAAAGCGAAGGCGCGGCGAAAGCTGCGGCGATGCTGACGCAAGCAGGTATCGCGATGGATCAAGAACGGGTTTCGGACGCAGTCGCGCTATATGCGCAAGTTGCAGCCGATGAAAGTGCCCCACCGGTCTTGCGCGATCTGGCATTGATCCGTGAAATGGCAGCCAGCTTCGATACGCGTGATCCGGCAGAAGTGGTCGCGAATCTCACCCCACTGGCGGTGCCGGGTAATCCCTGGTTCGGCAGTGCAGGCGAACTGGTTGCAATGGCGCATGCAGAACAGGGTAACAGCGAGCAGGCCGGGACTTTGTTTGGCGAGATCGCTCGCAATGAAGATGTGCCTGAAACACTTCGTGCGCGTGCGCGGCAAATGGCGGGTCTGATGGGGGTTGATGCCATCGAGGACGCAGATGAATTCATGGCCGAGCGGGAGCTGCCAAACGGTGGCGCTGCTGCGGCGCAGTAAATCGAATACAATTTCGACCGGGATCGAACACACTTATGACACGCAAAATTACACGTTCAGCACTCGCAGTCGCACTGATTGGCACGGTCTTGTCGGGCTGCGCGGGTGACGGCGGCAGCAAGCGCACAACACCGACAGTCGGTGAACGCGTGCCGGTGCTGACGCGGATCGAAAGCGGGGCAAAGGTCGATCCAAGCCTGGCCGCCGTTGATGTCGTTTTGCCAGCTGCGCAAACCAATGCCGATTGGGCGCAGGTCAGCAACACGGCCAGCAAAGCTTATGGCCATTTGAGCCTGGCCGAGAACCCTACCCGCATCTGGACCTCAACCATCGCCGGTTCATCCAATCGCGTTCGCCTTGCCGCTGCACCTGTCGTCGGTGGTGGCAAACTGATCGCGGTTGATACATCCGGCGTGGTGCATGCCATGGATGCCGCCACAGGTGCATCGGTCTGGATGCACCGGATGGACATCCCGAGCGAGTTGTCGGGCTCTGCCTTCGGAGGCGGCGCCAGCATCGAAGGAGACCGCGTTTTCGCTACCAATGGCGTTGGCGAAGTGATCGTCCTTGACGCCAATACCGGGGCGGAAATCTGGAAAGTGCAACCGGCAGGTCCCCTGCGCGGATCACCAACGGTTGCCTTTGGTCAGATATTCGTGATGACGCAGGACAACCAGATTTTCGCGCTTAACGCGAGTGATGGCGAGCAGATTTGGCAAGAGTCGGGCTCCGCCACACAGGCGGGCGTGTTTGGCGTGGCTGCACCGGCTGCAGGCCAAGGTTCGGTGATTGCTGGTTATTCGTCAGGTGAACTCAGCGCCTATCGTTATGAGAACGGCCGCGTGCTGTGGGCGGATGCCCTGGCACGGACATCGATCTCTACCGAAGTGGGCGCGATCAGCGATATCGATGCCGATCCGATCATTTCCGACGGCCGCGTATACGCCTTGGGGCAGGGCGGCCGGATGGCGGCTTACGAATTGCTCACAGGTCAGCGCATCTGGGAATTGAGCCTTGCGGGTATCTCTACCCCTGCGATTGCAGGCGAATGGATCTTTACGCTGACCGATGATGCGCGATTGCTGGCAATTGCGCGTTCTAGCGGGCGTGTGCGTTGGATGACCCAGCTGCAACAGTATCGTAAAGAGAAGAACCGCACTGGTCCGATATTCTGGACTGGTCCGGTACTTGCGGGCGGCAATCTGTGGGTCGCAAGCTCGGAAGGGCTGCTGTACAAAGTGAGTACTGGCGAGGGGTCAGCGCAGCAATATGCGGATTTGAAACAGCCGATTACCGTGCCGCCTATCGTAGCCGGAAATACGCTTTATATTCTGGATGACAGCGGGCGGATTTCCGCGTTCCGCTGATCGATTGAAGCCCGCTTAAAGCGGGTTGCCTTCGTCAGTGTTATAGATGCGCAGATCGCGCCCGACTGGCGGGTTTGCGGCCATAACCTTCTGGAATTCGGCCATATGCGCGCTCTTGCCATGCGCAGCTAGCGCTTCCTGGCTTTCCCAGCGTTCGTAGATAATGATGCTGTCCGGATCGGAAAGATCCTGCGCGAAAGTGTAGGTCAGGCAGCCGTCTTCCGCGCGGCTGGCCGCTACCATTGTCTTGATCGCTTCTACAGTGTCGGGATTGTTCGCGATGGTCCCCGGGGCCAACGTGATAGTGCCATTGATCTGGATCATGCGTAATCTCCCTTAGAAGCTGTATTTATACACCCGGCTGACATCACCGTTCCACTCGCCATGATACATGTCGAGCAGTCGCTGCGCGGGCACTTTGCCGCTTTCGACAATCTCGTCGAGGGTTTCGAGGAAACCTGTTTCATTGTCGCCGGAGCTGTTGAGGCGCGCGCGGGCGCTGAGGCCCTGTCGCGAGATCTTCATCACGTCACGTGCGAGATCTTGCAAACGGCCGCCGCCGGGTATCTCTGCATCCAGCGCTAATCGGGGCGCGTCATTTCGCAACTTCTCGCGCTCTTCCATGGTCCAGTCTTTGACCAGGTCCCACGCTGCATCAAGCGCGGCATCGTCATACAGCAAGCCGACCCAGAACGCGGGCAGGGCACAAATGCGGCTCCACGGCCCACCGTCCGCGCCACGCATCTCAAGGAAGCTTTTTAGGCGCACTTCAGGAAATGCGGTTGAAAGGTGATCCCACCAGTCAGATTGCGTAGGCTTTTCGCCGGGCAGAACCGAGAGGTTGCCATCGAGAAAATCGCGGAAACTCAGGCCTGCCGCATCGATATACTTGCCGTCGCGGTAGACAAAATACATTGGCACATCGAGCATGTAATCGACCCAGCGTTCATAGCCGAAACCATCCTCGAAAACGAACGGGAGCATGCCGGTGCGGTGTGGGTCCGTGTCAGACCAGATATGACTGCGATAGCTCAGGAAGCCGTTGGGCTTTCCTTCGGTGAATGGCGAGTTGGCGAACAAAGCGGTCGCCAGAGGTTGCAACGCGAGGCCGGTGCGGAACTTCTTCGCCATGTCGGCTTCGGATGAATAGTCGAGGTTCACCTGGATCGTGCAAGTGCGCAGCATCATGTCGAGGCCCAGATTTCCCACCTTGGGCATGTGTCGCATCATGATCTCGTAGCGGCCCTTGGGCATGATCGGCAGCTCTTCGCGCGTCTTGTCCGGCCACATGCCAAGGCCGAGGAAGCCCGCGCCGCATTTTTCGCCGATTTCCTTGACCTGAGCCAGGTGACGGCCGGTTTCCGCGCAAGTCTGATGCAGGTTTTCAAGCGGCGCACCCGACAATTCAAGCTGCCCGGCGGGCTCGAGGCTGACAGTGCCGTCGCTGCCGCGCATAGCAATAATCTTGCCATTCTCTTCGACAGGCTCCCAACCAAATTCATGTAAATTCAGCAGGATATCACGGATACCGCAGGGTTCATCATAAGACACCGCAAAGAATTTCTTGCGACAATAGACCAGCTTCTCGTGCTCTGTTCCGATCCGCCATTGCTCGCGTGGCTTCTCGCCCTGTTGCATCGGTGCGACCAACTGGTCGCGCGATTCGATGATCGGGTCTTCCGCCCCTGATGCTTCACGCGTGCTCATGCCAGTTGCTCTAGAAAACTGATCGCCATTGGGGAAGCGCTAATTATTCCAGTCGCCCTTGTTTCCCATCCAAAGTGCAGTTGCGGCGATGGCCGCGGTTTCGCCTCTGAGTATTCGTGGGCCAAGAGAGATTTGTTTCGCCCGTGGGTGTGACCGCAGCATTTCGCGCTCCGCATCGTCGAAGCCGCCCTCAGGACCGATCAGCATTGCGGCGGGTCCGCTATTGGTGACAAAGGCCTCACCGGCAGGCTGCCCTCCCAGCTCATCTGCGAAGTAGAGTATGCGATCTTCGGGCCAATCGCGCAGCAGCGCCTCCAGTTTCACTGGCTCATGTATTTCTGGCAGTGCTGTTCGCGCGCATTGTTCGGCAGCTTCGGTTGTGATGGTGTTGGCGCGCTCCAGATTGAGCTTGTCCGCTACACACCGCCGCATGAGCACCGGATGGATTTCGGCGACACCCAACTCGGTAGCTTTCTCCAGCACCAGATCAAATCGGTCCTTCTTTAGAAGAGCCGGGCAGAGCCAGAAGTCTGGTACTTCTTCTCTAGCGCGAAGCTTCTCGACCACGGTCAAATCGACGCGCCGTTTGTCGACCTGCCCAACGCGCGTGGCCCATTCGCCAGTTATATTGTCGCACAGGATTACCGCATCGCCTTCTCGCATGCGCATGACCTTACCCAGATAATGGGCTTGTTGGCCTACAATCGCGAGAATACGCCCCGCAGCCAGTTCGTCGCTGACGAACAATCGCGGTGCGCTTCGTGGCGGCCAGGCGGGTTTAGCAGGCATGGCTTCCAACTAAGCGTGGCTGACGCTAGTGAGCAAGCATGAACGATCACATCGTCCCCGATAGCGAGCATCGCGGCCTCATCGCGCGGCTGCCGCCATTGCCGCGTGATCTGGCACAATTGGCGCGGTTTGACCGACCGATAGGATGGTGGCTGCTTTTCTGGCCCTGCGTATTCGGGGTATGGCTGGCCGGGGCAGGATGGCAGTTAAGTTTGCTTGGCTGGCTGCTGCTGGGCGCCATTGCGATGCGCGGGGCAGGCTGTGTCTATAATGACATCGTCGATGCAAAGCTGGACGCCAGCGTAGCGCGCACGGCGGCGCGCCCTGTTGCGAGCGGCCGTGTCAGTAAGCGATTGGCGTGGGGTTGGCTCATTACGCTGTGCCTTATCGGACTGGTGGTGCTGCTGCAATTGCGGCTTCTGGCGCAGCTGGTTGCGCTGGCCAGCCTTGTTTTGGTGGCAGCCTATCCCTTCATGAAGCGGATCACATGGTGGCCGCAGGCGTGGCTCGGGCTGGTATTCAACTGGGGCTTGCTGGTTGGGTGGACGCAACTGCGGTTTGATAACTGGGACGCGCTGGCGTGCCTTTATGCGGGCTGCATCTGCTGGGTGATCGGGTATGACACGATTTATGCGCTGCAAGACCGGGAAGATGACGCGCTGGTCGGCATCAAATCGTCTGCGTTGCGCATGGGAGAGGCTGTGAAGGGCGGCGTGACTGCGTTCTATCTTGGTGCGGTCGTGCTGTGGGGACTCGGCTTGTGGCTTTATCGGCCTGACTGGATTGCGCTGCTGACTTTGGTGCCGGTAGCGGGGCATTTGCTTTGGCAAGTGGCGACGCTCAATCCTGCAGATCCCGACAATCCGCTTGCACGGTTCCGTTCCAATTGTTGGGCCGGGGCATTGATGGCGCTGGCGTGCTTCATCGTCGGAAATGCAGGGGCCTGACGCACCGTGTGCAATCTCTACCGCATGACCAAGAAGCAAGATGAAGTCGCCCAATGGTTTGATGCGATCGACGCGCTTGGTGGCGCGAATTCCAGCGGCGAAGTATTCCCCGGCTATCCGGGTATGGTAGTTGCCGGAGGGCAGCTCAAGCGCATGAATTGGGGCTTCCCGCTGGTGATGAAAGGCAAACAGGGCCAGCTATTGAAGCCCAAGCCGGTCAACAACACCCGCACTGACAAGCTCGACAGTTTCTTCTGGCGGCACAGTTTTGAAGAGCGGCGCTGTCTGATCCCCGTCACTGCATGGGCGGAGGCAGAAGGGCCAAAGGGTGGCAAAACACGCACCTGGCTATCACTGCCTGACAACGAGCTGTTCGCGTGCGCTGGGATATGGCGAACCTCGGACGAGTGGGGCGATTGCTATTCAATGGTGATGACCGATGCTGCGGGTGCGGCCGGCGAAGTCCACACCCGCATGCCGGTTATCCTGAGACGCGAAAATTACGCCGCATGGACCGAGGGATCGCCTGATGAAGCGCGCGATTTTTGCGTGCCTTGGAGCAATGAAATCAGCCTGGATCGGACCGACCAGCCGTGGGCAGGCGGTGTGGCCTCGCAGCGCACTTTGCTTTGACGGGCAGGGGGAGGACCGAACATCGGTTCGCGTAGGATCGGCTCATTCATTGTGCGCCCCCTGCATAGCTGACGACTTCGAATTCGATCCCGTCCCAATCGAAGAAGTAGAAGCGCTTACCGGGGTCATAGTCGTCATGCCCAAACGGCTTGAGGCCGGCCTCTGCGACGATGGCTTCGGCGCCATCCAAATCATCGACCGTGAAGGCGACGTGATTGAGTGGCGCTCCCTTGCTGTATTCGCCTGTGACATGATCACCGGTGTAGAGTGCCAGGTAATCGTGATCGTCACCCACGTGGATGGTCCAGCCATACTTCTGGCTATCGCCGCGCCAACGTTCTTTCCAGCCGAGAAGATCTTGGAGCAATGCTGCGCTGCGCTCCGGGTCGGTTACAGAGATATTGACGTGTTCGAGTTTCCCTTTGGGCATCAGATTATCCTTTCATCAGTGGTGCCGGGCAGAGCAAGAATTGCGTTCCCGAATCACCTCACTTGCCCATTGTGCAATCTCAACCTAAGTTGAGGTCAAGGGTGAAATGAATAAAAGGCTTACACGATGCATTCGCGGCCCAAATCGAGTGATCTGCTCCCCATTGGCGATCTGGCCCGGCGGACTGGGTTGTCAGTGTCCGCGATCCGCTTTTACGAAGGGAAAGGGCTGGTAGAGCCGATCCGTACGGCAGGAAATCAGCGGCGCTTTCTGCGCAGTGATATCCGGCGATTGAGTTTCATCCTGATTGCGCAGCAGCTGGGGCTGGCACTGTCAGAAATCGAAAGCGAGCTCGCCAAGCTGCCGCACGGGCGCACGCCCACGGCGAGCGACTGGAATGCGATCAGCCAGTCAATTCGCGGGCAATTGGATGCAAAGATCACGCAGCTTGAACGTACGCGCGACAAGCTTGACGGCTGTATCGGCTGTGGATGCCTCAGCCTGTCGCACTGCCAGCTCTACAACAAGGATGATTACCTGGCTGCGCAAGGGCCGGGGCCGCGCCAGGTTTTGGCCTAGGTTTCCGGTCCCAATTCTGCGTCCAGATCGCGCGGGCGGGCAAAATGCACTAGCTTGCCGCAGCGCGGCTTCAGCTCCGACCAGTCATCAATATCGAGCTCGAGTACAGCGAAAGCAGCCGTTGGGAACTTGCGCGCAGCTTCGAAGAACAATTTGTTCTCATGCTCTTCCGAAACGAGCTCCAGCAGCACTTCCTGCATGCCCGGATTGTGGCCCGACACTAGCACAGATTTGCTGTCGCCGGCCAGATCGGCAACCGATTCCAGAATTGTATCCGAACTCGCGATGTAGATCCGCTTGTCATACTGCACGTCTGCGTCGGGCATCGCGGCTTCCATGGTCAGCCGGTTGCGCTCGGCCGGGCTAGCGATCACCGTACCCCATTTAGTGCCGTGCGTGCGGATATGATCGCCCATCAACTTCGCACCGCGCCGACCACGATCGTTCAGGCCGCGATCGAAATCACGTTTGGCCATATCGTCCCAATCGGACTTGGCATGTCTGAATAGACCAAGGATCTTCACGTCAGGCGGGTTCCTCTCCAATGGGCATGTCAACGGCGTTGCCAATACTCGAAACACCAGCGGCGACCCGTTGTAAAGCCTCCTCCAGCGTCAATCTGATGACAGGAGTGCCCTCGGGGAAGGCGCTGAGCAGGCGACTTGGGAAAGCTGGCGATAGCACGATGAAATGCCCCGCATCCTCTTTGCTTCGGATCAGACGGCCGAATGCCTGCGCCAGCCGCGCGCGGATGATCTTGTCATCATAAGCGCTGCCGCCGCCGGCCAGGCGCCGCGCCTTATGCAGAATATCGGGGCGTGGCCACGGCACTTGCTCCATCACGACGCAGCGCAGCGAATGGCCGGGAACGTCAACTCCGTCACGCAAGGCATCTGTACCCAGCAGCGACGCGCGCGGATCGTCACGAAAGATATCCACCAATGTACCTGTATCGATCGGATCGACATGCTGCGCGTAAAGCGGCAGTCCGCCGCGCGCCAACCGGTCTGCAATGCGCCCGTGTACCGCGCGCATCCGGCGTATCGCTGTGAATAGGCCAAGCAAGCCGCCGTCCGATGCTTCGATCAGCCGCGCATAGGCACCCGCGAGTGAAGGCAGATCGCCTTTCTTGATATCGGTTACGATCAGCACTTCAGCGCGCGTGGCGTAGTCAAACGGGCTTTCAGCTGCGGTTGTCTTCGGTTCAAGCTTCAGGTGCGCCGCGCCCGATCGCTCGACCGCGCTTTGCCAGTCCGCGCCGGTTTCGCTGCGATCAGTCAAGGTCGCGCTGGTCAGCATAACGCCATGTGATGGCTCAAGCACGACCTTGGCAAAGGGTTTCATCGGATCAAGCCAATGCCGGTGGATTCCGATGTCAAATTCGCGCGCGTCGCTCCGGTCCACCGCCAGCCAATCGACAAATTCAGGGTCAGCTGGACCGCCCAATCGCTCCAACAGCGCCTCCCACGCCGCCAACGTGTCGATCCGCCAGCTAAGCGAGTAGCGCGCGCCATCAATCCGCGCGCGGCCTTGTGCATCTAGCCAATCCGGCGCGTCCTCCAACACAGCTTCCAGCCGCGTGGCGAGCTTGATCAGTGGAGCACGGATTGCCGCCAATGCTGCTTCGGCCTCGCCTGCCGCCTGGATCAGTTCACCAGGTAAAGATGCGGCTTCGGTTTCGATCCCGTAGCCCGCTTCCTGTCCGCCAGATTCGTCGCGCGCGTAAGTCGTCGCACGAACTGCGGCGAGAAGTGCCTCGACGGGCCCAGATGGTTCGTTCTCGTTAAGCCGCTGCAGCCAGCCATCGGACGGTAATGCCTCGGCCGCATGGACCGCAGCCTCGACCGCCTGCCCCCCTGCGTCATCATAGCTTGCGACGTCTGCCAGCCGCGCGGCCAGCCCGCGACGGCGGCCATGATTCTTGCGTTCCGGCCCGATGATCCAGCGACGCAGCTCGATCGCTTCCTGGCCCGTTAGTGCTGCAGCAAAGGTTGAATCGGCGGCGTCGAACACATGGTGCCCCTCGTCGAACACGATGCGGGTCGGGCGCTGCGCATGATCGCGACCGCGCGCCGCATTGACCATCACCAATGCGTGATTGGCGATAACCAGATCAGCCTGAGCAGAGCTGCGCGCGGCATGTTCGATAAAGCATTTCCGGTAATGCGGGCATCCGGCATAAACGCATTCGCCGCGCTGATCGGTCAGCGCTGCAATCCCGCGCTTGCGGAATAGAGTGCCGAGCCAGCCGGGCAGATCGCCGCCAATCATATCGCCGTCCTGCGAATAGGCGACCCATCGCGCAACCAGCTGAGCAAGAATGGCCGGTTTCCCCGCAAAGCCGCCTTGCAAGGCGTCTTCGAGATTGAGTAGACACAGGTAATTCTCGCGGCCTTTGCGTACGACCACAGGGCGCGACCCGTCCTGGCGCTCGGCGGGCCAGGCGCGGCGGCTTTCCTGGCGCAATTGGCGCTGCAAATTCTTGGTATAGGTGGAAACCCAAACGGTCCCGCCGGACGCGTCCGACCAGAGCGAGGCAGGCGCGAGATAGCCGAGCGTTTTACCGATGCCTGTACCCGCTTGTGCCAGCATCAAATGCGGATTGTCGCGTTTGTCTCGCGGCGCAAACACTTGCGCGGCATCCCGCGAATACATCTGCTGGCCTTCGCGTTTCTCTGCGCCTTCTCCGGTCAGTTGATCGAGCCGGGCAAGCACGGCCTCTGATGACAGCTCAATTTGTTTAGGGGCGGGGCGCTCGGTCGCTTCCTCCCATTCGGGCAGGCGAGAGAAAAGCCACTTCTCTGCGCGTTCAGGCCGCGCAATATGCGGCGCCAGGACCTGGGCCCATGGCCAGCGCAGCTTCACAAGGTTTTGCAGGGCGCTCCACGCACCTTCGCGTTCGGGCCAGTTCTCGCTCTCGCAAACCGCGATCAATGCGCCCGCCGCCTTTTGCAGGAACGCGGGCACGACGGAATCGGCTGCTGGCTCTTCCAGCCCCAGCGTCTCTGCCAGTCCGCGCGGCGTCGGCACGCAAAACCGGGCTGGGTGTACAAAAGCATAGAGTTCAAGCAGATCAAGCCCCGAAAGATCGGGGTAGCCGAGCCGGTTAGCGACAAGCGGCGCATTCAGTATCAACAGCGGCGTATCGGCCGCAGCCATTATTGCGTCGCCTTTGGAGACTCCCTCAGCCGCACAATTCGTGCGGGCAAGCCAAGTGCCTGAATGGCTGGCATGCAACGCGGGAAGGGCCAAAGGAGAAGAGGGAAGCGCTGAACTCACTCCATTGCCGTTAGAACACAGAGCGAACGAAGCGCAAGCGGGGTTAAGGCCAGAGTAGTGGAGTTTGTGAAGCGTTCTCTTCGCACTCGCAACATCTTGCTTGCAACACGGCGGCCGATGGGCAAGAGGCTTGTCCCATGAGCATGAACGATCTTATGGAAGCTGCACGGGTGAACAAGGCATGGCCTTTTCAAGAGGCGCAGCGCTTGCTCAAACGCTATCCAGATGGCGCAAAGCCGGACGGCTCGCCGATCCTGTTCGAAACCGGTTATGGTCCATCAGGTCTGCCGCATATCGGTACCTTCCAGGAGGTATTGCGGACCACGCTGGTCCGGCGCGCATTCGAAGCGATGATCGGCGCGAAGCCCGAAGACGGCAAGACGCGCCTTGTGGCGTTCAGCGATGATATGGACGGCCTTCGCAAGGTGCCGGACAACATTCCGAATGCGCATGTGCTGGAAGAGAATCTGCACAAGCCGCTTTCCCGTATTCCCGATCCATTCGAGAAAGGGCACGAAAGCTTCGCAGATCATAACAACACGAAACTGCGCGAATTTCTTGACCGGTTCGGCTTCGACTATGAATTTGTTGCCGCGAACGACATGTACAATTCCGGTCGTTTCGATTCTGCGCTGCGCCAGGTGCTGCGCAAAAACCAAGACATTCTCGACATCATGCTGCCAACTTTGCGCGAAGAACGGCGCCTGACCTATTCGCCTGTCCTGCCGATCTCTCCTAACACAGGCAAGGTGCTGCAGGTACCGGTCGAGGTCGTAGACGTGGAAGCAGGGATAATCCGCTTCACTGACGAAGATGGCAGTGTTGTTGAGCAGTCTGCACTTGGTGGCATGTCCAAGCTGCAATGGAAAGTCGACTGGGCGATGCGTTGGTACGCGCTTGACGTCGACTATGAGATGTACGGCAAGGATCTTACCGATAGCGGTGTGCAATCGGGAAAGATTGTGAAGGTGCTGGGTGGCCGTAAGCCCGAAGGCCTGATTTACGAGATGTTCCTCGATGAAAAGGGTGAGAAGATATCGAAGTCCAAGGGCAACGGACTTACGATCGAGGAATGGCTGACCTATGGCAGCGAAGAGAGCCTTGGCTTTTACATCTTCAACAACCCCAAGAGCGCGAAGCAGCTGCATGTCGGCGTGATCCCGCGCGCGGTCGATGATTATTGGCAATTCCGCGAGCGTATCCCGACACAGGACCTTGACAAGCAGCTCGGCAATCCGGTGTGGCACTTGCTGCGCGCCAACGGCGGCTATGAAGCCGAGGAAGCGCTGGGGGCGGGCGATACGTTGCCGGTCAGCTATGGCTTGCTGCTCAATCTGGCGAGTGTCCTGGGCGCGGAGGCAACACGGGAAGCTTTGACTGACTATCTCCGCACCTATCTGGGTGATGTCGAGATTCGGCCTGAACTGGCGGCGCTGATCGAAAGTGCGATCAATTATACTCGTGACTACATCGTGCCGACGCTCAACAAGCGCGCACCGGTCGGCGGGGAAGTCGAGGCCCTTAAGGCGCTGGACGCGGCACTGGCGAATGCATCTGAAGATACGCCAGCCGAAGATCTGCAGACCACGGTTTACGAGATCGGCAAGGACGAAGCCCATGGCTTCGAGAATCTGCGTGACTGGTTCCAGACGCTGTATCAGACGCTGCTTGGTTCCGACCAAGGGCCGCGCATGGGCAGCTTTATCGCGCTCTATGGGGTAACGAACTCGCGCAAACTGATTGCCGAAGCGCTCGCAAAAGCCTGAACGATTAAGTCCATTTCCGGGTGCGATACCATTTGGTGATGACGTATTTGCTGCCTTTCAAAACTGGCGTTCCGGCGTGCATGGTATCCATGTTAGGCGTCCCGTCAGGCTTGGCATTGTTCCAGACCAGCAGCACGCCGGGCTTGGGCTCGATCTTTATGCCAACTTCGGTGAAGTGCGTTTCGCCGCCTTCCTCCAGTTTGTTGAGAAACGCCATAGCGGTCCAACAACGTTGCCCTCCGCGCTTACGCTCAAGCTCCCAATACTTTTCCGTGGTGTAGAACCAGTCATTATGCGGCTTGAATTGCTGACCAGGAAGGTAGCGTTGCCCCTGGATCGCTTCGCCGCACACAGGGTTCATGCCTAGCAAATCATCGATACGGCGAGAGATTCCCATGACGAAGGGATCGTAGGGGTCCAGATCGCCAGAATAAGAAGTGCGGAACCCGCTGGCGTAGTCTTCCTCATGCAGAGTGCTGGGTTTCGCCGTTAAGTCGATCATGAGGCATAACCGCTCGCATTCGGCACCCGTCAGGAAATCACCAAAGGCATAGATTTCTGCCTTGTCCGTCTCGACCTTGTACGCGCGCGGGTCATTGCCGATGCGCTCGCGAACTTGCGCGCCAACGCGCTTCAAAGCGTCTTTGTCAGGGATGATGTTCGTCTTCGCCATGCGCGGGTGTTAGCAAAGCGATTGGGTGAGGCAAGTTGAAGTGCGCGGCGCGCTCATCAATTGTGTGGTTTGGCCGCTGATCTTCGATCTGGTATTGCCGCTGAAACAGAGCTTTGGGAGAGCGATGATATGACTGAGGGAACACGCACTAAATACTCAGGAGCGGCCATGGTGCTGCATTGGCTGATCGCCGCAGGTGTGATTGCCAACTGGCTGATCAGGAGAACCGCGAAGGCCACGGAAAGTGAAGAAGCCGCGCGGGCGATCATGTCGAACCACTTCTCGATCGGGGTGACACTCTGGTTCCTCGCGATTGCATTGCTGGTCGTTCACTTCAATGGGGGCAAAGCACCATTGGCTACCCATCTCGCGACTTGGGAACGTTGGCTGGCACGGATCGTCCACACGCTGTTTTTCATCCTTCTGCTAGTGATGCCATTCGGCGCATGGTCGGCCATGTCGCAATATGGCGCACCGATAAGCGTGTTCGGACTGTTCGCTGTCCCGCCATTGCCGATGGAAGTGAATCCGGAAGCGGCAAAGGCTGCCTTTGAGCAACACGGCCAGGCTGGTATGATATTGCTATCCCTATTGGTGATACATGTTCTGGGTACGCTCAAGCACACTGTGCTTGACAAGGATGGCAATCTGTTTCGTATGTTGCCGTTTGGGGATGCCAAAGGCTGAATTCCAAAACACTCTTGCAAAAGAGGAACCCCCGCCAGTCGGATCAACTGACGGGGGTTTTTTGTGCCTGGCGTGCGCGACGACGGGCAAAGGGAGGGTTTACCAGAAGAAGTCGTAGATCACGTCAACCACTTCGCCGGTGTAGATATCGACCAGCAGCACATCGTCGTAATAGCGCACCCAGCGATATGGGCCGTAAACGTCCGGCAGGCGATACTGCCACGGATCATTGATCCAATAGCGTGAACCGAAGAACAGGTGATCAAGGTAAAACCCGATGCTTATCCGGCTGTAGTAGTGGCTCCGGTACGGCGCATAGTAGCGACCCAGACGGAAGATGTTCTGGTGTGAATAGCGATGGTGGCGCCAGTTATAGCGGTTGTGGTTCCTCCACCGCTTGCGATCCCAGCGATTGTAACGTCCGCTATAATGTCCGCGATCATAGTAGCGGCGCTCACGATAGGTGTGGCGGCGACCATCACGATAGCCGTCCCGCCGACCGTCCCGATAGGCGTTGCGGCGTATCTGGCGATCCTCATACCGATCACGGTTACGTTCCGCACGGCGGCCGTCTCTGCGGCCGTCACGGTATGACCGGTTGCGATCACGATCTACGTAAGAGCTATTGCGGGTCTGACTCACTTCACGCTGCTCGCGCCGCTGTGTCTGGCTGTACTCGCCGCCACGGCGCATTTGCCGGTTCTCCGCGCGACGCACCTGACGGCGTTCTGTCTGACGTTCGCTCTGACGAGTCTCCTGTCTGCGCTCGGCCTGGCGTTCCGTGCGGCGCTCCTCACGCGGGCGTTCAACCCGGCGTTCTTGACGACCCACGCTCTCCTGTCGCTGCGAGCGGATCGATTGTTGCGTCTGACGCATATCGCGGCGGTCAACATGGACTGGGGCAGGGCGTGCCGTGCGGCGCTCGCTGCGCTGCTCCCGGCGCTCCGACCGCTGGCGTTCACTACGCTGGGCGCGGCGCTCTTGACGCGCTTCACGGCGGTCTCGCGCTTGCTGCATTTCTGTGGCTGAAGCGCCTGAGGTCGCTTCGGCCGTTTCGGGCACTACAACAAAGGAGAGGCTGGCCGCAATCGCGGCATGGGCGCTTCCCTTAAACAGTTCAGTGATGGTCATATCGGGCTCCTAAAATTGCCGCTCCACCACCTGCGGCCTCTTTTCGAACAGGGCTTGATCCTGCTCTGATACGATTCGATAAAGATCCTTCACTGACCGCAATCTTAACCGCTTGGTAAGGCCTACGTTCATGTTGGTGTGCATTTTACTGAACAGGATGAGCAAGCATTGACTTGGATGCGACAGGAAGAGAGAGCGCTGCCGATGTTTAAGAGCTTTACCGAGATTCAGACTGACATTGCCGAGCGTCTTGGTGCTGCGGTCAAGAACCGCAACCTGCCGATGCATTCTCCGGTTGTGGCCACGGCGGACGCGGATGCGCGAGTGATGGTGCTGCGCGCGTTTGATGCTGGGGCGTGGACGCTGAGGTTTCACACCGATTTGCGCTCTCCGAAATGCGGTGTCATCGGGACTGGCGCACCAATAGGCGTGCTGTTCTACGACAAGCCTGAGAAGGTACAGATCCGCGTGCACGGGGTGGGGCGGATCGAGCATGATACGCCGCTTGCTGATGCTGCTTGGGAAGAAAGCACTAATTTCGCCAAGCGTTGCTATCTGGGTGATGGTCCTGGTGTGGCTTCGGTTGATGCGACATCCGGCTTGCCTGAATGGGCAAAGGGTATCCAGCCGACCGACGAACAAGTCGCGCCAGCTCGCGATAACTTTGCCATTATTTTGATCGAACTGCATGAACTGGATTGGTTCCACCTCGCCAATTCCGGCCACATTCGCGCGCAGTTTTCGCGCGAGAGTGAGGGTTGGGAAGGGCGTTGGGTAAGCCCATGAATTCAAAAGTTTTCTAAACTTCAAATCCAACAGGATGGAACACATGGAACACTGTCTTGGGCGTGAAAAACCTTTATGGAGTGTACGAAAGCTTCTCGGCGCGGTCACAGCATGAAATTGCATAAACTCAGGAGTGCTCTCGATACCCATGCATCCGGTCTATCGGAGGCTGGCTGAGTAGGAAAACACCTGTCTACCTACCGCTATTGGGATGGAAAGCAGAGGTCCACCAATGCCGCGTGACAAATCCTGAGTTTGTGGCTAGGCGCGCTGAGATGGAAGCTGCGTCAAATCTTGCCTTATTAAGACGCTTTGTGACCTTCGGGCTTATTTCTTTGGTGCTGCTCGCCAGCGCCATAATTCCTCGCGGATACATGATTGCGCCGTCCGAGGCGGGTGGCTTGCACGTCACAGCCTGCCCAGAGACCAATCCGCTCGCGCGCATGATGGTGCAGCGCCAGAGTGAGGAGCAGCGCCTCGCTCACGCGGCCATGGGGCACGATATGGACCACTCTGACGAGGAGGCTCCATCCGCCAGCCAGGCCAGCGGTGATTGTGCATTCGCAGGGTTTTCAGTCCAAGGTATCTCGCAGGCAGGGTACGCCTGGGATGCTCCATTTGGAGCCTACGTGGCCTTGGCACCTCCTTTCATCGAGGACCGAACCGAAGCGCGCGCTTTGCGACTGCGCCCGCCCTTGCGAGGGCCTCCGAACCGCGTCTGACTCACTCCCGTTCAGATACGTGCGCTCGCCTCTGGGCTAGAGCGCGATGGCTCATGCAAATTTCGGATACAATACAATGGCATTCCACCCATTTGGCAGAGCGCTTGCGCTTGCCTCTCTTTCGCTCATTCCATTCCAAGCCGTACTGGCTAACGAAAGCTCAACCGCCGACGGTTCTGATCCGGGACCCGATGATCCGGTTCTGACCGACACCATTGTCGTCAGCGCGGTTCGCACCGATTCCGCAACGCGACTAAGCTAGGACAATTTGGCTATGCCCGAGCAGATCGCGCTTCCTGCTGATGCGACCACCATCGCGGCGCGCGTGCCGGGCGGTGCGTTCTTCGGAAACGGGGCGCTGTCGGGGCAATTGTCCTATCGTGGTCTTGCCGGACAGCGCGTTCTGGGCCGCGTCAATGGCCAGCGCTTTGCAACCGGCGGCCCAAACGCGATGGACCCGCCGTTTCACTACGCGCCTTCGGTTTTGGTCGAGAGTATTGACGTGGCGCGTGGCGTCGCTCCTGTCTCGCAAGGGCCTTCGCTCGCTGGCGCCGTCAACGCACAATTGTTTGAAACGGACTTTGGCGATAGCGCGAATTGGTCCCCTGATCTCCGCTTCACCAGTCAATATCGCAGCGTCGACAACAGCTACGCTGTCGGCTCAATGGCCGGTGTATCGAACGAGCACTGGCGCTTCGGGGTCATTGCCAGCCGCGAAGAAGGCGACGATTACGATTTTCCCGGAGGCACGGCGGTCGGAACCTCATTTGAGCGTAACCTTTATGGCATGCATGCCGGTTTCCAGACCGGGGCGGGTGAGCTGTATATCGAGTACCGGCGGAGCGCAACCGATCCAACCGGCAACCCGCCCTTCTTCCTAGATATCGTGTTTTTCGACACCGATTTCGTGCAGGGCGGATTTCGCGGCCAGATCGCGGATGATGTGCAGCTCACACTCAGATTGGGCCATGTCTCGATCGCTCACCTGATGGACAATCAGACCACCCGCAAACCGGTGGCTCCGCCGGACCGGGCGCGCGCAACCTTTGCCGATGCGGATACGAGTACCGCTGAACTGGCCGTGCGGTTTGGCCAGGCGAATTCGTATATTCAGATCGGTGCGGACATTGAACTGACCGACAAGTTTGTAACAATAACCAATCTTTTCAACGACGCGTTCTTTTTGGAATCGCAACCCAACGTTCAAGCTGAACGCGCAGGCGCGTTTGTGCAGTGGCGAGGCGGGCTTGGACGTGCTCAGTTTGAGCTGGGCGCTCGGATCGACAGTACAAAACAGACTGCCGGCGCGCCCCAGATTGGGGCAACGGTTCCCATGGGGCCTAGGATGCTAGCTACCGCCTTTGCTGCCGCGGATCGCGAAACCCGCCAGACAACTGTGGACACCGTGCTTCGTGCTTGGATGCCGCTGGGAGCAATAACTCCGCGAGCGACACTTGCGCGAAAGGAACGGGTTGCCAGTTTGCTGGAACGGTTTGGCTGGCTGCCGACCGAAGCCAGCTTTGGTCTTGCTGATGGCAACATCTATGTGGGAAATCTGGACCTGGACCCAGAGACTGGCTGGATTGCGGAACTTGGCTTCGACCTTGAGACCGACGCCTTCTCCCTGCGTCCCACAGCCTTTTACCGCCGCGTTGATGATTTCATTCAGGGTGTTCCCTTCGACGATACAATCGGCGTGATCGACAGTCCGGTCGAAATGATCGCTTCGATGAACGGGGATCCAACGCCGCTTCGTTTTGGCAATGTGGATGCCGAGTTGTTCGGGGTTGATCTCGACTTCGCTGTGAGGCCCGTGGACCGGATTGAGCTGAGCGGAACGGCGAGCTTTGTCAGAGGTAAACGGCGCGATGTGAACGACAATCTTTATCGTATTCCACCAGCAAACCTACGCTTGTCGGCAGCCTATCAAGGCGACGCCTTCTCGTTTGGTGCAGAGCTCTTTGCGGCCGCAGATCAGAACGATGTGTCGGCTTTTAACGGTGAGCAGGCGGCCGAATCCTTTGCCGTTGTTGGTCTGTTCGCGCGCTATGGGCTGACTGAGGCGTTGGCCATTGAAACGGGTGTCGAGAACCTCCTTGACGAGTTCTACCAGCCCCACCTCGCCGGGCGCAGCCGGTTCGGCGCGTCTGACGTCCCACTCTTCGACCGGCTGCCCGGTCCAGGCCGTGGTGTATGGGCGCGGATCACAGGGCGTTTCTAATGAAGCGCCTTGGGTTCCCTCGGGCAGTTAAGTTGAGAACCGAGGGTCAGAAATTGGGTCGAATGCGGATAGTCCGCATTCGACCCGCAATTCGGTATCACCTGGTCAGCTTTTTGTATGCCAAACGTGTCGGGCGATCCGCCGCATCGCCAAGGCGGCGGCGTTTGTCTTCCTCGTAGGCTTCGAAATTTCCTTCGAACCATTCGACGTGGCTGTTGCCTTCGAAGGCGAGGATGTGCGTCGCCAGACGGTCAAGAAAGAAGCGGTCGTGCGAGATTACCACGGCGCAACCGGCGAAGTTCTCGATCGCTTCTTCCAGCGCACCCAGAGTCTCGACGTCGAGATCGTTGGTCGGCTCGTCCAGCAGCAGCACATTGCCGCCCTGCTTGAGCATTTTGGCCATGTGCACGCGGTTGCGTTCACCGCCCGACAGCTTGCCGACGTTCTTTTGTTGGTCTGCACCTTTGAAGTTGAATGCGCCGACATAGGCACGCGTGCTCATGTCGTGGCCGTTGACCTTCATGTAATCGAGCCCGTCTGAGATTTCCTCCCAAACGTTGTTCTTCGGGTTTAGGTCATCGCGGCTCTGGTCAACATAGCCCAGATGCACGGTGTCACCAATTTCGATTGTGCCGCTATCGGGCGTTTCTTGGCCGGTGATCATTCGGAAAAGTGTGGATTTACCCGCACCATTCGGGCCGATCACGCCAACAATCCCGCCCGGCGGCAGCATGAAGGACAGGTTTTCGAACAACAGCTTGTCGCCATAAGCCTTGGAAATGTTCTTGGCTTCGATCACCTTGCCGCCCAGCCGTTCCGGCACCTGGATTACGATCTGGGCCTTGCCTGGCTTGCGGTCGGCTTGCGCTTCCTGCAGCTGGTCGAACTTGCGGATACGCGCTTTCGATTTGGTCTGACGTGCAGCCGGGGTCTGGCGAATCCATTCCAGCTCGCGCTGCAGCGCCTTCTGCTTGCCCGATTCCTCGCGGCTTTCCTGCTCCAGACGCTTGGCCTTCTTCTCCAGATAGGTCGAATAATTGCCTTCGTAGGGGTAGTACGTGCCGCGATCGAGTTCGAGGATCCACTCCACAACATTGTCCAGGAAGTAGCGATCGTGGGTGATCATCAGGACAGCGCCGGCGTATTCCTTGAGGTGGTTCTCAAGCCATTCGACCGATTCTGCGTCAAGGTGGTTGGTCGGTTCGTCCAGCAGCAGAATTGACGGCTTCTGGATCAGCAAGCGGGTGAGGGCGACGCGGCGCTTTTCACCGCCTGAGAGGGTTTCCACGCCCATATCCGATGGCGGACAGCGCAATGCTTCCATCGCGATTTCGAGCTGGTTGTCGAGCGTCCAGCCGTCAACTGCGTCGATCTTTGCCTGAAGCTCGGCCATTTCGTCGCCCAGTTTCTCGTAGTCGGCGTCAGGCTCAGCCATTTCAGCGGCAACAGCGTTGTACCGATCAACCAGATCGGCGGTCTCGCGCGCGCCATCCTTGACGTTTTCGAGCACTGTTTTGCTTGTGTCGAGCTCTGGCTCTTGGGGCAGATAGCCCACCGTGATGTTCTCGCCCGGCCATGCTTCACCGGTGATGTCGTTATCGATCCCGGCCATGATCTTCATCAGGGTGGATTTACCCGCGCCGTTGGGGCCCACGATGCCGATCTTCGCGCCTTGGTAGAACTGTAGGTTGATATTGCTCAGCACCGGTTTTTGAGCACCGGGGAAAGTCTTGGTCATGTTCTTCATGACATAGGCATATTGCGCGGCCATCGGGCGGATCCTTCGAATTCGAAATTTGTATGTGAGATTTGCGGGCCAAATAGAGGGTGGGGCGGACAAGGGCAAGCCGAGGATTGATCTGAGCAAGGCAATTGACGATTTCGCAACTGCACAGAAACAGAATCGGCCTGAATTGTTCGTCGAAATTGACCTTTCGGTTGTTCGACGCAAGAGAAGCACCAGTTTCTTAATGCTACAGGTGCAATCACTCGGTTTGCGTGCCACCTCTTTTAATCAGTTGACTGCACGATCCAGCTAAAAAGGGTATTATGTTCATGCGTTTCTGCCGCTATCTATCAACTGTCGCAAGTGGCGGCTAACCGTGCCGCTGCCTAATTGCTGAAGCTACGGCGTATCAGGCTCGGCATCATAGCGGCCTGAAGGCCGGCCCTGACAGCCAGAAACAGCACGAAGCTGGCCCACAATCCTAGCGGCCATGTCAGCCAAAGGGAAAGCGCGAACAGCATGCTTGCGCCGACCATGGAAAGTAGCATGGCCCGTGTCCAGCTTGCGCCAACAAACACACCGTCGAACACAAAACTTGCAACTCCGGCGAAGGGGATGACGATTAGCCACATCGCTTGATCCTGCGCGATGCGTGCGACTTCGGGTGTAGCTGCAAAGCTGGTCACGATGGGGTTCGCGAACAGGATGAATGCAAAGGAGAGGAGCGCAGCGGCAGCGACGCCGCGCCAAAGGATTGCCTTTGTATATGCAGAAAAACCCGCTCGGTCCCTGTCGCCCTTGCGCTCTCCATTGAGCACTTGCGCTGCATTCTCAAATCCATCCAGCAGCAGCGCAGTGAAGACAAACAACTGATAGATGACCCCATTGGCCGCGAGCACTTCTGGCCCGCGCTCTGCGGATAGGCGCGTAATTGCAGCCAGCGCTACTGTGAGCACTAGCGTGCGAAGGAACAGATCGCGATTGGTGGAAAGAAATGGTCTAAGTCTGGACCAGCTGATTGTGGCCTTTTCAAACAAAATCCCTATCACACGGCGACCGGACGAAGGATACAATACGAGCGCGATCAGGATTGCGAGCTTGGCATATTCAGCGATGAAGCTGGACCAGCCGATCCCAGCGATACCCCATTCAAGCTCTAGCGCCAGAAACAATCCTAAGGCGACGTTCAGAGCGTTGTAGATGACTTCGATGATCAAGACAGCGGTCATCTGGCGGCGGCCGACCAGAAACCCGATCAGGGCCAAATTCAGCATAACGCCCGGCGCGGTCCAATAGCGGATGCCAGCATAAATACTCGCCGCCTCCAAGACGTCACCTTGTGCGCCCAATGCCGAAAGAAACAGCGGCATCAAAAGGGGCTTTAGCAGCACCAGCAGCGCCGCGATCATTGTGCCGATCACTAGACCGCGGGCCAGCAAACGAACTTGCTCTGTGGTTCCGTCTCGAGTTCCCGCTTGCGCGACCAGACCGGTTGTACCGGTTTTCAGGAAAGACATGACAGTGAACAGCACGGCAAACAGCCGTGCTCCGACATCTACGGCCCCTTGGGTTGCTGCATCCTCGAGCCGACCAACGATCCACATGTCGCCGATACCGATTAAAGCGGTCGCGACATTGGTCAGCATCGCAGGGATTGCAATCGCCCAAATGGCGCGCGTATCGACGCTGGGTAATGTGGTGGATGACGAATGTGACACGTGTGGGTTTCTCCCCTGGTGCCTGGCGAAAACTGGTCGGGGAGAGAGGATTCGAACCTCCGACCCCTTGTACCCAAAACAAGTGCGCTACCTGGCTGCGCCACTCCCCGACCGATTTCGCGCATCACATGCGAAACACAAAGTCCAGCTGCCGCTGGTGGGCCCGGCAGGACTCGAACCCGCGACCTAGCCGTTATGAGCGGCCAGCTCTAACCAACTGAGCTACAGGCCCATCAGGCAGCATGCGTGCGATGCGGCGAGCCCCCTACAATGGTCATCGCAATGAAACAAGCGCAGATATGCATTTATTGGCGATTGTTGTGCACCAAGCAGGTTCAGAGCAATTCAGTGGCTTCGCGCACATCGCCGTCCGGCAGTTCCGTTTCGCCTGATGCCACTGCTGTCAACGGCAGCGAGAGCACCAGCCGTTCTTCATCCTGAACCAAGCTGCCGCCAGCGCCAGCGGCCTCTGCGCCGGCTAGTCTCAGGCTGAAACCGGCTCCAAACAATCCTGCGCTGATGTCATGGGTGGTTGGTTTAACCTCGGCTGCGAAGACGTCGTCTTCTGCGATCAGCTGCGCCGGAATCTGGCACCAGAAGGTCGCTTGGTCTGCATCGGTTTCAATTTGCGCAAGGAGCAGCTCTCCGGTGTTGGTTGATCCTGCCAATGTGGCAAGCATTCGCCAGATCAGCGCCTCGGCTTCGTCCGGATCAATTTCCACCCAAGCAGTGCGGGCCTTGGTCGCCGTGATTTCGATACCGGCCATGCGCGGCGCCAGAACATGGCTAAGTTGATCGGTCATCCGCTTGGTGAGCGAGATCAGATCGGTATTTCCGCCGCCAAGTGACTGGACGCCGCCTTCAAGCTTGGCCAGTCGTTCCAACTCGTCAAGGCCTGCCAGAATGCTCGCCGCGTCGCCTGCGATTGTCGCGGCCAACGCACGGTAAGCGTTTGGCACCGGGCCATACAGTTGCTGATGGATCAGTTCCGCAAAACCCTGAACCGCGTTGACCGGTGTGCGAAGCTCGTGAAGCAATTGCCGCAACCGATCCGCTTCGGTCTGCGCACCGCTAGCCCTTGAAGGATCAAACGGTCTGCGAAACCGCCCGACGTAGCCATGGAAGCGCCCACCGCTGCGCGAGAAGCGCGGATGGGCATCGACGATCCATTCGCCTCGAATGGCCTCTGCACCTTCTAGCACGCGCGCTGCGCGCTCGATTGGCTGCTGCTGGCCGAATGCGGTCGCTATCGGGTCTGCCGGACTGCCTTTGTCCAGATATCTGGGATCTGTCAGCCGCTGACCTATGGTCATCGGGGCAACCGATGCATCAGCCCAGATGATGCGGCCTTGTGCATCGCTTTCGAAGGCGAAGCCTGTCACATCGTGGTGTGGCTCTGACGTTTTTTCGCCAAGCGGCAGGCGGGGCGACAGGTCATCTTTGGATGGAGCAGCGTGATCCCGGCGGAATTGCGCGATGCGTTCGATCGTCGCAGCGATCACGCTTTTTTCATCGCTGCCCGTCGCAACCGATGGGCGGTGCCGCATTGGCGCGGCTGGCGGTTCGGCACCAGGCTTGGGCCCGGCGTCGGGCAGGGGCGGGGCCTCTACCTCAAGCTCTATGATCTGATCGTCTTCGACCGTATCCGCTTCGACAACGGGCTGTGGCAATCCGCGATCATGAATACCCAGCTGATCGAGCAATCGCTGGGCATCATCTGGCAAATCGCGCCGATTACGCAGCAGGCCACGGGCACGGATCGGCATGCGCGGGATCAGCGCGGTCCATTCCACTTCCGTCAGCTCGGCTCGCTGAAGCGCGGCTGATGCTACCTGTGGTTCGTCTTCCGCCAGATGCGCCGCCAATTGCGCATTGCGAAAGCGCCAGCTGGGCTCGTGAATGATACGCGCCCGTTCGTCAGCGGGGATTTGCTCCCCTAATGCACCCAGTCTTAACCATGCTGCGGCAAGCAGGCTGTCATCACGGCCATGCTTTCTGTTGCCTAACAGATCGAGCAACTGGCGGAACTGTGTGCGCGCGCCACGCTCACTGGTGGCGCGGTGGCGCAACACAGTAGCAAGGCGGTCATCAAAGAACATCACAGCTCCAAATCGCGCGAATCGCGCATGGCATCAGGCGCAGATATTCCGCGCCAAGTCTTCCCTAACAGCAATAATTATCTCTTGCGGAGCGCCATTCTCGATGCGTTGCAAAGCGGGACAATTGCTGGCAAGAACAATAATATTAGTTTTGAGCCTGCTTAAAGGGCACATGTGTTTCATTTGGGTCCGATTCGGAGCCGATCTGGGGATATGAGGGTAATTTATGGCCAGTCTGGACGAAATTGACCGCCGCTTGCTGGCTGAATTGCAGAATGAAGGCCGTGTAACAAACGTCGAATTGGCACAACGTGTCGGTCTGACTGCCCCTCCATGTCTGCGCCGCGTGCGCGGGCTAGAAGAAGAAGGCGTCATTCGCGGCTATCACGCCGATCTGGACGCCTCCAAGCTAGGCTTTGCGATTACAGTCTTCGCGATGGTCAGTCTCAAGAGCCAGGCGGAAAGCGCATTGCGGGAGTTTGAAGACGCGATGCGCGAGCTGCCCGAAGTTCGTGAAGTCCATATGCTCAACGGCGAGATCGACTTTATCCTGAAGGTTGTCAGCCGCGATTTGCAGAGCTTTCAGGAATTCCTGACCAGCAAGCTCACACCGGCACCGAATGTGGAAAGTGTGAAGACCTCGCTAACTATCCGAACCGCGAAGCATGAACCGGGCGTACCGCTGTAGCGGTAAGCCTTCTCAAGGCATTGAAACAAGATAGTTTCCAGGCCCAGTTCTCACAGCCCTCGGAGCTACTCAGGCCCCGCTCAAAAGTAACGAATTCTACATGCCTTCGTTGTAACCCGACTGTCATAAACAAAGCCAGTTGAGGAACTAAGGGTAAAAGCCCGGGCTATAACAGGGGTCGCAAGGGTATGGCATTCAGCCTCAACGAGCGAGTGGGCCAGTCAAAGAAGAGCAAAAACGTATCCGGAAGCCCTGCGTCGCACGCGAGGCCTTCCGAAGTGTTGGTTCAAGTTGAAGCAACCGGAATAGGATCGTTTTGGGCCACCAACGCTGAAGGTAATCTGATCTACCTGTCGAAAAATGCCGCTCAATCTTCGCGCTTTGCCAGCCAGTCTTCGAGCCATTTGATCGAATAGTCACCGCTGAGCACATCATCCTGATGCAGCAATTCCTGATGTAGCGGGATATTGGTCTTTACGCCTTCGACAACCATTTCCTCCAGCGCGCGGCGAAGGCGCATGATGCAGCCTTCGCGATTGCGGCCATAGACGATCAGCTTGGCAATCATGCTGTCATAGTAAGGCGGGATTGAATAACCGGCATAGAGCCCAGAATCGACCCGCACATGCATGCCGCCAGCCGGGTGATAGTATGTCACCCTGCCTGGTGATGGAGCGAAGGTGAACGGGTCTTCGGCATTGATGCGGCATTCGATCGCGTGGCCGTTGAACTCGAGGTCTTCCTGCGCGACCGATAGCGGCTTGCCCTCTGCAATGCGGATTTGTTCGCGCACAAGATCAACGCCGGTAATCGCCTCGGTCACCGGATGTTCGACCTGAAGCCGCGTGTTCATTTCGATGAAGTAGAACTCGCCGTCTTCCCATAGGAATTCGATTGTGCCTGCGCCGCGATAACCCATGTCGCGCATGGCCTTGGAACAGACCTCGCCCATGCGCATCCGCTCTTCACGGCTGATTACGGGGGAGGGGGCCTCCTCCAGCACTTTCTGGTGGCGGCGCTGGAGCGAGCAGTCGCGCTCACCCAGGTGGATCGCATTGCCTTTGCCATCGCCGAACACCTGAAATTCGATGTGGCGCGGATTGCCGAGATACTTTTCAATATAGACCGTCGCATCGCCGAAAGCGGCTTTCGCTTCGCTGCCCGCCTGCTTCATCAGCGTTTCGATGGTGTCTTCGCTTTCGCAGACCTTCATGCCCCGGCCACCGCCGCCAGACGCTGCCTTGATGATCACCGGATAGCCAATTTCCTTGGCGATCTTCTTGGCTTCATCATAGTCGGAAACCGCGCCATCGCTGCCCGGCACCAATGGCAAGCCCAGAGCACCGGCGGTTTGCTTGGCCGCGACCTTGTCACCCATTGTGCGGATATGTTCAGGCTTGGGGCCGATCCACTTGATGTCATGCGCTTCGACGATCTCGGCGAATTTCTCATTCTCCGAGAGAAAACCATAGCCTGGATGGATAGCGTCACATTGCGACACTTCGGCCGCCGAAATGATGTTTGCAACATTAAGGTAGCTGTCCGTCGCGGCCGGTGGACCGATACACACGGCGTGATCCGCCAGCCTTACATGCATCGCGTCCGCATCGGCAGTGGAGTGCACCGCGACTGTTTCTATCCCCATCTCGTGCGCCGCGCGGTGGATGCGCAGCGCAATTTCGCCGCGATTGGCGATCAGTATGCGTTTGATTGACATCGCGCTGCCTCAGCCGATTACAACGAGCGGCTGGTCAAATTCGACCGGCTGCCCGTTATCGATCAGGATAGCTTTGATAGTGCCGGCCTTGTCGGCTGTGATCGGGTTCATCACTTTCATCGCCTCAACGATCAGAAGGGTGTCGCCTTCTTTCACGCTGTCACCGACGGCGACAAAGTTTGACGCTTCCGGCTCGGGCGCGAGATAGGCCGTGCCGACCATGGGCGACTTGACCGCATCGCCATGATCGTCCGCGGGTGCTGCTTCAGCTGCCGCCGCAGGAGCCGCCGCAGGAGCCGCCGCCGAAGGTGCCGCTGCGGGTGTCGGATCTGGCGCTGCGACCATCTGAGCAGGCGCAGCCGATGCCACAACACCGCCGCGTGCAACGCGGATCTTGCGGTCGTTATCTTCGACTTCGATTTCGGTAAGCCCGGTTTCATTGAGCAGTTCGGCAAGCTCGCGAACAAGCTTGCTATCGATATTCATGCCGGAATTGCGACCACCGGCAGATTTACGTTCGGCCATTATTGCCCCTCAATATTTGGTTGCAGGCGTGACTATTCTTGCAAATTGTGGCTGGCAAGAGGCAGTGTACGACTTTTCGCAAACTGGCCTCTACGATTGGCAGGTCAAACTTCTCCGTTTGCGACCGCTTCCAAGGCGATAAGATAGCTCTTTGCCCCGTGACCTTGCACGCATTTCGCGGCGGCTTTGCCGACATATGAAATATGCCGGAATTCTTCGCGAATGGTGGGATCGGACAAATGCACCTCAATAACTGGCGTGCGGATGGCCTTGATCGCATCGAGCAGCGCGATCGAGGTATGGGTATAGGCCGCTGCATTCAGCAGCACGGCGCGCGCATCCTCGGCCTGCGCCTCATGCAGCCAATCGACCAGCATGCCTTCGTGATTGGTCTGCCGCATGTCGATTTCAAAACCGAGTTCGCGCCCGCGATCCTCCAGCATGCCCGCAATGTCATCAAGCGTATCCGAGCCGTAAATATCCGGCTCGCGCAGACCGAGCAGGTTCAGGTTCGGCCCGTTTAGGACGTAGATGGTGCTGGTCATGTCAGTCATAGGCTTGGCCTAGCGTTTGCAGGCTGCGCTGAAAAGCGGAAGATGCGCTTGGTCTCACTCGGCTGAATTCGCAACCATATCCTGCTGCAGTGTCCGTCCAGCCAGTAAATAATGCAAAGCCGCCCAGGCATAGCCGCAGATAAAGATCACGATTGACCATTGTAGCCCGCGCGCATCCGCGCTGGCGCAGGCGGCGATCTCGCTCGCTTGAGCTGCAGTTGCTGTAACGCTCACGTCGGAAGCAATGGCAAGCAATGGTTTGCACGCCTCCAGAGTCAGGCCCAGACCCTGCACATCCAGAAACGCTGTCTTTAGTAGCGTCGACAATGCTCCGATTAGTGGTGGTCCCAAGCCATACCCCAGCAGATTGACTACGAAAAGCGTGATCGCAACCGATGTCGCGCGCATCCGGCTGTCGGCGACCCCGCCTGAGACAGCATACATCGGGCCGAGGTAGAAATAATGGATCATTGCCGCGATCATCAGCGGCGGCATCGCGAGCCACAGGTTGTCTGTCAGGAAACCAAACGCATAAAGCGGTACCGAAGTGGCCATTCCCAAAGCCGGAATCCACGACAATGCCTTGGGATAGCGCTTGGCCAGTTTGTCCGAGAGCCAACCAGAGCTGAAAACACCGATTGCAGCCATCAAGCCCAAGATGATGCCGAACAGCAATGACGCGGTCTGGATTGAAAGCTCGTGGGTCCGGATAAGGAACGAGGTCGTAAACTGCCCTACGCCATAGCCCACGAAAGACGCGAGCGTCGCGCCGATCACCACATGGCGATAGGCAGGCTTTTTCATCAGCACGCCAAGCGCTTCCTTGAAGCTCGCCTTTTCCAGTCCCTGCAGGGCAGCCGGATCAGTGTAGCCGCGCGGAGGTTCCTTTATACTGCGCCAGACGATCAATGACAGCAGCAGGCCCGGGATGCCAACAACAACAAAGGCGATCCGCCAACCTTCGACCTGTGACCAGTCAAGGCCGCCGAACAGACCGCCTAGGCCGATCGAGGCGATCCATGCGCCAAAGTCCGCGCCTTGCATCCCCGCGATTTGTCCGCCGAATACCGATGCGAGCATGCCGCCTAGCGGGACGCCCAAAGCGTAAATCGAGACCGCGGTCGCTCGTTTTGAGGGTTTGAAATAGTCGGCGATCAGCGATTGTGCCGGTGGTGTGCAGCCAGCCTCGCCAATGCTCACTCCTACGCGAAACAGAAACAGCATCAGAAATGACATGGCAAACCCGCACAACGCCGTAAACAGGCTCCAGACGGCCACTGCCAGCGCAATAATAACCACCCGGTTCTTGCGCTCTGCCACGCGGGCAATCGGCAATCCCAGGAATGTATAAAGCACCGCGAATGCCGGGCCGCCCAGCAGCCCCATCTGCCAATCTTCCAGACCGAAACTCAGCTTGATCGGCTCGGTCAGTATGTTGACGATCGTTCGATCGATGAAATTGAAGATGTAGACGATCAGCAGTGCGCTCAAGACGTAAGCCCGATAGCCTGGCGTGCCAAAGCCTTCAGAGGCAGGAAGGCCCTGTGCCGGCATTTCAGCGGGCGCGGCCGCGCTCAATTCTGCGATGATCATTCTCCCTCACCTGCACGGATAGCGAAGTCCGGTCTTCCCGAATGCATCCTGCGGGGCTGTCTTCTCCTGCAACCATCTTCACCCTTTTCCGCCTGCCGTAAAGCGCGATAATCGCTTGCCCGGCAAATGTCCGGGCCCGGGCACCGGTTCTGGTGCTTGATGATTACCCCCTTTCAATTTGCCCGATTGGCGCGAAGACATGCGGCTTTTTGGCGAAGGGCAAGGGGTAAACAGATGCAGTCCAAAGTTCACAATCCAACACCATGGCTTCAAGGCTTTGGCCTCAACCATGCGGTCGAAGTGCAAGGTGCCACGGGAACGCTTTACCTGAGCGGCCAGACCGCGACAGATGCAGATGGTCATGCGATGCATGCCGGAGACATCGTCGCGCAATACAAGCTCGCCTGGCAAAATCTGGTCGATGCGCTCGATTCGGCCGGGATGACACCTCAGAATCTGGTGCGCCTCAACTTCTACACCACTGATTTGGACGCGTTCGTGGCCTCGGCCGAACAGACCATGGCGCTTCACGGCGCAGCCGGGGCACAGATTTCAGCAACCCTGCTTGGTGTAGAGCGCCTTTTCGATCCTGACATCATGATCGAGATCGAAGGAACCGCTGTCGCTTGATCCAAATTACCTAAACGGCGGCTCGTTGAACGCGCGCAACTTGCGGCTATGCAAACGGTCGCCTTCATCGCGCAGGTGATTGCAGGCCTCCAAGCCGATCTGGAGGTGTGCAGCGATCGCTTCCTCGTAGAACTTGTTCGCCTGGCCCGGCAGCTTTATTTCACCATGCAGCGGCTTGTCCGAAACGCATAGCAGCGTGCCGTAAGGCACTCGGAAACGATAGCCCTGGGCGGCAATAGTGGCGCTTTCCATCTCTACCGCAATAGCGCGGCTTTGCGAGAAACGCTTGGCAGAGCTGGAATAGTGCAGCTCCCAATTGCGGTCGTCTGTGGTCACGACTGTGCCGGTGCGCATGCGTTGTTTGATGTTGGCACCTTGTACGCCGGAAACTTGTTCCGCCGCGGCTGCCAGCGCTTGCTGTACTTCGGCAATCGGCGGGATCGGAATTTCGGGAGGTAGGACATTATCCAGCACGTGATCATCACGCAGATAGGCGTGCGCCAGCACGAAATCGCCGATCTTCTGGCTTGAGCGAACCCCGCCGCAGTGGCCAATCATCATCCAGGCATGAGGGCGCAGCACAGCCAGGTGATCGCAGATTGTCTTGGCGTTGGACGGTCCCACGCCGATATTGACCAGCGTAATGCCTTTGCCGTCTTCACGAATGAGGTGATAGGCGGGCATCTGGTGTCTGCGCCAGGCAGTGTCGTTCAGTTGCTCCTGCGCATTGTCGATGCACTCGCTGATATTGAGGCCGCCCGCGCCTGTCAGACTGGTATAACCGCTGCCATCATCCTTGGTGCAGATTTGCTGCGCGCCCCAGTTTACGAACTCATCGACGTAGCGGTGATAGTTAGTGAACAGGATGAAGTCCTGGAAATCCTCCACGCGCGTGCCAGTGTAATGTGCCAACCGCGCAAGCGAGTAATCGGTCCGCAGCCCGTCAAACAGGGACAGCGGCATCGCCTCGTCTTCGTGAAACTCGATCCCGTCCGCCAGCTCGTCTCCGATTAGCGACAGATCGGTTGAAGGAAAATGCTGCGCGATATCCTGCGGCGCGAAGCCCACCATCGCCGCGCCAGCTTCGCCGTCCAGCACATAGGGGAAGGGTATCTCCTGCCGTGATTTCCCGACTTCCACCTCGATCTCATATTCATCGGCGATTAGCTCGAGCTGCTCTGCCAGAAACGGAGCGAACAGGTCAGGACGCGTGACTGTGGTGGTATATGTTCCCTTCGTCTCGAGCCGTCCGAATGCGCGGCTGCGATCATTGATCTCGCTAACTCCCGAATAATGCAATGTGAGCTGCGGATAGGCATAGCTGCCATCCTCTCGCTTGCGCTGTGGTGGCACTGTGCCGTCACGTCCGAAAGCGATCACGTCTTCACGAAGCGTCGAAACGGCTTCGTCATAGGTGTGTTGCAATTGTTCGAGAATTTGCGGGATTGGGGTCATACGTTAATCCATATTGTTGTTATTTTACGTTGGAAAGACGGGCCAGCATAGCCGGACAGGTCCTTCTTACAAAAAAGGCGCGACCTCTCGGCCGCGCCCCCTTGAGCCAAGAAGTTAGAGCCAATCAGGCTTCATCTTCCTTTGTTTCTTCAGCAGGCGCTGCCTCTTCGGTTTCTGCATCGGCGGCCGCTTCGATATTCTCGACAGCGGCATCTTCCAGCATGTCAGCAGGGATTTCGCCCGGCTCAAGACCTGCGTTGTCGATACGGGTATCTGCTGCAGCTTCTTCGATCTCTTTTTGCTCTTCTTCGAAGATCTGCGCGAGAACATCGACGCCTTGGCTTTGCAGTTCGGCTTCGTCTTCACTGCGCGCCACATTGGCTTTCACAATGACGTGAACCTCTGGGTGCAGGGCAACGGTTACATCGTGCATACCGATCGTCTTGATCGGTGCGCCCATGATAACCTGCTTCTTGTCTATCTCATGGCCTTGAGCGGTCAGGCCAGCGACCATGTCACGCACGTTGACTGAACCGTAGAGCTGGCCAGCGTTGGACGATGCACGCAGCAGAACAACTTCTGCGCCTGCAACTTTTTCGCCCAGCTTTTCAGCTTCGCCGCGCTTTTCAGCGTTTTCTTTTTCCAGACGTTCGCGGTTCGCTTCGAAGACCTTCTTATTGGCTTCGTTCGCGCGCAGCGCTTTGTTCTGCGGCAACAGGAAGTTGCGCGCATAACCATCTTTCACGGTAACAACGTCACCGATCGTGCCCAGCTTCTCGATACGTTCGAGGAGAATGATATCCATGTCGTCTTCTCCTCTTACTTAACAATGTACGGCAGCAGGCCGATGTGGCGCGCGCGCTTGATCGCCTTGGCGAGTTCGCGTTGCTTTTTCGCGCTGACGGCGGTGATGCGGCTTGGGACAATCTTGCCACGCTCGGACATGAAGCCCTGCAGCAAGCGAGTGTCTTTGTAATCGATTTTCGGCGCACCTTCACCCGCGAACGGGCAGGATTTGCGGCGACGGAAGAAAGGACGTGCCATTAGTCGCGCTCCTCACGGTCAGAGCGACGCTTACGGTCGCGGTCATTCTTGCGCATCATGACAGACGGGCCTTCTTCGTGCTCGTCAACGCGGATCGTCATATAACGGATCACGTCTTCGTTGATACGGGTTTGGCGCTCCAGCTCTTCAACAACGCTGCCCGGGGCATCGATGTTCAACAGCACAAAGTGTGCCTTGCGGTTGCGGTCAATCTTGTAGGCGAGGGATTTAAGGCCCCAGGTCTCGGTTTTGGTAACCTTGCCTTCGTTCTGCTCGACGATTTCGGTCGCCGAAGCCGCCAGCGCATCGACTTGAGCCTGGCTCAGGTCCTGACGCGCGAGAAAGACATGCTCATAGAGAGCCATCTTGCTTCCTTTCAATTTATGCCGATCGTTGGCTAATCCCGCGCGGATCGCAGGGCCCCTCCGGCTTTCTTCACAAACACCCCCATATCGGCACTCCGACGCAAGGGATGCGCGCACATAACGGTTTTGACCGCGAATGCAAGCCTTGCGATGCGCGCAAAGCAAGGGCAGGGCAGGCGCAGCAATTCAAGAGGGAGATACGCTTTGCCGGGTGGTTTAATGGCTTTGCTGGACGATGTCGCGGTAATTGCGCGGGCGGCAGCGGCTTCTATCGATGATGTAAGCATTGCCGCGAGCAAGGCGGGGACCAAGGCCGCAGGTGTTGTGATCGATGATGCGGCGGTAACGCCCGGTTATGTGACCGGGCTAAGCCCGAAGCGCGAACTGCCTATCATTTGGAGCATCACCAAGGGTAGCTTGAAGAACAAGCTCCTGATCTTGTTGCCGGGCGCGCTGGCGTTGAGCTGGTTTTTGCCGCAAGCGATCATCTTTCTGCTGATGCTTGGCGGTGGCTATCTGTGCTTCGAAGGCGCGGAAAAGGTTATGGAGAAGCTGGGCGGAGCAAAACACGGGAAGACCGTGGATGATGAGATCAAAGACCCTGCGAAGTTCGAGCAGGAGCGGATCAACGGCGCAATCCGAACCGACCTTATCCTGTCAGCTGAAATCATGGCGATTTCACTGAACGAGATAGCGACCATCAGTGAAAGTTTCTGGGTGCGCGCGGCGGCGCTTGCGCTGGTGGGTATTGCGATCACGATTGCGGTCTACGGCGCAGTCGCGTTGATCGTGAAGATGGACGATGTCGGGCTGCAACTGGTTCAGCGCAAGAGCGGTTTTGCGCTGACTTTCGGTTATTTCTTGTTGCAGGCGATGCCCAAGTTGTTGGTCGCGCTGTCCTTCGTCGGGACCATCGCCATGCTGTGGGTTGGCGGGGGAATAATCCTGCATGGCACGCATGAAATCGGGTTCCATTTGTTTTCGGATCTGGCGCATGGCGCCGAACATGCGGTTGCCGGTATGACAGGGGCCATGGGCGGAGTGTTTGGCTGGCTGACATATGCCGGGGTCTCGGCGATTTTCGGGTTGATCCTGGGCGCGGTCATCGCCTTTGCGCTGCACAATGTCGCGCATATGGGTCATGGATTTGGCAAGAATGCGGAGGCCCATTGATGAGCGCCAAGCCAACACTTTACACATGCGCGCGTTCACGCGGGCTGCGCGCGACATGGGCTGCGGAAGAAGCAGGCGTCGATATCGACCTGAAAATTTTGCCGTTCCCGCCGCGCTACCTCGCGCCTGAATATCTGGAGATAAATCCGTTGGGCACTGTACCCATGCTGGTTGATGGTGATGCGCAGATGACCGAAAGCTGCGCCATCGCGCATTATCTGGCGAGCAAGGACGGGCCGAGTGACCTGGTCATCGCGCCGGGCGAGGTCGATTACGCGCAATATTGCGATTTCACTTATCACGCGGATGCCACGATCACTTTTCCGCAAACGGTCTATATGCGGTTCGCGATCTTCGAAAAGGGCAAGGGCTGGGCCGAAGCGGGCGAGGCCTATGCCAAATGGTTCTGGAAACGATTGGTGAAGCTGGAGCAGCGGCTGGATGGGCGTGAGTATTTGTGCGCCGACCGGTTCACCGTGGCGGATATCTGCTGTGGCTATGCGCTGATCCTGGCGAAGAGCGTCGGGCTGGATGAGGGCGTGCCGGATAGTCTTAAGGCCTATCGTGACCGGCTAACCTCGCGCGACGCCTACCAACGCGCCTTTGCCCGCGAAGAGGAAGGGCGGAAGGCACTGGAAAGCAGTGGGAACTGAATGTCTGCTTTTCGCTGGCGAGGGCTAATTCTGGTCCTAGTTTACAACAACGATCCTAGGCCGCCTGATCGGGCGTGACCGGGCGCTGGCTTAGCTCCAGCCGCTGCAATTTGCCCAACATGTCGCGAGGTAACTGGTCAACAAACTCGATGTAGCGCGGGCGCTTGTATCCTGCGATCTGTGACTTGAATCGCGTGGTAATTTCCTCCCGGGTTAGCTCCATTCCGGGTTTCAGCACAACGAAGGCTTTTACCGCTTCGCCCCATTGTTGGTCCGGCACGCCGCAGCATCCCGCATCGGCGACTTCATTCATCCCTTGGAACACCGCATCGACTTCGGCTGGATAGACATTTTCGCCGCCGGTCTTGATCAGCTCCTTTGACCGGCCAAGCAGATAGACAAGCCCGTGCTCGTCCATCGTGCCCAGATCGCCGCTGCGCAGCCAGCCATGGCCGAGCGCGGCTTCGGTCGCATCAGGATTTCGCCAATATCCCAGCATCACAGTTGGCCCGCGCATGCAGATTTCGCCTTCTTCGCCGGGGGGCAGCTGGTTGCCATCCGGATCAAGCATTGTGAATTCGACATGCGGCATGGCCCAGCCGATCGAGCGCGGGTGATTACACATGTCGGGATAGTCGATGGCGGTGGCAAAACCGCAAATCTCGGTCTGGCCATATCCGCCAACCACCTCGCAATCCCATTCCTGGCCGAGGAATTCGTAGAGCGGGACAAAGCCCGGGCCAGCGCCGCCGGTGTAATTCGTCAGCGGGATCGCGCCATCGCGCAGCGGCTCCATCGCGCGCCATGGCAACAGAATTTGCGGGAAGGCGCTGGTGGTGGTGCAATCCTCACGGTGGAGCAGGTCGAGCATAGCCGCCGCGTCATCATCGCGCCCGGCAAACACCATCGCTCCGCCGCAAGCAATCATCGCCGCTATCTGTTGCATGCCCACGACATGGAACAGTGGGTTAACCGAGAGCAAGCGCTCGCGATGCATCCAGCCGCGGCGGGTGCACATGCCGAGCGCGGACGTTGCGACCGCGCTGGAGGCTTGCAGGCACCCCTTGGGCCGCCCCGTCGTGCCACTGGTATACATCATGTATAGAGGGCGATCGGGCGTTAGTTGAGGCAGCGTCTGGCGTGGCTGATCACTGGCGACGATGCTTTCGAACGCGCTTTGTGGATAGTGTTGCTCATCGACCAGCACCACTTCGCCGGCTTCGCTCTCACCAAGGAGGTGCTTGAAGCGCGCATTGGCGAACGTCAGGCTCGGCTCGGCATTGCCCATGATCCAGCCGATCTCGCCCGGGGCGAGCCGCCAGTTGAGCAGCACCGCAATCGCGCCGATCCGCCCGCAAGCGAGCAGAGAGGTGACAAATGGCGTACCATCGGTGAGGAGAAGCGCGACACGATCGCCCGCTCCAATACCTTTTGCGAGCAGCCAATGCGCAAGGTTCTCTACCCGCTGGTCGAGTTCGGCCCAGGTCAATCGTTGCAAGCCATCCACTGTCACTTCGCGGTTCGCGAGCCGCAGCGCATTGGCGCGGAACAGCGTGTCGAGGGAGAAATCGCGTGGTGTCATTCAGGCGGGTTAGCCGCCTGCGTCAATCTGCTCCATCATCGATTTTGCTCAGGATGGAGCGGGCAAAGCTTGTCAGCGTGTCGTCCCGCGCGCCCATCACCACGATCCGGTCGCCCGGTTGAGCGATTTGGGCAATCCTTGTGCCGCATTCCTCACGCGATGCGATGTGCTCTGCTGTTCCGCCCGCGTCTGTGATCATCGCGATGATCCGCTCGGTGCCTTCGCTGCGGTCGACCGTGCCGCCGAAATAGACCGGATCGCACATGATCGCGATGTCGTCGGCGTCCAGTTCACGGGCGAAAGTCTCGGCCAGTTCCGCGCCCATCTGGCGAAGCGGACCGTATCCATGCGGCTGGAAAAATGCGATCACGCGGCCGGGAGATGACTTGAGCGTGCGCAATGTCGCGGCGCATTTCTCCGGATTGTGGCCGAAATCGTCGATCACGGTCACGCCACTGCGCGAAGTGCCGATGATATCGAAACGGCGGGCCAATCCCGCAAAGCTCGCCAGCGCTTCTACCGCCACGCCAACCGGCACGCCTGCACAGGCTGCGCCTGCAATCGCGGCGAGTGCATTCGAGAGATTGTGCCGCCCAGGCATATGCAGGACCAGAGGGTGTTCACTGCCATCGTGGCGGTCCACCACCACGGCGGCTTGCCGGATCGGGCCATCGGCAATGCTCCCCGGCACGATGCCGATTTGCGCTTTTTCCTGTTCGATTCCGAAGGTGATCACTTCCTTTGCATGCGGTAGCAGTGCGAGCGCCTCTGCATCGTCGGCATTGATTGCGGCGATCCGGCTGCGGTGAAGATATTCCGCGAAAAGCACGCGCAGTTCGTCCATGCTCTTGTGGTCGAGGCTGACGTTTAGCAACACGCCGACAGCAGGGCGATAGAGCGCGATCGAACCGTCGCTTTCATCTACTTCGCTGACGTAAATGCTGCGTCCGCCCACAACCGCGCTGGCAATCGGGTGATCTTCAGTGACGAAGTTCTTCACCACCGCGCCGTTCATGATCGTTGGCCCGCGGCCCGCGGCATGCATGATCCAGCCTAGCATGCCGGTAACGGTCGATTTGCCGCTGGTGCCGGCAATCGCGATCCCCGCACCGCTGGTGTTGAACAGGATAGAGTTCAATTCTGCGCGGGTCAGCTTCAAGCAGCCAAGCTCTTTCGCCCGCACCATTTCGGGCACGGTGTCTTCCACTGCGGCGGAAGCGACGAGGATTTGATCCTTGGAGGTGATCCCGCTGCCATCTTGCGAGAACAGCTTGAAACCCTGAGCTTCGAGCGCAGCAAATTTCTCAGGCGTGCGGCCCTGATCACGCGAACGGTCAGAGCCTGCCACTTTCGCGCCTTGCCCGGCCAGGATTTGCGCCAGCGGCAGCATGCCTGAACCGCCAATCCCGCAAAAGAAAAAGGGACGCTGCAATAATTCGTCATAGGTGGGGAATTCACTCATACGCGGTGCGGTATTGAGTTGTGCGCAGCAAGACAAGCGGGCACAGTAGCAAGATGACCAGAATTGCTGTCTGTGCACCTGCCACTGCGATCACCCGCGAGCATGCCGAAGCGGCCGAAGCGCTGGTGGCTGACGAATTTCCGCAGCATTCGATCCATTTTCACGAGCAGTGCTTTCTGGGCGCCGGGCATTTCGCGGGAACGGATATCGAGCGGCTCGAAGCCTTGGTCGAATTGGCCAATGACCCGCAATATGACGCTATCTGGTTCGCCAAGGGCGGTTATGGTTCCAACCGGATTGCAGAAGCCGCTGTTGCCCGAATGAACGCGGCTGCACGCGCGAAGACTTATGTCGGCTTTTCCGACATGGGTTATTTGCTCGCAGCCTTCTATCGGCACGGCATCGGCCAACCGGTCCACGGCTCGATGCCGGTCAGCGCGCGAAGCCAGACTGGCCGCGAAGCAGTGCGGCGCGTGTTGCGCTGGTTCTCGGGTGATGGCAGCGGGCTGGAGCCGAGCCTTGATGGGCAAACTCCCGCAGTTGCATTTAACCTCATCACGCTTGCGATGATCGTCGGGACACCACTGATGCCCAAGCTGGACGGGCATGTCGTGATGGTCGAGGAAGTGAGCGAACATCTCTATTCGGTTGACCGGCTGTTTTTCCACATCGCCAATGCGCTGCCCCGGATTGCGGGCTTGAGGTTGGGCAGCGTTACCGCTGTTCCTGAGAATGATCGCGAATTCGGGCAAGAAGCTGAAGATATTACCAAATTCTGGTGCGCGCGAGCCGGAATACCCTATCTTGGACGGGCACAGATTGGCCATACGGCAGAGAACCGGATTGTGCCCTTTGGCCTTGCGAGTCCGCCGACCGGCGACTAACCGGCTCCGCAAGAGGAGACGTTGATGAGAGCTTTCATTTTTCCAGGGCAGGGCAGCCAGAAGGTTGGCATGGGTGCCGAACTTACTGAAGCCAGCGTTGCCGCGCGTGAGGTTTTCGAAGAGGTAGATGAAGCGCTGTCGCAAAAGCTTTCCGCGATCATGCGCGACGGCCCCGAAGATCAGCTGACACTTACTGAAAACGCTCAGCCCGCGATCATGGCCAATGCGATTGCGACCTTGCGTGTGCTTGAGCGCGAATTCGGCGTGTCGCTGGCAGAGAAGGGCTCTTGCGTGGCAGGCCATTCGCTGGGCGAATATTCGGCGCTGTGTGCGGTTGGCGCATTCTCGCTGGCTGACACTGCGCGGCTGCTGAAACTGCGCGGGCAGGCGATGCAAGCAGCTGTTCCGGTTGGTGTGGGCGCGATGGCGGCCTTGCTTGGTGCTGACATCGATAAAGCTACTGCCTTGGCTGAAGCTGCCGCTGACGGGGAAGTCTGCGAGGTTGCCAATGACAACGACCCAACTCAGGTCGTGATCAGTGGCCATAGAGGCGCGATTGACCGCGCGATTGCGCTTACCAAAGAGCACGGCATCAAGCGCGGGATTGCGTTGCCGGTGTCCGCACCCTTCCATTGTTCGCTGATGCAGCCTGCAGCTGACCGTATGGCCGAAGCCTTGGCAGCGACACCACCGGGCGCATTCAGCTTACCGGTTTTTGCCAATGTGACGGCGGCGAAGGTCACCGATCCGGCAGAGGAACAGCGCTTGCTGGTGGAACAGGTTACCGGCCGGGTTCGCTGGCGTGAAAGCGTGCTGGCAATGCGCGATGACGAGGTGGAGCACTTCGTTGAATTGGGTGGTAAGGTGCTTGGGCCGATGGTTGGCCGGATAGACAAGGTAGCTTCAACTTCCAGCCTTATCACAATGGAAGATATAGAGAATTTTGCGAAGGAGATCGCCTGATGTTCTCATTGAATGGCATGAATGCGCTGGTTACCGGCGCAAGTGGCGGGATTGGCTCGGCGATTTGCAAGGCGCTGGCTGGCCAAGGTGCACGGCTGGCCATCTCAGGATCAAATGCAGCCAAGCTTCGCGCGTTTCGCGATCAACTCAACGACGAATATGAGCACGACAATGGTGAGCATGTGGAGATTACCTGCAACCTGTCTGACACCACACAGGTCGAAGAACTGATTCCGGCCACGCTCGATACGCTGGGTGGGATCGATATTCTCGTCAACAATGCGGGTATCACGCGCGATAATCTCGCATTGCGGATGAAGGATGAGGAATGGGACGATGTGATCCGCATCAACCTCGAATCGACCTTCCGCCTGATGCGTGCCTCTGCCCGACCGATGATGAAGAACCGCTTTGGCCGGATCATCTCGATCACCAGTGTGGTCGGCGTTACGGGTAACCCGGGTCAGATGAACTATGCCGCTGCCAAGGCGGGCATCGTCGGTATGACCAAGAGCTTTGCGCAAGAAGTTGCGAGCCGCGGCATTACCGCCAATTGCATCGCGCCGGGCTTCATCCGTACCGCCATGACCGATCAATTGCCCGACGCGCAGAAAGAAGCGCTTAACGCCCGCATCCCTATGGGACGCATGGGCGAGGGCGACGATATCGGCGCTGCAGTGGCGTTTCTGGCCAGCCGCGAGGCCGGCTACATCACCGGCGAGACCATGCACGTAAACGGCGGCATGGCGATGTTGGGTTGATTTGTCCGGGATTGGGGCAGAATTTCCCCTTTTTCCCCAAGGAATCGCCGCTCAAAGCCGCATGAACTTGCCGCCTTTGCTGCTTGCGCTAAGGTCAGTCACGGTTTTCCGGCGCTGGGGAGCGATTCCGGCCCTCAGTGCGCACTAGAAGGATTGAGTAGGACCGATGAAGGCCACAATCGAACGCGCGACGCTGCTGCGTTGTCTCTCTCACGTTCAGTCGGTGGTAGAGCGCCGCAACACTATCCCCATTCTGTCAAATGTTCTGATCGACGCGAGCGACGGCGGCACGCTGAAAGTGATGGCGACTGACCTTGATCTGCAAGTGGTCGAGAACATGGCCGCGGCCTCAGTGGAAACGCCCGGTGCGATCACTGTATCTGCACACTTGCTGTTCGACATCGCACGCAAACTGCCCGAGGGCAGCCAGGTAAGTCTGGAGACAGCCGACAATCGCATGGAAGTTAGAGCAGGGCGCAGCCGCTTCAAGCTGCCCACTTTGCCGCGCGATGATTTCCCGGTCATTGTTGAGGGCGACCTTCCGACAAGTTTTGAACTACCAGCCAAACTATTGGCCGAGTTGATTGACCGCACGCGGTTTGCCATCTCGACCGAGGAAACACGGTACTATCTCAACGGTATCTTCCTGCATGTTACGGACGATGATCAACCTGTGCTGAAAGCTGCAGCGACCGACGGCCATCGTCTTGCGCGCTTCACGCTTGCTCGTCCCGATGGCGCGGAAGGCATGCCTGACGTTATCGTGCCTCGTAAAGCCGTGGCCGAATTGCGCAAACTGCTGGAAGAATCCATGGACGGTAACGTCCAGATCGATCTGTCTGCCAGCAAGATCCGCTTCACGCTGGGCGGTGAAGGCGGTGTTGTTCTGACCAGCAAACTGATCGACGGGACTTTCCCTGATTACAGCCGTGTTATTCCGACAGGCAATGATAAGCTGCTGAAAGTCGATCCAAAAAGCTTTTTCCAAGGCGTCGATCGTGTGGCAACAATTGCCACGGAGAAAACCCGCGCGGTCAAGATGAGCCTGGATGCAGACAAGGTCACTCTTTCCGTCACTTCGCCTGACAATGGCACTGCAGCGGAAGAGCTGGCGGCGGATTACAGCGCGGACCCGATCGAGATTGGCTTCAACGCCAATTACCTGAAGGATATTCTGAGCCAGATCGACAGCGACACGGTGGAGTTACACCTTGCCGATGCCGGCGCGCCAACGCTGATCCGCAAGGATGACAAGAGCCCGGCGCTCTATGTTCTGATGCCAATGCGGGTATAGCATTGGAATAAAGTGATTTATTAAGGCCAAGGGCTTTAGGGCGATTGCATGAAACATATCATTCTTGCGATCGCCTTGGGCCTATTGCCCGCTTCACTTCATGCTGAGAAAGCTTCCACCGCTCAAGATCCCATTCAGGATGCCAGCCCCGAACAGGACCTCGACTGCGCAATATTTTTCGCGTTGGTCGGTGGTAAGTCAGAGGGAAGCCGGCAAGCTGGAGTCATTGCGGCTATGTCTTATTTTATCGGACGCTTTGAAGTAGTGTCGGAGATCGATTTCAGTACCGCCGCTGCTGAACATCTGGAGCTTGCGAGCCTGGCAGAGATCATTGCTGAGAGCGATGACTGCATTTCCCGGATGGAAGCGTTCTCGGTAAGACTGAATGAGTTCGGCGATGCCTTTAAGGGCTTGCAGAGCGAACTCGATAACGCAGATTCTTCGGGCGAATAAATAGTGACCGCCGAAGTCCGTATCTTTGGCACCGTCATTTAGACCTATACCCGCATCGTTCAGATCACCTGCGAAGAGGCGGGCCTTAGCCACGAGACGGTCCCCACTCCCGCGCATTCGCCGCAAAACCGCCATCCATTCGGCAAGGTTCCGGTGGTGGAATTTGACGGGCTCGAACTGATCGAAAGCGTCAGCATCACCCAGTATCTCGACAACGCTCATAGCTCCGGCGCATTGCAGCCACGCGACCCTGCGGCACGCGCGGTGATGGATCGCTGGATCGCGAAAAGATTGAACAAGCGCTGCCCTATATGTCCCGCGCATTGGCATTTCTGGATGCCGAAATCGCAAAGGATGGCGCCTGGGCAACAGGCAGTTTCGACCTGGCAGATTTCTTCCTCTACTGCGTTTAGCGCGGCGTCCAGCTGACCCCGCAGGGCAAGGTCGGGATCGCGCAATGCCCGCATTTGTCAGCGTGGATGGCCGTGACTCAGCAACGCGAATCAATCCGTCCAACACGCTGGGAAACCGAGCCGGAATAGGTTAGGCAGGGTTCAAGAGGAGACCCGAATATGCCGACTCAAGTCCATGTAGGCCGCGATGATCTGAACTCCGCCACACTGGTCGAAGGGCCCTCGACCAAGCTTGCAGATGGCGCGGTGCGGCTGGAGGTCGAAAGCTTCTCGGTCACATCCAACAATATCACTTACGCAGTGGTGGGCGAGCAAATCGGCTATTGGAAGTTTTTCCCTGCGCCGGATGGCTTCGGCATCGTACCCATGTGGGGTCACGCCAAAGTGATCGAGAGCAACTCGGATGAAATTGCCGTGGGTGAGCGTGTCTATGGCTATCTGCCAATGGCGTCGCATCTCGACGTGGTGCCCGGCAAAGTCTCGGCCAGTGGCTTCGTGGATATGACTGACTATCGTCAGCCGCTGCCGCCGATTTACAACCAGTATTCGCGCCTCAATGCCGATCCCGAACATGATCTGGCCCGCGAAGGCGAACGTATGATCTTCGGGCCGCTGTTCAAAACCGGTTTCCTGATCGACTATTTCATGCGCAGCGAAGGTTGGTTCGAGGCAGACCGGGTTATCATGACCAGCGCCTCTTCCAAGACCGCGATGGGCCTCGCCAGCGTCGCCAAGCAGAATTCGCCGCATATAAAGCGCATTGGACTGACATCGGAAGGCAATGTCGATTTTGTCGAGGCGACGGGTCTCTATGATCAGGTGTTCGCTTATAAAGAGGTCGGGCGGATGTCGCTTGGCCCAGCGGTGTCGGTCGATTTCGCCGGGAATGGCAAAGTGCTGGCGAACATTCACGAACACTTCGGAAAGAATCTGAAATACTCATGTCTTGTGGGTGTTACGCATATCGAGCAGCGCCGCGGGCCAGCGGGTGAAGCGGGTGGACTTCCTGGACCGACGCCTACGCTGTTCTTTGCACCTGACCATGCGGTTGCCCTGTTCAAGGAGCACAGTCCGCAGGATGCCGGCGCTATGATGGCCAAGGCGTGGAAAGGCTTCCTTGCCGATGTTGGTGACAGTGTAACGATCGAGAAGCACTCAGGGCTGGAAGCCGCGCGTCAGACCTATCTGGAGATGGTCGGCGGCAAGGTCGATCCCTCACAAGGGATCGTGATCGAACCTTAGGTGCGCGTGCCGCGTCTCCCGTTGGCCAGTTTCGTTGGCTCGTGAATGTCTGCTTTTGGGGTGGAAAGCGGACATTGCCATGTTCCAATCCTAGTCTTAGGCTTTGTCGACTAAGGAGGAGCGAATGCGGACGCTATTGATTGTCGCTGCAGCGGCATGCATTTAATTGACTGGCTGCACTGATGTTGCATCAGAAACAGAAAGCTCAGGGGCAGTTGAAGACAACACAGAACGTAACAAACGCCTAGCGCGGGAGTTCTACGAGAACCTATGGTTTGAGCAAAACACCGAAGTCTTCGCAGACTATGTAGCCGATGAATATGTTATCCATGACATCGGGGATACCAAAGGTGCGATGCCGACCGAGCCCGCTGTTACTCAGAAAGAGATAGCAGATCGCTTTCATAGTTTCGGCAAGATCACCGAAATCTGGAACCATCAGCACGATGTTAGTCTTCCAAGACCACCTGGAGGATCAAGGCCAAACTAGCCAAAGTTAGTTGGCTGCTGGCCAGAAATGTCCGCAATTGGGTCGTTAGCGGTCTGTCCGCTTTCGTCCCCCTTTTCAATCTATTCAGCCGCTTCAGCCATTTCCGCTCGTTGTGGTCCGCGGATAAGGCCGCCGGGTGTCTCGCCGGTCCATTTGCCGTCGCGGAAGGTTACGTGGCCGTTCTTGATCGTGCAGACATAGCCATCCGCCTTTTGCAGCAAGCGCTTGCCGCCGGCGGGTAGGTCAAATGCCAGCCACGGTTTGCCCAGCTTCAGCCGATTCATATCAATTACGTTGAGATCCGCCAGATAGCCCGGCGCGATGATCCCGCGATCTTCCAGCCCATAGAGCCGGGCGGTGTCCCAGCACTGGCGCTTGATCGCATTCTCCAGGCTGATCTTATCCCCGCGCTTGCGATCGCGGACCCAGTGCTCAAGCATGAATGTGGGTGAAGCGGCATCGCAAATCGTGCCGCAATGCGCGCCGCCATCGGACAGCGAATTCACTGTGTCATCGGCGTGTTGCAGCGGGTGGAGGAAATCGAGATTGCCATCCGCATAGTTCAGGATCGGCAGGTAGATGAAACCCTTGCCATCGTCCGCGCACAGCATGTCATAGGCATATTCCTGAGGGTCGATCCCGGCCGCTTGAGCGCGGGCATTCACGCTGGCTGACGCATCCGGTTCGTAATCAAAATCGGGGTCCATTTCGTACTGGAGCGCCCAACCTTGGGTGATCACCATAACCACGCCGATAATGTCCATTGGCGCTTCGGAATAATCATTGGACTCGCTCAGCAATCGCGCTTTGAACGCCGGGTCGAGCAGCCTAGCTTTTTGTTCCTCCCACGGAAGTTCGCTGATCGCTTGCCAGCTGGGGCGATACACGAAGGGGTTCACAGTACCTTGCCATGCCATGATGATGCCGTTGCCGCGCAGCGCAATCTGCGCGACGATGTTGGCGCCATTGTCATTTTCTGCACGCATGGTTTCGATCTGCTCTTTGAGCGGCATTTCCTTGGCGATGGATTCCAGCGCAGCGAAGGTGACGGGCAGGCCGGTCTCGCGGCTGAGATTGCCCATCCATTCGAACTCGTTCCAATCGCGGTTGAGATCGCTCGCCATTTCGAACACGCCATGGCCTGCGCGGCCCATAGCACGGCCGATCTCGATCAGTTCTTCCTTCGTCGCAGTCGTACCGGGTACGAGTTCTCCATCGACCGATTTGTGCAGCACTGTACGGCTGGTGGAGAAGCCAAGCGCGCCCGCGCGAACCCCTTCCTCTACGATCCGGCTCATCTCTGCGATGTCTTCATTTGTCGGAACGGCGCCGGGTTGTTCGCGGTCACCCAACACGTAAGCACGCACGGCACCATGCGGCACATGCGTGCCCACATCGACCGCGCGCGGCATTTTCTCCAGAGCGTCGAGATACTCAGGGAAGGTTTCCCAGTCCCATGTAATGCCTTCGGCAAGCGCGGTTCCGGGAATGTCCTCCACCCCTTCCATCAGGCTGATCAGCCATTCGTGCCGGTCTGGCTTGGCAGGCGCGAAGCCTACGCCGCAATTGCCCATCACGACGGTTGTCACTCCATGCCAGCTGGAAGGGGCCATTTCCGGGTCCCAGGTGGCTTGGCCGTCATAGTGGGTATGGATATCGACGAAGCCCGGGGTCACAACCATGCCGGTCGCGTCGATTTCTTCTGCTGCATTGCCAGTCACATCGCCGACTTGCGCGATCAAGCCATCTTTGACGGCGACATCGCCTGTAAAGCGCTCCTCGCCCGTACCATCGACAATGGTGCCGCCGCGAATAATCAGATCGAACATGGCCATCGAAACTCTCTCCAATTTCTGTTTGAAACTTACATAGCACAGCGAAACGCCTGATGCTAAGCTCGCACAATGGACAGGCAAACAAGCTGGGAGCCCGCGCCGGATAGCGGGATTGCGATCAAGTGGCTCGAGGCGAACGGGCTGACCTTTGAGGTCGCTGAGGCAGGGCAGGGCGACAAGCTCGCGCTGTGCCTGCATGGCTTCCCTGAGCTGCACTTTAGCTGGCGACACCAGATGCCTTTGCTGGCGGAGATGGGGTACTGCGTGTGGGCACCCAATATGCGCGGTTATGGCGAGACGACACGCCCGCCGAACAAGAAGGACTATCGGCTCGACAACCTGACTGCTGACGTTGCAGCGCTGATCGATGCCAGCGGCGCGAAGGAAGTGACGCTGATAGCGCATGACTGGGGCGCGATCGTTGCTTGGCAGTTTGCGATACAGAAGCTTCGCCCGCTGACCCGGCTTGTGGTCATGAACGTGCCGCATCCGCTGTGTGCGCGGCGCGAACTCAAGACCTGGAAGCAGCTGAAGAAGAGCTGGTACATATTCTTTTTCCAGTTGCCCAAGCTGCCCGAGATACGGCTGGGCCAGAACGAAGCCGCGGCGATCGGCCGACTTTTTCGTGAGACTTCGGTCAACAGGGAGCGCTTTACCCGAGAGGAAAGCGAGCCCTATCGCAAGGCGGCGGCCAAGCCCGGTGCGTTGACTGCCATGTTCAATTATTACCGCGCGCTGCTGCAGACGCCCGACGCGCGCCAGATCGGCGATGGCAAGGTGCATGTGCCGACGCTGGTCATCTGGGGCGAACAGGACGTGGCGATCGACATTGCCTGCCTCGATGGCACGGGGGACTATGTCGATGATCTGACCGTGCGCCGCTATCCGCATGCATCACACTGGGTGCAGCAGGACATTCCGGATGAGGTGAATGCGGCGCTGAAAGACTGGTTGCCGCCGGCCTAGTTCTTTGCGCGGATCATCGCTTCGACATCGACGAATTTCTCGCGCGGGGCGCCTTCGCGCGCGGCGCGTTCTTCGGCCTCTTCGATCTTTTTCCAGTCGCGGAATGTAACCACATCCAATCCGCGCTCTGCAGCGATGGCATCAAACCCCTCGCGCCCCTTCTTGTCCGCCCGCCCAAGCGTGCCCGCATCGATATCCTCTGCGATCTTCTCGACGACGCTGTAGCCGTCGGGGCGATTGGTGCCGATGGTGCCGGATGGACCGCGCCTGGCCCAGCCAACGCAATAGATTCCGCGCAGGATGCGCCCTTCGTCATTGGCAAACTTGCCCGCGCGTTCGTCAAACGGCACGTCGGGAATGGGGGAGGAGCGATAGCCGATGCAGCTGACCACGATATCGGCCGGCACGGTGTACATTTCGCCCGTTCCTGTCGCGCGGCCTTGATGCACTTCGGTTCGTTCAACCTTTACCCGCTGAACCTTGCCATCACCTTCAAAGCCTTGCGGGCTGGCGAACATATCGAAATGGATTTCGATCGGTTTTTCGGCATGCACACTTTCAGGAATGGCTGCGAAGCTGCGCAAATGATTGACCGATTTTCGCAGGCCCGGTTCCAGGAGCATGTCTTCCTCTTCTTCGGGCAAGTCATCGCGATCAACCCGCGGCGAGGCACGTTCGAGCGCCGCCAGCTCACCCAACTCCTTAGGCGTCATCATGATCTGATGCGGGCCGCGGCGGCCCAGGATTGTAATGGCCTTGACGTTTGAGGCTATAAGGCTTTGCAATGCGTACGTAACGATGTCTGCGCCTTCAAATTCCGCTTCGGTCTTGGACAATATCCGTGCGACGTCGAGCGCCACATTGCCCATTCCGATCACGACCGCATGCTGGCCGGAGAGATCCGGGTTGAGGTCGTTAAATTGCGGATGGCCGTTATACCAGCCGACAAAAGCAGCGCTGTCGAAAATGTTGCTCAGATCCTTGCCGGGTAGATCCAGTTCGCGATCATTGGGCGCACCTGTTGCGAGAATGACGGCATCATACAACTGCATCAATTCGGGCACGGTAACATGCTCGCCGACTTTGACGTTACCGATGAAACGCACATTCTCGTTGAGTGCAGTCTTCTCGTAACGGCGCGAGACGCCTTTGATCGATTGGTGATCCGGTGCAACGCCAAAGCGGATCAGGCCATAAGGTACGGGCAGCATGTCGAAAATGTCGACTTGCACGTCATCACCCCAAAGCTTCTGCGCCGCTTCTGCGGTGTAATAACCTGCCGGACCTGAACCGATTATCGCAATGTGCCGCATGATGAACTCTCTCCCCCCATGCGGCTCAATGACTTAGGCCGCTTTTGCTTTCTCTTGCTGCTCCGGCTCGTCAAGGAAGCGGTGAATAGCTTCGACGCATTCATCACTGTGGCTGAGCAGGAACAGATGCCCGCCACCACGCAGAACCAGCAATTCACTGTTCGGAATGAGTTTGTCGAGGAACCAGCCATTAGTGAGCGGCACGATGTGGTCTTCGTCGCCCATCATAATCAACGTCTTCTTGCGCATGAACGGTAAAGCGGGCACGCTGGTCCAACCAAGCATTGCCATCAATTGGTAGAAATATCCGCGCGGGGAAGGGGGCTTTAGCCGATGGATGTGCTCCATCTTGTTCATCGCCTTGCCCAATGCCCCGCCGTACAGCGTCTGGAAGTGCTCTTCCATAAAAGCAGAATCGATATAGCGGCGCGGATCCGCCATCTTGCTGAGCGAAGCGGGATTTCCTGGCATCATGATCATGCCCGCTGTTGTGGCGGCCAGGATAAGGCGGCGCGTGCGGCCGGGGTGCTGGATGGCGAAATGCTGTGCCATGGCGCCGCCCCAGCTGACACCCATCACATCGACCTTGTTGAGGCCCAGCTTGTCGAGAAGCTGCGTGGTCGTCCAAGCCATAGTGACGGTGTTGTAAGGGACAACCGGCTCGGGTGAGCCACCAATGCCCGGCATATCGAACATGATGAAAGCGCGATCAGGCAGCGCCTCAGCCAATGGTGCGACCGCTTCGATATTGGCGCCAATGCCGTTGAAAAACAGGATCGGCAAGTGCTCGCTTGGCTGATCCAGTCGCCAAGTCGCAACACGCAGCGTTCGCCCGCCAACGCTTTCCATCGTGATGGTTGCATCGCGCATCGCTTCGTCGAGCGCCTCATCCAGCAATTTTTCGCGTTTGTCCGCCAAATTTCCGTCCTGTCCTGCGACCCCTACAGGGGACTTTTGGTTATCTTTCTTCCACTACGTAGAGACCGGGGGCCGGATCCAGAGGTTTATACTCTTCGTTCCCCAGTTCTGTTGGAGCGGATTTCATTTTGCCGGAGCGCTTTTTCATCCATTCCATCCAGTACGGCCACCAGCTGCCGGCCACTTCCTCCGTGCCTTGCAGCCATTCGTCAGCGGTTTCAGGCAGCTTGCCTTTCTTCTTCTGAACGAAGTATTTGGCCTTGGGATTGCCCGGAGGGTTCAGGATCGCCTGCATGTGACCTGACTGCGAAAGCACATAGGTGACGTCCTTGGAGCCAAACAGATTGGTCGAGCGATAGGTCGCCTTCCATGGGGTGATGTGATCCGTCACGCCGCCCAGAATGAACATGTCAGAGGTGGCCTTGCTGAGATCAATCTTGTGGCCGGCCATCTCGACCTCGCCCTTCTTCGTGAAGGCGAGCGTTTCGAACAGGGTCAGGAAATCGCCCATCAGGCTGGCGGACAGATTTGTCGCGTCAGAATTCCAGTACAGAACGTCAAACGCGGGTGGATCTTGCCCCAGCAGATAGTTGTTGATAACATAGTTCCAGATCAGATCATTGGGCCGCAGCCATGCGAAACCGCGCGCCAGATCATCGGCTTTTATGATGCCTTTTTTCGCTGCGCGCTGTTTAGCTAGCTTCATGCCATTCTCAGATACCAGAGAACCGGCTTCGATATCGCGCTCTTTCGGGTGGAGCACGCAAACCATCAGCGTCAGCGAGCCGAGGATGTCATTCTTTTGGGCGGCCAGTTTGGACGCGAGCACGCTGGCGGTTTGGCCGCCAGAACAGCCCGCGGATACATTGACCTTCTTCGAGCCTGTAATGTCGCTGACCGCTTGTATCGCTTCTTCGCAAGAGCGGATGTAATCATCCATGCCCCAGAAGCCCTGTTCCTTGGACGGGTTGCGCCAGGAGATAACGAAGGTCTGAATACCGTGATCGACCTGATATTTGATTACTGACTTCTCCGGAGAAAGGTCATTGATATACATCTTGTTGATCTGCGGCGGGATTGTCAGCTGAGGGATCTCGTGCACTTCATCCGTGGTCGGCGCGTAATGCACCAGCTCGAACATCTCGGTGCGGTGTACGACAGAGCCCTTTGATGTCGCTATATTCTCGCCCAGCTTGAATGGCCGCTTGTCGACCTGGCTGACCATTCCCTTGTTTTCGGTGATGTCCTTGTATGCGTTTTGCAAACCCTTGATCAGCGAAAGGCCACCACTGTTGATCACCTGCTTTTGTGCAACCGGGTTGCCAACCAGTGTGTTGGTGGGGGCCAGGCTATCGATGATGATGTTGGAGATGAAGTTCGCGCGGTCTCGCTCGAGATCATCCAGCTCCAGTTCCTGAAGCCAGTTCGACATACCCTTTTGCACGGCAAGATAATATTGCGCGCCGGCCCGGAAAAACGGGTTGTACTGCCAGGCCGGGTCCATGAAGCGCTTGTCTTTGGGATCGGGTGCGAGATCGGATTTGCCGGTCATGATCTTGACCATGTCTTCGCCCATGGTTTGGGCGTGTTTCATCAGGCGCTTGGGGTCAGACGCACTTTCGCGCAGCAATACCGCGACGGCACCCACAAAATCTTCTCTTGCAACGCCGATGAGCGGCCCCAAAGCATTGGTTGACTGTGCGGCTTCCTTTTCGAGTTTGCTACTCTGCGACATGCTGTATCCCGGCAAATGCAAAAAGACGTCAAATTTGAGCGTCCTAGATGACGCAACGGAAGCAAATTGGCAAGTTCTCAAAATAGCAGGGAAACCGGATCAACTTGTCGCGACCGCCATAGTTATCGGTTTGGCAAGAAATTTCCTTTACCTGCGATAACCAGAAACACGGTCATCCACCAAATGATCAGGCAAGAGCAAAGTTAAGTTGGCGAGGCCGCTTTCAGCTTTGAGAGAAATGATCGCCAATCGTCGGCAAGCCGCAATTCAATTCGTTTGGCGAATTCACGGGCTATCGCGGTAGCGCCAAAGATATCAGGCATAGTCGCACGGAGGCGGCTGCGAATGACCGTCGCACACAGGTTGATACGTTGACGGGCCTTGCAAACAAGACCCAGATCAAGCGCTCTCTCTCCCACAACTTGCGTGTATTTCGAAACACAAAGTAATCCTGTGCTGTGCTGATGATCAATCTCGATCGTTTCAAGCAGGTCAACGAAACACTGGGCCAGGCGGCGGATTGGGCAATGGGGCGAGCGTGCCGAAGTTCTCTTATGCCCCTGTCGGTTCCTACGAAGCAGCCTAATTTACCGCATTGCATGCATTCGGCGGGCTGACATGCCGGACAAGGGCGGCTAAAGGCGTCGCAAAGCGCTATTTCGCGCGAACAATTAGCGACAAAAATGACTGACCTCTCCAAAATACGCAATTTCTCGATCATTGCTCACATCGATCATGGCAAATCCACGCTGGCGGACCGCATGATTCAGCATTGCGGCGGTTTGACCGAGCGTGAAATGTCCGAGCAAGTGCTTGATAATATGGACATCGAGAAAGAGCGCGGCATCACGATCAAGGCGCAGACCGTGCGGCTCAATTACACCGCCAAGGATGGCGAGACGTATGAGCTCAACTTGATGGACACGCCGGGCCACGTCGACTTTGCCTATGAGGTTTCGCGTAGCTTGGCCGCTTGCGAGGGCGCGCTGCTGATCGTGGACGCGGCGCAAGGCGTGGAAGCGCAAACGCTCGCCAACGTCTATCAATCGATCGAGCATGACCATGAAATCGTGCCTGTGATCAACAAGATTGACCTGCCCGCGGCCGAGCCGGAGAAAGTCCGCGCCGAGATCGAGGATATCATCGGCCTCGACGCGTCAGAAGCCGTGCTCACCAGCGCCAAATCGGGCATCGGCATCGAGGACGTGCTGGAAGCGGTCGTCGCCAAGATCCCCGCACCATCGGGCGATCGCAATGCGCCGCTCAAGGCCAGCCTCGTCGACAGCTGGTATGACCCTTACCTCGGCGTGGTGATCCTGGTTCGCGTGATCGACGGTGTCATCACCAAGGGGCTGAACGTCAAATTCATGCAGGGCGGCACACAGCACCTGATCGACCGGGTCGGCTGCTTCACCCCCAAGCGCACAGACCTGCCCGAAATCGGCCCCGGCGAAATCGGCTTCATCACCGCGCAAATCAAAGAGGTGGAGCAAGCCCGCGTGGGTGACACCATCACCACGGTGAAGGGCGGGGCGAACGAAGCGCTGCCCGGATACAAGGAAGTGCAGCCGGTGGTGTTCTGCGGCCTGTTCCCGGTGGATGCGGCCGAGTTCGAGAAACTGCGCGAGAGCATCGGCAAGCTGCGCCTCAACGACGCCAGCTTCAGCTATGAGATGGAAAGCAGCGCGGCGCTCGGCTTCGGCTTCCGCGCGGGTTTCCTTGGCCTGTTGCACCTTGAGATCATTCAGGAGCGCCTGAGCCGCGAATACGACCTCGATCTCATCACCACCGCGCCTTCGGTGGTGTACCGCGTGCACCTGTCAAAATCGAAGAATGAAGACGCCAAGGTGATCGACATTCACAACCCCGCCGACTGGCCCGACGTCAACCGGATCGACATGATCGAGGAGCCGTGGATCAAGGCGGTGATCTACACGCCCGATGAATATCTCGGCGCGATCCTGAAACTGTGTCAGGACCGGCGCGGCATCCAGACTGACCTAACCTACGTGGGCGGCCGTGCGCAGGTGACTTACGAGCTGCCGCTGAATGAAGTGGTGTTCGATTTCTATGACCGGCTGAAAAGCATCTCTAGAGGGTATGCCAGCTTTGACTATGAACAGATTGGCCTGCGCGAAGGCGATCTGGTGAAGATGAACATTCTGGTGAATGCAGAGCCGGTCGATGCTCTATCGCTGATCGTGCACCGCAACGTAGCGGAAGAGCGCGGGCGCGGCATGTGTGAACGGTTGAAAGACCTGATCCCGCGCCACCTGTTCAAGATCCCGATCCAGGCAGCCATAGGGGGCAAGATCATCGCGCGCGAGACGATCGCCGCGCTGCGCAAGGATGTGACCGCGAAATGCTATGGCGGCGACATTACGCGTAAGAAGAAACTGCTCGAGAAGCAGAAGAAGGGCAAGGCCCGCATGCGCGAGTACGGAAATGTTAGTATTCCGCAGGAGGCCTTTATTGCAGCGTTGCGGATGGGTGAAGAGTAGCTACTCGCCCTTCCGCTTCCGCTTCCGCTTCCGGTTCCGGGCGGTGCGCTTGTTCTGCTTTTCGGCATCGGAAAGCGGGTTCAACAGCTTTTCGTAGAGGCCGAAGAGGTGCTCGACCCGGTCACGGTCGCTGTCGAAGGGCGCGCGGCGGTAGAGCCGGTCCACCGCCTGATCGAGCGCCTTGTGCGCCTTGCTCGATCAAACAGTGCATCTGTGATCGATTGGATTTTGGCGCTTGGACAGTGCTCCATGTGTTCCATCCTGTTGGATTTGGGGAGGGGAGGCTTTGTGTTCCGCGCGCCATCCGGCGCGCAATATCCTCGCGCAAGCGCTGCGGGCGCCCAGTCGGGCTTTGACTGCCGTGACCAAGAGGAGAATTCGTCACACCTATCTACACAAACCCTCTCAACTTCACTTGGCGTTCAGGGGCGCGCTGGTTATAGGCCATCTCTTATGACAAGAGAGAAACGCGTGACATTCAAACCCGTTCTTGCTGCCGCGATGGCTGGCGCAACCTTGCTGACCGCTGCTTGCGCGGGCTCTGGCGGATCGACCAATGAAGACGTGGCCTATGTCGCGCGCGATGTGGAAACGCTTTATTCAGAGGCGAAGTCGCGGCTGGATAACGGCAACACGCGGCTTGCAGCGGCGCTGTTTGACGAAACCGAGCGTCAGCACCCCTATTCGCCCTGGGCGCGCCGCGCGCAGTTGATGAGTGCGTTCAGCTATTACGTGGCGCAGGATTACAACGCGGCAATCTCCAGCGCGCAGCGGTTCCTCTCGATCCACCCGGGCAACAAGGATGCGCCTTACGCCTATTACCTGATCGCGCTGTCCTATTACGAGCAGATCAGTGACGTGTCGCGTGACCAGTCAATCACAGAGCAGGCGCGGGTTGCGCTGCGCGAAGTGGACCGCCGTTTCCCGACCAGCGAATATGCCGCCGATGCGCGCTTGAAGCTGGACCTCGTCAACGATCACCTTGCGGGCAAGGATATGGAGATCGGCCGCCATTACCAGCGCAACGGGCAATGGCTGGCGGCGACATTGCGTTTCCAGAACGTGGTCAACGAATATGAGACGACCAGCCACACGCCCGAAGCGCTCTATCGTCTGACTGAAAGCAGCCTGGCGTTGGGTGTGCCGAGCGAAGCGGTGAAATATGCCGCGGTGCTGGGCACGAACTATCCGGGTAGCAAGTGGTATGAAAAGGCATTTGATCTGGTGCAGGAATATGCGCCGGGCGCCACCGCGAGCTAGGCCGAAAAGGCCGCTTCAAGAAATCTGACCGATTTCATCCGATTTTCGGAAACCCTGCGCTGCGTTCTGCATTATACGGGTGCGGGCCGGGCCGCTCTGGCAAGATCACCCAATTGATCTTGTGATGTCGGACCGCATCGGATTGCCGGTGCAGCGCTATTGGGTCCTTGTGACCCTCCCTTTCCGCCCAATGCCTCATCGGCAGTCCGATCCCACTTGAACGAATTTTCGACAGAGCGAGATTTAGACATGGTATCCCGAATTGCGCCGATGCTGCGCGACTTCATGCAAAAAGAGAGCGCTGGCGGCATCACGCTGATTTTCGCCGCGTTTGCTGCTCTCGTCATCGCGAACAGTCCGCTGCTGGGTGCTTACAAGTCGTGGCTGGACATTCCGATCGTGGCCGGCTTTGGCGGTTTCGTGATCGACAAACCATTGCTTCTATGGGTCAATGACGGCCTGATGGCGGTGTTCTTCTTCCTGATTGGCCTGGAAGTGAAGCGCGAAGTGCTGATCGGGCTTGATCCGATGGATGCGCTCGCGCCGTTGCCACTCGGCATCGCATTGGGCCTGTTGATCGGCAAACAAGCGGGCATTCTGGGGTTCGCCTGGTTGGCGGTGAAAACCGGCATCGCCAGCCTGCCAGAGAGTGTGAACTGGCGGCAGATCCACGGATTGTCGCTGTTCGCCGCGATCGGCTTTACCATGAGCCTGTTCATCGGCAATTTGGCCTTTGCTTCGCCAGAGCAAGTTGATGCAGTGAAACTGGGTGTGCTCTCAGGCTCCACCATTGCAGCGATTGCCGGTTTCTTCCTGTTACGTTCGGCGCTGCCGACAGCGGAAGAAGCGCAAGCCATGGCAGACCCGGAAGCCAAGGCGGAACCCGCCGAATAAGGCCGGTCTCTAGTCAACAAGGAAAAATCCACAAGAGGGGCGCGCGCCAAGCGGTGACGCGCCCCTTTTGCTGCGCTAGAGATAGGCGCAATGCTCACGCGATTATCCATCAGAAACATTGTTCTTATCGAAGCGCTCGATCTGGATTTCGGGAGCGGGCTGGGCGTGCTGACCGGAGAGACAGGCGCGGGCAAGTCAATCCTGCTTGATGCGTTGGGCCTGGTTCTGGGCGACCGCGCAGATAGTGGCCTCGTGCGCGTAGGGGCAGACAAGGCCAGCGCGACTGCCAGCTTTGAATTCGCCAAATTGCCGGCTTCTATTGCCGAAACGCTCGACGATGCGGATATCGAATTGGAACCGGGCGAGCCGTTGATCATTCGTCGTCAGTTGAAAGCAGATGGCGGGAGCAAGGCGTTCGTCAATGACCAGTCGGTTGGTGTGGCGCTGCTGCGTGAGATTGCGGGGGCATTGGTGGAATTGCACGGCCAGCATGACGATCGCGGATTGGTCAATCCGCGCGGTCATCGGGCTTTGCTCGATCGCTATGCCGGGACCGACGTCGATGGCCTTGCTACCAAATGGCGAGAGTGGCGCGCAGCTGAAGAGCGGTTGGAGGCTGCACGCGGCCAGGTTGAGCAGGCGAAGCTCGATCAGGATCTGTTGATCGCGCATCTGGCCGAGCTCACGTCGCTAGAGCCGCAGGCTGGCGAAGAGGCGCGGCTCGCGGAAACACGCGCAACCATGCAAAAGGGTGAGAAGCTTTCCGGCGATCTGGAGGAGCTGCGGCACATCTTGGAAGGATCGGATTCGCCGCTTGCAAGTTTGCGGGTTGCGGCGCGCAAGCTTGACCGGATTGGCGGAGAGCATCCCTTGCTGGCCGAAGCCTTGGCGGCACTCGATCGCGCTGTAATCGAGGCAGGCGAGGCGGAAGACAAATTGGCTGCGGCAGCTGAAGCACTGGTTCACGATCCGCAAGCTTTGGATGAGGCCGAAACCCGGCTGTTCGAATTGCGCGCGCTGGCCCGCAAGCATCGCTGCGAGGTTGACGAATTACCTGAAAAGATGCGCGAAATGCGCAGCTTCCTGAATGCGATCGAAGGCGGCGAGGCTGAGCTGGACGCGCTGGAAGATGCCGCGCGCAAAGCGAGCGAAGCCTATGCCACGAAGGCAGAGGCCGTTCACAAGGCGCGATTGGCAGCCGCGAAGAAGCTGGACAAGGCAGTCGCGGCTGAACTTGCGCCATTGAAACTGGATGCCGCGCGTTTCCTGACCGCGATGGGCAAATTGCCGGAAGAGAAATGGGGAGCAGGTGGGATCGACAGCGCCGAATTCCTGATCGCGACCAATCCGGGGGCGGACTTTGCACCGTTGAACAAGATCGCCTCTGGCGGCGAGCTGTCGCGCTTTATCCTAGCGCTAAAAGTCGCGTTGGCAGAGCAGGGCGGGGCCGCAACGGTGATTTTTGACGAGATTGACCGCGGCGTGGGTGGTGCAGTCGCGAGCGCGATTGGCGAGCGGCTGGCACGGCTGGCGGATGGCGGACAACTGCTCGCTGTGACACACTCACCACAAGTCGCGGCGCGTGGAGGCACGCACTATCTGATCGCCAAATCTTCATCCGGCACGGTTACCAAGACCAGCGTCGCGCTGCTCAATGAGGCTGGGCGGCAGGAAGAGATCGCGCGGATGCTTAGCGGCACTGAAGTTACGCCTGAAGCGCGTGCACAAGCGGATCGTTTGCTGGAGGGTGCGTGATGGAGCCGTGGACGCTTGAGAACAGTGTGATTAGGCTGCTTGCGGGAATACATAAACTGGCAGCAAGCCTCGCGCTGTTTCTGCTCACAATTGTCGCGCTTATTGCGATTGTGAGTTTGGGTGATTTTCTGTTCAATCCAGAGCCAGTAACGTTCGTCGGCGTATGGACTTTCATCTGGATATTTTGCGGGGTAACAGCTGCTGCGGCTAACTTTGTTTGGTCGTTGACTGCGTTTCGAGATCCAAATTGGAGAGCGATTGGCAAGGTTACAGCGTTATCATTAGCAATTTTGGTTGTTAGCCCGGTAATTTGGACCGCTTGGCTGTAATGGGTATTTCCGAAGCAGATGCCGCCAATGAGCTGATGCGGTTGGCGCGGCAGATCGCTAAGCATGATCGGCTGTATCATGCCGAGGACGATCCGGAGATCAGCGATCAGGAATATGACGCGCTGGTGCGGCGCAATGCCGAGTTGGAAACGCAATTCCCGCATCTCGTTCGCGATGACAGCCCGTCGAAGAAAGTGGGGCATGCGGTCTCGTCGTCTCCTCTAGGCAAAGTGACGCATGAAGCCCGCATGATGAGCCTCGACAACGGATTTTCCGACGAGGAGATCCATGAATGGGTTGCACGGGTGCGGCGTTTCCTGTCGCTGCCTGACGACGAGCCGGTTGCGATAACGGCTGAAGACAAGATTGACGGGCTGTCCTGCTCACTCCGTTACGAGAGCGGAAAGCTGGTGCGTGCGGCGACGCGCGGAGACGGGCAGGTTGGCGAAGATGTCACCGCGAACGTCGCATATATCGCTGACATTCCGCAGGAACTGAGCGGCGATAATGTGCCAGACCTTTTCGAAGTTCGCGGCGAAGTTTACATGTCGAAGCAGGACTTTGCTGCGCTCAATGCTGCGCAGCATGAAGCGGGCGGCAAGCTGTTCGCGAACCCGCGCAATGCCGCGGCGGGATCCTTGCGGCAGAAGGATGCGAGCGTGACCGCGCGGCGGCCCTTGCGCTTCTGGGCCTATGGCTGGGGCGCGGCGAGCGAGGTTCCGGGGGATACCCAGCATGCTGTGATGTTGCAGATCGAGGCATGGGGTTTCCCCCTTTCGCCTTTTCTGACTGTCACTAATAGCGTTGAGGACATGCTGGCCCACTATGCAGAGATTGGCCGCCAGCGTCCTGATCTGCCCTATGAGATTGACGGGGTCGTCTACAAGGTGGATCGGCTCGACTGGCAGCAACGATTGGGTTTTGTGGCAAAGGCTCCGCGCTGGGCGCTGGCGCACAAGTTTCCAGCCGAACAAGCGGAGACGACACTTGAGGCCATCGACATTCAGGTTGGCCGCACTGGCAAGCTGACGCCGGTTGGGCGGCTCGCTCCGGTCATGGTCGGCGGGGTCACGGTCACCAATGTCACGCTGCACAATCGTGACGAGATCGCGCGCCTCGGCGTGCGGCCAGGGGATCGCGTGGTCGTGCAGCGGGCGGGCGACGTGATCCCGCAGGTTGTCCGCAATCTGACGCCAGAGGTTGAACGCGAAGCTTATCTCTTCCCCGATGCGTGCCCCGAATGTGGCAGCGAAGCGGTGGCCGAAGAGAGCGAAGTCGATGTGCGCTGCACCGGGGGGCTGATTTGCCCGGCACAACGCACCGAACGCCTAAAGCACTTCGTCAGTCGCAAGGCGCTCGATATTGACGGGCTTGGCGAGAAGACCATCGATCAATTCTTTGCTTTGGGCTGGCTCGAGAGTCCGGCAGATATTTTCCGCCTAAAGGATCGAAAGGACGCGATTTTGGCGCTCGAAGGGTGGCAGGATAAGTCTGTGGATAATCTGTTGGCTTCTGTGGAGAACAAGCGCGAGCCCGATGCGGCGCGGCTGCTGTTCGGACTGGGCATTCGTCATGTTGGCGAAGTCACCGCGCGCGATCTGATGAAGAATTTCCACGAACTTCCGGCGCTTCGCCAGGCAGCCGAGCAAGCGCGCGCAGGCGATGAAGATGCACTATCCGAAATCACCTCGATTGATGGTGTAGGCGGCGCGGTGGTCGAAGCCTTGGGTGACTTCTTTCACGAGCCGCACAATGTTGAGGTGTGGGAAGACCTGCTTAGCCTGGTCAGCCCGCCACCTTACATCGTAGAGACGCTCGATAGCCCGGTGGCGGGCAAGACCGTGGTCTTTACTGGCAAGCTGGAAACCATGAGCCGCGACGAGGCCAAGGCGCAGGCTGAAAGGCTCGGTGCAAAGGCAGCCGGCAGTGTAAGCGCAAAGACCGACCTGCTGGTCGCGGGACCGGGCGCGGGGAGCAAACTGAAGAAAGCGGCAGAGCTTGGCATCGAAGTGATTGATGAGGCGGGTTGGGCCGAAATCGTGGCGGCGGCTGGATGAGTCTGCTGAATGAACTCTACTCGCAAGCTGCACGGATTGCCGAACTACTCAAGGTACGCGGCGAAAAGATCGCCGTCGCTGATGGCGCGACAGGCGGCCTGATCGCGGCGAGCTTGCTTACCGTGCCGGGTGCGCTGGACTTCTTCGTAGGGGGCGGGGTGGTCTATTCGCTGCGCGCGCGCGATGTGCTGTTTAATCAACCGCGTGAAGCCTACAAGGGGATGCGCGGCGCGAGCGAGGATTACGCGTTGCTTCAGGCCCGCTCTATCCGTGATAATTTCGGTGCGGAATGGGGCATTGCCGAAAGCGGATCGGTTGGCGGTTCATCACACCCCAGCGGCGCACCGGGGGGGCGAAGCTGTGTTGCCATTGTAGGGCCGGACGGGTTCGAAGTTACGCGTATCACTGAAACGCAAAGCGACGCGCGGATCGCCAATATGGAGGCTTTTACGCGCGCCGCTCTGGGCGCTTTGGAAGATTGCCTGGCATGACAGCTTCATCTTTCTTAGAGCGTTCAATTCGACAAGCAACATTGACCTTGCCAGGCACTTCGTCTTGATCTGCGTGTTACCAAAACCAATGCTTTCAGATACCAACAGGGACACTCCAATGACAGGTCGATTTTTAAGTCGGATCGCAATTGTGTTGGCCGCCTTCGCTTTCACGGCCCCGCCTGCCATGGCGCAGTCCTATCTCGATGGCGATTTCGATGCGTCTGTTCCGACATTGTCTGAAAAGGTTGGCCATGCGCCGGGCACACGGATTACCTCCCCCAGCGAAAGCCTGACCTATCTTGAAGCCCTGGTGGAAGCCGTGCCTGATCGCGCCCGGCTGGTGCAATATGCGACCAGTTGGGAAGGGCGCCCGCTGGTATACGTTGTGATCACCGCTGCTGAAAACATGGCGCGGATCAACGCAATCAAAGCGGATTTGGCCAATGTCGCGGCCGGCCGCGCAAGCAATGGCGACGCATTGCCGGTCACGTGGCTTGCCTATGGTGTGCATGGCAACGAAGTGACTTCCACCGATGCGGCGCTGATGATGGCTTATCATTTGCTCGCTTCACAGGGCGATGCGCGGGTGGACCAGATCATGCGCGAAAGCATTGTGATCATCGACCCATCGCAAAACCCCGATGGCCGCGCGCGCTTCGTGCACAACTTTCGCGCCGCGCTGGGCCTGACGCCTTTTGGCGATCGGCAGGCGGCCGAGCATGATGAACCATGGCCGAGCGGCCGTTTCAACCACTATCTGTTCGATCTGAACCGTGACTGGTTCACGCTGAGCCAACCGGAAACGCGTGGCAAGATCGCGGCCATGCTCGAGTGGAGTCCAGTGGTGGTCAAGGACATCCACGAAATGAGCGGCGATGACAGCTATTTCTTCAGCCCCGCAGCTGATCCGTTGAACCCTAATCTCACACCTGCGCAGATCCGCCTGTACGAGCTGATTGGCCGCAACAATGCCGCCTGGTTTGACCGCATGGGTGAACCCTACTTCACGCGCGAGGTCTTTGATCTGTTCTACCCCGGCTATGGGGACACATGGAATGCGCATCAGGGCGCAATTGGGAGTACATACGAGCAAGGATCGCCGCGCGGGCTGGTATGGGAAAGACGCGATGGCACGGAACTGACATATGCAGACGGTGTGCGTAATCACTTCTTGGCCAGCCTATCCACTGCTGAAGCAGTGGCCAGCAATGCTGATCGTTTCATGAGTGATTATGCGGCTTACCGTGCGGACAATGCGAATGGTGCGGCAGGGCGCGGTGCGTACGTGATCGATCTTGCCGAGCGCCGGTGGAATGCAGAGGCGCTGGGCCGCAGGCTGGCCGCGCAAGGGATCAATGTGCTGCGCCGCGATGGTGCAGCGACGGTATGCGGCAAGAGCTATCCGCAGGGCTATCTGGCTGTGCCGCGTTCTCAACCCGCTGCGCGTCTTGTGCGCAGCCTGCTGGATGCAGACACGCCATTGCCGCGTGAATTCGTGATCGAGCAGGAGCGCCGCCGCAGCGATGATTTGCCGCATGAATTGTATGACGTCACCGCTTGGTCTGTTGGCATGATGGCTGGAACGCAAGTGCAACTTTGCGGCTCTGCGGTTGGCGGTGATCCGTTGTCGGCAACGTCTTCGATTGCGCCAGTGGCAGAAGGCAGCGGCAGCTTTGGCGTTGCTGTGCCCTGGAGCGATAGCGGGCAGGCCCGCCTAGTAGCGCTGGCGCTGCGCGAAGGAGTTGTCGGGCGCGCAACCGATGAAGCTTTCACCATGGGTTCGCGCACCTTCCCGCGCGGCACCGTGGTATTTAGCAATGCCGCAAATGGCGCGGACAAGATGGCGCGTTTTGCGGAACTCGCGCAGGAAGTCGGCGCGCATACTGTGGCGCTTGAATCGAGCTGGGTCGAGGATGGCCCCAATTTCGGCAGCGACGCCTTTGTGCGGCTGGACCCGCCCAAGGTTGCCATCGCCTGGGATGATGGCGTCTCACCGCTGAGCGCAGGCGCGCTGCGTTATGTATTGGAGCAACGCTTGGGCGTGCCGGTGACTCCGATCCGCACAGCGCAGCTGAGGAATGCGGATCTATCTGACTATGATGTTCTGCTGATCCCCGACGGCTCGCCGGCAGGTGCGCTGGGCGAAAGCGGCGTAAGCACCATCCGCGAATTCGCGGGCGAAGGCGGCGTAGTGGTCGTGATTGGCGATAGTCTGGACATACTGGCAAGTGGTGACAGTCCTATGCTGGCGGTCAAACGCGAAGCAGCGCTAGGGCTGGAGCCGGGCGAAGATGCAGATGCAGGGAGCAGTCTGGCTGAAGCGGTCGAGATCACTAGCGAAGCCGAATATCGCACCGCCATTCGTGACGAGAATGCATTGCCAGACACGATGCCCGGCGCGTTGGTGAACACTGTCGCAGACCGCAATCACTTCCTGTCGGCTGGATATGATGGCGGCGCAATCGTGCTGGCAACGGGTTCACGCATATACACTCCGCTTGACCGAGCGGACGGGGTGAATGTGCTGCGCTTCGCAGCCGCAGATGATTTGGTGGCCAGCGGATATGTGTGGGAAGAAAACCGCCGCCAAATGGCTTTCAAACCCTATCAGATGGCGCAACCGACTGGCCGCGGCATGGCGATAGGTTTTGCCCATGATCCGGCTGAACGCGCTTACCTGGACGGGCTGGATCTGTTGCTGGCCAATGCGGTGATCGTTGCGCCAGCGCGGGTTCGCTAATCGCCTTTGTACTCAGGCACCCATTTCATGACGCCGCCTACCATCGGGGTCCACCATCCGGTTTTGATTCCGGCAGCGGCGAGCGCGTTGCTGACCCATTGGTTGCAGGTGTTGCCAAGGTGATAGGTGCCGGGCGCATCATAAAACACGTCATAATCTGAATAGCCACGATAGACCGTGCGTTCAGACGCAGGCAAAATCTCGCGCTCGATAATCGCGATCAGACGCGCATATTCTGCATGGCTGATCGTAAGCTGACGATGATCGGGCGAGGGGGCAGGGCGGATGTAGTGGCTGACATGCAGCAAGCCTCCACCGCCCGTTGCTGCGCCAAAAACTGTTGGCAGAGACAGGTCCCACCAGGTTGGCGTGTTAAGGAACACTTCGCGTTCACCCCAACTCACCGAGACATGCGTGTAGGGACGGTTCGGCGCGAGCACATCATCCGCGGGAAAATCCGCGCGCCAATCCTTTTGAGCAGAGACTGCAGGCATAACGATAGCGGTGTGCACGCCATTGGTTTCGATCATGATCTGGACCCCGGCTGCGGGTTGTTCCCAATCATCATTGCGGGCAATGGAGGAACCGATCCACGCGGTCAGCAGGAAAACAAGTGCAAACGCCGCCAACACAGCGAGCGGCCAGAGGAGCAAGCGCTTTAGCGTCGTTTGCGCAGCCATAGAATGGACCAGTTTCCATTGACGTGGCGCTCGGCGAGACGGAAGCCCGCTTGGCGATAGGCTCTGCGAACCGCGGGTTCCTGTCGTTCCAGCAAACCGGCCAGCAGGATACTGGCGCCAGGCGTTACAGCGGCTTCAAAATCTGGTGCGAGTTCCACCAAAGGCGCAGCCAGTATGTTCGCGATCAGGAGATCGTATGGCCCGCGCGCTTCGAGGAGCGGGTCCGCCATCCCGTCAGCGATCACCATGGTCAGCTGACCGCGATCTGCGCCGATTGGCAGGCTGTTCAGCTCCGCGTTGTCGGCCACCACGCCTGCACACACATCATCGATGTCGGATGCGGTACAGAGCGCTCTCGGCCACAAGCGCATGGCAGCGATCGCAAGCAGGCCTGTGCCCGTGCCAATATCGGCGATATTGCGGCTGACTACGCCGCGTTCCTTCATTGCGTCCAGCATCTCCAGGCAACCGGCGGTCGTCTCGTGGTGGCCGGTGCCGAACGCCTGGCTGGCTGGGATCTCTATGTTCATTGCGCCATCAGCCGGTGGATAATCGGATGTATGGATGTAAAAGCAGCCTGCGCGGATCGGTTCGGCCCCTTGCTGGCTCAAAGTGATCCAGTCCTGTTCAGGCAATTTCTCGACAGTGAAAACCGGCACGTCCCCGTCAAATAGACCGGCTATGTCTGCCTGTTGCGCTTCGCTCGGCTCGTGCGAATACCATGCCTCCAACACCCATTCTTGCGGGCGATCCTCCACCACTTCGCTGCCTGAAATGACAACTTCCGGGTCCCAATCGTCGATCTCTTCATGATAAAGCAGAGCCGCCTGTATGACAGGCTTTGCTGCAAAGGCAGAGAGTTTCCAGCTCTCGCTCACTCTGCGTTGCCCGCTTCGCGTTCGAGGCGCGCATCCAAGCGACGTTCGATAGCGCGGGCGTAATTCTTGCATTGATTACCATCGCCCACTTCACCCGAGCGCAACCGCTTGATCATGTTACTTGATGATGGATGCGGCGTAAGAATCTTATCGCATGGCAACGCAGCAACGGTTTCAATGCTTTGCTGGAAGGCGGCGACTGTCTGTGGATGATCTGTAAAGCGGTAACTATCGGCGGAAACCGGTGAAAGGCTGTCGACATATGCAAAATCGCGACACGATTGATCAGCAGCACTCGCATCGCAGGAAGTCCAGCTCCAGCTTAGTGCGCCGGGCGTGTGCCCTGGCGTTGCATGAGCCGTGATCGTGATGCCACCAAGCGTTACCGGATCACCATGGGAAACAACAAGATCGACTTGCACAGGGGCCATTGCCGGGTGATTTGATTCAGCCTGAGGATCGTCCGATGCAACAATTCCGCTTTCGAGGACCGGTTTGGCACGGGCGGAGGCGACGACCCTCGCTCCTGTCGTCTCCACGGCCGCTGCGTGGCCCGCGACATGGTCAAAATGTTCGTGGCTCATCAGGATATAGCCGATGTCGGTCGGGTCAAAGCCAAGCTTGCGGATGTTTTCCAGGACCGATGGCGCGGCACCCTCTACACCGCTGTCCAAAAGGATATGACCGTCGTCTCCGGTGACCAGAATGGCAGAGATTCCGCAGGTTCCCACGTAATATGTGTTGCCATGTATCTGGAATGGAGGCGCTGTCTTGTCCCACTCGTCCCATGTCTCGCAGCTTTGAAGGAATGCGTTCTTACCGACCCCCTCTGCCGGTTGAAGCGTGGCAGTTTCTTCCGCTTGGGTGGGCAAAGCCAGACAACTCGCTGCGAGAAGACATAAGGGAAGTGATTTAACGTACATAACTGGCTCCATTGGCGTCGATCACCGCGCCAGTCATGCTTTCCGGGGCATCAAGCGAGCAGAATTCGATAATACGCGCAATTTCAGCGGGTTCTGCCACACGTCCCAGCGGGATATCGCGCAACAGCTGTTCGCCCCCGCGGCTCTCCAGATAATCGCCCGCCATTGCGGTGTCGGTAAATCCCGGTGTGATTGCAAAGCTCACAATCCGCTGCGCCGCGTAACCGCGCGCAATCGTCTTGTGCATGGCCAGCATCCCGCCTTTCGCCGCTGCATAGTGCCAATGTGCCGGCGAATCGCCGCGATATCCCGCGCGGCTTGCGACATGCACGATCCGGCCAGGAACTCCGCGATCCAGCCAGTGACTTACGGCAAAGCGACTTAGCTGTGCCGCAGCGGTCAAGTTAATCCGCAGCGTCTCTTCCCACCCATCCAGCCATTCAATATCGGAAGAATCGAGAGCGGTCGCCTTGAACAGCCCGGCATTGTTGACCAGCACATCGATATGTCCGTTCGCCCGGTCTAAAGCTTCTTCCCACAATATTTGTGGGGCAGAAGGTTGAGAGAAGTCTGCTGGAATTGTGTTTTCGTCAGCCGCGCTGGTCGCGTGGCCGATCACCTTTGCCCCGCGCTTTTCCAACGCTTCACGCGCTGCAGCACCGATTCCGCGGCTTGATCCGGTAAGGAGAATTGCACTCATTCGAACACCTATCTGAAACTTTGCAGCCCAAGTCGAGCGGAACTGGTTGAAAGGCGGGTTGTCACACGCGCTGTGGACGCTAAGTGGAGTTGCAACAGTGTTTACCGGACGAATTGAATATGTCGAACAACAGACCGCTCTCACCGCACCTCCAGATCTGGAAATGGGGCCCGCATATGCTGGTTTCCATCCTTCACCGGGTTAGTGGAGATGGAATGGCGCTGGTCGGGTTGTTTGTGCTGGTTTGGTGGCTTGGCGCGCTGGCAAGTGGGCCTGCCTATTACGAGACTTTCAGCGGTTTGATGACGAGCATTCCAGGTTACGTCGTTCTTGTCGGCCTGAGCTGGGCCTTTTTCACACATTTGATGAGCGGGCTTCGCCACTTTGTGCTCGATATCGGCGCGGGCTATGAGCTCAACACGAACAAGATGTGGTCGATTGCCTCGCCGCTGATCGCCATCCTCCTGACAGCGGGCTTTTGGGCCCTCATCCTAAACAAGTAAGGCAGCTAGAAATGGCTCACGATACTCCTATCAAGCGCGTGCGCGGTCTGGGCTCGGCGCATCACGGCGCGCATCACTGGCTGGTGCAACGCTTTACCGCCATCGGCAATCTGGTGCTCAGCATCTGGCTGATCGCCAGCATTATCGGTTTGCCTGATCTGAGCTACGCAACGGTCAGCAAATGGCTGGCTCAGCCAGTATCCGCTACGGCCATGATCTTGCTCGTTATCAGCACGTTCTGGCACGCGCGCCTTGGCCTGCAAGTTCTGATCGAAGATTATCTCCACAACTCCGGCACCAAATTCGCTGCGCTCGCCGCGCTAAACCTCGCCGTCATTGGCGGCGGTGCCTTCGCCATTTTCTCTGTTGCCAGCCTTGCCTTTGGAGGAGCCGCCTGATGGCCGACACCTCAGCTTACAAGATTATCGATCACACCTATGACGTTGTTGTTGTGGGAGCAGGCGGCTCTGGCCTGCGCGCGACCATGGGCGCTGCCGAAGCGGGCTTGCGAACCGCCAACATCACCAAGGTGTTCCCGACCCGCAGTCACACTGTGGCGGCCCAGGGCGGAATCGCCGCTTCGCTGGGCAACAACACGCCCGATCACTGGTCATGGCATATGTATGACACGGTGAAGGGGGCGGACTGGCTGGGTGATCAGGACGCGATTGAATATCTCGCTCGTGAAGCGCCAGCAGCGGTTTACGAGCTGGAGCATGCAGGCGTGCCCTTCAGCCGCAACGAAGATGGCACGATTTACCAGCGCCCGTTTGGCGGCCACATGCAGAATATGGGTGAAGGCCCGCCGGTGCAGCGCACTTGTGCCGCGGCTGACCGTACCGGCCACGCCATGCTTCACGCGCTGTATCAGCAGAGCCTGAAGTATGATGCGGACTTCTTCATCGAATATTTCGCGCTTGACCTGATTATGGCGGGCCAGGGCGCTGATCGGAAATGCGTCGGGGTGACCGCAATGTGCCTCGATGATGGCACGATCCATCGTTTCCGCGCGCAATCCGTAGTGCTGGCAACCGGCGGTTATGGCCGCTGCTATTTCACCGCGACGTCTGCGCACACCTGCACTGGCGATGGAGGGGGCATGGTGCTCCGCGCCGGCTTGCCGCTGCAGGATATGGAGTTTGTCCAGTTCCACCCGACCGGTATTTACGGCGCGGGCGTGCTGATCACAGAGGGCGCGCGCGGCGAGGGCGGTTACCTCACCAACAGCGAAGGCGAGCGCTTCATGGAGCGTTACGCTCCAAGTGCAAAGGACCTTGCATCGCGCGACGTTGTCAGCCGTTCGATGGCGCTCGAAATGCGCGAAGGTCGCGGCGTAGGCCCCGATGGCGACCACATCTACCTGCATCTGGATCACATTGATCCCAAGGTACTGGGTGAGCGGCTGCCGGGGATCACCGAAAGCGGCAAGATTTTTGCTGGCGTTGACCTGACCCGAGAACCGCTGCCCGTAACGCCTACGGTGCATTACAATATGGGCGGCATCCCCTGTAATTATCACGGGCAGGTTGTGACACTCGGTCCTGATGGCGATCCGGATCATGTTGTGCCGGGGCTTTATGCCGTAGGCGAAGCGGCCTGTGTATCCGTACACGGCGCGAACCGCCTCGGTTCCAACTCGTTGATCGACCTGGTGGTGTTCGGACGCGCAACCGGCTTGCACCTGAAAGACAATATCACGGCCAACGGCAAACAGGACGAACTGCCGGCGGACAGCGCGGAAATGTCACTGACGCGGCTTGATCACTTCCGCGATGCGGATGGTGGTTCACCGACCGCCGAAGTTCGCAGCGAAATGCAGAAGGCGATGCAAAAGCACGCGGCGGTGTTCCGCGACAGCAAGCTATTGTCCGAAGGTGTCGATGCGCTGAAATCCGTTAATAAGCGGATGGAAGATATCAAGGTGTTTGACCGCTCGCTGATCTGGAACAGCGATTTGATCGAGACGCTTGAGCTCGACAATCTGATGGCGCAGGCGAATGTTACCATGGCGTCCGCTGAAAACCGCAAGGAAAGCCGCGGTGCTCACGCTCATGAGGACTTCCCCGATCGTGACGATGCGAACTGGATGAAGCACACGATTGCCTGGTTCGAAGGCTGGGGCGGAAACGGTGGCGCGGTGAAGATCGACTACCGTCCGGTGCACGAATATACGCTGACGGATGACGCCGAGTACATCAAGCCGAAGAAGCGGGTGTACTAGACTTCAGAAGCGCGTTGGGAGGGCGCCTTTGACTTCCAAACCCGCACTGACAAAACGCCTGGACGGCTATCGGAAGATGGAGCTGGGCAATGTCTGGCTTCTTCCCGTCTGCATGGTGTGGGTGGCCTATTTCCTCGAGTATCCGTTGGGTTGGCTGAGCTGGACTTCAATGGTGCCTATGTGCGGTTTGCTGCTGCTTGGCGGGCTATACTGGCGCGCGAAGCTTCGGCTTCTTCAAGGCCAAAACCAACCATTGGCGATTCTTTTGCCATGGGCGCGCTCTTTGCAATGGCCGTTCGCCATCGCCAGTGCGATTGTGTGCGCACTTTGTCTGGCGAGCTGGATCACAGGTGAATTTGCCTTGTCTCTGGGCGACCGGATCACGGCCAGTATCGCTGCCTCGCTCGCGATGCTGGAGTATGTGAACTACTATCATCGCCAGTTGCAGCACTTTGACCATGCGGCGGACTGGAAACGGTTACTCGAAGGCAGAGGCTTCAGAGCGTCGCAAATGGCGACAGATTTGCAGCGTCTTCGTCAAAAGCGCTAGGCATCAGGTCTTGACCTGAACGCTGTTCTCGCTGCACCTTCCCGGCTATGAAGAGGGGCGCTTTTTTCTCAATTGGTTTGGCAGCAGCGGTGGCGATCACAGCACCGGCGCTGGCACAAGAAGCGTCCACATCAGAAGACAACGCCTCCACTCATAGCGCGCGGTGGCCCAGCCTCGGCTCGGGCTCCACGCCACAAGACATGCAGCAGAGCCTGGAACAAGGGCCAGAGCTTAACCGCAATCTTTCCGCGCTCGATCTGCTCGAGCAGCGCCGAAGGCTGGACAGCGCTCTCGCAGCAATTGCGCCGCAGCGGGCGGGGCAGGTCGATGCATATGTCGTCGCGATCGCGCTCGACAGCGATCCGGTATTCGCTCGCGAGGCGCGCGAAGTCGGTGAGGTATTGAAGCATCGCTACAACGCCCAGGACCGGACGCTGGTTCTCGCCGGGCCTGACGGTGAAGATGATGGCCTGCCGCGCGGTTCGATCCGCTCGCTTTTGATCGCGCTCGCCAGCATCGCTGAAAAGATGGACCCGGCTGAAGACGTGCTGGTGCTCTATTCTACCAGCCACGGACTGCCACAAGGTCTGGCCTATCACTACGAAGATAGCGGCTATGGCGTGCTATCGCCCAAACTGCTGAAAGACACCTTCGCAGAGCTAGGAATCGAGAAACGCTTGCTGCTGCTCTCGGCATGCTACTCCGGAGTTTTCGTGCCAAAACTCGCAGGCGAGAACACCGCGATCATCACCGCGTCGGCTGACAATCGCACGTCTTTTGGCTGTCAGCCAGACAATGACTGGACGTTTTTCGGAGACGCGCTGGTCAACCGCGCAATGCGAAAGCCGCAAACGCTACTGATGGCGCACCGCGAAGCTGTGCTTTCGATAGCGGATTGGGAATCACGCATGCGGTTGCCCGCCAGCTTGCCGCAGGCGCGGATCGGCAATGGGGCGATGAGCTGGCTCAGCGCAATCGAAGCGAGCATGCCGCGGGTCGCGACAGCGCCCACTGGCAAGCCGGCTATGGGCGAATAAAACTATTCTGCCGCGTCAACGCGCCGCACATTTACGATCTCAATTGGCTTCGCAAGCATCTGGCCTTTGAGGAAGCCTTCGCCTTTGTCCGGATCGGTGGGCGTAGCGTGAATTGCGTGAACGACATCCATCCCGCCCACTACATAGCCAAACACGGCAAAGCCGGGGCGGCGACCGGGGTCATCAGATTCCGGATAGGCATCCAGCCCGCGTTGATCGCGGATCATGATCGAGAAGTCACCTGTCGCGCTGCCCGGTTCAAACCGCGCCATCGACAGTGCGCCATCGGTGTGGCTGAGCCCGGTTTCATTGGTCGGTTCGTGAGTAATGCCGTCAAGTATCCGTCGCGGATCGTTTTGTGTTCCACATTGCAGGAAGCCGCTCTGCTCCTGGCCGCCTGTCACCCGCATCGCGCGATAGCATTTGGTGTTGTCGTATCGATCTTCATCGACATAGCGCAGGAAGTTGGCGGCAGTAATCGGTGCGCGTTCAGTCTCGAGCGAGACCGTGATGTCACCCATGGAAGTTTCCAGCACGACCAGTTCGGTTGCATAGACCTTTGGCGGGACGCCCGGAGCAGTCGCGGCGCGCTGACTGACCTGAAATTTCATCAGCAAGGTCCGCTGATCGCTGGAGAAATTGTTGTCTGATACGATGTAGAGAAAGGTCTCTTCGCCTTCTTCGCGCACCGCGATCCCTTCGAAATTGTCGATCGAAAGCGACGTGTCCCAGACGGCGAGTGTCTCATCCAGTCCGTCCGGACCCATTGCGATGATTGCAGCCGAATTTCCGAGTTCCCGAGACCAGCTGCGGAAGAGTACGAAACACACACCATTGCTCGCGCAATCGGCATCGGTCGGGACACCTCCGCGCGTGTCCAGCGGAGCTGGGGGCTCGAGCTCGAAATTGACTAGACCAACATTGTCTTTCAGCACACAGTTTGGCTGCGCTTCGCCCGCCCATTCGCCGCACGCAAGGTAGCCGTTCGACGTTACTGCCAGCGTTTCCAGACCGCTGTTTGATGGCGCATTGGCAACATGCGTGACGGCATCATGGGCGGCAGGTTCCGCTGGCCCCGCCAAGCTGGCATAGCGCCAAACTCGGTGATCCTGTTCAAACGATACCAGCCAGCCACCATCGCTAGAGCGGGTTATCGCTTCGGCATCGCTGTCGGCTTTCCCGCGCAGGGGCTTTCCACGCTCGTCATTCAGTGCGCCGACTTCGATCTCGATCAAATCGACGAGTGTGCCGCGGATCTCGTCTGTTTCGATGGTCAACCAGCGCCCGTCATCCATCACGCCAACCAAATGTCCGTCGTGCCATTCCAGGCCCGATATCCCGCCGATTTCCAGTTCGCCGGCTTCGATTTCCAGACCGCCACGATAGATCAGCTCACCGAGTTTGACGTTGTCGGCATCATTGGGGTCAAGCGAAACCGGCAAGGTCTCGGGCATCACTGTGCCTGTTTCCGCGAAGGAGGGGGCGTGCATAACAGCGGCCGTTGCCGCAACGCCGAATGCGAGTGGGAGTGCTAACTTCCAAGTCATTCATCCATCGTGGTCGGTCGCTCGCAGAGTTTCAACCCCTGTAATTCGCCGTTAATCCACGCTTCGTGTTTACAGCCGTAGTCGAAATGACTACAGACGTAATCGTCAATTCGTAACCGGACTGATCGAGCGTCTATCGGAGGAAGCAAATGGGACAGGGCAGTAACGCAAAACCCGAACGCATTAGCGAGGCCGAGCACGCCGTTATGGAGGTGCTGTGGGATAGAAACCCGGCAACCGCCGCTGATGTATCGGATGCGCTGGCACAGAATCGCGGCTGGAGCCTGGCCACAGTCAAAACGCTGCTCGGGCGACTGGTCCAGAAGCACGCCATTTCTGCCAGTCCAGACGGCAGGCGCTATCTCTATACGCCGCTGATCGAACGCTCGGACTATATCGGAACCGAAAGCAAAAGGCTGGTCGACCGGCTGTTCGGAGGTCGTGCCGCCTCACTGGTGGCGCATCTGGCCGATCAGGAAGCGCTTACAGAAGATGATCTGACGGAAATCGAAGCCCTGTTGAAGGAGCTGAAACGATGATGGACTGGCTAACCGATACATTCATTTGGACCGCGGCATTGATTGCGCTGGTCCTGCTCATTCGTCGCCCTGTGGCACGGCATTTCGGCCCCCAAGCGGCCTATGCACTGTGGGCTCTGCCGCTGATAAGGTTGGTTCTCCCCCCACTGACCTTGCCCGCATGGATGGCGCCGTCGGAGCCAGCAACTGCGCTTGCGACTGAGGTTGAGCCACTTGATGTCTTTGCGCTTGTCGCTGAGCGCAACGCTATTCCTTTTCCAGGGTCAGACGTAACTCTCAGCCAGCCCTTGCTGCCGTTCAATCTTTCAGAATTCGTGCTGGCCATTTGGCTGGCGGGTGCTGCGACATTCCTTTTCCTGCGCTTCCGGGCGTATAGCCGGATGCGGCAGGAGCTTCTGGCCGAAGGACGCGACGTCGGCCAGGCCGGCAAGGTGCGCCTGATCGAAACCCCTTTGACCAGCGCGCCCCTTGCCTTCGGCGTAATCGACAAAGTTGTGGCGCTGCCCGAAGGTTTCATGGCCACTTGGTATCGTGATGCCCGAGATCTGGCGCTGGCACATGAGTTGGCACACCACAAAGGGCACGATCTTGCAATTAACATGGCTGTGCAGCCCCTGTTCGCGCTGCATTGGTTTAATCCACTTGGCTATCTTGGCTGGCTCGCGCTGCGGCGTGACCAGGAAGCGGCCTGTGACGCGCGCGTGATTGCGAAGCGCGCGAAGGAAGACCGCGCGACCTATGCGCAAGTGATCGCCAGTTTTGCTGCCGGACCCAATGTCGCGCTTGCTGCGCCGATGACGTGCCCGGTGCTCGGGGACAAATCGATAATTCACCGTTTGAGGAGCCTTAAAATGAACAATCAATCAACTAAGCGCCGCATGGCTGGACGCGGCCTATTGGCTGCTGCCTTGGTTGCCTTGCCGCTAACCGCGACTGTCACCTATGCTGACAGCACGAGCTTTGACGATGTGTTTGCCGATGTGCCGGCACCGCCAGCACCTCCAACACCCCCGACACCAGGTACAGCCGTTCCGGCACCTCCTGCGCCGCCCGCTGCGCCCGAAGCGCCCGAGGCTCCTGAAGTTGAAGAGAACGTATGGGTTGAGAAAGACGAAGACGGCGTTGAACGCCGATATGTCATCCGCAAGGCGGTGCATGTCGATGGCCAGCATGACGACCACGAGGTGCATCGCGAAGTAAAGAAGCACCGCATCGTGCGGGTCCAGCGCGAAGGTGAAGGGCTTACCGAAGAGGAAAAGCGCGAAATCCTGATCGAAGTTCGCGAAGGATTAGAAGAAGCGGATGTTGCTCTGAGGGAAGCATTCGCAGAACAGAGCATGGCGTTCGCAGAGCTAGAGAATGGTGAAGGCAACTTCACCGTTGTTGAAGTCAACTGCGACACCGGAGGCAAGGGCAAGAAGCTGATGCAGGACGGTGAGGAAGTGACTGTGATTTGCAAAAGTGAAATCATGGCCAGCGCACTGTCCGGACTGAAAGAGGCTCGCAAAGCGCTCGCAAGCAACCCCGAAATGCCAGAGGATATGCTCAAGGAAGTGATCGCGGCATTGGATGAGAAGATCGCAGCCTGGGAAAGCCGCTGATTCGCATGAGCTAGACCCATCATACTGTTTAAGCGGTGTGATGAATGAAGAGCGGGGGTGTACGGCCACTCCCGCTCTTTTTTGTTTGAGCTGCTTTTGGGCATTCACAACACATTCATTTCATCGTTCACAAAGCACGGTTCATCGCAAGAATAAGGAGGATAAACTGTGCTGAAGAACCGCTCCCCGGGAATGAAACTACTGATTGTCGCGCTGATAGGTGGCGCGCTGATCATACCGCTATTGTTTGTCTACGGATTGGTCAGTGATCGCCAGCATCAGGCGCGGGAAGCGCAGGATTCGATAGCTGCAGGTTGGGCCGGCGCACAGGCCGTTTCCGGCCCGGTGCTGATGCTACCCTACAGGAAAGATCACATCACAACGGAGATTGTCGAAGGCCGAAGCATGCGCCGTACCGTGCGCGAGCGGCACAATCTCTTTCTCTCTCCGGAACAGCAAAGCGTTGAAGCGCAGATTGACCCGCAGGTGAAGGAGCGCGCGATCTATCGTTCGGTTCTGTATCGCGCTTCAATCAACGGTTCGGCACGTTTCGAATTGCCCGATGATCTGACCGGGCTTGGCATCGATCGTCAGGACCTGTTGCTTGATGAAGCTGAGTTGCGTTTCGGAATGAGCGATCCCCGCGGTTTGCAAACTGATGCGCGGCTGGTTGTAAACGGAGACGCAATGGAGCTGCACCCAGGGCGCGGGCCAGCCTCAAGCGGTGGGACAGGTGTACATGCTATGCTCGATTGGACGGGTGGTGAGACACTTGACCTGCAATGGTCCTACAGCCTGCGCGGCAGCCGCAGCTTCGGCTTTGTACCGCGCGGTCAGTCGACTGAATGGACCGTCACTTCAAGCTGGGCGCACCCGAGCTTCGTTGGCAGCTTTCTGCCTGATGCCGATGCCGCGCAGATCAGTGACGAGGGTTTCTCCGCTAGCTGGTCCATCTCCAATCTGGCCCTGGGGCAACCGATGGTATCGCAAAATGACTTCGGCCCGGCACAGTTCGAGCAATCACCGGTCGAGGTTGCAAGTGACAATGGTGCCAGCAAAATGGCGACGATCCGATTGGTCGAGCCGGTTGATCTCTACAGCCTGGTTGACCGTTCCGTGAAGTATGGCTTCCTGTTCATCGGCTTCACATTTCTGGCCTTCCTGATGTTTGACATTATTGGCGGCGCGAAAGTTGCGAGCGCAGAATATCTTCTGAGTGGCGCTGGCCTGATCCTTTTCTTCGTTATGCTGCTGGCATTTGCAGAGATGATCGGGTTCGCTTGGGCATACATTGTCGCCAGTGGTGCGATTATCGGATTGCTCACCAGCTATAGCGCTGCGGTGCTGAAAAGCTGGCGCCGCGCGAGCATGATCGGTGGCTTGCTCGTGGGCCTGTATGTCATGCTCTACGTACTGCTGAACCTCGAAGGCCTATCGCTAGTGATCGGTTCAGTGATCCTGTTCTTTGCACTGGCAGGGGTGATGTACACGACCCGCGATATCGACTGGAGCGATGGTGGTAGCAACGACGGCGAAGTGACTGGCTACGCCTGATTCGCGCGGCTGAATCGGAAAGAATGGGGCGGGGGTGTCAATTGCTCCCGCCCTTTCCCGTTTGACTACCCGATCAGTCGAACTGGAAGTAGCGGTCGCAGACAGAATCGTCCGCACTCTCTAGCCCCGCGCGCAAAGCGTCCATGCGCTCTGCACTTGTTCCATGCGTGAAACCTTCGGGATTGATCCGCTGACCGGCATTGCGTTGCAGCGTATCATCCCCGATCGAGCTGGCCGCGCGCATCCCTTCTTCCAGATCGCCGCGCTCGATCAGCTGGCGGTTCTTGCCTGCCCACACACCAGCATAGCAATCCGCCTGCAATTCCATGCGAACCTGCAGCTCGTTTGAACGCCGCGGGTTCTGCTGCTGCGCGCTGCGAACTTGCGCCGCGAGGCCGGTCAGGTTCTGGATATGGTGACCATATTCATGCGCGATGACATAAAGCCGCGCAAAATCGCCTCCTGTTCCCGCCATCTGTGCCAGCTGAAATCTTTGATGTGTCGAACCTGCGCAGCTTCATCCTCAATCCCTCCGATTCGCCGAATTGCCCCTTTTTTTGGTGGTTTTAACGCTGGACAGGCGCGCGCGTTACGCCAAAAGCTGTAGTCCGAATCGTATCGTGCAACAGGGGAAACTGATGTTCCTTCAGGGAAAACGCGCTCTGGTAACCGGATCCACCTCGGGAATCGGGCTTGCGATTGCGCGGGCCTTGAGCAGCGAAGGCGCAGAAGTGATCCTGAATGGTTTCGGTGACAGGTCCGAGATTGCGTCACTATGCGATGAAATGGGTGCGACGCATTCGGCCGCCAATCTGCTCGACCCGTCCGATATCGAGGCAATGATGGCGGACGCGGGTGAAATCGACATCCTTGTCAATAATGCCGGAATGCAGCACGTCTCGCCGGTCGAAGAATTCCCGCAAGACAAGTGGGACGCGATCATAGGGCTCAACCTTAGCGCGGTGTTCCACACTACGCGGCACGCGGTGCTTGGCATGAGGGCAAAGGGTTGGGGACGGATCATCAACACGGCCTCTGCGCATTCCAAAACGGCGTCACCGTTCAAAAGCGCATATAATGCGTCGAAACACGGCGTGGACGGTTTCACCAAGACTATCGCGTTGGAGCTTGCGCAGACCGGCGTGACTGCCAACTGCATTTCGCCTGGTTATGTATGGACACCGCTGATCGAAGGGCAGATCCCAGATACGATGAAAGCGCGCGGGCTTAGCCGCGAAGAAGTGATCAATGATGTGTTGCTGGCCAAGCAACCGACCAAGAAATTTGTGCAACCGCATGAGATTGGCGCGCTGGCGGTGTTCCTTTGCCGTGAAGAGGCGGGCAATGTAACCGGTGCGAACTGGAGCATCGATGGCGGCTGGACCGCTGAATAACGGATTTGAGGCTTTGGGGGCCATAATGATCGAGAGACGAACTTTAGCTGCCTTCGCAATCGCATTGACTTTATCGGCTTGCGCAAGCACTGGCCTCAAAGTTTCGGATTCAGAGTTCACCTCGCTCGAAAACAGGATCGATCAGCATATCAGCGTTCTGGCCAGCGATGAGTTTGCAGGTCGCAGACCCGGCACAATTGGCGAGACGAAAACGCTTGATTACATGCGGTCGGTGCTAGAGCCGGCTGGCTTTGTTTCAGGCACGAATGACCCGGCCAATCCATGGAATGCACCAGTCTTGTTGGCCAATATCAAAGGCGAAAGCGCCCTCGCGCAGTTCAAGATCGGAAGGCGTGTGATTCCAGTCGATCCCGAAGCGATTGCCGCTGCTACGGAAGCGCGCCGAGCCTTGATGGAAGACGCGGACACGTTGTTCGTGGGTTATGCCGATGGTGACGTTGACGAGGCGGTTGTGAGCGAGCGTGTCGTGATCATGTTAAGCGATCCGGGAAAAAGCCCGGCACGCCGGGCTGCGCTGCAAGAGAAAGGCCCGGTTGCAGTTGTGACAGTAGTGGAGTCGGCAGAAAGCACCGCGCAAATCCGCCAATTCCAGATGCGAGATAGGCTAGCCCTCGCATCGCAAGCGGACGAAAATGTTTCTGTCTTTATGGCCCGGGAAGTTCTTGCAAACGTTCTGGGTGAAACGAGATGGGCTGAACTGCTGGAATTGGCCGATGCGAGCAAGGGTGCCAATGACTTTGTGCCGATACCGCTGAGCGCCAAATTGACCCTCGACATACGTACAGACAGGCGTGAAGTGCCATCGCGCAACTTCCTCGCCAAGCTTCCCGGGACAAACCCTGATGCCGGAGCGGTGTTGCTTCTGGGCCATTGGGACCATTTCGGCGAATGTGGACCGGAAGGTGCTGAGGACCGGCTGTGCAATGGCGCGGTCGACAATGCCAGCGGGATTGGCCTGATGATGGAGCTTGGCAAGCGTCTGGCAGCTGGCGAACCGATGGAGCGCGATCTCTACATCCTTGGGACGACGGCAGAGGAGTGGGGCTTGTTGGGTGCGCAAGCCTTTGCAGATCAACCGCCGCTGCCGCTCGAAAATATCGTCGCGGCATTCAATTTCGACACCGTGGCGATTTCGCCCAGAGGTAGCCCGGTCGGCTTTATCGGCGAAGGGCGAACGCCGCTTGATGCGATCATAAAGGAAGCAATCAACGATATAGGACGTGAGTTAGCGCCACGTGAGCTGTCAGAGCCGTTCTTGCAGCGTCAGGACGGCTGGGCGTTGCTGCAGCGTGACGTGCCGTCAGTGCTATTGTCCAATGCATTCGGTTCAGAGGAGAAACTGACCGAGTTTCTTTCGGGGGACTATCATCAGGCATCCGATAACCCCGGCGATATCGAGCTAGGCGGAGCGGTGGATGACCTTCTGTTGCACGAGTTGCTGATCCGCCGGGTGGCCGATAGCGCGGTGTATCCCTAGGTGTAGCTTTTCCCGTAGATGCCTCGGGGGCAAAAAAGGCCGCTCCTACCACTAGCGATTTGCACGAGGTGCGGTTACATGGGCCGCCACGAATCTGCAGATGACGAAAGTGGCGCATATGGATATTCCCCTCGGCTTGACCTTTGACGACGTGCTCTTGCGCCCGGCCGAAAGCGATATCTTGCCATCAATGGCGAACACCGCGACGAAGCTGACCCGTGATATCTCGCTCAACATTCCGGTGATATCTTCCGCGATGGACACGGTTACCGAAGCTGACATGGCAATTGTCATGGCGCAGCTTGGCGGGATTGGTGTGTTGCATCGCAATCTCGATATTGCAGAGCAATGCGCTGCTGTCCGCACGGTAAAACGTTTCGAGAGCGGCATGGTCGTCAACCCGATTACGATCACACCGGATGCCACGCTGGGTGATGCACAGGCATTGATGGATCTGCACCGTATCAGCGGGATTCCGGTCACGGATGCTTCAAGCAAGCTGGTCGGTATTCTGACGAATCGCGACGTGCGCTTTGCCGAAAACCCCATGCAGCCTGTGCGCGAATTGATGACAACGGAAAATCTGGCGACTGTACCGCTCGGGACCGGACAAGAAGAAGCCCGCCGGCTGCTACATCAACGCCGGATCGAAAAACTGCTTGTTGTCGATGATGACGGGCATTGCGTGGGCCTGATTACAGTCAAAGACATCGAGAAAGCTGTCAATTATCCGCGCGCAACCAAGGATACAGCGGGCCGCCTGCGTGTGGCAGCGGCAACTACGGTTGGTGACAAGGGCTTTGAACGCACTGAAGCTTTGATCGACGCGGAAGTGGACGTGGTGGTGATCGACACCGCTCATGGCCATAACAAGGATGTCGCGCGCGCTGTTGAACGCGCCAAGAAACTTTCGAACTCGGTCCAGGTTATTGCAGGCAATGTCGCCACTGCAGAGGCCACTCGTGCGCTGGTCGACGCGGGTGCAGACGCAGTGAAGGTTGGCATTGGCCCCGGCTCGATCTGTACGACCCGCGTGGTTGCCGGTGTCGGTGTGCCTCAATTGACCGCGGTTATAGAAAGCGCGGCAGAAGCGGCCAAGTCAGGCATCCCAGTGATCGCCGATGGCGGACTGCGCACTTCGGGCGATGCAGCCAAGGCTCTGGCGGCAGGCGCTTCGACGGTGATGGTCGGTTCTATGCTGGCAGGAACCGCTGAAAGTCCCGGCGAAACCTTCCTGTACCAAGGGCGCAGCTACAAGGCCTATCGCGGCATGGGCAGCGTGGGGGCAATGGCACGCGGCAGCGCGGATCGCTATTTCCAGGCGGATGTCTCCGCGATGAAGCTGGTGCCAGAGGGCATTGAAGGCCAGGTGCCGTTCAAAGGCCCGGCCGCAGATGTGATTCACCAGCTGGTTGGCGGCGTGAAAGCTGCGATGGGCTACACCGGCTCTGCAACGATCGAAGACTTGCAGAAACGCGCGAAATTTGTGCGGATCACCGGTGCCGGACTTTCCGAAAGCCATGTCCACGATGTCGCGATCACCCGCGAAGCGCCGAACTATCCGACACGTTAGAGCCATACGATGACCCCCGCGGCACGTGTGCAAGCGGCAATCGAGCTGCTCGATCAAATCATCGATGCGGCGAAAAGCAAAGGTGCGCCCGCAGACCGCTTGATTGCAAACTATTTCAAGCAGCGTCGCTATGCCGGATCGAAGGATCGCCGCGCCGTGCGCGAGCTGGTTTATGCAGCAGTGCGGGCTTGCGGGCCCATTCCCGTTAGCGGACGGGCAGCGATGTTGCGTCTGGCAGAGCAAGACGACACGATCGCAGCATTGTTTGATGGCTCGGCACACGGAGCGGCGGCGATTGGCGATGAAGAGAAGCCAGCACCAGACGGTGTGGCGCCCGATTGGCTGACACAAGCTCTTACCGCGTCCGGGATCGATCAAAACGAGGCCGCCGCGCTGCTCGATCGCGCGCCGCTCGACATTCGCGTGAACACGCTCAAGGCAGACCGCTCAGGCATAGAACTTCCCGAGACCGGCGAGCCGCTCGCGGCATCGCAGGCTCTGCGTTTTTCAACCGGTACTTCGGTCGAGCAATGGCCGGCCTATCGCGATGGTCGGATCGAAGTGCAGGACCACGGCAGCCAGCTGGTGTGTGAGGCGTTTTCGGCCAGACCAGGCGAGACCGTGGTCGATCTGTGCGCCGGGGCAGGGGGAAAATCGCTCGCGCTAGCATCGGCCATGCAAAACCAGGGCCGCTTGCTGGCATGTGATACCAATCGCGGTCGATTGTCACGGCTTGCTCCGCGTGCGGAACGGGCAGGGGCTGGTCTGATCGAAACTCTGTTGCTCAATCCTGATCGCGAATTGGAAATGCTGGCTGAGTGGCGCGGTGTTGCCGATGCCGTGTTGGTGGATGCGCCGTGTTCGGGGACTGGCACATGGCGACGCAATCCAGAAGCACGCTGGCGCCTGGACGAGGGTGAATTAACCAGGCTCACTTTTCTGCAGGACCGGCTGATTGATATCGCAGCCGCGATGGTGAAACCGGGCGGCCGGATCGGTTTTGTCACATGCTCTTTGCTGGATGTCGAAGGGAAGGATCGGATCGCTGCGGCGCTGGAGCGGCATCCAAAGCTCAAACCGATCGACATCGCACTGCCGCTGGGTCGCGCGCATGGGGCGGGTGTTCGTCTTTCTCCTGCTCATGACGGCACTGATGGCTTTTTTGTCGCCATGCTGCGCGCCGGGTGATAGCCAGTAAGGCATCATGACTGTCGTTTCAGTCCCAGAACTGCGCAACAAATTCTCGCGAGCTGCCCGGTTGGGTCCTGCTTTTGCGGCGCTCTTTCTGGTTTTTGCATTGTCAAACAGCGTTGGCAGTTTGAGCAAGCCGCCGCCAGATCCCCGCGCGATGATGATGGTGCAGGAAGGTCAGCTGGCGTTGTCGCGCGGCGACACCGACGGCGCAATCGACGCGTTTGAGGCCGCGTTGGCACTCGATCCGGGCTTCGACGAGGCTTTCGTCGCGTTGGCCGATGCGACACGGGCGCAAGGTCTGACGGGTAAATCGATCGATTACTATCGCCGGGTTCTGGAAGGTGACCCGCGACATTTCGGAGCGCTGGCAGGAGAAGGACAAGCGCTTGCCCAAAAGGGCGCGCTGGCGAAGGCGCGGCGTAATCTGGCAGTTCTTCAGAGCCTGTGTGGCGTGAATTGCCCCGAAACAGTTGGTCTAAGGATGGCTATCAATGCCGGCCCGTCGGCCTCGTTGGCGGCGGAAGATGCCGGGGCGGCCCCTTTGAGCAATTAGACAGAAAGATCAAGGATGCTGACACTCCACCATCTTGAATATTCGCAAAGCTTCCGGATTCTCTGGCTGCTCGAGGCATTGAGTGCAGAGTACGAGCTAAAATCCTACAACCGCAATCCGGAGACCAATCTCGCCCCGGATGATTACAAGGCTCTGTCCCCGCTTGGCACAGCTCCGGTGATCACTGACGGTGAGGTGGTCCTTGCAGAGAGCAATGCGATCATAGACTACATTCTGGATTCCTATCCAGACAGCAAGTTGAACCCGAAACCTGGCCATAAGGATCGCGTAAGGCACCTGTTCTGGTACCATTCCTCACCCGGGTCACTCATGCCGCTGCAGAGTATAGAGATGGTGCTCGGATTGCTGGAAATGCGTTCGCCTTGGCCGATCAGCTCGCTTTTGAAGGCTGTGTTCGGTCAGGTTCGAAAGATGTTTCTGAACCCGCGCATGCAGGCGCTGCTGGGTGAGATGGAAAAGGACCTTGGTGCCCAGCCATACTTTGGCGGAGACAATTTGACCGCTGCTGACATCACGCTGGCCTATCCGATGTATGCGGCGCGCGATAAAGGCGCGTTCGAAGGCGGCTATCCCAACATCAATGCATGGTTTGGGCGGATTGAGGCGTTGGATTCGTTCAAGTCAGCACGCGCCAAGGACAATCGGGAGCGGATTGCATTTCGCTTTGCAAATTAGATCAGATCGCCGAACTCTCGCACTAAGGCGCGATAGACATCGCGTTTGAACGGTACGATCAGATCCGGCAATTGCGTCGGCTCAACCCATTGCCATTCAGCAAACTCGGGCGGGTCATGCGCCTCCAGATTGACATCATCGTCCGAGCCGGAAAACCGGCCCAGGAACCAATGTTGTTCCTGCCCGCGATACTTCCCGCCCCATAGTTTTCCGATCAGTTCATCGGGCAAATCATAGCGCAAGGGCTCACGCGTTTGCGCAATGATATCCACCAGATGTGTGCCGATCCCGGTCTCTTCATGAAGCTCGCGCAGCGCCGCTTCCCTTGTATCTTCGCCCGGGTCGATCCCGCCCTGCGGCATCTGCCATGCGCCCAGATGCTGCGAGTCGATCCGCTGCCCGACGAATACTTGGCCATGCTTGTTTGTGAGCATGAATCCGGCGCACAGCCGGTAAGCGGCCGCGCTCATGCAAAGGCTCCGAGCATCAGTTTCATTGCCGCAAACATGCGCTCCGTTTCATGCTGATAGCTTGGCACGGCCTGCCGCAGATTGGTAAAGCTATGCGTGCCGCCGCGCACTTCCAGATGGACATGATCGATCCCGGCCGCGCTCAACGCCGCGCCATAGTCGCGACCTGAATCGCGGATCGGATCGAGGCTGGCTGTGACAAGGACTGTTGGCGGTGCTGTGCTGTGGTCGCCCAGTATCGGTATCGCGCGCGGATCATTGCGGTCAGGCGCATAAGCGGCATCGAAAAATTCGACCGCACCCTTTGTCAAAACGAAGCCCTCTGCGAACTCCTCCAGACTGGCTGAGCCCATTGCATCGCTGGCGAGCGGGAAGATCGGCACTTGCAGCACAACGGGAACGTCTGCTGGCTTGGCCGCCAGTTGCTGGCTCACCACGATGGTCGCATTGCCGCCCGCGCTGTCACCGATCGGGATCAGGCCGGTTGCCTTGCGCCCTAATGCCTCAGGCGAAGTCGCAATCCAGCGCGTGGCTGCCTCGCAATCGTCAATCGCCGCGGGGAAGGGATGTTCGGGAGCGCGGCGATAATCGACCGCCACCACTGGCAAATCCATATGGTGCGCAATTTCAGTGCAAACGTTGTGGTGTGTATCCAGATCGCCAATGACAAAGCCGCCGCCGTGGTAGAATACGATGACGGGGCCAGGCTCTCTGGTGTCGCGAGCATCATACAGTCGCAATCCGATTTCGCCGCCCGAGGGATTGTCTGTACCGGGGTAACTCAGATCCTTGATGACCGCCAGATCGCGTGGCGGCGCATCCGCCATTCCATGCAGCGCCACATAGCTTGCGCGCGCTTCCTCAAGCGTCATTTCAGCAATTGGAACACCGCCCATAGCCGCAAGTCCATCGAGGAAAGCTTTCACATCGGGGCGGATAAAAGGTGTCTCTGCGGCCATTCAATGCTCTTTCTTGCTGTGCTTTTTGTCAGGTTAGAGGGGACAAACGCGCTTTTCCACTCAACACTTGTGCACATAGGAGAAAAACTTCATTGCGAGAGGAGAGGGCGGAGAATACTTGCCCGCTTCAATAGGGACTGCGCCGGATCTTGCGGCGCGTGACAAGGAACGCAGATGGCAAAGCAAGCCGTTGAAAAGCCGAATTCAGATTCTCAACAGCCTGACGCCGTGGTGGTCCGGTTTGCGGGTGATAGCGGCGACGGGATGCAGCTGACGGGCGGGCAGTTCACCTTATCCACCGCGCTGGCGGGCAATGATTTGGCGACGTTCCCGGACTTTCCAGCGGAAATCCGTGCGCCGCAGGGAACGTTGTTCGGTGTCTCGGCTTTTCAGATCAACTTCGGCAGTCGGGAGATCAACACCGCGGGTGACGCGCCCGATGTGCTGGTTGCGATGAACCCTGCTGCGCTCAAGGTAAATCTGTCAGCGCTCAAACCCGGCGGGTTGATCATCGCAGACACGGGTGAGTTCACGAAGCGTAATCTCGACAAGGCGAAATACGACCAAAGCCCGATCGATGATGGCAGTCTGGCCAAATATGACGTGCTGGCATTCGATATCAGCGCTTTGACGATCGAAGCGGTCAAGGAATTTGGCCTTGGCAACAAGGACGCACTGCGGTCCAAGAATATGTGGACGCTGGGCCTCGCGCTGTGGATGTTTGACCGTGATCGCGAACCGATCCGGGAATGGCTGCGCGCCAAGTTCAAGAGTAAGCCGGACATCGCAGGCGCCAATATCGCCGCGCTTGATGCAGGGCACGCCTATGGCGAAACGGCGGAACTTTCCGGCCCGCTCAAACAGCTGAATGTGCCTGCCACACCGAGCGCGCCGGGACTTTACCGTACCATCACCGGTGCGGAGTCGATCTCGCTCGGGCTGGTCGCGGGCGCGCAATTGGCGGAACTGCCGATGTTCTTCGGCGGCTATCCGATTACGCCGGCATCCGCGATCCTGCACCATCTGGCGCGGCTGAAGGAATACAACGTCACCACTTTCCAGGCGGAAGACGAGATCGCCGCGATCTGCGCAGCCATTGGCGCAAGCTATGCCGGATCGCTGGGCGTCACCAGCTCTTCTGGCCCGGGCATCGCGCTGAAAGGCGAAGCCATGGGGCTTGCAATCATGACCGAGCTGCCGCTGGTAATCGTAAATTCGCAGCGCGGCGGACCGTCAACAGGTCTGCCAACCAAGACTGAGCAGAGTGACCTCTACCAAGCGATTTATGGCCGCAATGGTGACGCGCCGATCCCGGTCGTATCAGCCAGCAGCCCGGGAGATGCGTTTGAATGCGCCATCGAGGCTTGCCGTATTGCCACCCAATATATGACGCCGGTCATGTTGCTGACCGATGGCTATATCGCCAATGCTGCGGAGCCATGGCTGGTGCCAGACCCGGCGAGCTTCACGCCGTTTCCGGCAAAGTTCCTCGATGCGAAGAACGGGCCTGCCAACGAGAATGGCGACGCCACTTTGTTGCCTTACAAGCGCGACGAAAATGGCGCACGCCCCTGGATCAAGCCGGGCACGCCCGATCTGATGCACCGCATCGGCGGGATCGAGAAAGCGGTTGATACCGGCCACATCGATTACTCGCCCGAAAACCACCAGGCGATGACTGACGCACGCCAACAAAAGGTGCTTGGTATCGAAGTCCCCGATCAGGAGGTTTGCCTCGGCGGCGAAGGTGGCAAGCTGGCCGTGGTGGGCTGGGGCAGTACCTATGGCCCGATCCATCAGGCGGTCGGCCGCATGCGCGCCAAGGGGCACGATGTCAGCCACATCCATGTGCGTCACGTCTGGCCATTGCCCGCAAACTTGGGCGATCTGCTGAAGAGTTATGACAAGGTGCTGGTGCCCGAAATGAACACCGGCCAGTTCAAGACTGTTCTGCGCGATCAATATCTGGTCGATGCGAAACCGCTCAACAAGACCAGCGGGCAGCCATTCTACATCCACGAACTCGAAGCCGCGATTGAGGAGGCCTTGGCATGAACGAGATGACCAAGATCGAGACCACGCTCAAGGATTGGGAAACCGATCAGGAAGTCCGCTGGTGCCCCGGCTGCGGGGACTATGCGATCCTGAAGGCGGTGCAGCGCACGCTGCCACAGCTGGGTGCGAACCCGTCCAACACCTGCTTCATCAGCGGGATCGGCTGCTCCAGCCGCTTCCCCTATTACATGGAAACTTACGGCTTCCACACCATCCACGGCCGTGCGCCGGCGATTGCGACGGGCGTGAAGCTTGCCAATCCCGATTTGGATGTTTGGCTGGTGACGGGCGACGGTGATGGACTTTCCATCGGCGGCAATCACATGCTGCATGTCCTGCGCCGCAATGTGAACATGCAGATCATGCTGTTCAATAACGAGATATACGGCCTGACCAAGGGGCAGGCATCCCCCACCAGCCGCGTTGGCACGCGCAGCCCGTCCACGCCAATCGGTTCCTATGATCGCCCAGCCAATCCTTGCGCCTTTGCATTAGGCGCGGGTGCGCGCTTTATCGGGCGCGGTTTCGATGTGTCCAAGAACCTGCCCGATGTACTGAAAGCAGCGCATGCGCACCAGGGCGCGGCCTTCATCGAGATTTTCCAGAATTGCATCGTTTACAACAAGGATGTGTTTGACGATTTCGCCGCGCCCAAAGGGGCGGGTGATCGCCAGCTGTGGCTGGAACATGGCAAGCCGATGCTGTTCGGCGATCCCAAGACAGGCTTTGAAAAGGGCATCGCGCTGGATCGCGATGCGTTGGAGCTCAAGGTGGTCGATGCGACGGAGGAAAATTGGGAGGAGGCGGGCGTGCTGGTGCATGATGCAACCAACCGCAGCGTTGCGCACATGCTGATTGAAATGCCATTTGGACCGTTCCCGATGGCGCTCGGCGTGCTCTATGACGATCCGCGCCCGACATTCGAAGCTGCCGTGGCCGATGAGCGCGCACGGGCGACTGTAGGCAAGCAGGCGAACCTCGCCAAGCTGCTGGGCTCGGGCCAGACCTGGACGGTGGATGACAAGGAAGGTCACACGACCGACTAGAGTTTCCTACGTAGTGTCTTTCACCCTATCAGGTGGAATGCGCTCTTTATCAGCCATTTTCGGGAAGCTATTGAATTTGTCGGATTTCCACCGAGAGTTTTTTGCGCCTAGGACAGTGTTCCATGTGTTCCATGCTGTAGGGTTTGAGCAGGGGCTAAGAGCGGAGAATTGGCTTGGATAATCTGACCCACTCGCTGGTTGGTGCGCTGCTGGGGCAGGCAGGGCTTAAGAAGAAGACCGGGCTCGCTATGCCCGCGCTGATCATCGGGGCGAACCTGCCCGATGTCGATGCGGCGTGCTTCTTCTGGTTGGAGGGGCAGGAACACCTCGGTTTCCGCCGCGGGATTACGCATGGCCCGCCCGCGATGGTGCTGTTGCCGCTGATCCTCGCGGGGCTGCTGTGGGGTTATGACCGCTGGCAAGCGAAGCGCGGAGCTCGGCCTGAAGGGCGATTGCGCGTGCATTTCGGATGGCTTTACGCGCTATCCTTTATCGGTTGCCTGACTCATCCGGCGCTCGATTGGCTCAATGTTTATGGTGTGCGGTTCCTCGAACCGTTTTCGAGCCAGTGGTTCTTCGGCGACACGCTGTTCATCATCGATGTGTGGCTATGGGCGCTGATGGGCTTCGCGACATGGTTCTCGCTGTGGCGGGAGAAGGCAGGCGGCGATTGGATGAAGCCGGCTCGCGTGGCGATAGCTGTGAGCCTGACGTATGTCGGGGTGAATGGGGTGATCAGTGAATTTGCACGCTCGACAGCTGGTGAAATGGTTTTTGTTAGATCCCAAGAAGCTATCGCATCTCCTGTTCCGCTTTGGTTCTGGCAACGCGAGATTCTGGCTCCGACCTTTAAGCATAAGCACAATTGGTTGGTCGCACACCATCCTCAGTCGATCTCGCATCGCGGAAGATTGCTTTCTGAGCATATCTGCGACTTCGATGCCGCTGTCTCTCAGACAGCGAGCAATTCGGAACTCGACGCCTTCCTCTTCTGGACCCGTGCGCCGTTTGCCGAACGGGCTGAAGACGGCTCGGTGCTGCTGCGCGATGCGCGGTTCTACGACCCGCTTGTGCGGGACCGTTTCTCGGTCGCGCTGCCCGATGTAAAGTGTGAACCATTGAATCAGGAACACTCAGGCGGCTAGTTTCGTTGCCATTCAAAGCCCCCTAACCTTCAGGGGAGGGGTTGGGGGAGGGGCCAGCCCAGACCGTTCTCCCCTCTCCAGGCTCCGCTAACTCCACTCGGAGCAAGCTTCGCTATCCTCTCCCCACATGGGGAGAGGGGAAAGAAAGAGAATGACTAAACCCCAAATCCTTTGGCTACGGCGCGATCTGCGCATGGCGGACAATCCCGCGCTCTATCACGCGGCGCAAGCAGGCCCGGTGATCGCGGTCTATGTACTCGATGACGAACGCGCCGGATTGCACAAATACGGCGGCGCAAGCCGCTGGTGGCTGCATCATTCGCTAGAAAGCTTGGCTAACAGCTTCGCCCAGCGCCACGCGAAGATCATCCTGCGGTGCGGCGATGCGGTGGAGGAACTCATCAAGATCGCTGAGGAGACGGGCGCAGAAACGATCCACGCCAACAGGCACTACGAACCGTGGTGGCGCAAGGCGCAGGGTGAGTTGAAAGAGCGGCTCGACCTCCAGCTCTACGACGCCAATTACCTGCTGCCACCCGGCGCTGTGACGACAGGCTCCGGCACGCCGTACAAGATCTACACGCCGTTTGCGAAGGCGACGCTGGAGATGCTGCCGCCACGTGATCTGTTGCCAGAGCCCGAAACGCTGTCATCGCCCGAAAACTGGCCCGCGAGCGATACGCTGAAGAGCTGGAACCTGCTGCCCACCAATCCCGATTGGGCAAGCGGCATGCGTGACTTCTGGGAAGTGGGCGAGAAGGCAGCGCAAGAACGGCTCGAATGGTGGGAAGACCACGCGGACGACTATGACGATGCGCGCAATTTGCCGAGTGTGGACAAGACCAGCCAGCTCTCGCCCTACCTCCACTTCGGAGAGATCAGCCCGGTGCAGGTCTGGCATGCATTGAAACACAAGCGATCCAAGAGTTGGAAGACCTATGAGAAAGAGCTGATCTGGCGCGATTATGCGCAGAATGCGATCTGCCAGTTTCCGGGCTATGCGCTCGACAATTACCGCACGGACTTTGACAACATCGTCTGGCGCGATCCGGAGACAGATGAAGCGGCCGCGCGCGATCTGAAAGCGTGGCAGCAGGGGCGCACCGGCTATCCGATCGTCGATGCAGGCATGCGGCAATTGTGGCAGACGGGCTGGATGCACAACCGTGTGCGGATGATCGCTGCGAGCTTACTGATCAAACATCTGCTGATCGACTGGCGCGTGGGCGAGCAATGGTTCTGGGATACGCTGGTCGATGCGGATTACGCTAGCAATGGCGCGAACTGGCAATGGGTCGCGGGCACAGGCGTAGACAGCAATATGTTCGTGCGGATCATGGCACCGCTCAGCCAGTCGGAGAAGTTCGATGCGGCGGGCTATATCCGCGAGTACGTGCCCGAACTGGCAGACTTAAGCGAGCCTTACATACATGATCCCGAAGAGCATGGCGTGCGCCCTTCGTCCTACCCTGCGAAGATTATCGCGCATAAGGAAGGGCGCGAGCGCGCGCTGGCGGCCTATCGCGACATGAAAGCGCAAAGCTAGGCTTGCTCCCGCGGATTGCTCTCCATAGGGTGTGCCGCAACGGAAGACAGGAGAGAATAATGCGGATTTGGCTCAGCAGTGCGGCAATGGCGCTGGCACTTACAGGATGTGTAGCGGGCTATAATGGCCCGGTCGAAACCGCGGCGGTGCAGGAAAACCCGGTTACGTTTGTCACCCCGCCAGAACGCGATCCGGCTGACCTGCAGGTTCTTTTCTGGAGCGATGAACAACGCAGCGCGCGTTTTCGCGATATGGAGAATTGGTTCGAAGGTCACGAAGTAAAGGGCGCTCTGGAACCGCGCCCATTGCCCGATGGTGCGCCGCTAGAAGATGCGCTGGCAGCTGAAATCCGCGGCGTGATGGATGCGACCAATGCCGCAGGGGTCATGGTGCTGCAGAACGGGCAGAAACGCTTTGAAAGTTATCGCCTTGGCTTTGGCCCCGAACAGCGCTGGACCAGTTTCTCTGTTGCAAAGAGCTTCACCTCGACGCTGCTGGGTGCAGCAATTCGGGATGGCTTCATTGGCAGTTTGCAGGACCCTGTGACCAAGTACATCCCTGAACTTGCGGGCTCGGCCTATGATGATGTGACAGTCGAGCAGCTTGCGACAATGACGTCAGGCGTCGCGTGGAACGAAGACTATACCGATCCTGACAGCGACGTGGCCAAGATGGCGAGCTTTGTGCTGGAATATGGCGAAGACGCGATGGTCGCGCAGATGAAGGACCTACCGCGCGAAGCGCCACCAGGTGAGAAATGGGTCTACAAGACCGGCGAGACCAATCTTATCGGTCTGGTGGTAGAGAATGCTGTAGGTCTTCCGCTAGCTGCCTACGCCAAGCAGAAGATCGTCATCCCGGCAGGGTTTGAAGCCGATATGTTCTGGATGAGCGACCCGCGCGGCGGCAGCATCGGTGGCTGCTGCTTGTCGATCCGCTTGGCTGATTATGCCCGCATGGGGCAATTTGCTCTGGAAGGCGGTAAGGGCGTCGTTCCTGATGGCTGGTTTGGCGATGCAGGGGATAGTAAAGTGGACTTCGAACGCCCGGGGTTCGGCTATGGCTATCAATGGTGGGTCTACGATGGCGGGTACGGTGCCCAGGGCATATTCGGTCAATCGATTACGATCATACCGGAGCAGGGCCTTGTGGTTGCGGTGGTCAGCAATTGGCCCACAGCTACCAGTAATGCACGAGGCGAATGGTATCAGTTGGTGCAAAAAATCGCCGCAGCTGAATAACTCAGCAACGGCGATCTTAGCTGCGGCCCGCAGTATGATTAAACGCTGCGGTAAGCGCCCATCTGCGCGTAACGCTGAATGATGTTGTCATGCACGATCGGGCTGAGCAGTTCGGTGAAGGCGCAGCCGACAATGCAGTTTTCCCACCATACAACCTGCGCCTGGAGCGATTCCAGGCCGGGCAGCGTCAGCCAGCAAACCTGGCCTTCATGCATCCGGTTGATCGCGGCGGCGGAGAAGCCGGAGATGGACAGGTCGTGCACCACGCTTGGGAAGGCGCAGCCACCCGATGCGCGCAGCGATAGCATTGGCTGGTCAGCTTCGTGCGTGGAGCGCAGCGATCTTCCTGCGCGGCGATTTCGTAGCGGTCTTGCGTTGTATGCATGCCCGAATTCCTTGAGTTCTAGCGTATCTTGCTCTCGAACCGGTGCTCGCTGATCTTGCGAACATGGCCTTAAGCTTCACACACGTTGACCGAGCGCGGTTTCCCATTTGTATAGGGAAGTGGTTAGCGGCGATTTAACCGAATGGTATTGCGCGGTAACAGGCGTACGATTTAGCCGTCAACGCGCTCGCGATGACCGGTCTCAAAACCTTCCTGGACTAGCTCGGCAATACGGGTCGCCACGACGTCAGGCTGCTTTACCGTTTCGGGATCTTCACCGGGATAGGCCTTGGCACGCATGCTGGTGCGCGTGGCACCGGGATCGACAATCGCAACGCGGATATTAGCAATCTTTTCAACTTCTTGCCCGTAAGAGCTAAGAATATTATCAAAGGCAGCCTTGGATGCGCCATATGCGCTCCAATAGGCTCGGGGGCCGGCGCCCACGCTGCTTGTGAGCCCGATAATGCGGGCCGCCTCTGAACGTTTGAGCATGGGGTCGAACGCGGACAACAAGGCCTGCGTCGCCAAGACATTGAGATTCAACGCCTGATTAAACTGCTTCGGATCGATCTGCGTGACGGGCGTCAAAGTTGGCAGATAGGCGGCAGATAGCACCATGATATCGAGCACATCCCATCGGCTTGAAACTGCCTGGGCCAGACGCGCTATCGATTCGGGCTCGGTCAGATCGAGCGGGGCGATGGTGGAAGTACCGCCTTCCGCGTGAATTTCGTCTTCTACCGCTTCGAGCGCTTTGACGTCGCGAGCGACCAGCACCACGTGAGCCCCCTGGGAAGCAAGCGTTCTTGCAGTTGCAGCGCCTATTCCTTTGCTTGCGCCGGTGACAAGCGCGAGCTTGCCCTCAAGTGGTTTGTTGCCGTCTGTCATGGCTCAAGCTGCCTTGTGATCTGCGAATGTTAATTGAGCGTCGTCGCTGTCCTTGGCATTCAGGTCTGTCAGCGAGGTTGGATAATCGCCCGTAAAGCATGCATCGCAAAACTGCGGACAGTTGTTCTCGCGGTGGTCAGCGCCGACGGCACGATACAGGCCGTCGATAGACACGAATGCCAGGCTATCTGCCTTGATGTATTCGCGCATGGGCTCAACGTCCATCCGGGCGGCGAGCAGTTTCTCACGCTCCGGCGTATCGACACCGTAGAAACAGCTATGCGCCGTGGGTGGGCTGGCAACGCGGAAGTGTACTTCGCTGGCGCCTGCTTCGCGCATCATCTCGACGATCTTCATCGAAGTAGTGCCGCGGACTATTGAATCGTCGATCAGCACGATCCGCTTGCCTTCAACAAGACCGCGATTGGCGTTGTGCTTGCGCTTAACGCCGGAATGACGCGCTGTGTCCGAAGGCTGGATGAATGTTCGCCCGACATAGTGTGAACGGATAATGCCCAGCTCAAACGGTACGCCCGACTCCTGAGCATAGCCAATGGCTGCGGGCACGCCGCTGTCCGGTACGGGCACGACCAGATCAGCGTCGACCGGGCTTTCGATAGCTAATTGCTGTCCAATCGCCTTGCGTGCTTCATAGACTGATTGACCCGCGAAGAATGAATCCGGTCTGCTGAAATAGACATGCTCGAAGATGCATGGTCGCGAACTGTGATTGCCGAAGGGGCGCAATGTTTCGATCTTGCCTTCGAAATCGACACGGATCAGTTCGCCTGGCTCGACTTCCCGGGTAAATTCTGCGCCGACGACATCGAACGCGACGGTTTCGCTGGCAAAGACAACTGCATCGCCCATTTTTCCCATTACAAGCGGGCGAATGCCGAGCGGATCGCGGCATGCGATCATGCCTTCAGGTGTCATAACTACGAGCGCGTAGGCCCCCTCGACCAGACGCAGCGCGTCAACCAGCCGGTCGACCATAGTTGGATAACGGCTGGTTGCGACGAGGTGGATGATCACTTCGGTGTCGGATGTGGATTGGAAAATCGCGCCATTCTGAACCAGTTCGGCGCGAAGCTTCTGCGAATTCGAGATGTTGCCATTGTGCGCGACTGCAAAACCGCCGCTGGCGAGGTCTGCATAGAGTGGCTGTACGTTGCGCAGGCCCGCACCGCCGGTCGTGGAATAGCGCACATGCCCAGCGGCCATATAGCCGGGCAGTTCCGCGATGGCTTCCGGCGAGGAGAAATTCTCTGCGACATGGCCAAGCCCGCGGCGAGAGAAGAACTCCTTGCCGTCATAGCTGGTGATGCCGGCCGCCTCTTGCCCGCGGTGCTGCAAGGCATGCAGCCCCAAAGCGGTCGCCGCAGAAGCGTCAGATGCGTTGATAGCGCCAAACACGCCACATTCCTCGCGCAGCTTGTCGCCAAATTCGTCGAGGAAAGGATTAGTCCAGTTCATGCTGAGCCTGCCCGCTAGCGCCGCGTGTTACCGTCGCCGCGTCAATGGCGATGTTACAGCAGGATTACAAGGGCGATAGCGGCAGTGTCACAAGCTTTTGACCGGGAAAGACGCAAGTTGTTCCATTGCCTTGCGCTGCAGCGCGCCCTAAATCCTGCGTTCAGCCAGGCTCGGCCAGTTCAGGTCAGTCACTTTCTCGAGGGCCCAGATAGACCGTGATCCTCTCTCCATTCGAATGGATGATTGCCAAACGATACCTTTTGCCGGGCAAGGGGGAAGCGTTCATTGCGCTGGTTGCCGGTATCTCGGTTGGGGTTGTCATGCTCAGCGTTGCCATGCTGGTGGTGGTGATGAGCGTGATGAACGGTTTCCGCGCTGAATTGCTCGACAAAATTGTTGGCTTGAACGGCCACGCGGTGGTGCAGGCCTATGGCGGACGGCTTTCGAACTGGGAAGAAGTCCTGCGCGAGGTTGAAGCAACCCCTGATGTGGTGGAAGCAAACCCGCTGATCGAACAACCGCTGCTGACGACATTTAACGGACGCGTCGAGGGCATATTTGTGCGCGGGCAGACGCAGGATGATCTGGCCAGCATGGCTGACAAGGTACTGCTGGGCAATATCGGAGAGCTTCAGCCTGATGCCAGCAAGGTAGCGATTGGCTCTCGCCTTGCGCAGAACATCGGCGCGCGGGTGGGAGACACTATCACGATCATCAACCCGCAGGGCCGCACGACTCCATTTGGCACGACCATGCGCCAGGTGGGGTATGAAGTGTCAGCGATTTTCGAGGTGGGTATCTTCGATTTTGACGAGAAGTTCGTGATGATGCCCATGTCCGATGCGCAAACGTTGCTGTTGATGGGCGACAGTGTGGGGCAGATCGAAATTAAAGTGACTGACCCTGACAAGGTTGGAGAGATACTGGCACCAGTACAGGAAAAGCTCGCTGGACGCGCGGTGATTGCCGACTGGAAAACGATGAATGCAACGCTTTTCGAAGCGCTTCAGGTAGAGCGCGTCGCAATGTTTTTTGCATTGAGTTTCATGGTTTTGGTTGCAGCATTTAATATTCTGTCGAGTCTTGTCATGCTGGTGCGTGCGAAGACGCGTGATATTGCGATCATGCGGACAATGGGCGCAACTCGCAAAAGCCTGACCAAGATTTTTGTAACAACTGGATTTACCGTCGGAGCACTCGGCACAATCGCTGGACTGGGGCTCGGATTCGTCGTGCTTTACTTCAGGGAGCCAATTGTTTCCTTCATTGCTTTTGTCACAGGGCAGGAGATTTGGGACCCTGAAGTGCGGTTCCTTTCGACATTGCCCTCGCGCACGGACCCCGTTGAGATCGCAGGTATAGTTGCACTCGCCTTGATCTTGAGTTTCCTGGCCACCCTCTACCCGGCGCTCAAAGCTGCAAGCACTGACCCTGTGGAGGTGCTGCGTTATGAGTGATGTCCTGCATACAACCGCAGCCGACGAGGAGAAGAAGCCGGTTGTCAAACTCCGCGGACTCAAGCGAAGCTTCAAGCAGGGCGATACTGTAATCGAAGTACTGCGCGGTGCGGATCTTGATATCAGGCCGGGCGAGATCGTCGCTTTGCTTGGGCCGTCCGGAACGGGTAAATCGACCATGTTGCAAGCTGTTGGCCTGCTCGAAGGTGGTTTCGAAGGCTCGATCCAGATCGCGGGCAAGGAAGCAGCAACGATGCAAACCGATGAGCGCACCAGCTTGCGGCGCGACCATCTGGGCTTTGTCTATCAATTCCACCATTTATTGCCCGATTTCAACGCGCGCGAGAATGTTGTGATGCCGCAGATGATCGCCGGAGTGGATCGCGAATTTGCAGAAGCACGTTCAGAAGAGCTGCTGACCGCGTTGGGTCTAGGTCACCGGATGGATCACCGCCCGAGCCAGCTTTCTGGCGGCGAGCAACAGCGCGTCGCTGTGGCGCGTGCCCTGGCTAATCGCCCCATGCTGGTTTTGGCTGACGAGCCTACAGGAAATCTGGACGAGCACACGGCTGAGCGGGTGCTAGCCGAGTTCCTTTCGCTGGTGCGTGGCGAGGGCAGCGCGGCGCTGGTCGCGACGCACAATGAACGGCTTGCCAGCAAAATGAACCGTGTGGTGCGTTTGCACGACGGAATGCTAACTTAACAGCTCGCCGACATTGGCAGAGGCGCGTTGGCGTCTGATGGATGCGGCTTTGACGGCAGGCTCTATCTGGCGTCTTCTCCCCACAAACAACGGGGGGAATTTCATGCTTACATCGCTTATCGCCGCATTGCTGCTGCAGTCAGCACCTGAACCCGGCGCGCAGCAACCATCGCCGCCACCATCCCCACCAGCTTGCGACAGCGAAGGGCATGCGGGGTTTGATTTCTGGCTGGGTGAATGGGTTGTCTATCAAACCGGGGGGGATGCCAAGGTCGCCGACAGCCGGATAGAGCGCAAGCACAATGGTTGCGCTGTGATTGAAAGCTGGATGCCATTGCGCGGGGCCGGCGGAACCAGCCTTAATCACTGGGACACCAACGCCGGCGTGTGGCGACAGAAATGGGTTGGCTCTTCACCGGGCGCGGTAGAGTTCACCGGCGGCGTAACTGAAGGCAAAATGGTGCTGACCGGGATCTGGCCATCGCCGGGCGCCCCGCACACGCTTGTGCGGATGAGCTACACGGCAAATGAAGATGGATCGATGCGACAGTTCGGAGAATCCTCGACGGACCATGGTGTTTCGTGGCAAAGCGCATTCGACTTTACCTATCGCCCGAAAGAGGACGCACCAGAATGACCACGATTGCCGATTTTACCGTTACCACCAACCGCGGTGAAGAGCTCGATCTTGCAACAAAGAAGGGCAAGGTGCTGCTGGTCGTAAACACCGCCAGCAAGTGCGGCTTTACCCCGCAATATGACGGCTTGGAAAAGGTCTTCCAGAAGTACAAGGATCAGGGTTTCGAAGTGCTTGGCTTCCCCTGCAACCAGTTCGGCGCGCAGGAACCCGGCAATGCCGACGAGATCCAGGAATTCTGCAAGGTGAACTTTGGCGTCACTTTTCCGCTGATGCAGAAGGTTGACGTCAATGGGCCGGATGCCTCGCCGCTGTATGACTGGATGAAGGGTGAAGCGAAGGGTCTGATGGGCTCAACCGGCATCAAATGGAACTTCACCAAATTCCTGATCGACCGCGAAGGCAATGTGGTGAAGCGCTATGCCCCGACCGACAAGCCGGAGCGGATCGCGAAGGATATCGAAAAACTGCTGTGATGTTGGTTTAGCGTGGCGGCTCTGGGTTAGCTTCCGGACAAAAGCGGACAGACCGCTAACGACCCAATTGCGGACATTGGTCGGTGAAATTGGGTCGTTTCGGATCAGCCATTCGTTCAGTCAGTCCACTTGTGGAGAATTAACGCGGTTCGGTGCTTCCGAATCGCGCAGCACTTCCTAAAGTAGCGACATGGCTTTCGCTCCGTTTGTTCCGCTGCGTGTGCAATCTTCATACTCGATGCTTGAAGGGGCCATCGAGCCCAAGGCGATTGCCAAGCTTGCGAAGGAACGCGGCTTTCCCGCTATCGCCATCTGTGACCGCAACGGTCTGTATGGGACGGTCGCCTTTGCGGGCGCATGCATTGATGAAGGCGTTCAGCCAATCATTGGCACTTTGCTGGGTATCGCGCGTGACGAGGAAGGGCGTCAGGTCGATTATCTGCCACTCCTTTCGCAGGATGAGGCGGGCTATGACAATCTGTGCCACCTGGTCTCCAAAGCGCATCTGGATCGGCCACTCGAATTTGAACCTCATGTGCAGCTGAGCGAGCTTGAAGGGCACACAGAGGGGCTGATCGCGCTGACCGGTGCGGGTGAGGGCGCGCTGACCCGTTTGCTGGCTGAGGGGCAGAGAGATCATGCCGAAGCACTCATTGCCAGGCTCGAAGCGCTGTTCCCTGAAAGGCTCTACATCGAGATGGCCCGGCATTCCGATCCGGTCTGTATTGCGGCAGAAGAAGCCCTGTTGGATATGGCCTATGCGCGCGATCTGCCGCTGGTGGCCAGCAACCCTGCGCAATATGCCGAGCCGCATTTCTACAAGGCGCATGACGCCATGCTGTGCATTGCCAATTCATCGCATATCGATGCCGAAGATCGCCCGCACACCAATCGGGAGGCATGGGTCAAATCTGCGCCGATGATGGAAGAGCTGTTTGCGGACTTGCCGGAAGCGATCGCGAACACGATGGTGATTGCACAACGTTGCGCGGTGATGCCACCGGATCGCAAGCCGATCTTGCCCAGTCTTGCGGGTGATCTGGAAGGTGAAGCGAGAATGCTCGCCGAAGATGCGCGCAAAGGTTTGGAAGCGCGGCTCGGGCCCTATGGCCCGTTATCAGAGGAAGAACGCAAGGTCTATTTTGACCGGCTGGATTACGAGGTCGAGATCATTGTCGGGATGGGCTTCCCCGGCTACTTCCTGATCGTTGCGGACTTCATCAAATGGGCCAAGGATAACGGTATTCCGGTGGGGCCAGGCCGCGGCTCCGGTGCCGGTTCGCTTGCCGCTTGGGCTCTCACGATTACAGACTTGGACCCGATCAAGCTGGGTCTGCTTTTCGAGCGCTTCCTGAACCCCGAACGCGTCTCCATGCCGGACTTCGATATCGATTTCTGCGAAACACGGCGCGGCGAAGTGATCCGCTATGTCCAAGCCAAATACGGGTATGATCACGTGGCGCAGATCATCACATTCGGTAAAATGAAAGCGAGGGCGGTGCTGCGCGATTGCGGGCGTATTCTGCAAATGCCCTATGGCCAGGTGGACCGGCTGTGCAAGATGATCCCGAACCATCCGACGGATCCGTGGACGCTGCCGCGCGCGCTCAATGGCGCGGCGGATTTCAAGCGCGAATACGATAACGACAATGAAGTAAAGGCGCTGGTCGATCTGGCGCTGGAGCTCGAAGGGCTACCGCGAAACAGTTCGACCCACGCCGCTGGAGTGGTGATCGGCGACCGACCGCTGGCGCAACTGGTGCCGCTGTACCGAGATCCGCGTTCGGATATGCCGGTGACCCAGCTCGATATGAAATATGTCGAGAGCAGCGGCCTGGTGAAATTCGACTTCCTCGGCCTCAAAACGCTGTCGGTGCTGCGCAAAGCGGTTGATCTGCTGGAGAAGCGCGGGGTCGAGATCGATCTCGGCGCGCTCGAGTGGGACGATACGGCGGTTTATGACCTGCTCCAGTCAGGCAACACCGTGGGTGTGTTCCAGCTGGAATCCGAAGGTATGCGGCGCACACTCGCGGCAGTGAAGCCAACCAACTTCGGCGACATCATCGCGCTCGTTTCGCTTTATCGTCCGGGCCCGATGGACAACATCCCGCTGTTCGGAAAACGCAAGAATGGCGAAGCCGAAATCGAATATCCGCACCCCAAGCTGGAAGGCATTCTGGCCGAAACTTACGGCATCTTCGTCTATCAGGAACAGGTGATGCAGGCCGCGCAGATTCTAGCGGGATATTCGCTGGGTGATGCGGACTTGCTGCGCCGCGCGATGGGTAAGAAGAAGCAGTCCGAGATGGACGCGCAGCGCCAGCGTTTCATCGATGGCTGCAAGGAAGTTTCAGGCATTGATAAGCAGCAGGCCAACGAACTGTTCGACTTGATCGACAAGTTCGCTGGCTATGGTTTCAACAAATCGCACGCAGCCGCTTACGCGCTGCTGGCGTATCAGACCGCGTGGTTGAAGGCGCATTACCCGGAAGAGTTCTTCGCCGCCTCGATGTGCTTTGACATGCACCATTCTGAAAAGTTGGCCGTCTTTGTAGATGATGCGCGGCGATATCCGGGCAGCGATGGCGGGGTCGAAGTTCTGCCACCTTCGATCAACCATTCCGAGGCGCGTTTCAGGGTCGAACAGACCGATAGAGGTTACGGAGTGCGGTATGCCCTCGCGGGCATCCGCAATGTCGGTGACAAGGCGATGGATGCGATCGTCTCTGAGCGCGAAGGCTCTGGCCCGTTCACCAGCCTGAAGGACTTCTTCGAACGAATCCCCAAGGGTTCAATGAACTCGCGGCAGTTGGAGGGCTTGGTCGCTGCGGGCGCGCTTGATTGCCTGGATGAGAACCGCGGGAAGCTGTTTGCCAATATCGACATGCTCCTGGCCGTTGCCGATGCGGCAGAGAGAGAGCGGTCGAGTGGGCAGGCGGCATTGTTCGGCGGCGAGGATGCCGCGGATGAGGACTTGCGGCTTCAGGAAGCCGAAGCGTGGTCTCGTACCGAGCAGATGGCCAAAGAGCGCGAGAATTTCGGCTTCTATTTCTCCGCTCATCCCGTCCAGCAATATTGGCATCTTGCATCTGCCAATGGCGCGCGCAGCTATCAATCGATCATGGAGGCCGGCGCACCTGCCGGGGGGCGTTCACCAGCCGTCTTGGCGGCGATGGTGGAAGGCTTCAGTAAGGGCCGCACCAAGCGCGGCGCAGACTTTATCCGAGGCGACTTTTCCGATTCGTCCGGGCAGTTCAGCGCGGCATGCTTCGAAGAAAGCCTGGTGCCTCAGTTCGAGAAATGGGCAGCTGAAGGCACTTGCATCTTGCTCAATGTCGAACTGGACTCGCCCAATCCAAGTGAACCGCCGCGCGTAACGGTGCGGGGTGCACGGCCGCTAGATGAAGTTCGGGGCGGCAAGCGCATGCGATTGATGCTTGATGTACTCAGCCTGGAAGCGCTCGCTGATCTGCGGCTGGAGCTGGTCCCGGCGTCCGAAGGCAGCAATACGTCGATGGGTGGTGAAGTGATCGTCCGGGTCCTGCTGGACGCGGGTGAGTATGTCACCATCATTCTAGGCGAGGATTTTGCGCTGGATGGCGAACTGGCTGAGCGGTTGGGTGCGGTCGAAGGCATCGGCAATGTCCAGCTTCAACCATTGCGCGGCCGTGCGAATTTGAGATTGGTTGCCTGACGATCGGCTTGAAAGCTCATTCATCGGCCAATTTTGAACGATTGCAAAGCACATCCGGTCTCGGCATGACAGTTTCAAACGAGGATTTCAATTGAGGAGAGAGACCTGATGCTCGGAGCCATGCAAGATTGGACCATGCGGATCACCCATGTGATCGATCACGCAGCACGCGAGGCGGGAATGCGCGAGATCGTGACACGTTGGGCCGACGGCAGCGAGACGCGCACAAACTGGGCCGGAATTCGCGCAGATGCGTTGAAAATGGCGCAGGCTCTCCAGGCATTAGGCCTCAGGAAAGGTGACAAGGTTGCCAGCCTTGCGATGAACCATTCACGCCATCTGGTCAGCTGGTATGGCGTTGCGGGGATGGGCGGGGTGCTTCACACAGTGAACCCGCGCCTGTTCGATGACCAGCTCGAATACATCGTCAATCACGCCGAAGATAAGGTGCTTTGCTACGATGCGGCGTTCCAGCCGATTGTGGACCGGATGAAAGAGCGCTGGACCACAGTCGAGCATTACATCTGCTATGACAGCGGTGAGCATTCTCCCGCGTTTGAGGACTGGATTGGTGAGCATGACGGAGACTTCGAATGGGTTACCGGTGCGGAGACTGATCCGTGCATGATTTGCTACACATCCGGCACCACCGGAAATCCCAAGGGCGTGCAGTATGAGCATCGCTCAACACTGATGCACGCATTGGCGGGCTTGCAGCCTGCCGCGTTCAACTTCAGCAGCGCCTCTTGCATGCTTCCGGTCGTCCCCATGTTTCATGCGGCCAGCTGGGGCTTGCCCTATGCAGGCGCGATGGCAGGGATCAAATTCGTGTTCAGCGCGGTGAATGATCCGGCGGTGCTGCATGATTTGATGATCCGCGAGAAAGTAACCGACAGCGCTGGCGTGCCCACCGTGTGGCTCGCCCATTTCCAATATTGCGACAAAGAGGGGATTGATCTGCCGCCGCTGAAGGCTGCGACTATTGGCGGATCGGCTTGCCCGCGCTTCATGATCGAGCGCCTGATGAAGAACGGCACTCGCGTGCAGCACGCCTGGGGCATGACTGAAACCTCACCCATCGGTACAGTCGGCGGCCCAACATGGGATTGGGACGAACTTAGCTTTGAGGAGAAAGTCGACAAGACCGCAATGCAAGGTCGCCCGGTTTTCGGAGTAGAGCTGCGCATTGTTGATCTTGATGACATGATGACCGAACTGCCCCGCGATGGGAAGACTTCCGGTGCATTGCAAATTCGTGGACCATGGATCATTAAGCGCTATCTCAAGGCCGAGCAGGATGCGGCGAACCAGGATGGCTGGTTCGACACCGGTGACGTTGGCATCATCCATCCGGACGGTACGCTGCAGCTGACGGACCGGACAAAGGACGTGATCAAATCTGGCGGCGAGTGGATCAGTTCGGTCGAGCTGGAAAATGCAGCTGTTGGCCATTCAGGCGTTGCAGAGGCAGCATGCGTTGGCATGCCGCACCCGAAATGGGACGAACGGCCCGTCCTGTTCGTGGTCAAAGGCGAAGGGTCCGATGTCACGAAGGAGGATATCCTCAAGCATCTTGAACCGCAGATTGCTAAGTGGTGGATGCCCGATGCGATCGAGTTTGTGGATGAAATTCCCCACACGGCAACCGGCAAGATTTCAAAGAAAGACCTGCGTGATCGGTTCGCCGATTATAAGCTGGAGGGGTGAACAGCATGAGCGAAGTCTACATCGATCCATCGCCCACCAATTTTCAGGCATTCAAGGATCTGCCGCGCGACGAGCCGATCCATATGCTCAACTTGCTGCTCTACCGTCACCTTGCCAAATACCCTGAAGGACACGAGCATCACGGGAACGGCTGGAGCGGGAGGCGCGCCTATGAGGAATACGGCAAAACGTCCGGCCCGATCTTTCGCCGGGTCGGCGGAGAGATCGTGTGGCGGGGCGCATTTCAGACGATGGTGACAGGCCTCGATACCCGCAAATGGCACGATGGCTTTGTTGCACATTATCCCAATTCAGGCGCGTTCTTTGAGATGATCAAGGATGCGGATTACCAGAAAGCCGTGGTGAACCGCACCGCGGCGCTGGTCGACAGCCGCCTCATCCGCTTCAAGCCGTTAATGGTGGGCGCGGCCTTCGGGTGATTCGTTCGCTGCGGCCAAGACTAACAACGTTTGTCCACTATCGACACGTTTAGTTTTGAAATGCAAAGATAGTTGTCTCGCCGATTGTAAGGTTTAAGTGCAACGCCCAACATGCTCATGCGCCCCGAAAAGCTTGATCCGTTTCGTATCGAGTATGTTGCTTACTTATTAGAGCGGTTCATTATCAGCTGGTATTTTTTCTTAGCCCCTCTGCAGCACAATTAACCGAAAGCCACCGGCCTTTGCCGAATTAGCACGAATGAGACGTAGACGCCTCTTTAGTGTGCGAAAGCCTATTTCTCTCTTAGACGCGGCATCAGTTCTACGAAATTGCATGGTCGATTGCGGCTGTCGAGTTGTTCGGTCAGGATGCCATCCCAGCCGTCCTTCACCGCGCCATTCGAGCCGGGTAGGGCAAATATATATGTTCCGCGAGCAACCACTGCGCAGGCGCGCGATTGCACGGTGCTAGTACCGATTGTCTCGTAACTGAGCCAACGGAACAACTCACCAAAACCTGGAATATCGCGCGCGCCGTCCAACTGAGCGAGCGCTTCAGGCGTTACGTCGCGACCGGTCAGTCCGGTTCCACCGGTTGAGACAATCGCGTCAATTTGCGGATCATTGATCCAGTCGTTGAACTTGCTTGCGAGCAAGTTTGCATCATCCTTTACGATCAAACGTGCGGCGAGATTGTGCCCTGCATCTGTAATGCGCGCGGCCAGGATATCGCCCGAGGTATCATTTTCTGCTGTGCGAGTGTCGGATACGGTAAGGACAGCAATATTGATCGGGGTGAATGTCTTGTCCGGATCAATCGCCATACATGTCCTCTTGCGTCCTTCTTCAGTTGCGCCCGGTAAGGCGAACCGCACCGGCACCGCGGCTTTCCGGGAATCTTGGCCAAAGACCCTGCGCCAGCGCCTTTCGACTTTCTGACGGAGCGCCTGATTGCCGTTCATACATCCAGTAATTGCGCATCACCACATTCACATATCCGCGTGTTTCCCAATAGGGGATACTCTCCATATAGAGCAGCGGATCGCCCTGATCGCGGACCTCACTGTTCCAGCGCGTCACGGGTGACAGGCCTGCGTTATAGGCGGCCATGATCTTGGGCAACAGACCTTGCGTAGCATTGCTATCTCGCAGCATCTCCAGATTGCGTTGCCCGAAGGCGAGGTTCGTCTCGGGATCGTCGAGATTGACGTAGCTTGCGCTCATATTCATCCGGCCGGCATGTTCGCGCACGGTGATTGGCGTAATCTGCATCAGCCCGCGCGCATTGGCCGGGCTGACGGCGTCGGCGCGAAATACGGATTCCTGCAATGCGAGCGCAAAGGCCAGTGCCGGATCCACCTGCCATCCGGTCGTCGGCTTCCATCGGGCCGTGGGATAGCGCAGAGCAGGTATCGGATCGCTGCCGCGCGGCGTGTTGTGTGCCATCCAAAGCTGCGCCTGCGGGAGGCCAAGTTCGCGAGCAAGCCGTGAAAGCGCGGCAAAGTCTTTCGGATCACCGATGCGCGCCTGATGACGGATGACTTCGTCAGCCAGATCGCTACGGCCAATTTCGATCAGGGCAATCACGATGCGCACGTTTTGCTCATCGCGGAGGCGCTGCCAGTCGGCGGGTGCAAAATCGGCACCGGCATATTGCGTCGGGATATCCTGCCCAAGTTGCTCCAGCGCGAGCATGCCATAAAACGTTTCGTCGTATCTCGCGGCGGCTTGCAGGTGTTCGGTCGCGGCTCCCGGTGCCCGGCATCGTGTAAGCGCGCGCGCGGCCCAGAAATGGCCGGCTGTCTTGAGTTCTACATTGCTGGCAAGCTCGGCTGCGCGGGCAAATCCGCGACCGGCGGTGTCGCAATCGCCCATGCGCCATGCGGCCAGCCCTGTGACCCATTCCCCTTCCGCGAGCCATGCGCCAGCGCCCTCGGTAACGGTTTGTGCCATTGCCAGAGCCATCGGATCATTATTCTCGATGTAATAGCTCCAGGCGACACGCTGGCGCCACTCGGCCCGCGCTTCCGCGCTTAGCAAATCGTCAATCCCTTCTAGCAAAAGGCGCGCGTTATCGGGATCGTCATTCTTTATGTGCTCCAGGATTTCGTTGCGAATATCCTGTGGCATGGTTCCGTCTTGTACGCTTCGCGGCCGGAGCCGCTTGGAGGCATAGGACTGACGATTAAAGCTTTGAGTCTGGGGGAGGGAGGGTGTGTATTCCAGCCCGCGCTTTTCACCCAAGCGAGCGAGTTGTTCGGCTTGCGGCAAGTGGGTGCCCATCTCGAGCCATGCTGCTATTTTCTCGGCGTCGATCTTTGGACTTTTGGCATGTGTATAGTATTCGGCGAGCGCCACTTGCTGCAGCAAACCGTCATGGCTTTTCTCCAGCAGCTCATCAACGCGGCTCCAGTCTTCCAAAGCGATTGCGGTGAAAATGTCGCGGTAATGTGCCTGGTCTGCGTCGCTCAGGATTTGCGGAACTTCGCTCGTTTCGGCGCGTTCGCGAAAATAATTCGCTGCACTGTTCGCAGCCAAAGCCGGAGTCGCAGAAAGCGCAGCAACACTTCCCAAAAGTCCGATTGCCAATGCTCTTACGCTGTAGTGTGCCATTGCGCTTACGTGCCTGTCCATTCGAGCCATCGCCGCCAGAAACGGGCTTTGAGCTGCGGCATTGCCATCATGCTGTCGAGCCCGTCCGCCGCCATGGCAGCTACGCTGAACCCTTCTTGGTTAATTTTTTCCAAAGAAGCAGGCTCTTGCGCCGCATCGTGCCCCAAAAGCGGCAAAAGGTTAGCCCCGAACGCTAGCACACGTTGTGGCGAGGCAAGTTTGATATGGTATTGTAAAACTTCGCCGAATCCCGCCTGCACGAGCACCGCGCCAGCGGCCATCGGCGTATGACGCGGCAAAGCGGAGGCGAAATAAACATCGCTCTCTGCAATTTGCATCGCCGCGAGCATTCGGGAAACCAGCCGGCCCTGCGTCTGCGAGAGCAGTTTTTCGGTATCGCCTTGCTCGGGATCGACCACGATCAGCATCAGCTTGGCCCCGGCGTTACCTCGCGGAGCCACCCGACCGCGCGGTCCGATCGCATCGAGCGACGGCTCGCTCATCCACCATTCGCGGAATGAAGCGAGGTCGGCAGGCCGATTTGCAGCGAAAAGATCAATCTTTTGTGGAGGCGGTGTCTCAGCGGATTCTAGCTTCGGCTTGGCCTTTGCCACGGTCTTTTCGGTGGTTTCGGCAACCGCAGGCTCTGCCAGCCAATCCGTGGCGTCATCAACAAAGTCACAATCCACGCCGGCATCCCGCCACCATGAAACCAGCGCGTCAAAATCGCGCGCAGTCAGCGTGTCTTGATTGGCCATACTCACAATTGCGGGTCTTGACCTTGGAAGGCGTAGCAATCAAGGCTTTGCGTGACGTTGAACACCGATTTCCGAAGGAAGAGAACTTCATGAGCGCCGAAGCTATTGAACGTGAATCGATGCCCTGTGATGTTGTAATTGTTGGTGGAGGCCCGGCGGGCCTGTCTGCTGCAATCAAATTAAAGCAGATCAATGACGAACTAGAAGTTGTCGTCCTTGAAAAAGGGTCTGAAATCGGTGCGCATATTCTGTCTGGCGCTGTGGTTGATCCAAAAGCGCTGAACGAGTTGTTCCCGGATTGGCGCGAGATGGACTGCCCGATGGCAGAAACGCCAGTCACTGATAATTGGCATTGGGCGCTGACCAAGAACGGCAAGTGGGACATGCCGCATCTGATGATGCCGCCACTCATGAGTAACGCGGGATGCTATACCGGCTCGCTCGGCAATATGTGTCGGTGGCTGGGCGAGCAGGCCGAAGCGCTGGGCGTGATGGTGTTCCCTGGTTTTCCTGCGGCAGAGGTTATGTTCAACGATGCTGGCGCGGTGACCGGGGTCATTACGCAGGACATGGGCATCTCCGAAGATGGCAGCCACAAAGGCGATTTTCAGCCGGGCATGGAGATCGAGGCGAAATACACCCTGTTTGCAGAGGGTGCGCGCGGCCATTTGACCAAGCAGCTCAAGGCGAAATACGATCTTGAGGCCGACTGTCAGCCGCAGGTCTATGGCCTGGGCATCAAGGAATTGTGGGACATTGACCCGGACAAGCATGAGCCGGGCCGCGTGATCCACACGCAGGGCTGGCCGCTTTCAGAAAGTGACAGCTGGGGCGGAGGTTTCCTTTACCATCAGGCGAATGGTCAGGTGGCGCTGGGTTTCGTTACAGCGCTTGACTACGCCAACCCATGGGTTTCGCCTTATCAGGAGTTCCAACGCTGGAAGCAGCACCCGGCGATCCGCGAGTATCTCGAAGGTGGAACCCGCGTTGCTTACGGCGCGCGCGCAATCAACGAAGGCGGATGGCAGTCTGTGCCAAAGCTTGCGTTCCCGGGTGGCGCGCTGATCGGCTGTGCAGCTGGCTTTGTGAACGTGCCGCGCATCAAGGGTAGCCATACGGCCATGAAGAGCGGCATGTTGGCGGCAGAGAGTCTGGCCGCGGCGATTGCAGCCGGTAGTGAGCATGACGAGCGGATGGATTACGACGCAGCGGTTCGCTCAAGCTGGATCGCGGACGAACTGAAACTGGTGCAGAATGCGCAACCTGCGGTTGCCAAGTTTGGCGGCGATGTCGGCACGGTTCTGGCTGGCGCGGATATGTGGATGCGGACACTCAAGATCGGACTGCCGATTGCGATGAAGCATACGCCTGACTATACGCATACAGGCCGCGCAGACCTCTATCCCAAGATCGATTATCCCAAGCCCGACGGGAAGATCAGCTTTGATCGCCTGACCAATGTCGCGTTCAGCTTTACCAATCACGCAGAAGATCAGCCGGTTCACTTGCAACTGAAGGATCGCGACCTGCAAAAGGTGAGCGAATACGACATTTTCGGTGGTCCATCGGCGCGCTATTGCCCGGCAGGTGTCTACGAATGGATTGAGGAAAAAGGGCAGGAGCCGAAGTTCCAGATCAATTCGCAGAACTGCGTCCACTGCAAGACCTGTGATATCAAGGACCCGAACCAGAACATCAATTGGGTCACTCCTGAAGGTGGCGGCGGGCCTAACTATCCGAATATGTAGTCTACCTCATTCCCGTGCAATGAATGCGAAAGCTGGCCTTGCTCTTAGTCCTTTTGAAGCGACTTTACGGCAGGAATGACGCTGATTGCGCTATTGATTAGGTAATTTCCTGTCTCTGTGCTAAACAAACATTGCTGACGTCGAATAACGCGACGGACTTCGATATTTGACGACCGCTAAGTACCATTGGTGCTCGCGTAAACCAGACGACGACTTCCTTTCACTTTACGACCTGACGCACGACCTACGTGGCACTTCCGTCGCGCGGGTGAATTCGTTTCTTGAAAGGAAACGCACATGAGTAAGACCGGTACTGTCAAATTTTTCAACACCGACAAAGGCTATGGTTTCATCCAGCCAGACGACGGTTCGAATGACAGCTTTGTTCACATTTCAGCCGTTCAGGCCGCTGGCATGCACTCGCTCGATAAAGAGCAACGCTTGAACTACGAAGTTGAGATCGGCCGTAATGGCAAGGAAAGCGCCGTAAACCTCTCGGCTGCTGACTAAATTTCGAATTTCGCCTCTCCCGCTGTTCGAGTGGGAGAGGCAACACCTCTTGCCCGGAGAACCACATGAGCCAGACGTTTGAATTTTACGATGCGCGCGCCAAAGAAGCCGCCGCCGATGCCGAAAAAGCTCAACTGGAAAATGTCCGTGACCGTCATCTGCGAGCAGAGAAGACTTGGCGCGGGTTGGCCGAACAGGCGCGCCGGGTGGCGACTGATCGCGCAAAAGCTGAGCGAGAACGCGCTGATCGCCGTGCAGCCGAAGCTGCATTGGCAGAGGAAGCCAAAGAAGCTGTCACCAGCTGATAAGCTCTCGCTGTAACTATCAGCGGACAGACACAATTTTTCCCGCTAGAGCAGGTGCGTGACTGTCAAAGAAATTGCATTCGCCAAAATCAATCTCGCGCTGCATGTACGTGTAAAGCGCGATGACGGCTATCATGAACTGGAAACGCTTTTCGCCTTCGTAGATAATGGTGATGTTCTGACTGCGCAGCCAGCCGAGGCGGATCGGTTCGAGGTATACGGTGAGTTCGCCGATGTGCTGGATAACCCGTTTGGCAACCTTGTCGCTCGCGCACTTTCTGCCTTGCCGCGCCCGCAGGGTTTGCATGTCACGCTCGAAAAGAATCTGCCGGTCGCCGCCGGGCTGGGCGGTGGGTCAGCCGATGCAGGCGCTCTGTTCCGAATTGTCGAGCAAGTCCACGGTCTCCCAAAAGGATGGGAGGACGCGGCGGTGCGACTTGGCGCCGACGTACCAGCTTGCGTGCGAAGCGAGATGGCAATTGGGCGCGGCACCGGGACTGAACTTGAGCCGGTAAAGAACGACATGGCAGGCATGGCTGTGTTGCTGGTCAATCCACGTGTTCCCGTGCCTACCGGGCCAGTTTTTGCAGCGTGGGATGGTGAAGATCGCGGGCCATTGCCCAAAGGAACTGCGCGCAATATCGCACTGGAAGGTCGCAATGATCTGCGCGCACCCGCAATCAGTCTGTGCCCGCAAATAGAAGATGTTCTTGAGCGCTTGAGTCAAACTGATCCATGGATGTTCGAAATGTCAGGGTCCGGCGCCACCTGTTTTGCGCTCTATGACAGCACGGAGCACCGCGATCGCGCATCGCGTGTCTTGGCCGAGCTGGAGCCGCAATGGTGGCAAATGTCAGGTTTACTAAGGTAAAATGCAGCAATGATGATTGATGACCTACCCTATCGCCAGGTGGGCGAACCCAAACCTGGCGGGATCGTATGTGTGGTGGACCATGCAACCAATTTCGTGCCGGAAGACATCGAGCTTGGCATTTCAGCTGATTTGCTCGAACAGCACATCGCGCTCGATATTGGCGTCGAAGGTATTGCAGGTCGCATGGCGCGCCGCCACGACATTCCCGCGCATCTGGCAACGGTCAGCAGGCTGGTATGCGACATGCACCGCGAGGAAAATCACAAGAACGTGGTCCCCACGGAAAGTGATGGGCACCTGATACCGGGCAATATTGGCGCCGATCTTGAAGCAAGGTTGGAGCGTTTGCACCGGCCATATCACAAGGCGCTGGGAGAATGGCTTGATGCGGCCCAGCCCGAATTGATCATATCGCTCCATTCCTTCACACCTTCGCTGGCAACCAGTGACGAAGAGCGCCCTTGGGAAGTGGCGCTTCTGTACAATAATGATGATCGCGCCGCTCGCCATGCAATTCGGCTGTTCAGTGATCATAGGCTCAATGTGGGTGATAATCAGCCCTACTCGGGTAAGGAATTGAACGCGACGATGAACCGCCATGCCGAAGCTCACGGCCGCGCCTATATCGCGCTGGAGATCAGGCAGGACCTGATTGTTACACGTGCAGAGCAATCGCGCTGGGCAGCGATGATCACAGATGTTGCAAACAGGGTTGCGCTGGCGATGGAGTGAAGGCACTGCCTGTTTCGCAAACTTAGTGAAACAGGAAAGAAAATGTCTGACTCGCGCTTCGATAAGTCGAAATTGCCAAGCCGCCACGTTTCGGTCGGCCCGGAACGGGCACCCCACCGGTCCTATTACTATGCGATGGGGCTGACTGAAGAAGAGATTGCGCGGCCCTTCGTGGCGGTGGCCTCTGCCGGAAACGATTCTGCGCCCTGCAACACCACGCTTGATGCGCAAGCAGACATTTGCCGCACTGGCGTAGAGCAAGGCGGAGGTATGCCCCGCCGTTTCAACACCATCACTGTGACAGATGGCATCGCGATGGGTCACCAAGGCATGAAAAGCTCGTTGGTGAGCCGCGAGGTCATCGCGGATTCGGTCGAACTATCCGTCCGTGGGCATTGCTATGATGCGCTGGTCGGTTTTGCGGGATGCGACAAAAGCCTTCCGGGTATGATGATGGCAATGCTCCGGCTCAACGTGCCTTCTATCTTTGTTTATGGTGGTTCGATCCTGCCCGGCGTTTTTCATGGCAAGGATGTGACGGTCAAAGACGTGTTCGAAGCTGTGGGACAGCACGCGGCGGGAAATTGCCCGTTGCAAGAGCTGATCGCGCTCGAGAAAGTCGCGTGTCCGGGACACGGAGCCTGCGGCGGGCAGTTTACCGCAAACACCATGGCGTGCGTCGGCGAAGCGATTGGTTTGTCCTTGCCGAACAGTAATATGGCTCCTGCACCTTACAAGTCGCGCGAGGAAGTGGCGGTTGCTGCCGGTAAGCAGGTCATGGAACTGCTCGCGCGCAATTTACGCCCGCGCGATATCTGCACGCGGCCCGCGTTTGAAAATGCGGCGCGCGTTGTCGCTGCGACTGGCGGATCTACCAATGCCGCGCTGCATTTGCCCGCCATGGCGAGCGAAGCGGGGATCGATTTCGACCTGTTCGACGTGGCGGAGATTTTCAAGTCTACGCCTTACATCGCTGACTTACAGCCGGGCGGGCAATATGTCGCCAAGGATATGCATGCAGCAGGCGGGGTCTACATGGTGATGAAGACGCTGCTGGACGGCGGTTTCCTGGATCCAGAACCGATTACGGTCACAGGCAAGTCTATCGGAGAAAACCTGGAGGAGATCACCTGGAACCCCGATCAAAAGGTAATCTACGAAGTTTCCAATCCGATCACACCCACTGGCGGCGTCGTGGGCCTGAGGGGCAGCATGGCCCCCGATGGTGCGATTGTGAAAGTGGCGGGAATGGAGCGACTGCAGTTCTCAGGCCCGGCGCAATGCTTTGATTGCGAGGAAGACGCGTTTGCCGCGGTTGAAAATCGCGAAATCCGCGATGGCAGTGTGATCGTGATCCGCTACGAGGGCCCCAAAGGTGGCCCCGGTATGCGGGAAATGCTTTCCACAACGGCCGCACTTTACGGGCAAGGTATGGGTGAAAGCGTTGCGCTGATCACGGACGGGCGCTTTTCCGGCGCGACGCGCGGCTTCTGTATCGGTCATGTTGGCCCTGAAGCGGCGGATGGCGGTCCGATCGCGTTGGTTGAAGATGGCGACATCATCAGCATCGACGCGGAATCTGGCACAATCGATCTGGAGGTCGATGAGGCTGTTCTGGCCGAGCGTCGCAAGGCCTGGCAACCGCGCACCAATGATTACCAGTCCGGCGCGCTGTGGCGTTATGCGCAGAATGTCGGCCCGGCGGTAAAAGGTGCGCTTACGCATCCCGGTGCGAAATCCGAACGCCACGTTTTCGGAGATATCTGATAAGCTGCTGCGCATGAAAAACGCGCAAGTCCTGACCGTTGCTCAAATGCAGGCCGCAGAGCAGGCCCTGATCGATGCTGGCACCAGCGTAGACGAAATTATGCAGATTGCGGGCAGGGGCGCAGCCGAGTGGGTCTGGCGTGTTGCAGCGGGCCGGCCGGTCACTGTGCTGTGCGGCCCGGGCAATAATGGCGGCGATGGCTATGTTATCGCAGAGACTCTGCGCCAGCGCGGCGATGAAGTGCAAATTGTAGCACCCATTACGCCTAAGACTGATGCTGCAAAAAATGCGCGCCGGGCATACAAAGGCGTTTTGCTCAGCTCGGGCAAGGATGTCACGGGACAGGTGCTGGTTGATTGCCTGTTCGGATCGGGTTTGGCGCGACCGCTGAGCGGTGAACACATATTGATGCTGCGCGATTTGGCGAAGCGACACACTGTTCGCATTGCAGTTGATCTGCCCTCAGGTGTTGAGAGCGATAGCGGTGCATTGCTCAACGAGCGTTTGCCGGATTACCGCCTTACGATAGCGCTAGGTGCGTGGAAGTTCGCGCATTGGCGGCTGCCTGCTCGCGAAATGATGGGTGACCTTCGGCTGATACCGATTGGAGTTGCCGCGATCGAAGGGGCGGCGCAATTGGCCGGAAAACCGGATATCCCTGTGCCAGCGAGCGATGCGCACAAATATACGCGCGGGCTATGCGCCGTGGTTGGTGGCGCAATGCCGGGTGCGACCTTGCTAGCCAGCCAGGCCGCGATGCGCGCGGGCACTGGCTATGTGAAGCTGTTGACGCACCATTTGCCCACCAACCCGCCAGCGGGGCTCGTGATCGATCAGGCTTCACTTGAAGATACGCTTGGTGATCACCGCATTGCATCGGTTCTGGTGGGCCCTGGGCTTGGTCGTGATCGCGAGGCTGATGACCGGCTGGCCATGGCGATTGATTGCGGTAAGCCCATTGTGATCGATGCGGATGCCCTGGTGCTCTTGAAACCGGGAATGTTGCGAGCGGACATGCCATGTCTCGCGACGCCGCATGATGGCGAGTTTGAGGCATTGTGCCGCGCGTTCGCTATCGTTGCGCCGGATCGGCAAGCTTGCGCGTTTGCTCTCGCGAAGACCAGCGGGATGGTCATCCTTGCAAAGGGGCCGGATACGCTGATCGCCGCGCCTGATGGGCGTTTGGCAATCGCGCCGCCTGCTCCTAGTTGGCTGTCCGTTGCGGGTACCGGAGACGTGCTGGCAGGAATTGCCGCTAGCCGGATGGCATCTGGTCGCGAGCCGTTCGATGCCGCGTGCGAAGCGGTATGGCTGCATGGTGAGGCCGCACGTCAATGCGGGCCAGCTTTTAGCGCAGATGACCTTGCGCTGGCGGTTTCCGGCGCTATCGCCGCAGCTCTATGAGCGAAAACTTCCAAATCATTCGCATTGCGGCGCGCGGTGACGGTGTGACCGCAGACGGACAGCATGCGGCTGGCGGTGTACCGGGCGATGTTTTGCGCCCTGATGGGGCGCTTGAACATGGACCGCATCATATTGCCCCTGTGTGTCAGCATTTCGAGCAGTGCGGCGGATGCCAGCTTCAACACGCAGACGAGGATGTTCTACGGCAATTCGTTACCGAGCGGGTGACGTTTCAAGCGGAAAAGCACGGATTCTCGATAGGTGAATTGCTGCCCACACACCTTTCGCCGCCTAAAACACGGCGTCGCGCGACCTTGCATGCTCTGCGAACAGCAAGAGGCGCTGCGCTCGGCTTTCGCGAAGGCAGTTCGCACAAGATCGTTGATCTGAAGGAATGCCATATCCTGCGGCCCGAACTGGCCGAATTACTGCCAAAGCTTCGGCAGTTTGTCGCGCAGCATGGGGGCAAGCGACCGGTAGATATCGATCTGACGGTGGCACACCAGGGCGTGGATTGCCGCATCAAGCATCTGGAGCTGGAAGGCTTGGAGGCAACAGAGGCTGCGTTGGAATTCGCGCAGTCGAACGGTTTGGCGCGATTGACGCTGGATCAGGGTTACGGCGCGGAGACACAATGGGAACCGCAGCCGGTTACAATTACGCTCTCGGGCCGACCCGTCGGGATGCCGCCGGGCGGTTTTCTACAGGCAACGCAAGACGGTGAAGACGCTTTGGTCGCTGACTCGAAAGCATGGATTGGCGATGCGGTAAGCGTCGCGGACCTGTTTTCCGGGCTCGGCACCTTTGCTTTTGCGCTGGCAAACCCTGCAAAGGTGCTCGCCGTTGAGGCCGCGCGCGACGCACATCTCGCGTGCAAGGCCACAAGCGCAGGATTACCAATGGCCGCGATGCATCGCGATCTGTTTCGTAATCCATTGCAGCCTGACGAACTGAACCGTTTTGAAGCCGTTCTGCTTGATCCCCCGCGAGCTGGTGCGAAAGAACAGGTCGCGCAGATTGCGGCCAGCAGCGTCAACCGCGTGGTATACATCAGTTGCAATCCCGTCAGCTGGGCGCGTGATTGTACCAAGCTGATTGAAGCAGGTTTTAGTCTGAAAAAATTGCGCCCTGTGGGTCAGTTTCGCTGGTCAACGCATGTTGAACTGGCGAGCTATTGGACACGTGGGTGATCTTGCCGGATCAGCCCTCGATCAGCTTCATTTCGACAAATGCCAGCAACCCGCCGAAGGTTTCGAGCATCTCTGCATCAACATCATCATCTTCGATCAGCATGTCGAAGCGGTCTTCGATTTCGGTAAAAAGGCCGGCAACTGCCATGGAATCCAGTTCAGGCAAGTGACCGAACAGGCCCGTTTCATTGTCGAATTCATCGACCTCGTCCGGCTCAAGGCCAAGCACATCGACCAGAATGGCTTTTAGATCGCGATCAATCGCCGAACGGTTTGGCGGAAGGCCACGCTTGTTGGCATGTCCGTCAGTCTTGCTTTCACCCGTCACTGGTGAAGTTCCCCTACAACGAAAAGGCCGCTCGCCTTAGCTGTGCGTTGTTGAAGGTGCAAGTGACTGGTGGATGGGGTGATTATCCGATTGACGCTGTCGCCATGTGCGGGTTTGGTGTGCAGCGATGACTGCTGAACCCGATCCCACCCCTTTTCCGTTGGACCATTTGGCTGAGCGCGGCGCAGATGCCGATGTTGCGCTGATCCTGAAGCAGGAAAAACTGAGCTTTGCTGATCTGCGCGACAGGGTGCGGCGATTGGCCGCATGGCTTGCGCATCAGGCTCCGGAAAAGGGTGCTCGCATTGCAACTTGGGCAACCAAGGGCGAGCTGACTTGTCTGATGCCGCTGGCTGCCGCGCGCGCAGGGTTGGTCCATGTGCCGATCAACCCGCTTCTGAAACATGCGCAGGCCGCGCACATCCTGAGCGATAGCGGCGCAACGATACTGATCGGGACGCAGGCGCGTTTGAAGTCGCTCGAAGCGGGCGATGTGCCGCAACACTGTCGTCTGATCGAGGAGAATGACGCGCTTGATTCCGCTGCCGAGCTCAGTGAGCATATGCCGCCTTCCAATGCGGATCCGGATGACTTGACCGCCATTCTATACACGAGCGGTTCGACCGGCAGGCCCAAAGGCGTGATGTTGAGCCATGCCAATCTGTGGCTCGGCGCGGCCAGCGTCGCACATTACCTTGGTATGGCGTCTGATGACGTCACACTCGCTGTGCTCCCGCTGTCTTTCGATTACGGGCAAAACCAGCTCTTGAGCACTTGGTATGCGGGGGGAGCAGTTGCACCGCTTGATTACCTGTTCCCGAAAGATGTCATGAAGGCCTGCGCGAAGCATCAGGTGACAACGCTGGCGGCGGTTCCTCCCTTGTGGGTGCAATTGACCGAGCTTGATTGGAGTGAACAGGCCGTCGCGCCTATGCTCCGCTTGACCAATAGCGGAGGTGCGTTGACGACAGATATTGTCCGTGATTTGCGCGGAATATTCCCTGAAGCGCGGCTGTTTCCGATGTACGGGCTAACCGAAGCGTTCCGCTCAACGTTTCTTGATCCTGATCTCGTGGATTCGCACCCGACCTCGATGGGGACCGCGATCCCCTTTGCAGAAATTCTCGTCATTAATGATGCTGGCGAGCTTGCTGCGCCTCGCGAGGAAGGCGAACTCGTCCACTGCGGGCCACTCGTCGCGCAAGGATATTGGCAGGATGTCGAACGCACCGCCGAGCGCTTCAAGCCCTCACCAAAGATGTCGAACTATGGCGGCATCGCGGTTTGGTCTGGAGACCGGGTTAAACGCGATGCGCAGGGCTTGCTCTATTTTGTCGGCCGGTGGGACGCGATGATAAAGAGCCAAGGCAACCGCATCAGCCCACAGGAAGTGGAAGAAGCTGCGTTTGCCACAGGTCTGGTCGCAGAAGCGGTCGCTTTGGGAATTGCGGATGAACGGCTAGGGCAGGCGGTGCATTTGGTCGTTCGTGCTGAGCCGGGGGCGGTCGATGCCGACAAACAATTGCCCAAACTGCTCGCAAAGGAGATGCCCAATTTCATGCAGCCGCAAGTCATCCATTGGCGCACAGCGATGCCGCTGAATCCCAATGGCAAGATCGACCGCTCCGCCTTGCAGCGGGAGCTTTCGGTATGAAACCCAAACCAACGGGACCGATTCCTTCGGGCTACTCTGCGATTGATGGAGAGTTGGCGATTGGGGGGAGGGCAGCGAGCGAGCTGGTAGATCTTGCCGGGCGCACACCCTGTTTTGTCTACTCCAGGGAATATCTCGATCAGCGCGTTTCTATGCTGCGCTCGGCAATGCCCGAACGTTTGGGCATCAATTATGCGGTGAAGGCCAACCCGTTTGCGCTAGTTATCGAACATATGGCGGGGCTAGTCGACGGATTCGATATCGCGTCTGCTGGCGAGCTTGAGATGGTCAAGGCTGCCGGTATCGATCCCGCGCGGGTGAGTTTCGCCGGGCCCGGCAAGCGCGATGAGGAACTGGAAGCGTCCATTTCTGCCGGCGTAACGCTCAATTGCGAAAGCGAAGGTGAAGCGCGGCGTGCGATGGCGATCGGCGAGCGACTTGGAAAGGCACCGTGCATCGCAATCCGGGTCAATCCCGATTTCGAGCTAAAAGGCTCGGGCATGAAAATGGGGGGAGGCGCCAAGCCATTCGGCGTCGATGCCGAACGTGTGCCGGCTCTGGCGCGAGAAGTGATTTCCGCTGGTGCTGAATGGCGCGGGCTTCACATCTTTACAGGAAGTCAGGCTCTAAGCGCGGAGGCGATCATTGAAGCGCAAGGCAATGTGCTGGAATGCGCGAACCGGCTCTCGGATGAGATCGGCGCGCCACTGCCGAAGCTCAATATGGGCGGCGGCTTTGGCATTCCGTACTTCTCTGGCGATGCGCCGCTCGATATTTCTGTGATTGGCGGGGCTTTGGGCGAACGCTTCGATGCACTGCCAGACAGCCTATCCGAAACCGATCTTTGCATCGAGTTGGGGCGCTATCTCGTTGGCGAAGCGGGCGTCTATCTAACCCGCATCATTGATCGCAAGGGTAGCCACGGAGTGATTTATCTGATCACTGACGGGGGCCTGCATCACCAATTGGCCGCGTCCGGAAATTTCGGGACTGTGGTTCGGCGAAACTATCCTGTTGCGATAGCCACGCGTTTTGGTGCTTCACCGGAAGAAGAGGCCAGTGTGGTGGGATGCCTTTGCACGCCGCTCGATCGATTGGCCGACAATGCGTATTTGCCACGGGCGCAGGTCGGTGATCTGGTCGCTGTGTTCTGCGCCGGTGCGTACGGTGCTAGCGCGTCTCCAGCCAATTTTCTCGGGCACGGTCCAGCGGCGGAAATACTAGTCTAAACCTAACCTATTATTCATAAAATTGGCTTAGCCCTGCTGGTATTAGGGAGCTTTGCACCATGTCTGAAGAACAAGAAGCCGCACATATCGAATTCGCTCTGGCAGAGATCAAGCAGTAGCTTGGTGCTCGCGATGATCGTATTGCCGAGCTGGAGAAGCGCTTGGAAGATCAGGAATATTCTGTGCGCAGCGTGCTCGATATGCTGATTGACTGGCTTGAAACGGACACCAAGCCCAAGCCAGCGGTCGATAGCGAAGCGGCCTGAACCTGCGGGAAACCCCCGATTTACCTCAATTCAAATTTTTCCGGTGGTGTGGCCGATTGGGCGCAACCTGACGTCACATAGTGCGTTGATCGGCGGATTTCTGCGTCTTTTGCTTGCTTCCTGACACTGGACAATCGCTTTCCACTGCCCCGATTTGGCACTTGTCCCTCAAACGCGTCGCAAATTTGCGTTTGCCAAGCGACTCCTCTCTCGCTTAGATTCGCCAAACGAAATCAGAAATGCTTGAATCAATTCTAAAGATTTTAAGTATTTCTCCCGATTTCACGGTAATTGGGGCGCGCAACGATGGATAGTGGTATTTCGCAAGCTATACCTTTGTCAGGTGACGAAGAACTGCTGGTTGAGAGCGTGAAGCACGCGGCCATTCCGGACGGCTTGTTTGAACTGAACGAGCTCGACGTTCTTTACGACGATCGCACTGCTGCGCTCTGGACGTTTATGAACCCCGAAGGGCGACCGAGCTTTACTCCGCCGATGCTGCACGATTTTGAGCGTTGGCAGGAATTGATCCCGACCGGATTTGGTGAAGGCAAGGTTCCGCTGCGCTATCTGATATTGGGCAGCCGTGCGCAGGACGTATTCTGCTTTGGCGGGGATTTGGCGCTATTCGAACAACTTATCCGCAATCGTGATCGCGAAGGGCTGGTCCAATATGGTCACAGGTGCTGCGCTATCCTGGATCGCAATATCAAGAACCTTGATATTCCGATGCTCACAATCGGTCTGGTGCAAGGTGCTGCTTTGGGCGGTGGCTTTGAAGCGCTTCTGTCGTTCGACTTCATTGTCGCTGAGCGTACGGCCACATTCGGCTTGCCGGAAATCATGTTCGGTCTGTTCCCGGGTATGGGCGCGCACGCACTGCTCTATCGAAAGTTGGGCAGCGCGCGGGCCGAACAGTTCATCCTTTCGAACGAAACCTATACTGCAGAGCAGATGTTCGAGCTTGGCCTTGTTCACGAGCTCGCCGAGCCTGGCGACGGGATCAACGCCTGCAAGCAATTCATCAAGAATTCCGAGCGTCGCCACGCCGGGCTGGTTGGTTCGCGTAAAGCCATGAAGCATGCGTGGAACCTGAAACTTGGTGAGTTGAACAAGATCACGGAGATGTGGGCAGACACCGCGTTGGAACTTCGTGAGCAGGACTTGAAAGTGATGAATCGACTGGTTGCTGCGCAAGGCCGCCTGGCGGAACGGATCGCTGCCGCCTAGTCTCTAACTGTTTCCTGTTCTCCGTGGCCGAGTGCCATGTATTCGTCGCTGCCCATTTCCATCAAGCGACTGGCCGTACGTTCGAATTCGAACGCTCCATCACCTTCGATATATAGATCGTCCGGCTGCGCCGCAGCGGTTGCAAACAGCTTTACCCGATGTTCGTAGAGCGCATCGATCAGCGTGACAAAGCGTGCCGCCTCATTGCGCATGTCCTTGCCCATCTGCGGGATGCCCACAATTATCACCGAATGATAGACCCGGGCGATCGCGAGATAGTCTGGTACACCACGCGCTTCGCCGCACAATTTCTTGAAACTGAAAACGCCAACGCCCTTAAGGCTCTTGGGTACATGCAGCATACGTCCGCCACCCACATCCAGCTCGGCTGAGGGAACGTGCTCTGCGTCTTCAGGCTTGTAGTCGGTCAGGCGAAAGAAGACTTCGCGAACCTGCGCGGTGGCCGCGTCGCCAAGTGGCGTATGCCAGCAGTCGATCCCACCCAATCGATCCAGGCGATAGTCAGTCGGGCCGTTCAATGACATCACTTCGAGCCGTTCCCAGATCAGGTCGATAAACGGCAAAAAATGCTCGCGGTTGAGCCCATCCTTATAGAGATCATGCGGCGGTCGGTTGCTGGTAGTGACCACGGTTACCCCTTCATCTTCGATCAGTGCGCGAAACAACCGGCTCATGATCATCGCATCAGCTGAATTGTTCACGACCATCTCGTCAAAGGCCAGGCAGCGGATCCCCTCAGCCAGCTGTCTGGCAACCAGCGGAATGGGGTCCCCTGTCTTTCCTTTACGAACCTCGCGCAGAAGCGCGTGAACTTCCTGCATGAACGCATGAAAATGGACCCGGCGTTTGCGATCAATTGCTAAGGTTTCGATAAACAGGTCCATCAGCATGGACTTGCCGCGGCCCACGCCGCCCCACATGTAAACGCCTTCGATCGAATCCGGTTTTCGAGTGAGCGCGCGCCACAGCACTGAACCGCGTTTCGGCACGGCCTCCAAATCGGTTTGAAGCCTTGCAAGCCGCGTTACTGCAGCACGTTGGTCCGGATCGGCTTTGAGTTCTCCAGCCTCAATCAGCGCATAATAGCGGGCGAGGATGCCGCTCACCGGATTACCCGCGCGGCGCGAATTTGCGCACTATGCCGCTATAAGCAGCTACGCAATCGTCATCTTGCACCACTTCGCCGCGCACGAAAACCAGCTTGCCAGTCTCGCGCATGATCTCTGTCACTGCGTCAAGCGGGCGCGCAGGGTCACCTCCGCCGATGAAATGTGTTGATAGCTCCAGCGTCACAGATGGCCCGGCATTGCCGCTGCCGACACCATGCATGGTGGTGAACATGGAAATATCGATCAGGCCAAGTGTTACCGCGCCATGGATGATCCCTTGCAGGTTTTCATGTTTGCGCTCTGGAAACATGCGCAGGCGGCACTTGTCGCCTTCCTTGCGGGTAATAAGCTTGCCCATCACCGCGCCGTTGAATAGTGTATCGTCTTTCAGATTCCAGTGATGCCAGCCCGGATGTTCAGGATCGGGCCCATGTTCGAATACATCCTTGCTCGGCATGACGATATCAGATCGCGCGCTCTGCCATCATCTTCTTGGTTTCAGCGATAGCCTTTGCCGGCGAAAGCCCTTTGGGGCACACATTCGCGCAGTTCATGATCGTGTGGCAGCGATAGAGGCGGAAGGGGTCTTCCAGCTGGTCGAGCCGCTCGCCAGTCATCTCGTCACGGCTGTCCGCCAGCCAGCGATAGGCTTGCAGCAGGATGGCCGGGCCCAAAAACTTGTCCGAATTCCACCAATAGGACGGGCAAGAAGTCGAACAACAGGCGCACAGAATGCACTCGTAAAGGCCATCCAGCTTTTCACGCTGTTCGGGCGATTGCAGCCGTTCCTTGCCGCTTGGCGTAGGTGATACGGTTTGCAGCCAGGGGCGGATGCTGGCGTATTGCGCATAGAAATGCGTGAAGTCCGGCACCAGATCCTTGATCACTTCCATATGCGGCAGCGGAGTGATGCGGATTTCGCCCGGCAGGTCTTCGATTGCGGTGGTGCAGGCAAGGCCGTTCTTGCCATTCATGTTCATCGAGCATGAACCGCAAATCCCCTCGCGGCAGCTGCGGCGGAAGGTGAGCGTCGGATCGGTTTCGTTCTTGATCTTGAACAGTGCGTCCAGAACCATCGGGCCGCAATTGTCGAGGTCCAGCTCGAACGTGTCGTAACGCGGATTTTCTCCGCTATCGGGATCGTAGCGGTATATCGTGAACTTCTTGATCCGCGAACCGCCATCGGCCTTGTGGGCCTTGCCCTTGCCGGTGATCTTGGAGTTCTTGGGGAGCGTGAAGGTAGCCATATCAGTCGTGAATCCCATTACTTTGCGACCCCTATCTAGCGGCTGAGGCGCGGAGGGCAAGCCATCTGCTGTTGAGACTTTTGAGGGGGGGGTGAACCGAATTGAACAGTGCTGCGGCGCGCGCTGAATTCCTACAGGATGGAACACATCGAACACTGTCCAAGAGGGGAAAGGGTTTCGCGCCGGTCCGCGGGGTTGAAACGGGATGTGAGGGGAACTTCATGGCCATGTAAACCGTCTATCCGGTATGAGTGATGTAGGACAGCAATGGCCGCGCACAGCGGCAGTTTTCGGGGCTTCAGGCGGTATTGGCGCAGCGCTGGTCCGGAAGCTGGCCGATCGCGGCGTGGGAACAATCTACGCAGGCTCTCGCAACGGAAGTGCGCCGGAGGCAACTGGCTTGATCCCATTTAGTTTTGATCTGACCGATGAAGCGAGCATTGCCTGTGCCGCTGAGTCGATGCGCGCAAATTCCCCGGAACTTGTGATAGTGGCGACCGGTGTGCTGACTTTGGCGGATGGAACCGGGCCGGAGCGGACCTACAAGCGGTTGGATAGCGCGGCGATGGGCGAAGTGTTTGCGCTCAACACCATCGGACCGGCGATGATCGCCAAGTATATGCTTCCTTTGCTGCGGCGCAATCGCCGAGCTGTGTTTGCAGCGCTATCAGCACGCGTGGGGTCGATATCCGAGAATGGGCTGGGCGGGTGGCATAGCTATCGCGCGAGCAAGGCCGCGCTCAATATGCTGCTGAAGAATTTTGCCATCGAGCTTGGCCGCACACACGATCAGGCTGTTGTGGTGGGCTTGCATCCCGGTACGGTTGATTCCGCGCTGTCACAGCCGTTTCAGTCGGGTTTGCCAGCCGGGCAATTGACTGACCCGACGGAAGCGGCCGCGAACTTGCTCGGCGTGCTGAACGGGCTAGGGCCGGATCAATCCGGCAAGTTCTTCGACTGGAAAGGTGAGGAGATTCCGGCTTGAACCTCAATGTCCGCAATCGTTCCAATTCTTGGCCAATCTTAGAGGCCTCAATTGGGGTGGGAAGTGGACTTTGGATTAAGTCGTCACCCCGGCGAAGGCCGGGGTCCAGCTATGATCGAAGAAATACCCCGAAATCGACTGGATTCCGGCCTTCGCCGGAATAGCGGCCTTGGGGTCGTTAGCGGACTGCCAGCTCTTGGCTGTCATCCAAGCAAAAACTGACAACCCGCCATCGTTCCAAAAAGTCTTCTTAGGCCCTAGGCCATCAGCCCGTGTCGCCTCAAACTCTCCGCCAGGATCGTCTCGATCAGCTGCTCCTGCGTCCAGCCAGCGAGTTCTGCCGAGCGGCCGAACACTTTCTGTGACCAGAGGTTGCAGTTGAGGTTGAGTTCAAGGAAGGTCACTTCTCCGGTGCCCTCATTCACGCGGAATTCCCAGCGTCCGTAATCGAACGGGCGGTATTCCTGCATCGCCTTCTGCGTCAGGTCAGTGATCTGGGCGATCATGTCCGCATTTTCGAACGGATCGAGGGAATATTTCTGGCTGCGGTCCACAAGATCGCGCTTTTCCTGATAGGTGCGCAGATGCGATGGGTCTGCCTGGCGGAAGATCATCATCGGCATGATAACAGGCTCGCCATTGATGGTGATAACGGGCACTTCGACGTCGCTGCCTTGGATGAATGGCTCGACCAGCGCATCGTGGCCTAGCGCGTGCACGCTATCGATCGCAGTTATGACGCTGGCCCAATCGGTTGCGTCATTCACGCCCCAGCTGGCAGAGGAGTTGTTGGGTTTGACCACAAAGCGCTCTCCCGCCGGGCATAGCGACGGATTGATTGGCGCGCCGCGGCGATAGATAGCCCAGGGTGCAGTGGGCACACCCGCTTCGACGACTGAACGTTTGGCCAAGTGCTTGTCGTCGGAAAGACCGCGCAGAATCGGGCTCGCGCCCAGATATGGGATGCCGGCACGCTCACACAGCAACGGGCACAACATTTCCGAATTAAAAAAACCGCCGCGGTTCAGAAGCGGGAAAACGAAATCCACTTCGGGATTTTCAAACAGCACTTCGAAGCCGTTTTCGACTCGCAGGTTCAAGCCAAGTCTCGTTAAAACTTCACGCATTTCAACGTGATAGCTCGCATGATTGCCATCTTCTGCACTGCCAGATCCATCCCACAGCGCGTTCTTGGCAATGAACATGATTCGGCAATCGCGCTTTGTCGCGGCGTCGATTGTCAGAGGCTCATGGGGGAATGACATGCAAGCGAACCTTTCCTTTGTCTGCCGGGGCCCATAAGACGGGAATGGGTAATAGCCAAGTCGAAACGGGACATAGATGGGTCAAGACGGATACAGCACCCCCGACATTGCAGCGCATGTTGCAATGGACGAGCTTACAGCGAAGCTGATTGCACAGCTATCATCGGGGGGCGACGCGCGGACTTCGCTGGACCCGATAAGTGGCCTCAATAAATATTTCTCCGCTCCATATCCCCGCAAAACGATGGCTTATGCCTCGTCCACGGCGAATGACCTCTCGCCGGATGCGTTCGAGCATTTGCGCGGGGTTCTGGCGGGCGGTTTGCCGGACTATGCGGCGCATCTGGAAAGTTTACGCGCGCGAATAAAGTCAGCCTATCAGATTGGTGATGATGTCGAGATCGTATTCGCGCCGTCCGGCACCGATCTGGAATATGTCGCGCTGGCCGCTGTTCTGGGCAAAGCCTCTGGGGGTATTCACAACATCCTGCTCGGTGCCGATGAAGTTGGCAGCGGCTGTATCCATTCTGCCCATGCGAAGTTTTTCGCCGACGAAACGGCCTTGGGGATCGCGACGGAAAAGGGCGCATTGATCGAGGGATTTGGCGAGGTAAGCCTTGCTGATGTGCCCGTGCGGTGTCCGGAAGGCGTCTCCCGTTGCAGCGAGACCGTAACAGAAGCAATCGGGCACGAAATCACATTGGCTTTGCAGGCTGGCCAACATGCTTTGGTGCATGTGGTGCACGGTTCAAAAACCGGACTGATACTGCCGGAATTGGCAGAGATTGATGCGCTAAAGGCTCGCTATGGAGATCGGTTCGATTTTGTCGTCGATGCATGTCAGGCGCGGATCACCAATTCGGCATTGCACGAATATCTTGCGCGCGGCGCAATGGTGTTCCTGACCGGGTCAAAGTTCATGGGCGGCGCGCCGTTCAATGGTTGGGCGCTGGTTCCCAAAACGATGGTGGAACAGGCAGCGAGATTGCCCGCCGGATTGTCCAAGGTTTTCCGCCGTGCGGAGTTTCCTCAGGGCTGGACCGGGCGAGACGCGCTGGAGAATAGCGAGAACCCAGGCTTGGCGTTGCGCTATGACGGCGCGATATTCGAGCTTGAGAGGTTTCAGCAACTACCGGCTCCGCGTGTGGCCGCGTTGCTCGACATATTCGAGGCGGCAATGGAGAGCGAGTTGGCCGAACCTTTGGGCATACAACTCGTCCGCCCGTTCACGCCCGGGCATGAAGGAGAGCTGGCAGAGCATCCGATTGAGATGCGGACGCTTGAAACGCTTGATGTCAGCTCGCTAGCGATCACCCCGACCTTTGACGAGGCGCAGGCCGTCCATCGCAAGCTGGCACTTTCAGGGGTTAGGCTGGGGCAACCAGTCAAATGCGTCCGGCGTGGTGGCAAGTGGGGTGGAACTTTGCGGATTGGGCTATCCATGCCGCAAGTGGTCGCGCTTTGCGCTATACCGGAGGAGGAGGCGGAGACTGCGTTGCGTAGTGACATGCGCGAGATCGCTCAAGCTTTGTGCAATGTCGTACATCCCACTCAAAGCGGTCAGCAAAACGCCGCTTGCTAAGTTTCAAGCCGAGACATAGTCTCTTCGCACTTCAACGCCGGTCTTGGAGAGTGGTGCCGATGGGATTGCAAACTTGGTACGATGCACATCTGATGCCGAAACTTGTCACATTTGCGTGCGGGCAGGGGCAAGTGATGAAGCGACGTTCACAACTCGTACCGCTTGCGACGGGCGATGTATTTGAGCTCGGTTGCGGCGGCGGGCTCAATCAGGAATTCTATCAAACCAGTCAAATATCGAGCTTTTCGGGCATCGATCCGCACGCGGGATTGCTCGACGATGCGCGCGCTCGTGCGAGTGCGCGTGGATGGGACAATACGATCCGTGAAGGCGTGGGCGAGAACATCCCGTTTCGTGACGCGAGTTTTGACACAGTTGTGTGCACCTTTACGCTCTGCTCGGTCGACGATCCGGATCAGGTCATGTCGGAGATGCGGCGTATCTTGCGCCCTGGAGGCAGGCTGCTGTTTCTAGAGCACGGGCGCACGCCGGACGTTGATGTGGCGCGATGGCAGGACAGGATCGAGCCGGTCTGGAAGAAGATTGCCGGTGGTTGCCACCTCACGCGCCCAATTGGTGCGGCGTTGCGCGGCGCTGGTTTCGATGTCGAGCCTATGGGTCAGGGCTATCTGCCCAAGGCGCCGCGTTTTGCGGGATGGAACGAATGGGGCATTGCCCGCAAGGCCGGGCTTTAGTTCAGGACCCTACATCGGTTTGAGTTGCGGGTGCAGCCTGAGCCACACCCGCGCGATACTCATTCCTCGCCAAAGGTTCGCTGCCACCAGCCGCGTTTGGGCTTGCCATCATCATCGGCCTTGTCAGCGGTCGAATTTTGCTCGCTTGCCTCGGCTGTTCTGGTCTCAGCGCTTACAGAAGCGGCCTTGGCTTTGCGCGGCGCGCGCTTCTTCTTCGGCTTTTCTTCTTCGGCCGGGGCTTCATCGGCAGATGAAGTCACTTCATCCGTTGCGGATTCTGCGTGGGCCTTTTTCTTTCGCGGCGCGCGCTTCTTTTTCGGCTTTGCCTCTTCAACAGGCGCTTCGCTAGCCTCGGTCGCCGCGGGAGCGTCGGCGTCAGCCATCGCTTCAGTGTCTGCCTTCTTCCGGCGAGGGGCGCGCTTCCGCTTGGACTTTTCTGTCGGTGCATCATCGGCTATTTCTGCATCGGAAACGGTGTCAGCCTCCGCCTCGGCACCAACCTCGGCTGCTTCGTTTTCTGTCGCGCCTTCGTCAACTGACTTGCCTTTGCCACGACGGCCTCTGCCACCACGCCGGCGACGTTTCTTTGGCTTCTCTTCGCCGTCGTCGTCAGTTTCGGTTCCGGGCCGCTCAGCTTCGTCTTCACTGCCTTCGCCCTCGACTTGGTCTTCGCGACGCTTCTTACTGCGGCCACGCCCACCACGGCGCCGGCGGCGATTCTTCTTAGCCGCGCTGTAATCGTCTTCCTCAGCGCCGAATACCTCTTCGGGCAGATCGTCATCGTCATCATCGTCGACAATTGGTTCGAATTTCGGTCGTTCGGTGGGGCGAGGGCCAGCGCTGGCAACCGCCATTTTCGCGCCTTCGTCTTCGCCTTCGGGAATTACCTCTACACTCACACCGTAACGCTGTTCGATCTCGACCAGATCGTCACGCTTCGAATTGAGCAGATAGATGGCTGCTTCGGTGCTGGCAGCAAGGCGGATAATCGTGCCTTTGCCCTTCGCAGCTTCATCTTCGATCAAGCGCAGCGCGGAAAGCCCCGCACTGGATGCTGTGCGAACCAGACCGGTACCATCACAATGCGGGCATTCGCGAGTGGTCGCTTCCAACACGCCTGTGCGCAGGCGTTGGCGGCTCATCTCCATCAAACCGAAGCCGGAAATGCGACCAACCTGAATCCGCGCACGATCGTTTTTGAGCGCGTCTTTCATCGCGCGTTCGACTTTGCGGACATTGGAATTGTATTCCATGTCGATGAAGTCAATCACGACAAGTCCGGCCATATCGCGCAGGCGAAGCTGACGTGCGATCTCGCGCGCTGCCTCGACATTCGTCGCGACAGCGGTTTGTTCAATGCCGTGCTGTTTAGTTGATCGGCCTGAGTTGATGTCGATCGACACCAAAGCTTCGGTGGGGTTGATGACCAGATAGCCGCCTGATTTCAGCTGCACGACAGGATCATACATAGCGCGCAACTGATCTTCCGCTCCGTAGCGCTGGAACAGCGGGACCGGATCGGAATATGCCTTTATCCGGCGCGCGTGGCTTGGCATCAACAGCTTCATGAACTGCTTGGCCAATTTGTAGCCATCTTCGCCTTCAACGACGACTTCTTCAATTTCGCGATTGTAAATGTCGCGGATCGCACGCTTGATCAGGTCGGAATCCGAGTGGATCAAAGCAGGCGCGGTAGACGACAGCGTCTTCTGGCGGATCTCATCCCAAAGGCGAGCAAGGTAATCGAAGTCGCGCTTGATCTCTGGCTTCGTCCGCGAAAGGCCAGCTGTTCGAACAATAAGACCCATAGTCTTCGGCAGCTTCAAATCCGCAATAATTTGCTTCAGGCGCTTACGGTCGCTGGATGAATTGATCTTCCGGCTAATTCCGCCGCCGTGACTGCTGTTCGGCATCAGCACTGTGTAGCGACCAGCGAGACTTAGATAGGTGGTAAGGGCTGCGCCCTTGTTGCCGCGCTCTTCTTTCACGACCTGCACCAACAGAACCTGGCGGCGTTGGATTACATCCTGAATTTTGTAGCGGCGGCGCAGAGCCTGACGGCGTGCGCGAACTTCGTCGACTTCCTTGGCGCGACTCTTGCCTTTGCCATTACCTTGGCGGCGGCGTCCACGGCGTCCGCGACCCCGGCGAGAATCGCTCCTGTCATCATCGCCATCGTCATCTTCGTCGGACTCATCGCCTTCTGAGTCGTCGTCATCGTCCGAACCATCGTAATCGTCGTCGCCATCGACGAGACCTTCTTCGATAGTTGAAACCTTGTCCTTCTCTGAGGTGTCAATTTCCTCGACCCCGTCTTCGGCTAGATCTTCGGCGAGCGCTTCGCCAGATTCTTCGTCTTCGGCGTCATATTCGTCGCCGGGCATTTCGCCGCGATCTTCCTCTTCGGCGCGCAGGCGGGCTTCTTCCTCTGCTGCTTCGGCTTCTTCAGCGAGCAGCGCTTCGCGATCCGCTTGCGGGATCTGGTAATAGTCCGGATGGATTTCGCTAAAGGCCAGGAAACCGTGACGGTTGCCGCCAAAGTCGACGAAAGCTGCCTGCAGCGACGGTTCGACCCTTGTTACCTTGGCGAGGTAAATGTTGCCTTTGATTTGTTTGTGTTCGGCAGATTCGAAATCAAATTCTTCGATCCGGTTGTTCTTGACTACCGCTACCCGAGTCTCCTCGTGGTGGCGCGCGTCGATGAGCATGCGCGTTGCCATTATGTATTCTCCAGGCGCGGGGGCTTCGGGGCAATGCTCCGGCCGATGCGCGCCTCTGATTGTATGATGTTTGGAATGTACCAACCGTTCCATGTGAGCGGTTGGCGATAGGGTTTTGACCCGCTACGTGAACGCGTACGGGTGAAAATTCTGTTGTTTCTATTGCGAGAGAAAGACCGCAAGTCTGTGCTGCGACCCGGCCGACACTTGCCATCGCGCGTGGATCACGCGGCGCTGCAAAATCGTCGGAGGGCTGTCTATTCACTGCATCAACCTGTTGTGGGGCCTTGCAAAAATAGCTTCGCAAGGCAGCGGGAGTTGGGTTTGCGGAGGGAGCGGATGTCGCGTCTCTGCAAATGTAAACCGCTTGACAGCCTGCTAGCACCGTGGGTTTCAACCCGCAACCATATTGCGTTTACTTAGCGCAGCAACGTAACACGCTTTGTTAATGACGATACGCCAACATATCATATTGATAGGTTTGCTTCCGATCCTGCTGGTCGGGGGGTTGATGATGGCTGGCGTAAAAGTGCCCGTGCCCGAATGGGGGCGCGACTATGTGCTCCAGCTTTTGATGCCTGATGCTGCGGCCGAACTTGAGTTGCCAAATATTTACGGGCCCAGAGATCCTGCAGCCCCGCTTGTTGTGATCGATGCCGGGCATGGCGGGCGGGATCTTGGTGCCGTGGGCGCGGGTGTTCGCGAGAAGGATGTCACGCTCGCGCTGGCGATCGCATTGCGAGATGCGATTGTAGAGCAGGGGGGTATCCGGGTTGCTTTGACCCGCGAAGACGATCGTTTAATCACTTTGACTGAACGCCCCGATATCGCTCGGCGCATGGAAGCGGATCTGTTTCTGTCGATCCACGCCGATTCCGCTGGTGACAATGAAGCGGTGAGCGGCGCCAGCATTTATACGCTGTCAGATCGCGCATCGAGTGCCGCCGCAGCCCGCTTCGCCCGGCGCGAAAATGATGCAGACCGGGTCAACGGTGTGTCGATCGAAGGCCAAAGCGGTGACGTTGCGGATCTGTTGGTTGAATTGTCGCAGCGGCGCTCTCAGGCTGAATCTGCCGAGTTCGCTGGTCTGGTGACGCGCGAAGGAGCCGGAGAGCTCGCATTCCATTCACAAGCGCAAAGGTCCGCTGATCTTGTCGTGCTGCGAACGCCTGACATGCCATCGGCACTTTTTGAATCGGGCTTCGTTACCAATCAAGACGACGCAGCGAGGCTCGCGTCTGAGGAGGGGCAGGCGCAGTTTGCACAAGTGATGGCGCGTGCGATCCGGGTGTACTTCATCCGCCAAGGCCAGATTTAAGCCACCGGTTTTGCCCGTTTCTGCACAGTTCATCGCGAAGTATATAGCAAGACGCGGAAACCGCGTGCTAAAGCGCCGTCCGAGCTACAAGATCCGACCATGAACAAAGCACTCACCTTCGACCTCGATTACATCCGCGCGCGTTTGCAAGGAGATAGCTTGGCCTCGCTCGCGTGGTTCAGGGAAAACTGGCGTCAGCAGCGCCTGTTTCGCTGGGGTGCGGCGGCCTTGGGTGCGTTCGTCCTGCTGCTGATTGCATCATGGTTCTTGCTAGCACGCGGATTACCCGATGCAGAAGGGCTGGTTGACTATGAGACACCCCTGCCGACGGTTGTTCGCGGAATCGATGGTGAGATTGTCCATTCCTATGCCCGTGAACGGCGCGTACAGCTGCAATATGCGGATTTCCCTGAGCAATTGATCGAGGCTTATCTCGCTGCAGAGGACAAGACATTTTTCACTCACGGCGGGGTGGACCTGACCGGCACGGCAGGCGCGGTTGTCGACTATGTCAGCAAGTTGAGCTCGGGCGAGCGCGCGGTTGGAGGCTCTACCATCACTCAACAGGTCGCAAAGAACCTGCTGCTTGGCGACGAGTATTCCGTTACTCGCAAGCTCAAAGAGATGATCCTGGCGACACGAATCGAGAGCGTGCTCACCAAACAGGAAATTCTCGAACTCTATCTCAATGAAATCCCGCTGGGCCGCCGCAGTTTCGGAGTACAGGCCGCGGCACAGGCTTATTTCGATAAAGATGTTGCCGACCTGGAGCTGCACGAGATGGCATTCTTGGCGATCCTGCCAAAGGCGCCAGAGCGATATGGCCGTGCGCGCAATGCCGAGCTGGCGATGGATCGCCGCAATTTTGTCCTCAGCCAGATGGAGAATAACGGATTCATCTCTGCTCAAGAAATGCGTGCGGCGCAAGACCAGCCGCTGGGTCTGGTCACACAGCGAAGCCTACCCTCGGTCGATGCGGGTTATTTCCTGGAGGAAGTGCGACGCCAGTTGCTTACGGATTTTGGCGAGACAGCGGACGACGGCCCGAATAGCGTATACGCCGGTGGTCTTTGGGTGCGCACATCGCTCGACCCTGCGTTGCAGACAGCCGCGCGTGACGCATTGCGCAATGGCCTGAACAGCTACCATGGCAGTCGTGGCTGGGCCGGCCCAATCGCGACTATCGATGTCAGCCAAGGCAATTGGGCAAGTCAGTTGCAAAGTTCCTTCCTGGGAATCCGCTATGAGGATTGGCGCATTGGCGTTGTCACCAAAAGCAGCGGCAGTTCTGCGACAATCGGGTTCGCTAGTGGTGATGAAGCACCGCTCGTCAGCCCGCCACCTGCTCTGAAAGCGGGTGACGTGGTCGCGGTCCGGCCAACCGGTAGCGGCTTTCGGATTGGCGTGGTGCCAGAGGTATCGGGCGGATTTCTAGCGCAATCTGTCCAGACGGGACGCATGCTTGCCATGCAAGGCGGGTTTGATTTCCGCCTGAGTGATTTCAACCGCGCGACGCAGGCGGAACGACAACCGGGATCAACTATCAAGCCGTTCGTGTACGCAACTGGACTTGATAACGGTATGACCCCCGCCAGCGAAGTTCCGGACCAAACCTTTTGTTACTACCAAGGCTCAAATTTGGGCGAGAAATGCTTCCGAAACTTCGGTGGTGAAGGTGGCGGTGTGCACACCATGCGCTGGGGACTGGAGCAATCACGCAATCTGATGACCATCCATATCGCGATGGAAGCGGGCATGGAGCAGGTAAATAATACTTTCGAACGGTTGGGGATCGGATCTTATGAACCCTATCCTGCCTTTGCTCTGGGGGCAGGCGACACGACTGTTCAGAAAATGGTCAACGCCTATGCTGCGCTGGCCAATCACGGTCGGCTGAACAAACCGACCGTCATCGACTATGTCCAGAACCGCCGAGGCGAGGTCATCTGGCGTGCGGACAACCGCCGTTGCGATCGCTGCAATATGTCCGAATGGGACGGGCAGCCCATGCCGCGTTTCGGCTTGAAGGGCGAAGAGGCAATGGACGCACGTACAGCGTTCCAGACTGTTCATATGCTTGAAGGCGTTGTCACACGCGGCACCGCCACCCGATTGCGCGATCTCAATCTGCCATTGTTTGGCAAGACCGGCACGACATCCGGCCCGACCAACGCATGGTTTGTTGGTGGCACGCCAGAGATAGTGGCCGGCGTCTATGTGGGTCATGACCAGCCGCGCAATCTGGGTGGATGGGTTCAGGGCGGCAATACCGCCGCGCCGATCTTCAAGGAATTTGTCCAAAAGACACGTGAGCGATGGAGTGATCAACCTGCTGTTGCACCGGCAGGCATTCGCATGGTCCGTATCGATCGCAAGAGCGGCAAACGTGTTTTCGATGGCGATCCTTCGGATGACCCGCAAGCAACGGTAATCTGGGAAGCATTCAAGCCTCACACGGAACCACCGCGCGAAACGCGCCAAGATCAGATCGCAGAGCTGCGCGAGGAATTGCTTGCGCTTATTCGCCGAGGCACGGACGCAAACCTCTCTTCAAGCGACGGCCAGCCCAGCGACTTCGTGGAAGAACAAGGCGGAATCTATTGATCTCCGGGATCAAAGGCGCGCTTTGAACGCTTGAGTGAAGAATAGGGAAACTGGAAACCATTATGCGCAAACTTGTTCTCACCGCTGCCTTGGCACTTGGCCTGGCTGTTCCGGCGTCTGCTGATCTGCCCACGGGCGCTCAAGCGCCTCTGTTCACGACACAGGCGGCTTTGGCGGGACAGAAGTATGGCTTCAACCTGCGCAGCGCTCTCGCGAAGGGGCCAGTGGTCCTTTATTTTTACCCCAAAGCTTTCACCAAGGGATGCACACTGGAGGCAAATGCCTTTGCTGAGGCCATCCCCGAGTTCAAGGCGCTGGGTGCCACGGTGGTCGGCCTATCCAATGACGATATCGAAACACTGAAGCGTTTCTCGACTGAGGAATGCCGCGACGCCTTTGCGGTCGGTGTCGCCAGCCGGCGGATCGTCGAAGCATACGATGTTGCACTGGTTCGAAATGGTCAGGACACAGGTGTCACTTCGCGCACAAGCTATGTCATCGCGCAAAGCGGCGAGATCGTAATGGTGCACTCGGACATGGACTACAGCGATCACGTGCGCAAAACCCTTGAAGAGGTGCGGATGCTCGCTAGCTGAGTGCAAGATAGCCGTGTTCAGCGCGGCTCAATCGCTTTACAATCACATATGTTGCGCTAATCGCGTGCGCCTAATTGTGCGAAGGATTTGTTATGCGTGCCGAAGGGCAGGCCAATATTGACCGGATCAAAGCGGCGCTGGCTCTTGTGCGTCAATCGCTCGACTGGGACGTTGCGTTGCGTCGGCTCGATGAGCTGAACGCGCGCGTGCAGGACCCCACGCTGTGGGACAATCCCAAGGAAGCGCAGGCGCTCAGCCGCGAGCAAAAGACGCTTGAGACCGCGGTCAATACAGTCAACGAGATTTCCGCCGAGATGGCGGACGCGATCGAATTCATCGAGATGGGCGAAGCCGAGGGCGAAGAGGATATCGTAAATGATGGTCTCAAGAGCCTGGAGAAGCTGGCGGATCGGGCCGATGCGGACAAGGTTCAGGCGCTGTTGTCGGGTGAAGCGGACGGCAATGATACTTATCTCGAGATCCACGCCGGCGCTGGCGGAACAGAGAGCCAGGATTGGGCGGAGATGCTTTTCCGCATGTATGGCCGTTGGGCTGAACGGCGCGGTTTCAAGGTAGAAACAGTCGAATATCAGTCTGGCGATCAGGCCGGCATCAAATCGGCAACGCTGCTGTTGAAGGGCGAAGGCGCCTATGGCTACGCCAAGACTGAAAGCGGTGTGCATCGCCTTGTCCGGATCAGTCCCTATGACAGCGCAGCCAAACGCCATACAAGCTTCTGCTCTGTCTGGGTCTACCCGGTGATCGATGATGATATCGATATCGAGATCGATCCGTCTGATTTGAAGATCGACACCTATCGTGCGTCGGGCGCAGGCGGCCAGCACGTCAACACCACAGACAGCGCCGTTCGAATTACGCACCAACCGACCGGGATTGTGGTGGCTAGCCAGAATGATCGCAGCCAGCACAAGAACCGTGCGACCGCAATGAACATGCTGAAGGCGCGTCTTTTCGAGCGTGAAATGGCAGAGCGCGAAGCAGCGGCAAGCGGCGAATATCAGGAAAAGAGCGATATTGGTTGGGGTCACCAGATCCGATCTTACGTTTTGCAACCGTATCAAATGGTGAAGGACCTGCGCACGGGCGTGACTTCAAGTTCGCCTGACAAAGTGCTTGATGGAGAGCTGGATCAGTTCATCTCCGCCGCTTTGGCGCAGCAGGTGACCGGCGAAACTGTTGAAGTGGAAGACGTCGAATAGTGTTGAACAGAGCCGTCCTCTTGCTGGTTTGCGCGCTGACTCTTGCTGGGTGCGACCAAATGAGCGGAGCCGGTGATCGTCCGGACAGCGCGCGTAGATTTCCCGAGGCAGACAGGCCAGTATCCGGGCTTGGCTCAACAGAATTCTCGAGCGAAGATGCGCGCGACGAGCGCGGTGAAGCGCAAAAGGTGATGGACCTGGCAGAGGTCAGCGTGGGAATGACTGTTGCCGATATCGGCGCAGGTGAAGGGTATTACACCGTCCGCCTCGCCGAGAAGGTTGGCGAGGATGGCCGCGTCCTTGCACAAGATATCGACCGCGATGCTTTGGACCGGCTCGGGGAGCGCGTCGAGCGGGAGCGTATCGACAATGTATCGATCAAGCTGGGGCGCGAGGATGATCCGCAACTGCCACCGGACAGTTTTGACCGCGTGTTTTTGGTCCATATGTATCACGAGGTGAGCGAACCTTACGCCTTTCTTTGGCGGCTCTGGCCTGCTTTGGCAGAAGGCGGGCAGGTGATTGTGGTCGACACCGATCGCCCCACCGATCAGCACGGCATTCCGCCTTTGCTTCTGTCTTGCGAGTTTGAAGCGGTCGGTTATCAGCTCGTTGAGTTTCTGGAGAAGCCTGACATTCGTGGCTACTTTGCGCGATTTGAACGGGCTGACACCCGGCCAGCTGAGGGCAAAATCACCGGCTGCGCGCTCAAGTAAGCTTCGCGCGGCGAGATCAATCACCAATCACGCATCAGCGCGCCCTTTTCCTCTGCAAAGCAGGGTGCTAGGCGCTGCAATCACTCTTGGGGCAATAGGTGAGGAGTACCGCCGCGGATGACCGATTTTCCAACCAGTTTTGACAAAGAAGATCTGTTGAAATGCTCACGCGGTGAGTTGTTTGGTCCAGGCAATGCACAATTGCCGGCCCCACCAATGCTGATGATGGACCGGATCACCCAAATCTCCGGCGAAGGCGGCCTTGATGGCAAAGGTCATGTGGTGGCAGAATTTGATATCACACCAGAGCTTTGGTTCTTCGATTGTCACTTTCCCGGAAACCCGATCATGCCAGGCTGTTTGGGGCTGGATGGACTTTGGCAGCTGACAGGCTTCAACCTTGGATGGCGCGGTTGGAAAGGGCGCGGCTATGCGCTTGGTGTGGGTGAAGTGAAGCTGACCGGCATGGTGCGGCCTGACCGAAAGATGCTCACCTATTACGTCGACTTTACCAAGGCTGTTCAAACCCGCCGTTTGACCATGGGGGTCGCTGATGGACGCGTCGAAGCCGATGGTGAGACCATCTATCAAGTAAAAGATATGAAAGTTGCTCTCTCTGAAGCCTGATCGGGCCAGAGGCAGAAAGGATCACATGCGTCGCGTCGTCATAACAGGGCTGGGGATCGTATCCTCGATTGGCAATAATGCTGCCGAGGTGCTGTCCGCATTGAAGGCGGGCAAATCCGGCATTTCATTTAATGAGGACATGGCCGAGCACGGCTTCCGTTCGCAGGTTGCCGGGGCGATTGACCTTGATCTGACCGAGCATGTGGACAAGCGCACGCTTCGCTTCATGGGCCCGGGAGCGGCCTATGCACATATCGCCATGGGTCAGGCAATTGCCGACGCTGGTCTTGAGGAAAAGGACGTGATCAATCCGATGACCGGCGTGATTGCCGGTTCGGGCGGTCCGTCAACTTCGGCGATGTTCGCGGCGCATCAGTCGGTGCTGAGCACCGGAGCGACGAAGCGTATCGGCCCGTTTGCCGTACCGAAAACCATGTCTTCTACGGTCAGCGCCAATCTGGCGACGGCCTATCAGATCAAGGGCATGAATTTCTCGATTACATCCGCGTGCTCCACGTCGTTGCACTGCATCGGCATGGCTGCGCAGCAGATCGCGCTGGGCCAGCAGGATGTGATGTTTGGCGGCGGCGGAGAGGAACTGGACTGGACGTTGTCGTGCCTGTTCGATGCGATGGGCGCCATGTCGAGCAAATATAACGACACTCCAGAGCGTGCTTCGCGTGCCTTTGATGCCGATCGCGATGGTTTTGTGATCGGCGGCGGCGGCGCCATCCTGGTGTTGGAAAGCCTTGAACATGCGCAGGCGCGCGGCGCGAAAATCTACGCTGAAGTGACCGGTTTCGGCGCTACGTCGGACGGTGCAGACATGGTCGCACCTTCGGGCGAGGGCGGCGAACGCGCGATGCGGGGTGCGCTCAGAACGCTTAGTGAAGATCGCAAGGTAAGCTACATCAACGCACATGGAACTTCGACGCCGGTTGGCGATGTGGGCGAAATTGAAGCGGTGCGGCGGGTCTTCGGAGAAGGCTCAACTCCGCCGGTCAGCTCTACCAAATCGATGACGGGCCACAGTCAGGGCGCGACGGGTGCACAAGAAGCGGCCTATTGCCTGCTCGCACTGGAGAACGACTTCATCATCCCGTCGATCAATGTAGAAACACTCGATCCCGCGCTTAAGCCGGAGGAAATTGCTACTGAACTGGTTGAGAACGCTGGGCTCGATACGGTGATGACCAATTCATTCGGATTTGGCGGCACGAATGGTTCGATGCTGCTATCGAAGTTCCACGGTTAGAATTCTAGCGAGGGTTTTGGAACCCGAAGGCGGAGGTATTGGACATGGGTGTGCTTGACGGAAATCGTGGCCTCGTGATGGGCGTCGCCAACGATCGGTCGATCGCATGGGGCATTGCCAAGGCTTGCGCCGAAGCCGGGGCAGACCTGGCCTTTACTTATCAGGGCGAAGCGTTTGGCAAGCGGTTGGCGCCACTTGCAGAAAGCCTGGGTTCCGACATCATGCTCGACGTTGACGTTACCGACGACGCGTCTCTTGATGCAGCATTCGAGGCGCTGCAAAAGCGCTGGGACCGTCTGGATTTCGTGATCCATGCGATCGCCTATTCTGACAAATCTGAATTGACCGGACGCATCCTCGATACCACCCGCGCGAATTTCAAGAACTCGCTCGACATATCTGCTTACAGCTTCATCGAAGTGGCGCGCCGCGCGCACCCCATGATGGCCGAGCATGGCGGCACCCTGTTGACGCTGAGTTACATGGGATCCAACCGTGTCACACCGAATTACAACGTTATGGGTGTTGCCAAGGCAGCGCTGGAAGCGGCAGCGCGTTATTTGGCCAACGATCTTGGCCCAGAGGGCATTCGGGTCAATGTGATCAGCCCTGGGCCCATGAAAACATTGGCTGGGTCGGCTATTGGCGGCGCAAGGCGGACATTCAAGCACACCGATGCCAATGCACCGCTACGAAGCAATGCGACGCTGGAAGCGGTAGGCGGAACAGCTGTTTATCTGTGTTCAGACGCGGGAGCCTGCACAACGGGCGAAAACATCCGGGTCGACGGCGGTTTCCATGTTCTGGGAATGCCGCAAGCCGAAAATCTTTAGGCAATTGGCCCCCGCTTTTCGGGGTTGGCCATTCGATATTGATTTGATGGAAACTCGGGAGCTGGCCGAGATTGATCTCGTTTGAAGAGATCGCTTTGGCCGCTTACCGCCAGAGCTGCATTTCGCGGATGAGGCTCGGCAAGTTCTCGTTTGTATCCGGGCGTGACATGGTGGGTTCAACCAGCTTTTATTTGCGGCGCAGGCGGCCTCGCTGCCAAAGGTCCGTAATCCACACGTCACCTTCCAGCTTTTCTGTGCCGATGCGTGCTTCGACCGACATGCGCGCTGCAAAGACCGCCATCTTCTTATGACGGCGGACGTACAGGTCCTTGAAACGATATGCAGACAGCTGAAAACGCGTGGTTGCCGCTTCCAGCCAGCTGGGCCGGTCCAGAATCGCGGAAGTCTGTGCGCCCAGCAGGAACACAAAATCGCCAGTGGCGAGCGATTTCATGCCATTGCGATCGCGGTTCATCCAGCTGCGCATGAATTGGTGATCGAGCGCTTCAATCTGTGCGGTAAATTCGTCCATGAGCCGTGTCCTCATTGACTAACACGCCAACGCAAGCACGAAACGCACAAGCGACATTTATAAGCCGATTAGCACCTGATCCGGGGGGCGGTGTCCGTCCATCCAGAAGCGGATATTAGCAATGACCTTCTCACCGGAAGCTTCGCGACCTTCAGCGGTTGCGCTGCCAATATGCGGCAATGTCATAACGTTGGGGATCTTGAGCAAGCGCCGATCAACATTGGGCTCATCGGGGTACACATCGAGTCCTGCCCCAGCCAGATGCCCGCTTTCCAGTGCTGATATCAGTGCCTCCTGATCGATCAGTTCACCGCGCGCAGTGTTGATGATCGAGGAGCCCGGTTTCATCATCGCGATGCGCCTGGCATCGATCATACCGCGCGTGTCCTCTGTCATCGGGCAATGCAGGGTCAGGATATCCGCTTCGGCGACCAGTGTATCTATATCCGGCACATAACGTGCGGCCAGCATGCGCTCGACAGCTTCGGGCATGGGTTTGCGATTGTAATAGGCGATTTCCATGCCAAAGGCGCGCGCACGGTGCGCAACTGCCTGTCCAATCCGGCCCATGCCGATTATCCCAAGCACTTTGCCGCCCAGCTTGCGGCCAAGCATGCCGGATGGCGCCCATCCGGTCCATTTGCCGCTGCGCACCAGGCCAACGCCTTCGCGGATTCGCCTTGGGACACCGATGATCCCGGCCATAGCTATATCGGCGGTATCATCCGTGAAAACGCCGGGGGTATTGGTTACAATGATCTTGGCCGCCCGAGCGGCCTCAAGGTCAATATGATCCGTGCCCGAACCGAAACTAGCGATCAGCTTCAATTGATCGCCAGCCTGCGCGATCATATCGGCATCAATCCGGTCTGTGACTGCTGGCACCAGAACATCCGCTCTTTGCATTGCCGAAATCAGTTGTTCGCGGGTCAAGGGTGTGTCGCTACTGTTGAACTCGGCTTCAAACAATTCACCCATCCGTGTCTCAACCGAGGGCATCAAATGGCGCGTTACGATCACACGCGGAGTGTGATCGATTGGTTTGATCGGTTTACTGGGATCGCTAGACATGTATGCGGCGCTAATCGTAGCAGTGGCAAAGGGTCAAGTGGTGATCCGTTTCATCTTGAAGCGAAGAGCAATGAGGCTGTATGGAATCGGCATGCGCTGGCTTCTGTCCATTCTTGTGTTCACAATTGGGCTGGGTGCATTCAGTCCGACTGTCGCGCAGGATAACGAAGTGCCGTATTGGGCCTCAATCGCATCATCCGAAGTGCGGATGCGGGTAGGGCCAAGCCGCGATTTTCCGATCCAGTGGGTCTACAAGCGACGCGGTCTGCCGATTAAGGTTGTCCGTGTGCAGGAAAGTTGGCGCCTGGTTGAAGACCCAGACGGTACGCGGGGCTGGATGGCCTCAAGCTTGTTGAGCCGAGAGCGAACAGCGCTGGTGATTGGCGAAGGCCTTGTCGCGATGCACGACGCGGCTTCCGACCAAGCCAATCTCAAATGGAATGTCGAACCGGGTGTGGTCGGCAAACTTGGTGCCTGCGAATCAGGCTGGTGCGAGTTTGATGTTGAAGGACGCGCTGGCTGGGCTCCGGAAAGCCGGCTCTGGGGAACCGGAGCGCCCTAAACCGCGCTATTCAGCCGCAATTGTCTCGCTGCTGCTATCGGTCTCTTCCGCAATTGAGGTTACGACATAGCTTTGCGAGCCATCATCGCGTGTGGTGCGGAAGCTGCCATCTTCGCCGGCCGGTTCATTGGTCCAGCAGCGTTCCTGCTCTTCATCGCCTTCCCCTTCTGGGTCAAAGCAAAGTTCATCCTCGGCAGTGCGCCAAGTACCACCACCAACAACTTCCTCATTCTCGCCGTAATCAAAATAGGTCCCATCTTCGTTAAGACGAGTGGTGCCGTAGACTGTCGTGTCGTCACCAACGGAGTAAAGCCCGGGCTGCACCGATGCAGCTTCAGCTTGTTGTTACGCGTCTGGTTCAGGGGCAGGCGCCGCCGCTTGTTCGCAGGCGGTGAGTGCGGTCATGGCGACGATAGAAATTGCAATTTTCATAATGAAATCCCCCCGATCACATGTTGTGATCGAGGGGATACCATAGTTCCTGTCGTGGGCAAAAGAGCCGGGGTTATGCGAGCTCAATGGCGATAGCTGTTGCTTCACCGCCGCCAATGCAGAGCGAGGCAACACCACGTTTTTTGCCCTGCTTCTTAAGCGCATTAAGCAGCGTTACGATAATACGTGTGCCCGATGCACCGATCGGGTGGCCAAGCGCAGTTGCGCCGCCGTTCACATTGATCTTCTCATGCGGGATGCCGATGTCGCGCATCGCGAACATGGCGACGCATGCGAAGGCTTCGTTGACTTCCCACAGGTCAACATCGTCGGTTGTCCAGCCAGCGCGCTCAAGCACTTTGGTGATCGCGCCAACCGGAGCGACGGTGAAGTCCTTCGGCTCTTGCGCGTGAGCAGCGAGCGCCACGATCTTTGCCACTGGCTCCTGCCCGTTTTCCTTGGCCACGCTTTCACGAGTGAGAACAACTGCAGCAGCGCCGTCTGAGATCGAGCTGGAGGTAGCCGCCGTGATCGTGCCGTCCTTGGCAAACGCGGGGCGCAGCGTCGGGATTTTCTCCGGCATACCGCGGCCAGGCTGTTCGTCCGTGTCGACGGTTACTTCGCCTTTGCGGGTGGCGAAAGTGACCGGGACAACTTCATCAGCGAATGCGCCTGATGCAATCGCTTCGTTCGCGCGGCGGAGCGATTCAATTGAATAGCCGTCCATGTCTTCGCGGGTCAGCTGGTACTCGTCTGCAGTATCCTGAGCGAAGGTGCCCATTGCGCGGCCCGCGTCATAGGCATCTTCCAAGCCATCCAGGAACATGTGGTCATACGCGGTGTCATGACCGATGCGTGCGCCCGAGCGGTGCTTTTGCAGCAAATACGGAGCGTTGGTCATGCTCTCCATGCCGCCAGCGATGACATAATCGATTGTACCACTGGCCAGCGCTTCTGCACCCATGATCACGGTCTGCATCCCGCTGCCGCATACTTTATTGACCGTGGTAGCCTGCACCGACCTTGGCAGACCTGCTTTCAGGGTTGCTTGACGGGCAGGGGCCTGACCCAGACCAGCCGGCAGAACGCAGCCTATATAGGACCGGTCAAATTTGTCAGGAGCAACACCAGAGCGCTCGACAGCCGCTTTGACTGCAGTTGCGCCGAGGTCGGTTGCAGACACATCGGCTAATGCGCCTTGCATGCCGCCCATCGGTGTGCGGGCGTAGCTTAGGATGACGACGGGGTCGGTGGCGGAAAACTGGGACATGTCATGTTCCTCGTTGGAGAGAGGAGAAGAATCACTTTGCGATCTAATGTTGCAATGCGGCAAACGCAAACCGTACGCTATCGGAAATACGTATTAGCTTGCGTTGGCGGGCGGCCTAAGCGAATAAAGATAGCAATTGAAAACGCATCGGCCCGGTTGGGCTGAGAGAATAGCCGGGAGAGAATAATGGCTGACGATCTTCGCCAAGAGCAGGAACGTATCCTCAAGCTGCAGCGATCTGCATTCACTCAGTCGCGTCCAGAGCCGATGAGCATGCGCAAGGACCGCATCAAGCGGGCTATGGCGCTGATCAAGGAGAATGGCGAAGATCTGGCCAAAACCATGAGCGCAGATTTCGGTAGCCGAAGCATCCAACAGTCGATGATCACAGACATTGCAGCGACAGTTGGCGCAGGCAAGCATGCGCTGAAGAATATGGACAAATGGGCGCGCGTCGAGAAACGTCCGGTGCAATTCCCATTGGGTCTCCTCGGCGCGAAAGCCGAAGTGCGTTATGAGCCAAAGGGTGTAATTGGCATCCTGAGCCCGTGGAATTTCCCGGTCAATCTGGCCTTCGCTCCGCTGATGCAGGTATTTGCCGCGGGCAACCGCGCTATGATCAAGCCGAGCGAATTTACCGAGCGTACCTCACTGCTGATGAAAGAATTGGTGAAGGAGTATTTCACCGAGGATGAGCTGGCAGTGATCACCGGTGGTCCGGAAGTGGCCGCCGCGTTCTCGTCGCTCCCATTTGATCACCTTGTTTTCACAGGCTCGACGCCAACCGGCCGCCGCGTGATGGAGGCAGCTTCTGCCAATCTGGTGCCGGTAACGCTTGAGCTAGGCGGCAAATCGCCCGTGTTCATGGGGCGCAGCGCAGATTTTGCCAAAGCTGGTGAACGTATTGCGCTGGGCAAGATGATGAATGCTGGCCAGATCTGCCTCTCACCTGATTACATGTATGTCCCTCATGACAAGGAAGAAGAGGCTATCGCAGGCGTCACCCAGGGTGTGCACAACATGTATCCGACGCTGCTTGAGAATGATGACTACGCTTCGATCGTAAGCGACCGTCATTTCGAACGTTTGCAAGGACTGGTTGAGGATGCGCGCGACAAGGGTGCAGATGTGATCGAAGTCAATCCGGGTGGGGAAGATTTCTCCAACGCGAATCAGCGCAAAATGCCGCTCAACATTCTACGCAATGTCACAGATGAAATGGCAGTGATGCAGGAAGAGATTTTCGGTCCGCTGCTGCCAGTCAAGACCTACAGCCAGATCGACGAGGCGGTTGATTATGTGAACGAGCATGATCGCCCGCTGGGTCTATATTACTTCGGCCAGGACAAGGCGGAGCAGGAACGCGTGCTCACTAAAACGATCTCCGGCGGTGTGACGACCAATGACGTGATCTTCCACGTTTCCATGGAGGACCTTCCGTTCGGCGGGGTAGGACCATCGGGCATGGGCAGTTACCATGCGATCGAGGGCTTCCGTGAATTCAGCCACGCCCGTGCAGTCTATCACCAACCCAAGATCGATATTGCCAAGCTAGGCGGGTTCAAGCCGCCTTATGGTAAGGCAACAGACAAGGCCATTGCCCAAATGATGAAGTGATGCTGCGCACGTTTGTTGCAGCAATCACGCTCGGTCTAGCGGCACCTGCTTTGGCAGGGGAGGGACACGAATGGCGCCCGGTTGACGAGGCCACCGGCCAGATCCGGGATATGGAGGGCTTGGAGCAGCTCGCACGCGATTTTCCCGATAGCGGGACGGTGCGGCTGCGCATGCTTCAGCCGTTGCTCGCGGCGGGTGAGGTCGAGAAAGTCATGCGGGTACTCGAGTGGCTCTATGAGCGCGGCTATGTGTTCAGCGATGTCGCGCAGGAGCAAATCCCGAGGCTGCTTGAAGGCGTTGATCCGGGACGCATTGCGGAGCGCTTGCGCGGCGAAGCCGAAGTAATTGAAGCGAGCGAGGTTGTGGCGACCGCTCCGGCCGAGGCGGGTTTGGTAGAAGATGTTACGCCCCTTGCAAATGGCGAGGGTGTAGTGGTGACTTCGGTAAGCGAGAAATCTCTTTATGGCCCTGGACCGGTCGGAAATTGGATTGCTCTGACATTACCGAAGGCAAATGACCTGTCAGGTCTTGCAACAGACGCAGATCACAGGGTTGGATGGGTTGCGTTGGAAAACATCGATGGTTCGAAAGACGTGCGAGCCCTATTCACCGGCCTGATGGGACTTACGGGTAATCTCGACAGTACGATCTACATTGAGGCTCCAGACGGCGCCACGGTATCGGAACATATGGCGGCCGATGGCAAGCTGTTCGCCGGTGACCCGCAAGGTGGTGGTGTTTACACGGCGACCGCAGATGACGAGGAACTCCAGACACTAGTCTCCTCCGGGACATTTCGTTCCCCGCAAGGTCTCGCGACCAGCGAAGACAACACAAAGCTCTTCGTCAGCGATTATCGCTATGGCATTGCGATTATCGATCTGGAAACGCGCGACGTTTCGCGGCTCGCGAGCGATATCCCGGTTATCCTTGATGGGGTCGATGGGTTGTGGCGCTACGGAAGCAAATTGATCGCGGTGCAAAACGGTACATCGCCGATGCGCATCTCCGCCTTCGAACTATCCGAGGACGGCACGCGCGTAATCAGCCATCGTGTGCTTGAACAGGCGCATTCGGAGTGGACCGAGCTATTGTCCGGCAGCATCGACAGCGATGCCTTGATCTACGTCGGCAATGGTCAGTGGGACCGCTATATCGAAGGCGAGTTGAAAGAAGGCATGGAGGCACTGCCTACTCAAATCCGTCGCCTGCCGCTCGCATCCCCGGCGCAGTAATCCCCACAGTTTTACCGATACGCAACGCAAGTGCTATGAATTACACGATTCCCGCCCTTGCACCTTCGCTGCGTGGGGCTTAGAGGCGAGCGCGACTTTGCAGCGACGGGATTCATTGTGGTCGATCTTTCACAGTATCTGCCGATACTGATCTTCATCTTCATCGCGCTCGGATTGTCCGTGGCGTTTGTGTTCCTGCCCATGGGCGTTTCGCGTCTGACCGGGGCACACAATCCCGATGCGGAGAAGCTGAGCGAATATGAATGCGGATTTCCTGCGTTTGATGACGCGCGCAGCCAGTTTGACGTTCGCTTTTATCTCGTCGCAATCAGCTTCATCATCTTCGATTTGGAAGCGGCCTTCCTGTTCCCATGGGCGGTAAGCCTGGGTGAAACCGGTTGGACCGGTTGGATCGGCATGATGGTATTTCTTGGCATTCTGGCGATAGGCCTCGCCTATGAGTGGAAGAAGGGAGCTCTGGACTGGGAATGAGCACTTCTAGCAACAGCACGATTATCACGCCGCCAACCGCGCCGATCAGCGCGGCTGAAGCGGCTGCCATGATGCCAACGGCCAAGGGCGGCGAGGTACGCACGCCTGACAAGGATTACTTCGAGGCGCTGCAAACCGAGGTAAATGACAAGGGCTTCCTGGTAGCCTCGACCGAGGACGTGTTCCAATGGGCACGCACTGGTTCGCTGTGGTGGATGACATTCGGCCTGGCGTGTTGCGCGGTGGAGATGATCCACGCGAATATGCCGCGCTATGACATGGAGCGTTTCGGCGCTGCGCCGCGCGCATCCCCGCGCCAGTCAGACCTGATGATAGTCGCGGGCACGCTGTGCAACAAGATGGCGCCTGCACTGCGTAAAGTTTACGATCAGATGTCTGATCCGAAATATGTGATCAGCATGGGTAGCTGCGCCAATGGCGGGGGCTATTACCACTATTCCTACAGCGTCGTTCGCGGGTGTGACCGGATTGTGCCGGTCGATATCTATGTGCCGGGCTGCCCGCCAACCGCAGAGGCGCTGCTCTATGGCGTGATGCAGTTGCAGCGGAAAATCCGCCGCGCAGGGACGATTGAGCGATGATCGTGGTACATTCCGCTCCCAAATTCGCCAGCAATGAAGGCGTACGCGATGCTCTGGTCGTGGCGCTGGGCGATATGGTGCTTGCTTCAAAGGAAGAGCATGGCGAGATCGTGATCACGGTAAAACGTGATGCGATTGAAATCGCGCTCCGGCTGCTGCGCGACGACCACGAATATCAGCAGATGATGGAAATCGCGGGCGTCGATTACCCTGAGCGTGCTGAACGTTTCGAAGTGGTCTACATGCTGCAATCGCTGACGAAAAACCACCGCGTGATGGTGAAGCTGTCGACTGACGATGCAACGCCAGTGCCAACGATCACCACGCTATGGCCCAATGCTGGCTGGCTGGAACGCGAAGTGTTCGACCTTTATGGCGTGACCTTTGCGGGCAATCCAGACCTGCGCCGCATCCTGACCGATTACGGTTTCGAAGGGCATCCGTTCCGCAAAGACTTCCCGCTGACGGGCTACACCGAGCTGCGCTATTCCGAAGAGGAAAAGCGCGTGGTTTACGAACCGGTCGAGCTTGCGCAAGACCTGCGCCAGTTTGATTTCCTCTCGCCATGGGAAGGATCGGATTACGTCCTGCCCGGCGACGAAAAGGCAGAGGAGAGCAAATCATGAGCGTCCAACTCGAACAGTCGCCCACCACCGGTGATGAAGTCATCACCAATTACACGATCAATTTCGGGCCTCAGCACCCTGCGGCACACGGCGTGCTGCGCATGGTTATGGAGCTGGACGGCGAAGTGATCGAGCGGATCGACCCGCATGTCGGCCTGCTCCACCGCGGCACCGAGAAGCTGATCGAGCACAAGACCTATCTGCAGGCCCTGCCGTATTTTGACCGGCTCGATTACTGCTCTCCACTGGCACAGGAATACAGCTACGTTCTGGCAATCGAGAAGCTGATCAATCTGGAGGTGCCGGAGCGGGCGCAATATCTGCGCGTGCTGTTTGCCGAGCTTACCCGCATCTGCAACCACATGCTCAATATGGGCGCGCACATACTGGATGTGGGTGCGTTCACGCCGAACCTGTGGATCATGGATCTGCGCGAAGATTGCCTGAACTTCTTCGAGCGCGCGTCTGGCGCACGGATGCACATGGCATGGTTCCGCCCGGGTGGCGTGCATCAGGATGTGCCGGAAAAGCTGCTGGTTGATATTGGCGAATGGCTCGACGGGCGTTTCTTCCCGTTATTTGAAGACGCAATGAGCCTGGTGATGGACAACCGCATTTTCAAACAGCGCAATGTCGATATCGCCGTGGTCAGCCGCGAAGACGCTATTGCCTGGGGCTTTAGCGGCCCGATGATCCGCGCGGCGGGTGTGCCGTGGGATCTACGCAAGTCGCAGCCGTATGATGTCTATGACCGGATGGAATTCGACATTCCCGTCGGCACCAATTCGGATTGCTATGACCGCTTCATGGTGCGCGTGAAGGAGATTTACGAAAGCGCCAAGATCATCAAGCAATGTCTCGCAGATATGCCCGAGGGGCCGATTGCGAGCGATGACGGCAAGGTTTCACCGCCGAAGCGCGGCGAGATGAAGCAATCGATGGAAGCGCTTATCCACCACTTCAAGCTCTATACAGAGGGCTTCCATGTGCCCGAAGGCGAAGTTTATGTCGCGACCGAAAGCCCGAAGGGCGAGTTCGGCGTTTATCTCGTCAGCGATGGCACTAATCGGCCATACCGCTGCAAGATCCGCCCGACGGCATTCTCGCACCTGCAGGCAATGGACTTCATGAGCAAGGGCCACATGCTGCCTGACGCGACCGCCATTCTCGGCGCAATCGATGTCGTATTCGGGGAGTGTGACCGCTAATGGCTGACCGTACTCCCGCACCCGACAACCCCGAACTGCGTGAGCGCTGGGGCAATTTCTCTTTCACCGACGCAAACCGCAAGAAAGCTGATTGGCACATCGCGAAGTATCCGGAAGGTCGCCAGAAATCGGCGGTGATGCCGCTGCTCGATCTGGCTCAGCGTCAGGTTGGCGAAGAAACCGATACGCAGGGCTGGCTGCCGCTGCCGGTGATCGAATATGTCGCCGACTATCTCGACATGCCGGTGATCCGCGTGCTCGAAGTCGCGACCTTTTACTTCATGTACAATATGAAGCCGGTCGGCAAATATCACGTGCAGGTTTGCGGCACGACGCCGTGCATGCTGCGTGGCTCGGATGGCCTGTTCGAGACCTGCAAGAAACGCGGCATGAAGAAGGGCCAAGTGTCCAAAGATGGCCTTTGGACGCTAACCGAGGTTGAATGCATGGGCAATTGCGCGACCGCGCCAATGGTCCAGATCAATGATGACAATTACGAAGATTTGACGCCAGAGCGTCTCGATGCGGTGCTCGATGCGCTGGCCAAGGGTGAGCAGCCCAAAACTGGCACGCAAGAACCCGGCCGCCACACGTCAGAGCCTGCGAACGCCCTAAGTAATCTGAAAGAGATGGTCACCGAGAACCACGATTACAGGGGGGATTGGTGATCAGTAAGTACATTACACCCGTGTTGGCAGTGATTGTCGGCATGTTGGCCAGTTTTGGCCTGCAGGAAGCGGGTATTGAATCGCTTTGGGCCAAGGTTACTGGCGTTGTTGTCGCTATCGTCGCGTTCTTTGTGATCGGGTACATAAGGGCATCTCGGGCATGAACGGGGCTGTTCTGGCATTGATGATCGCTGGTCTCGTCGGCTTTGGTGCGGGCGCGTATCTCGCCGCGACTGGCAGCCGCGAAGTAGGTATCATCCTGATGGGCGGCGGACTGTTGTTTCAAGTGCTGACGCTGCGCCAGCTGCGCGCGGCCAAGAAGGGTGCCCATGATGATCGGTAAGTCTAAGCGCATGGAGAAGGCAGGCGGACCGGCTATGGTTATCCTTGGCGCTGTATTCATGGGGACATCTCAGGTCGCTTTGGGCGCGGCGTTTCTCGCGATTGGGGCCGCACTGATCACTAAACAGAAGAAGACTGACGATGCTGGCTGATAAGGATCGCATCTTTACCAATGTCTACGGGTTCCAGCCGTGGAACCTGCCTGCTGCGCAAAAGCGCGGCGATTGGGACAATACGAAGAAACTGCTCGAGCGCGGGCAAGAAGCAATCATCGAGGAAATCAAGGACTCCGGCCTGCGCGGTCGGGGCGGGGCGGGTTTCCCTACCGGCCTCAAATGGTCCTTCATGCCGAAGGAAAGCAAGGACGGTCGTCCGAGCTTCCTCGTCATCAATGCTGACGAATCCGAGCCGGGTTCGTGCAAAGACCGCGAGATCATCCGCCACGATCCGCACAAGCTGATCGAAGGCGCGCTGGTTGCCGGTTTCGCTATGCGCGCGCGTGCGGCGTACATTTACATTCGCGGCGAGTATATCCGCGAAGCCGAAACGCTGCAGGCGGCGGTTGACGAAGCCTATGACGCGGGCCTTATCGGCAAAAACGCCAGCGGCTCTGGCTATGACTTCGATGTATTCATGCATCGCGGTGCGGGCGCCTATATCTGCGGTGAAGAAACCGCGATGATCGAAAGCCTTGAGGGCAAGAAGGGTCAACCGCGCCTGAAGCCGCCATTCCCGGCAGGCGCAGGCCTCTATGGCTGCCCGACCACGGTCAACAATGTCGAAAGCATTGCGGTAGTGCCCACGATCCTGCGTCGCGGCGCAAGCTGGTTCAACAGCTTCGGGCGCGAGAACAACAAAGGCACCAAGCTGTTCCAGATCAGCGGGCATGTCGAAAGGCCCTGCGTGGTCGAAGAAGCGATGAGCATTCCGTTCAAGGAGCTGATTGAGAAGCATTGCGGCGGCATCACTGGCGGTTGGGACAATTTGCTGGCGGTGATTCCGGGTGGTTCCTCGGTCCCATTGGTTCCTGCGAAGGAAATTATGGACGCACCGATGGACTTTGACGGTTTGCGTGAACTTGGCTCCGGCTTGGGTACGGCCGCCGTTATCGTCATGGACAAATCGACCGATATCGTCGGTGCAATCAGCCGCTTGAGCTATTTCTACAAGCACGAAAGCTGCGGCCAGTGCACCCCGTGTCGCGAGGGCACAGGCTGGATGTGGCGGATGATGGAGCGCCTGCGCACCGGCGATGCAGCGATCGAGGAAATCGATATGCTGCAGCAGGTCACCAAACAGGTTGAAGGCCACACCATCTGCGCGCTGGGCGATGCAGCGGCATGGCCGATCCAGGGTCTGATCCGCCATTTCCGCCCAGAGCTGGAGCGCCGGATCCACGAGCATAATGCGAAGTTCCAGGAGGCCGCTGAGTAATGCCTAAGGTCACCGTAGACGGACAGGAAATCGAGGTTCCCGCGGGCACGACTGTGCTGCAGGCGTGCGAGATGGCGGGCAAGGAAATACCGCGCTTCTGTTACCACGAACGTTTAAGTATCGCCGGTAACTGCCGGATGTGCTTGGTGGAAGTGAAGCCCGGGCCGCCCAAGCCGCAGGCCTCTTGCGCGCTGCCGACCGCCGAAGGTCAGGAAATCCGCACGGATACGCCGATGGTCAAGACCGCGCGCGAAGGCGTGATGGAGTTCCTGCTTATCAATCACCCGCTCGATTGCCCGATTTGCGATCAGGGCGGCGAATGCGATTTGCAAGATCAGGCGGTGGCCTATGGCAGGGGTGGTTCGCGCTACGAAGAAAACAAGCGCGCCGTCACCGAGAAGTATATGGGGCCATTGATCAAGACGATCATGACCCGCTGCATTCACTGCACCCGCTGTGTGCGTTTCAGCGAGGAAATCGCGGGCGTGGACGAGATCGGCGCCCTCTATCGCGGCGAGGATATGCAGATCACCACCTATCTGGAGCAGGCGGCGGCGCATGAAATGAGCGCCAATGTGATCGACCTGTGCCCGGTGGGTGCGCTCACATCGCGTCCCTATGCGTTTGAAGCGCGCCCGTGGGAGCTGAAGAAGACGCTCAGCATCGACGTTTCTGACGCCGTTGGCGCGAATATCCGGCTCGACAGCCGTGGCCGCGAAGTGATGCGCGCACTTCCGCGTATCAATGACGACGTCAATGAAGAATGGATTTCGGACAAGGCACGCTATCAGGTCGATGGCCTGACCAAGCGGCGCTTGGACAAGGTCTTCATGCGCAAACGTGGCGGTTTGAAGCCTGCGACGTGGGAAGAGGCCTTCAAAGCGATCGCCAAGCAGCTCAAAGGCGCGAAGTCGTCCATCGCGGCTGTCGCAGGCGACATGGTCGATTGTGAGACGATGTTTGCGGCGAAATCGCTGCTGAAAGCTTGCGGTTCGACCCTGGTCGAAGGTCGCCAGACTGGCATGGACTATGACGTGTCGAACCTTGCGGCAGTGAATTTCAATTCAACGCTGGCCGGTATCGAAACGGCCGACGCAATCCTGATCGTGGGCAGCCACGTGCGCTGGGAAGCGCCATCGGTGAATGTTCGCTTGCGCAAGGCGGTGAAGAACGGCGCGAAGGTCTATGTGATCGGCCCAGAGTGGGAGACGACGTTCCACGCCACCTTCCTGGGCGCGGACCTCTCTGTGCTGTCGAACCTGCCGAGCGATCTGGTCGAGCATTTCCACGAGGCAGAACGTCCCGCAATCATCATGGGCGGCGCGGCGCTGGCGAGGGGTGCGCTCCATGCGGGCCTCGCGGCTGCTGAGCAGTTGAAGGTCGTTCGCGAGGGCTGGAACGGTTTCAACGTGCTGCACTTCTCTGCTGCACGCATGGGCGGGCTGATGCTCGGCTTTGCGCAAAAGGGCGGCATGAAGGACATTGCAGCGGCTTCGCCCAAGGTGATCCTGTCGCTCGGCGCGGACGAGATGAATTTCGAGCCTTATGCGGACAGCCTGAAGGTCTATATCGGGCACCACGGTGACAAGGGCGCGCATGCGGCCGACATCATCCTGCCCGCGGCGAGCTACGCAGAGAAAGATGGCACCTACGTTAACACAGAGGGCCGGGTGCAGTTCGCAGAGAAAGCCGTGTTCGCGCCGGGTGATGCGCGCGAAGACTGGACAATTCTGCGCGCATTGGCCGATGCGCTAGGCGTTAATGTCGGCTTTGACAGCGTTGGCGAATTGCAAAGCGTAATGATCGCCGAAGTGCCTGCGCTGGGCGAAGAAGGCTTGGCCGATTACGGCACGCTACCTGCTGCGCCATCCGGCGCGAAGGTCGAAGGCGTGATCGAGGCCTATCCGATCAAGGATTTCTACCTGACCAACCCGATCGCCCGCGCGAGCGCGGTGATGCAGCGATGCTCGGCAGAACTGCTTCACGGTGATGAACTGAAGGAAGCGGCAGAGTGACCGAATTCTTCCAATCCCTCGGCATGAGCTACGAATGGGCGTGGTTCGTTGCCACGGTCAGCGGTATTCTGCTGATCGCATTCCCGGTGATGCTCGCGGTGGCGATGATCATCTATATGGACCGTAAGGTGCTGGGCGCAGTCATGATGCGGCGCGGGCCCAATGTGGTCGGCCCGTTCGGCCTGCTGCAGAGTTTTGCAGATGGCCTGAAGGTATTCCTGCAGGAAACCATCATCCCCAGCGCCGCGAACAAGGGCATTTTCCTGCTCGCGCCGATCGTGACCTTTACCGTCGCGCTCGCCGCATGGGCGGTGATTCCGTTCGACGCACATATGGTGCTGGCAGACATCAATGTCGGCCTACTCTACATTCTCGCGATCAGTTCGCTGGGTGTTTACGGCGTGGTGATGGCGGGCTGGGCATCGAACTCGAAATATCCGTTCTTCTCCGCAATGCGCGCCGCTGCACAGATGATCAGCTACGAAGTTTCGATCGGCTTCATCCTGGTCTGCGTGGTTCTGTGGGCGGGCACATTCAACTTGAACGGTATTATCGAGGCACAGCGCGGACACGGCCTCGGCTTCGTCAACGGGTTCTTCTTTAACCCGCTGCTGTTCCCGATGTTCGTGGTGTTCTTCATCAGCTGTCTGGCGGAAACCGCACGCGCACCGTTTGACCTGACCGAGGCCGAGTCAGAGCTCGTCGCCGGTTTCCAGACCGAATACAGCTCTATGAGCTTCGCGCTGTTCTGGCTTGGCGAATATGCCAACATCCTGTTGATGTGCATGCTCTGCGCGATCCTGTTCATGGGTGGCTGGCTGCCGCCGGTTGAGTGGGCGCCGCTCTATGCGGTGCCAGGCATCATCTGGCTGCTGGGCAAGACCCTGCTCTTCTTCTTCCTGTTCAGCTGGATTTGGGCTACCGTTCCGCGCTTCCGCTATGACCAATTGATGCGTCTGGGCTGGAAAGTCTTCCTGCCGATGAGCCTGATCTTTGTTGCGGTCATTTCCGGCTACCTCATGGCTACGGGGCATTTTGCAAAATGAGCACCGTCACACATCTCATCAAAAGTTTTACCCTTTGGGAATTCCTGAAGGCGCATGCGCTGACGCTGAAGTATTTCTTCAAGCCTAAGTTCACGATCAACTATCCGTTCGAGAAGAACGCGCTTTCTCCGCGTTTCCGCGGGGAGCATGCGCTACGCCGTTATCCCAATGGCGAGGAACGCTGCATCGCGTGCAAGCTGTGCGAAGCGGTATGCCCGGCGCAAGCGATCACCATCGAGAGCGAGCCGCGTGACGATGGCAGCCGCCGCACCACGCGCTATGACATCGACATGACGAAATGCATCTACTGCGGCTTCTGTCAGGAAGCCTGCCCGGTGGATGCGATCGTTGAAGGTCCGAACTTCGAATACGCCACCGAAACACGTGAGGAGCTGCTCTACGACAAGGCGAAGCTGCTGGCCAACGGGGACAAGTGGGAACGTGCAATTGCCGCGAACCTTGAAGCCGATGCGCCGTATCGCTAACCGCCGCCGCGAAGAGAAACAGGGGTCATGATACAAACCTTAGCCTTTTACCTGTTCGCAGGTTTGATGATCGGCAGCGCGCTGCTGGTGATCACCGCACGCAATCCGGTGCACTCCGTGCTCTGGCTCATCCTCGCATTCTTCAATGGTGCGGGCTTGATGGTTCTGGTGGGTGCTGAATTCATCGCGATGCTGCTGGTGATTGTTTACGTTGGCGCAGTGGCGGTGCTTTTCCTGTTCGTGGTGATGATGCTCAACATCGATTTCGCCGCTATGAGGGCGGGTTTCGTCAACAACTTCCCGCTTGGCCTGCTCGTCGCGCTGATCCTTTTTGCAGAGCTGTTCATCGGGATCGTGGCTTACAATGCAGGCGGGCTGGAGCTGGGAACGCCCAATGGCACTGCTGCACAGCCGCTGGGCATGAGCAATATCGAGGCGATCGGCGCGCTGCTCTATGGCCGTTATATTTTCCTGTTCGAAGTGGCGGGCATCATCCTGCTCGTGGCAATGATCGGCGCTATTGTGCTGACCCATCGTAAGCGTCCGGACAACGCCCGCGCGCGGCAAGATATCGGCAAGCAAATCCGCCGTCGTCCCGAAGATGCGACAGTCATGAAGAACCCTGAAACGGGCAAGGGGGTCGAGCTGTGATCGGCATCGAGCATTATATCACCGTCAGCGCGATCCTGTTTGTGCTGGGCGTGATGGGCATTTTTATCAATCGCAAGAATGTGATCGTCATCCTGATGTCGGTCGAGCTGATCCTGCTTGCAGTGAATATCAACTTGGTTGGTTTCAGCGCTTTCATGAATGATCTGGTGGGTCAGATCTTCGCGATGTTCGTGCTGACCGTCGCTGCTGCAGAAGCGGCTATCGGACTGGCGATTTTGGTCATCTATTTCCGTAACCGCGGCACTATCGCGGTCGACGATGCGACGCAGATGAAGGGATAAGACCAAGTGCATCCGATCCTTCTCATCGTATTCCTGCCCTTGCTCGCGGCTATCGTCGCGGGGCTGGGTAATCGCATGCTTGGCAATACAATTGCCAAGTCGCTGACCACAGGCGCGCTTTTCATCAGCTGTATCCTAAGCTGGCCGATCTTCGTCGGCTTTCTTACTGGCAGCATGGAGGCGAGCGTCGTTCCAGTCCTGAAATGGGTGGAGAGCGGCACGCTATCGTTTGACTGGGCTCTGCGTGTTGATGCGTTGACTGCGGTCATGCTGGTGGTGATCACCACGGTATCTGCACTCGTTCACCTGTATAGTTGGGGCTATATGGAGGAAGACCCGGATCAGCCGCGCTTCTTCGCGTACCTTTCGCTGTTCACCTTCGCGATGTTGATGCTGGTAACGGCGGACAACCTCGTTCAGATGTTCTTCGGTTGGGAAGGGGTTGGCCTCGCATCCTATCTGCTGATCGGTTTCTGGTTCAAGAAACCCAGCGCCAATGCCGCCGCGATCAAGGCCTTTGTCGTCAACCGCGTGGGCGACCTTGGCTTTATGCTCGGCATTTTCGGAACGTGGTTGGTGTTTCAGACCACGTCGATCCCGGAAATCCTCGCGGCAGCCCCCGGAATGACCGGTTCGACCATCGGGTTCTTGGGCTACCGGATGCACACGATGGATATTCTGTGCGTGCTATTGTTCATCGGTGCGATGGGTAAATCCGCGCAGCTGGGTCTGCACACATGGTTGCCGGACGCAATGGAAGGTCCGACGCCGGTTTCTGCGTTGATCCACGCCGCGACCATGGTAACCGCGGGCGTATTCATGGTGTGCCGCCTTTCGCCGATGTTCGAAGCGGCCCCAGTGGCGCTCAGCATGGTGATCTTCGTCGGCGCCGCGACATGTTTCTTCGCGGCCACTATCGGCACCACGCAGTGGGACATCAAGCGGGTGATCGCGTACTCGACCTGCTCTCAGTTGGGCTACATGTTCTTTGCAGCGGGTGTGGGCGCCTATGGCGCGGCTATGTTCCACCTGTTCACGCACGCGTTCTTCAAGGCACTGCTGTTCCTCGGTGCAGGCTCCGTGATCCACGCGATGCATCACGAGCAGGACATGCGCTATTACGGTGGCCTTCGTAAGAAGATCCCGCTCACATTCTATGCAATGATGGCCGGCACGCTCGCGATCACCGGCGTGGGTGTATTGGGCGTCTTTGGTTTCGCAGGTTTCTATTCGAAAGATGCGAT